>CALVFY010000014.1 GCA_944326945.1 uncultured Rikenellaceae bacterium
AATGCGGAAATAGCTCAGTTGGTAGAGCACAACCTTGCCAAGGTTGGGGTCGCGAGTTCGAGTCTCGTTTTCCGCTCATCGCAAAACACTGATAGTCATTCGATTATCAGTGTTTTTGTTTTTGGTCGGTGCGTAACGAAACTCTCCATAACGCCTTTTTCGCACGATTTTTCCGCAAAATGTTCTACCATTTGTTTAACCATGTTATACGATGATGGAGCATCGACCGCCGAAGCCGTTATGTCAGCACGGGAATATCCATTCTCGCCGACGAGTGGGATTTCGACAACCAACTATTCAAACAGGAAATTCAGCCCTTTATCTATGAATTTATGAACAGATCGGAAAATACAACAAGAGGTTCAAACGGTCGGATGCATTGTTGAATGGTTTTCGAACTATCGTGTGTTCCATTAAATTTATTTCGTAACACACGAAGGTATTAATGTGAAAATAAGACCATGTATTTAAGAAATATATGGAATAATAAGTAGTTAATAAAAATATTTTACTTATCTTCGCATCCAAAACGGTAACACCACTATTAACCGATCATGTATTTTGCGGGAAACATAGCAATATGTAACCGGTATTTGAATTGTATATATTCCGGCAGTGTCTTGTCTCTGATAAGACGAGGGATTTTGTGTCTCTGCAAATTGATTTTCTCTGAAAAAAAGTGTGCTAATTATTTGGAAATGTGTGAAAAACGTATAAACACACACACACACACACACACACACACACACACACACACACACACAATTATCGCGCGTATTATACGAACTTATTTCTAATAATCAAGCGTTTGATAAATTGTTTATCTGTTTTTCGCAATTTATTTCTTTTGCGAAAATATTGTTGTCGTTATGTTTTTCTTGGCTTCGGTCAGGAGAATTGATTGGATATATCACCGACATGAGGAGATGGAATACCCATATAACCTTATGTCGGATTTTTTATGCCGTGAATATTGAAAAAGGAAGGATATGATGCGCCGTATATTGATTTTGGTATTATTTCACATACTGGGATGTTGTGGCTTTGTCGTAGCACAGAATAGGGCAGATTCGGTATATGTCTATTTTCGTAGAGGATATTCTGTGTTAGATCTTTCGTTTCGAGATAATCAGCAGTCACTCGATCGGTTTATCAAGAGTTTGGATACCCTTGATTTCGGGAACTCTCGAGTGTCGATGTCTTTGATTGTCGAGGGAAATGCTTCGCCAGATGGTATAGTCAATGCTAATTTGCGTTTGAGTGAGAATCGAGTGAAGAATGTGTTGGAATATATTCGTCAGCACATGGACCTTCCGGATTCTTTAGTCCGTGTTGTGGCGGAGGGGATAGACTGGGATGGCTTGGCAGAACGTGTGGTCAACGATAGTCGTGTCCCTGGACGCAGACAGGCATTGGATATCTTATATCATACTCCGGTTTGGATCTTTGATGAACGCGGACAAATCGTGGACGGGAGAAAGAAACAGTTGATGGATCTGGAGGGAGGCAGAACCTACCGGTATTTGTTGGATCATCATTTCCCGGAACTGCGTAATGCGGTTCTTCGCTTGAGTTATTCTGTCGATTCCGATTCCCGACCTGCGGAGCATTCCGATGCTGTCCGTGAGCCGGAGTTAGATTCACTCTCCGAAGCGGTTAACGGGCCGGAACCGGCAGAATCATCCGTTTCGGCAGTCGGTGAGTCTTCTGCAGAGTCGCAATCTCCGACCGTTACTTCTGATTCCGAACCAATGTTGACCAACAGGGATCCTCTGCATAGGCTGGCTCTGAAAACAAATTTATTGTACGATGCCGTATTAATGCCCTCGTTGGAGATAGAGTATCGTATTGATGATCGTTGGTCGATCAATCTGGAGGGCGAGGTTGCTTGGTGGTCCAGAAAAGCACAGCATAAATATTATCAAATTGCTACGATAGGTCCGGAAGGGAGATATTGGTTCAAAACGAAGAAACCGTGGCATGGCCATTATGTGGGGGCTTTTGCTGCGGGCAGTTGGTATGATTTGGAGAATGGAGGACGCGGTTACAAAGGGGAATTCCTTATGACGGGATTGAGTTATGGATATATGTTCCCAATCGGACGCGTGCTTTCGCTGGAGGCGGGTATCGGTATAGGTTTTTTACATACTTCATATGAGGAATATCTGCCATTGGACGGACACTATGTCTACCAGCAAACCAGCCGGACGAATTATTTCGGTCCTGTGAAACTGAAATTTGCATTGGCATGGCGCCTATGGGATGTTAACCGGAAAGGAGGTGTGCAATGAAGAAGCTGAACGGCTTGTTCCTATTGTCGTTGGGATGTTTATCCATGTTGAGTGGTTGTCGCAAAGATCTTTGTTATGATCACGACGTGCATGGACTTAACGTTCGGGTGGTTTTATTTCCTGAGTGGGAACAGGAGTGGGAACGCGATTACGGGATGGGATGGCAGGACAACTGGCCGGCTAAACACGGTATGGATTACGAGGAGCTTCGCCCGGATATTGCTACAGGAATAGCCTCTTTTGTCTATCATGAGGATGGTTCGTATACGGAACGACATCTCCCGGGAGAGGGCGGTTTGTTGCCGATGAGCGAGGGGGAGAAACAAATTCTGCTGTATAACAACGATACTCGGTATATTGTTTTCGATGGTCTGCATGTCTCATCGAAGGCTTCGGCTTCCACCCGGACTCGTACCCGTGCCACATATAGTCAGGACCATGCACAAGAGAAGACGATCAGCGCTCCCGATATGCTTTATGGCACATGGATCGATAGTTACATGGCGACGCCGACTTCGGAACCGGTTCCATTGGCCGTGACATTGCGTCCGTTAGTTTATACCTATCTGATTCGGTACGAATTCGATGAAGGGTTGGAGCATGTGGCTTTGGCTCGAGGTGCACTTTCCGGTATGGCCGAATCGGTTTATCTGCAAGATGGCCATACGGGCGAGAATGCGGCGACTATCCTTTTTGATTGCGAATTGAAGGATTATGGGGTAGAGATGATGTTGACATCATTCGGGGTTCCCGATTTCCCGGGTGACCATTACGGGCCCCAGGCAGGGAGACAAACCGGACAACAGCAAATGCTGAATTTGGAGGTGATGTTGAAAAACGGTACTCTTAAAGAGTTCGACTTTGACGTGACGGATCAATTGGCGACACAACCGCGCGGTGGAGTAATTACTGTGGGGGGATTGGTGGTGACGGACGAGGAGGCTGGAAATGATTCGGGTTTTGTAGTCGATGTAGATGGGTGGGGTGAATATGAAGACATCGAGTTACCGTTGAATTAAGTACCACGCGGAAATGCCAATAATGAATAGAATGAACGTTTTAACCTTAATTTTAACCTTAATTTAATTACACAAAACATGAAAAGAATTTTTCTTTTGTTTGTCGTAGCCGCAGCGGTTATGGCAAGTTGCAGTAAAACCGACACGGTAAAGCAGTCGCAGACTGGGGCTATCAGTTTTGATGGTGCTTATATCGGGTATCCGACGGAGTCGCGTGCAGTCATCGAACTCGACCAATCGCTCACGACGTTCCAGGTTTTCGGGCAGTATGTGAAAGATGCCGCTCCGGCGATTCAGGTATTCGACAATGTTCCCGTTACCAAGGGGGGAAATGGTTGGACCTATACGGGCGGTCTGCGTCCATGGGTCGAGGGGGCCAATTATGTATTTGCTGCCTATGCTCCGGCAAATGCGCTGGTTGATCCACAAGTGAACGAGAACGGATATCTCACGCTGACCGATTATAGCGTGAATAATAATAATAAGCAGGTCGATCTGATTTATGCTGCAAAAGAGGCAACCGGTCAAAGTGCAGGAAATACGCCTGTACAGTTCACCTTCAAACACCTGCTTTCGATCGTGAAAGTCACCTTCAAGAGCGGTTTCGATGCAGGTACCACGCTGACTGTTTCGGATGTATCGGTGAATGGCATTCCCTCGACCGCAACTTTCACCGCAAGCAGAGAAACAGGTTCAGGAGAGCTGGGCGGAAACTGGGGCGCAGCAAGCGGCGACCAGAATTACGGATTGACAATCGCTGCTATCTCCGAGGCACAAGGTACCGCATCCGATAATATCGTAGTCATTCCTCAGACCATCCCGACCGGAGAGGGAGAGGCCGTTACGATCACCTTCAAAGTGACCGCGACCGCTGCGAATAACGAAGTGCTCGTTCAGGATAGGGAGTTCACTTCTGAAATTCCCGTGACGACGATCAGTGCATGGGACGCTGGATTCAAGTATAACTATGTAGCCGAGATTACACCCGAAAGTCTGGAACTGGAATATATCCAGTTCACTGATCCTGAGGTGGAACTCTGGAAGGATGCCGAAGATGGCGATCAGAATCTGCCGCTCCAGTAGGCTCGGATTTTTACAAGGAATACAGGTCGGAAGGGGTTGGATGTTCCCCTTCCGATCGCAAATGAATGATGGATTCGACGAAAGAAAAACGAGAGAATGATGCGATACATTGGTTTATGTGCCGTTCTGTTGTTTTTACAGACGGGATGTTCGAAGACTGATACGGTACCTCCATCCGATAACGAGAGGACCATTGGTTTCACTACGGTGATGACGCGGGCAGCGAAAGAAGATTTTGGCGCGGGCGATGCTTTTGCCGTGTGGGGATGGTACACACCGCAAGACGCATTCAGTCAGGTATTCGATGCCACAAGGGTTTCCACTTCCGATGGAGTCTCGTGGAGTTATGAGAACCTGCGCTTTTGGAAGTCGGACAAGACATATGACTTTTATGGCTTGTATCCTTCGTTGGACGAACTTCCCGGAACGGCTGCATATAACGAGGATGGGATGCTCACTGTTACGGGATTTGATGCCTCACAGCAGGTCGATCTGATGGCAGCATCGGTTTCTGCGATGAATGGAAGTCTGTCGGCTCCGGTGTCATTTTCATTTACCCATTTGCTTTCACGAATCCAAATCGTCGGAAAACGGAATGAAGCTACTGTCGGAATCGAGGGATTCATGCCTCGAATACATGAGGTTAAACTTTATGGGATGCCCGGGAGTGGCGGTTTGTCGATAAATGCGGCCGATTTGTCCGACAAGACGAAGATACTGTCTTCTTGGACGGGATCTGATGTGACGACATCCGACTCTCCTTTGATTGTTTTTCGTTCCGACACAGGGGCTGAGGTCACAACAGAGGGAACTCTTCTGATTGACGTACTGCCTTTGCCGCAATATATTACACGGGATTATTATGTTGAGGTGGAGTATTCGACGAATGGTACGAGTGGTGAACATAAAACTGCCACAATTCAGTTGAACTCTCTTCCTGTGACGAAATGGGAAGTGGGGCGACAGTATCGTTATACGTTCAGTGTGTTGGATGACGATCGTATCCTGTTTGACATTCCCACGGTAAACGCATGGGATGAGGCTGTCGGAGGTATTATCATTGTGGATTGAAATCGGGAAAATAGCGAACAACTATGATGGTGAAACGATTTATAGGGGTGACAGTATTGTTGGCTGTAATTACAGCTTGTGAAAAGGGAGAGCCGGAGAATCCGACAATAACGGACGCCGGGCGCATTCTTTTCAGTACCCCGATGCTTTCCGTGGAGAGCCGCAGCACGTTTAAAAATGCACTTTCGGAGGGTGATGAGTTCGGAGTGCTCGGTTATTGTGTGCCATATGAGGTCGGGACGACAGATATCGACTATCCGTCAGGAAAAAATCCTTGGACGTTGAAAAAGGCTCAATGTCCGCCGGATGTGTTCTATAATCAGAAGGTTGTTGTCGGGTCGAACGGGTGTGTTTATGATCGGAATGGAGGTACGGCTAACGATCCGAAATATTGGTATAGAGACGGGTATGATACGAATAATACAGCCAATGAGGCCATAACCGAGACAGCCGAATATAACTATTCGTTCATTGCATGGTATCCATACAGCGGCGCTTTTACAATTGACCGGCCGACAATTGACCGGCTGACAATGTCGGCTGAGGCCGGTGCTCCGGTGTTGACTTTTGCCATGCCGCAGAAAGGAGAGAATATTGCCGATCCGCTTGACCATAAAATTACTCCGGATGCCATGGTCGGCGTCCTCTATAACCAGCGTAAGGATGGAGGAAGCCTGCGTTTTAATTTTAGTCATGTGTTGACGGGGCTGGGTTTTGAAGTGAACAATCTCAGCGATTATGATCTTACGATACATTCGGTCTCATTGAGCGGTAGTTTTTATAAGGATGTGACGATTGATCTGACGGGTGATAATGTGGCGTTTTCGTTCTCCGACAATCGTTATACGGGGAACTATGCCTTGCTGTCGACAGATCTCTCATTGCCTGCGCCGAAAGAGGGAGAGACAGTCAATTCTTCGGGTCTGGTAGGAGGTGAACATCTGCTGTTGATTTCCGGTGAGAGCGGCAGTTTTGGGGAGAATGTCAGAGTGAATATAGCCTATACCTTTAATGGTCAGCCGGATAGTCAATCCATAGTTCGTCCCAGTACATTTGTTCCGAGGCCGGGTGTGAAATATACGGCCCAACTCAATTTTGTGGGAGATACGTTTGTACTCCAGTTTGTGGTTGATAACGGGGAACAGTGGGAAGACGGCGAGGCCGACGATGGAATGGACGATAACGACGATATTGTATTCGAATAAGAAAGATATATGGTACACGACAGAAAATTTCGGATAATAACAGTGTTGTTACTGGTGGGACTTTTTGCCTGCCGGCAGGAGGATTTTTCCGAATCGTCTTTTTCCTCATCGGAAAAGACCACTACTCTCACGTTTGTCTGCAATCCGATGGATTTGCATAGAGTGACGACCCGTGCGAGTGATATGAAGGATGAGGAAGAAAAACGTATCAACACTCTTTATATATTTTTTTTCGATGCCGAAGGTAATTATCTGGAGGGTGATTATCTGACCGGATATCCCGATGCTCCCGATAACGGGGGATATTATGCTCCGGGACAAGGTGTGAGCTTGTTGAAAATAGATAAGGCACTTTTTGACAATCCGACTTTAGCCGAGAGTGCCACGGTTTATGCGGTGGCGAATGTCAATCCCGATCTGTTCCGAAAGGACGAGAATGGAGACAGTCGGCCAGATACCATCCGAAATCGGACCGATCTCGAAAATCTTGTTTATGCTCTCGATCCCGGAACGCTTTCATTGGCTCTGCCGGCCGAGGGGATGCCCATGGTAGGATCCAAGGTATTGGATCTGACCGGGGGAACCCCGGAAGAAGAGCGTCGTGTCGAACTTCAGGCATTGATGGCACGAGTCGATGTGAATATCCGTCTGGAAAGCGATGTCCAGGAGAATAATCTTCCTGCATTTTATCTGATGGACTGGACCGTAAAGAATCTTCCTACCAAGGTGGCTTTTTCGGCTCCGGCAGAAAATGTCCAGACCGGATGGGAAGGAAGTTGGACCAAAGAGATCAATACCTCTCTTCAGCGCACCATATATAATAAAAATGGCCAGATTACTTTTTCATTCTATCTGTTCGAAAACATACAGAATGCCGAATGGAAGATAGATGAAGGCGAACAATGGGCGAATCCGGCGGCGGATTTGGAAAACCTCACTCAGGAGGAACGGGAGAAGGCGCTTTATCCCGACAGTATTTCCGATGCTCGAAAACAGCGATACAAGCCCTACCTGGCCAATGCGAATGCAGCTGCCGTAGAGTTGCATGGGTTTTATACTACTTATAATGATGCCACCTACGAAGTCAGTTATACGCTTTATCTGGGAGCGAATCATACGGATGATTTCCGGGTAAAACGCAATCATCAGTATAAAAACGACATAACGATCAAAGGCCTCACCTCTCAAAGTTCGGTGACGGGCGAATATACACTCGATGCCCGGGTAGATATTGAGGAAAATAACAATGAGTACTATATTGCCATGTTGCGCGAACGCAATCATGATGCTCATTTCTGTGTTACGCCGATGGATGTTTATCTGTTTGCCTCTTCCTCCCAGGCTCCGACGATGGAGGTGATTTTAGGAGAGGTGCCGCAGGACAGTGAAACTCCGATTTCGGGCAGTGTTCCGGACTGGATCCGGATGGAGCGTATATCTGCAGAGGATATGGCGGCAGGAAGTGTCTCCGAGTCGGGTTTTACCGCGTATGTACAGGGTCAAGGGGGAACTCATCTGGCGACAGGCTCTGCATGGACGGCAGGAAACGGTAAGCGGGCATTTTTCACCAAGGGGCTTCTGAAAAGTGGCGGGGCGCTTTATAATAATACTCGTACCCGGATCGAGCATTCGCGTGACAGAGTCTATTTCTATTTGGATGAGAATTTGACGATGAACGACCGGGCAGCGACCGTTACTCTGATTTATAAGGAGAATGGTGTGGAGAAGAGGCGTCGTACGCTGTCGATCGAACAGACCCATCTGTTGCCTGTGGCGATGCGCGACAATAAGGGAACCATCTATATGGAACAGTACGAGGAGTATCTGGATCACTACGATCCTTTGGATGAACATGCAACCGATCAGATCTATCCGGGGCTTCCCTGGGCCGAACTGAATTCGGGCCTCGAGAATTTCGAGGTGGAGCAGCTCTATGCGGATCATTTTGGCTTGATCCCGACCAGTTCATACGAGGCTCCCGGACAGGTTTTCAATGACGGTTATCCCTATACGAGTTTTGTGATCTATCGCTCCATTCAGGGCATCATGACGCTCAACGGCCGGCCTCGCTCCGCCTTCGAGTACTGCTTCAACCGCAACAAGCGCAATGCGAACGGTACGGTCAATATGGAATATGACTATTACAGACTCTTCGGTTACGAGGAGATTACCAACGAAAGCAAATGGTTCCTGCCGGGTATCCGCCAGATGGAAGATGCGCTTACTCAGTATTATACTACATTCGGGGAGTTCCAGACCTTTTATTATTGGAGCGCTTCGGCCGGTGAGGCTGCCGGAAGCAGCGACGGACAGAATCGGCAACGTGCTCGCGCAACCAAAGTCGATTTGAATCATAGTACCGGATATGCCCAAAGTGGAGGAGGTGGTGAAACAGGAGATTACACGCAATATGCCTATGAGTATGGTAATGGCGGATATGCCTTGCGTACCGAGGTGCTGCGTATCCGGGCTTTCCGGGTAGACTTGGAGCCTGTGGATTGATCCATTCGTTTTTATTAAACAGACACGGCCATCATTTGTCTTAATGATGGCCGTGTCTGTTTAACAAAATATTGTTTGATAGAGGTTTAGGAACGGAGCATTTTCCACACTCCGGCAGATAGTGCCGCACCAATGAATGGAGCGACGATGAACAGCCACAGTTGAGAGAGTGCCGTACCACCGGCGAACAGTGCAGGACCGATACTGCGTGCTGGATTGACCGAAGTTCCCGTGATAGGAATGCATACGATGTGGACCAGTACGAGAGTCAATCCGATGGCCAATCCTGCCAGGGTAGGATTACCTCCTTTTTCATCCGTCACCCCAAGAACGACCAATACGAAAATGAACGTAAATACGATTTCGGCGATCAAAGCAGGAATCATATTGCCGTCGGCATAGCTGTTGGCTCCGGTGGTTGTTCCATCGTCGGGAATGAATACATTACCGCTGTTGACCAGCAGCCAAATAATGGCCGATGCGATGATGGCCCCGATGACCTGAGCGATCATATACAAGCCGGCTTCCCGACCGGACATACGACCACTGAGCCATACCCCTAACGTAATAGCGGGATTGATGTGGCATCCGCTGACGGAACCGATCGCGTAAGCCATAGCAACCACAGAAAGACCGAATGCGAAAGCGATGGTCAGTACGGCGGCCACACTGGTCGCACCTCCATTGAATACGGCGGCTCCGCATCCCATGAGAACCAGAACGAAAGTTCCGATCATCTCTGCAAGAAATTTTTTCTTCATGGTCTTGGTATTTTAAAATTGGTGAATAATGAATGGTCAAAGGAGCGTTTCCCCGATTCGTCTATTTGGGATCAGAGTCGATTGAACGCGTAATTTTCATGGCACAGAAATCCGGACCACACATGGCGCAATGGTCAGCGCCGTCGGTGATCATTTCGTGGTGCATGCGAGCCGCCCGTTCCGGGTCGAGCGAAAGGTTGAACTGGTCGGCCCAGCGGAACTCATAACGGGCCTTGCTCATGGCCTTGTCGCGGGCCATGGCGGCAGGATGTCCTTTGGCGATATCGGCGGCATGGGCGGCGATCTTAAACGTTACGACTCCTTCGCGTACATCGTCGCGATTGGGTAATGCCAGGTGTTCTTTCGTGGTGACGTAACAGAGCATGGCAGTTCCCAGCGATCCGATGATGGCCCCTCCGATGGCAGCCGTAATATGGTCGTATCCGGCACCGATGTCGCATACCAGCGGTCCGAGCGTATAGAATGGCGCTCCGTGACATTGTTCCACCTGACGCTCCATATTTTCACGGATACGGTTCATGGGTACATGGCCCGGACCTTCGATGATGACCTGTACGTCGTGTTTCCAGGCCGTACGGGTCAATTCGCCCAAGGTTTCCAGCTCTCCGAACTGGGCGGCATCGTTGGCATCGGCCAGCGAACCCGGCCGCAATCCGTCACCCAGCGAGAAAGCAATATCGTAGCGTTTCATGATTTCGCAAATCTCCTCGAAATGGGTGTAGAGAAAACTTTCGCAGTTGTTGAGACTCATCCATTTGGCCATGATCGAACCTCCCCGCGAGACGATACCCGTGGTCCGTCCCAGTGCCAGTGGCACATGGCGTTGGAGAATGCCCGCATGGATCGTGAAGTAGTCCACTCCCTGTTCGGCCTGTTCGATCAGTGTGTCGCGATACATCTCCCAGGTGAGTTTTTCCACGCGCCCGCCGGCTTTTTCGAGAGCCTGATACATTGGTACGGTGCCGATCGGGGTGGGTGTATTACGCAGAATGGCTTCGCGGATAGCATGGATGTTGCTGCCCGTAGAGAGATCCATCACCGTATCGGCGCCCCAGCGGACCGACCAAAGCGCTTTTTCCACCTCTTCGTCCAGACCCGATCCGAGTTTCGAGTTGCCGATATTAGCATTGATTTTCACCAGATAGCGGCTGCCGATAATCATCGGTTCAGCTTCCGGATGGTTTCTGTTGCAGGGGATCACGGCGCGACCGGCGGCCACATCTTGGCGGACGATTTCAGGGGTGATACTGCTATTGGGGTCGCCGCAACTTTCGCGAATGGCTACATATTCCATTTCGGGAGTAATGATACCCTGACGGGCATACCACATCTGCGTATGAAATTCTTCGCCGGGTTGGTGCCAGGCGGCTTTCATACGGGGTAAGCCTCGTTCGATATCGGGAGTATATCCTGCGCGGGTATAAGGACCTGTCGTATCGTAGAGGACGACTTTTTCTCCATTTTGGAGAGCTACTTCGCGCATACCTACACGAATATTATGAATCGTGCCGGGTATTTCAATCTTACGCGAGGAGAATTGAGGAAAGTTGAAAAGTTTGCTGTCCATAGATAATCATACTTGAGTCGATGCAGGGGCAGCAGTCGTTTTATTTCGTGTTTTCCCGAGCAAATCCCTCCGTAGCATTACCTACACAGGTTCGATGGGTGTGATCTCAGCTCCGGCCGTGCGGGGCACCCCTTAAGATTACATAGACAAAGATAGCAATAAAAACGAGAAATCATCCAATAAAAGTTCCGAGTGGAATTTGTATATCGAAATTTAAAAACATATATTCGTAACGATTTGTAATCGTAGAAGATGAATTTCCCATGAAGAAATATTGGGGGAAGATAGGGTTGCTCGGCATATTTTTGTTGATGGTATCGGCCACTTTCGCACAGAAGATTGAAATCCGTCGGTTGAATGGGGGAGAGCCAATTGTTTCATTGGCTTCGTTCCGACAGGCGGGCTATCCTGAAAAGGAGGGTGAAAATATCAATGGCCCCTGTCTGATACGGCTTCCCGATTGGTTGCCGCGCGAAAAAAGAGCGGATAAGCGGGCAAATTATTATCTCTATTTCGGACATCATCATGGGTTGTATATCCGGTTGGCATGGTCGGAACGGGTGGCAGGACCTTTTTATCTGGTGGACAGAGAAGTCGGAAAGAGTGCATTTACTCTTGGAGAATTGGATTCGGGAAAAAAAGATATTCGTCGAGTGCTTTCGGAAGAGATTTCGATGCGTGGTCATGTATCGTCGCCCATTGTGGTGGTCGATCATGAGAAGAGACTTTTCAAAATGTACTGTCATGCATATGGCGTGTGGAATCGGACGAATGAGAAATTGGGTCAGAAGACTTTTTGGGCGACCTCTTCAGACGGCCTCTCTTTTCACGAGAGTATAGCACCGGTTATGTTGGGAATCTCCTATTTTTCTCCGTTCCAGGTACGTGGACGATGGTATGCATTTGCCAATGGCGGATGGCTTTACGAGGCGCCCGCGTCAGGGGAAACAGTTGTTCCTCTGGGTTTTGATTATCGGAATGATCTGTGGCAGGTACGCAAGGATTTCTTTGGAGAGGCCCTTGAATCATATAGCCGGCAAAAGGGCGAGAAATTGTTTGGCGTACGTCATGTCGGACAGTTCGTCGAGGGTACGACGGTTTATGCCTTTTTTTCGAGTCGGAAAGATACTCCGGAACGGATCTATTGTGCGAAGATAGACGCGGGTGATCCTGATTTTCGTCGGTGGAATGTCTCAGATCTGACTCTTGTCATGCAGGCTGAAAGAGAGTGGGAGGGGGGAGATATTCCCGTGAAAGAGTCTGTCGGTGGGTCGGCCAAAGAACCGCTGAATGAGGTGCGGGATCCATTTGTGTTCTGCGACAGAGACGGGAAACGTTATTTGTTGTATTGTGCCGGAGGAGAACGGGCAATAGGAATTGCCTCGCTGGAAATAAAAGATTAGAGCGAGACTATAACAGTTTAGGGTTTGGTTGCCTGCTTTGTTTAAGATTTGTGAAACGGATGGAAATGAGGAGGGACAGAGTATGTTTTTCCCTCAGTAGCTGCTTCTGTTTGTGGAAAAATTGTCCGAGCTTCCGCTGCCATTGTTTCATCGTTTTTGTATCGGGCAGAAAAATGACCTATTAAAAGTTGTTTGGCTTCAGCCGTCAGAGCTGCTTTTGCGGCTTGTAGAGTGGTTGAATGCCCTGTCTGACGTGCCAATGCACGGTCGGTATCGGCGAATGTGGCTTCGTGATAGAGCAGGTCTACACCTTGTACGAGTGAGGCAGCCTTGGCGGAATAGAGCGTGTCGCTCAGATAGGCATAAGATCTGGGTTCGTACGGTCGGTAAGTGATTTCTGTGTTTGGGAGAGTCTGTTTGCCATGATCTGTCTCTATGTCTATGTCTTCCCCTCGTTTGGCGGCTACGCATTGTGCGATTCCCAGGCCATAACGATCCACGATCTCTTTGCGAATATTGAGAGGAGGATTTTTCTCCCGGAAAAGATAACCTGCACACGGAACCCGATGTCGCAGAGGTATGCTCCACACTTCCATCACTTTATTTTCGTAAACGCAGGAATGAATTCGGGTATTTACTTCGTGGAATTGTACCTGAAAAGGTAATTGGGTATCCAAATAGCGTAATTGAAAATCGAGAATTTCATCCAGGGGTTTGGGCCCGAACAGATGTAGTGGAGTATGTCTTCCGAGCAGCCCCAATGTAGAGATCATAGGGAGAAGTCCGAATAGATGATCCCCGTGCATGTGAGAGATAAAAACGGCATTTAGTCTCAGCGGAGAGATTCCTGCACGCAACATTCTGCTTTGGGTGCCTTCTCCGCAATCTATCAAATAAAACTGCTCATGTACATTGAGTACATGAGCAGAGTGGTGTTTTCCCGCCACAGGCTGAGCCGAACCGCTACCGAGTATGGTAACCTTGAAGGTCATGCCGATGGCATTATTTTAGTATGAATTATTCTTCTTTTTTCTCGGCAGCGTTGGCTTCCATCTGCGCTTTCAGTTCAGCCAAACCGGAGATGTCGCCCAGCGTGGTTTTCTCGACGGCAGCGTTGATCTTTTTCACGGAGCTGGCGGTCGACTCTTCTTTAGCGCGCCGTTCGGCACGTTCTACTTTCTCTTCAGCCCGACGAACATCTTCGTAGACCCGAGTGTGAGACAGCAGGATACGTTTGGTAGCTTTCGAGAATTCGACCACTTTGAATTCGAGTTTGTCGCCCACTTTCACTTGCGAACCGTCCTCTTTGACGAGCTGACGGATAGGAGCGAATCCTTCGATATTCTCGCCCAACGATACAACGGCACCTTTGTCGTTGAGTTCGGTGATCGTACCTTCGTGAACGGTATCTACGGCAAACTGACCTTCGAACTGGTTCCAGGGATTCTCTTCGAGTTGTTTGTGACCCAGGCTCAGACGACGATTTTCCTTGTCGATTTCCAATACGATAACCTCGATATCGGCACCGATCTGGGTGAATTCTGCCGGATGTTTTACTTTCTTGGTCCAACTCAAGTCAGAGATGTGGATCAAACCGTCGATACCCTCTTCGATTTCAACGAATACGCCGAAGTTGGTAAAGTTACGCACTTTGGCGGTGTGGCGCGAACCAACAGGATATTTGGTTTCGATATTTTCCCAAGGATCGGGAGTGAGTTGTTTGATACCCAGCGACATTTTGCGCTCGTCGCGATCGAGAGTCAGAATAACGGCTTCGATTTCGTCGCCCACCTTCATGAATTCCTGAGCGGAACGCAGGTGCTGGCTCCATGACATTTCCGATACGTGGATCAGACCTTCCACGCCGGGAGCGATCTCTACGAATGCACCGTAATCGGCCATCACAACGACTTTGCCTTTTACCTTGTCGCCAACTTTCAGATTTGGATCGAGAGCGTCCCAAGGATGCGGGCTGAGTTGTTTCAGACCCAATGCGATACGTTTCTTCTGGTCGTCGAAGTCGAGGATCACGACATTGAGTTTCTGGTCGAGCTGAACGATCTCTTCGGGATGGTTCACGCGGCCCCAGCTCAGGTCGGTGATGTGGATCAGACCGTCTACGCCGCCCAAGTCGATGAATACGCCATAGGAGGTGATATTTTTGACGGTACCTTCCAGAATCTGACCTTTTTCGAGTTTGGACATGATCTCTTTTTTCTGAGCTTCGAGTTCGGCTTCGATCAGGGCCTTGTGCGATACGACTACGTTGCGGAACTCCTGGTTGATCTTCACCACTTTGAACTCCATGGTCTTGTCTACGTAGATGTCGTAGTCGCGGATAGGCTTCACGTCGATCTGCGAACCGGGCAGGAAGGCCTCGATACCGAACACATCCACGATCATACCGCCTTTGGTGCGGCATTTGATGTAACCCTTGATCACCTCGTCTTTCTCCAGGGCCTCGTTTACGCGATCCCAACTGCGGAGCTGACGGGCTTTTTTATGAGAGAGCAGCAGCTGTCCCTTCTTGTCTTCGGCGCTTTCCACATAAACCTCTACTTTTTCGCCTACGGCCAGTTCGGGATTGTAACGGAATTCACTTACGGGGATGATACCTTCCGATTTGTAACCGATGTTAACAACCACTTCGCGTTTGCCTACGCCGATTACCGTACCTTCGACTACTTCGCCGACTTGTACGTTGGAAAGGGTTTCATCGTACTTCTTGGCGACCTCTTCCTTCGAACCGCCATAAAGAACGGAATCGTTTTCGAATGCATTCCAATCGAAATCTTCGTTCGAAACCTTTTTTTCAGCTGCATTTGCAGGAGTTTCCGCCACGGGTGCTTGATCAACCGCCGGAGCTGTTTCAGTTGCGGGTGCGGCCACTTCGGGGGCTACTTCCTGCATTTCCTTGTTTTCTTCCATGTTAATTTGTTGTGTGTTGCAAATTAAAGAGTTAGACATTATTTATAGAATTTCCCGAGGGAAACAGGCCACAAAATTAGGAATTTTTTCTGAGAAACAACCATTTAAAGGTTCTTTTTTGCGTTATTTGACAGCATTTTCTCCCGAAATTTTTCCACGCGGGGAGGCGACTTGGCTTATGGGACTCTTTTTCTCGAAATATTCGGTGAGCAGATCGGTCAGGATTTGTTCGGTGGGGAGTGCCGTTCCTCGCAGCGAATAGTTGTAGGCTCCCTGGACATAATCTGAAAGAGCCACTTTGTATGTTTTTCCCGGAATCAGTTTTGGGGAGAAAAGAATGTCGACTCCATCACCCGAGTCATTCGTGAGAACAGTGTAGTCCATACCTGAAGGATAGAGGTCTATGCGGTGGGATTCGTTTCCTTCGGAATTGAATTTGTTAAGTAATAATTCTTTGATCTGATTTTCAGTCATTTCAAGCGTGTATGGCGTGCTTCCGAAAGGTTCCATGCCGAAGATGTCGGCCACGGTGATGGCTCCGGCCGGAAGCGTATCCTTGCGCACACCTCCCATATTGTAGAAGGCGAATCGGGCTCCGGTAGCATTGCGTATTACATCTCCGAAGATGCCGGCCAAATCTCTTTTGAGCAGATCGATTTGAGTGGTCCCGACGACTTTTTTCAGTGCAGGAGCCGCTTTGTAATTCTCTATCATGGCCGCGAATTGAGGGTCGGGAGCGACGGTGTCGAGTTTTACCAGCCGATTGTCGATCTTTTTGATTTTTTTGCCGCAAAGGGTTATGGTTGTTATGCCGGCATATTTGAGACCCTTGCCTGTTTGGGTGATCACCACGCCATTCACGTTTTTGCCTCCATTGGCCAGTACCGTATGGCTGTGTCCTCCGACGATCAGATCGAGTTCGGGCATTCGGACGGCCAGCAACGAGTCTTGTTCCACGCCGATGTGGGTCAGGGCGACAAACAGATCGCAACTGTCACGCAACTGTTTATAGGAGAGTGCGGTCGGTTCCGGATCGGGGAAAGTGAGTCCGGTGAACAGTTCGTCTTTCCCCACGGGATGGCCGTTGGGATAGGTGGTCAGCAGACCCAGTAGGGCGATGCGGGTTCCTTCTATGTCGAATATCCGGTAAGGAGACAGTGTTTTCAGATCGGCGCTGTCGCCACTTTGCATGTTGGCCACCAGATTTGGGAACCGACTCTCTTCGATTCGTTCCTGGAGCAGTGCTTGTCCTCGGTCGAACTCATGGTTGCCGAGGGTGGCGGCCTGGTAACCCAATGCATTCATCAGTTCGATGATCGGATAGCCCGGTTTTTCGGCCAGATCTACGTAGGGATTGCCTGTCCAGCGGTCGCCTGCGTCGATGAGCAACAAGTGGGCAGAGTCGTTTGTGCGATATTCGTTGACCAATGTGGCCAGTGAAGGAAAATGGTCGATTCCTCCGTGGATGTCGTTGGTTGAGATAATCGTTACGGTTTTCTCCCGGCAACAGGAAGAAACTGCTATACACAGTGCAATAAAAGACAGGAATCCGAGTTCTTTAATAAGGTGTTTCATGGAAAAATATTAATGGATAGGTGATTTGCCAAATGTACGAAAAATTCTTATCTTTATAAATTGTTTCGGCTTTGATGTGCAGAGAGGAATTTGGAGGGATTCGGCAACCGAGTATAATTGAAAAATAAACGAAGAGACAAGATGACGGAGACGGTCAAGGTGATTTGTGAAAATAATGGGAGCCAACTGCATGTGAATATGGGTACCCCATTGCTGGAGGTGATGAAGATGTTGTCGTTGCATAACGAACATCCTTTTTTGGCGGCTTATGTGAACAATAAGATCAAGGAGTTGGATTACAGGATTTATTGTCCTATATCAGTTCGCTTCATTGATATCACTCATTACGAAGGAATGCGTGTTTACCAACGCACGTTGTTTTTCACGTTGAGCAAAGCGGTGTATGATCTCTATCCGGAGCGTCGATTCCGTATCAAGCATGCGGTTTCCAAAGGGTTCTATTGTGAGATCGACGGTATGAGCGATATTCCCCAGTCGGAGATCGATGCCATCAAGTCGCGAATGAACGAGTTGATAGCCCAGGATATTCCGATCGTCCGTCAACGAGTGCTCACTCAGGAGGCGGAGGAGATGTATCGCCAACTGGGTTTCGATGATAAGATCGCCTTGTTGCGTACCCGTCCCCGGCTCTATGCCACGATCTACTCGTTGGCCAATATGATAGGCTATTTTTATGGAGCGTTGGCCATTTCGACCGGATTCATCCACTTGTTCGATGTGCGGAAATATTACAATGGACTCTATCTTGCCATTCCGAAACGGACCGATCCCGATCAATTGGAACCGATGGTGCATCAGGACAAGATGTTCGATATATTCAAGGAGTATAAGGCATGGGTGGATGTGATGGGAGTTTCGAATATCGGCTCGCTCAATGCCAAGGTGCTGGAGGGGAAGGCCAGCGAATTGATCAAGGTGGCGGAGGCTTTCCATGAGAAAAAATTGGGCAGTATTGCCGATGCGATTTTCGAAGCCAATGCGAATCGTGGGGCTCGTTTGGTGCTGATTTCGGGACCTTCCTCCAGTGGTAAGACCACTTTTGCCAAGCGATTGGGTATCCAGCTTCGCATATTGGGTTTGAATCCTGTGCTCATTTCTCTGGACGACTATTTTGTGGAACGGGAGAAGACCCCGCTCGACGAAAACGGCGATTATGACTACGAAGCACTCGAAGCGCTTGATGTGGAGGCATTCAACGAACACCTTAATATATTGATGAATGGAGGGTGTGTGGATGTGCCTCGTTACGATTTCATCACCGGTAAACGGCAGTGGCACGAGAAGCCGCTCAGTTTGGACGAACGCTCGGTGTTGGTGGTGGAGGGGATTCATGGATTGAATCCGAAACTGACCCGGCAGGTGGATGATAAATATAAATACAAGATCTATATTTCGGCCTTCACGTCGATTTCAATGGACGATTTGTCGCGTATTTCGACGACGGATAATCGACTTTTGCGCCGTATTGTACGCGACTGTCGAACTCGGGGTAATGATGCCACGGCTACGCTTCAGCGTTGGGAGAGTGTCCGGAGGGGGGAGGATCGGCATATTTTCCCCTATCAGGAGAATGCCGACGTGATGTTCAACTCGTCGCTGTTCTATGAGATTTCCGTATTGCGCAGTTTTGTGGAACCCATGTTGTACGAGGTGCCCGACACGATTCCCGAGTATGGGGAAGCACGTCGTCTGCTGCGCTTTATCGACAATTTTATTCCGATCAAACCCGATGAAATTCCACCTACCTCTTTGTTGAGGGAATTTATCGGAGGAAGTAGTTTTACCTATTGATTCCGTGGTGACGATCGTATATGCCCGCCTGAAAATTTCGGTCCAGGCGGGCATTTTTTATCGGGTCGGCAGAGAAAATGGGAAACAGAGGGTGACGATCCGCAACCGAAGGGGAAAAAACAGTGGCGAAATGTTAGCAAAAGGTTGATTAAAATGGAGAATTGTGAAGCATAGCTCGTGAAATATTCGTAGCTTTGTGTCGGAAACGAAAATCACGAATCTCATAAAACTTATTTGTAGATTATGGCACAGGACAGATTTGTGGACCGTCACGTGGGTATTTCGCCCGACGATCTGCGGCCGATGTTGGAAACGATCGGAGTCAAGAGTGTGGAGGAGCTTATTTCTCAAGTAATTCCTGCTTCGATCCGGCTACGCAAACCGCTCGATCTTCCCAAGGGGATGACCGAATATGAATTTGCTGCACACATTCGTGCCTTGGCCGACAAGAACCGGCAATTGCGTTCGTTCATCGGAATGGGCTATTATCCTACGGCGACTCCTGCCGTGATAGCCCGCAACGTCTTTGAAAATCCTGCGTGGTATACCTCCTACACGCCCTATCAGGCCGAGATTTCGCAGGGTCGTCTCGAAGCATTGCTCAATTTTCAGACGGCAGTCATTTCGCTTACGGGATTGGAGATCGCCAACTGTTCGTTGTTGGACGAAGCTACGGCTACGGCTGAGGCAATGCTGATGATGTATGCTCTTCGTTCGCGCGAAGCGGTGAAAGAGGGTCGCAATATTCTGTTCGTGGACGAAAATATCTTCCCTCAGACATTCGATCTGTTGTTGACTCGTTCGGAACCTTACGGAATCGAGATCATCCGCGACGATTTTTCGACGTATGAATTCTCGGGCCGCGAGTTCGGTGCCGTGGTACAGTATCCGGCAGCCAATGGAACGATCAACGATTACGACGACTTTACGGCAGCGGCCCACGCCCGCGGGGTATTGGTGACGGCTGCCTGTGATCCGATGGCGCTCGTACTGTTGAAAGCTCCGGGCGAATGGGGGGCCGACATTGCCGTGGGATCGACCCAGCGGTTCGGACTTCCGATGGGATTCGGCGGACCGCATGCCGGTTTTATGGCTACGCGAGAAGCCTTCAAGCGCAACATGCCGGGTCGTATCATCGGTGTTTCGGTGGATCGATTGGGAAACAAGGCCCTGCGGATGGCGCTCCAGATGCGCGAACAACATATCAAACGCGAGAAAGCCACGTCGAATATCTGTACGGCACAGGCCCTGATGGCCACCATGTCCGGTTTTTTTGCCGTCTATCACGGGGCCGAAGGATTGAAACGGATTGCCGAACACATTCATACTCATGCGGTGGCTGTGGCCGGAGTGCTCAGAGAGCTGGGCTTCAAGCTGGCCTCGGAGGTGTTCTTCGATACGATCGAGGTGGAGGCTGAGGCTGCGGTAGTTCAGCAGGCCGCTCTGGACCGGGGAATCAATTTCTTCTATCCGGACGAGAATCGGGTGAGGATGAGTTTCGACGAGGTGACCACCGACGAAGAGGTGCTCCAGGTGGCGGCTATTTTTGCCGAAGCGGCCGGTCGCAAGGCGCCCAAGAGTGTGAAAATTCCGCAACAGGCGGCTCTGCCTGCGAATCTGGCGCGTCGCAGTCCGATTCTGACCGAACCCGTGTTCCGTCTTTATCGCAACGAAACCGATATGATGCGTTATATCAAACGGCTTGAGCATCGTGATATTTCGTTGGTCGACAGCATGATTTCGTTGGGTTCGTGTACAATGAAACTCAATGCGGCTGCGATGATGATGCCCTTGTCGCTGGCCGGTTTCGGTAATATGCACCCTTTCGTGCCGAGAGACCAGGCCGAGGGATACATGGAGATGATCCGGGAATTGGAACACGATTTGGCCATCATCACGGGATTTGCCGCCACGTCGTTACAACCCAATTCGGGAGCAGCCGGTGAGTATTCGGGTCTGATGGTGATTCGGGCCTGGCATCAGAGCCGCGGACAGGGTCATCGCAACATTGTGCTGATTCCTGCTTCGGCTCACGGGACCAACCCCGCTTCGGCGGCGATGGCCGGAATGAAGATCGTGGTGGTGGCCTGCGACGAGCATGGCAATATCGACGTGGAGGATCTGCGAGCCAAGGCGAATGAATATGCCAGTGAATTGGCCGGTATCATGGTGACCTATCCCTCTACGCACGGAGTATTCGAGAGCCGTATTCGGGAGATCGTCGAGATTATCCACGATGCGGGCGGACAGGTCTACATGGACGGTGCGAACATGAATGCTCAGGTGGGACTGACCAATCCGGGATATATCGGGGCGGATGTCTGCCACTTGAATCTGCATAAAACATTCGGTATGCCTCACGGAGGCGGTGGTCCCGGTGTAGGTCCGATCTGTGTGGCGAAACATCTGGCACCCTTCCTGCCTTCGCATCCGATTGTGGAGACGGGTGGTCGCGAAGGCATTACGGCTGTGTCCGGGGCTCCCTATGGAAGTGCCATGCTGCTGCCCATTACGTATGGATATATCAAGATGCTGGGCGAGGAGGGGCTTCGTACCGCTACGGAGATGGCCATTCTGAATGCCAACTACATGTCGTGTGCCCTGAAGAAGGAGTTCCGGACTTACTATACCGGCGAAAATGGTCGGGTAGGGCATGAGATGATTCTTGATCTGCAGCATTTCCGCAAGGATTACGGGGTGGAGTGTGCCGATGTGGCCCGTCGTCTGATGGACTATGGATTCCATGCACCGACACTTTCGTTCCCCGTTCACGATACCTTTATGATCGAACCCACGGAGAGTGAACCCAAAGCCGAGATGGATCGTTTTATTGAGGCGATGATCTCGATTAAGCGTGAGTGTGAGGCTATTGCTGCAGCCGGGGAGGTTCAAACGGGAGATAATCTGCTGGTAAATGCACCTCATACGGCGGAGGAGATTGCTTCCGAAGATTGGAACCATCCTTACACCCGGATGCGGGCGGCTTTCCCGTTGCAGTGGGTGAAGGAGCGTAAGTTCTTCCCCTATGTGAGCAAGATCGACGGAGGGTACGGCGACCGTAATCTGTGTTGTACCTGTGCCTCTCTGTACGAAGAGAAATAATGGAACGTAGAAAAAAAGAGGGAAAGGAAGACCCTTCTCAGGGTCTTCCTTTCGTATCGTAAATAGAGCATGAATGAAAGAATTGGGACGATATCTGGGTTTATTGTTTTGTTGTTTGATTCTCGGATTTCGGGTTGGGGCCGTTCCGAGAGTGATTCTCGACACGGACATTGATTCGGATGTGGATGATGTGGGAGCATTGGCCATGATGTTGAATCTGCACGCACAGGGTACGATAGATCTGCGTGGAATCATCGTTACGAGCGATGATACGTATGCGGCTCTCTGTACCCAGGCGATCTGTACCTTTTATGGCTATCCCGATCTGGCGATCGGAGTGAATGACCGTCAGCAGCGAATGAGAAAACATTCGCGTTATACCCGGCAGATTGCTCTGGAGTTTCCTCATGCAGCCACGGCATGGACTGATTTTGAAGAGGCATTCACGCTCTATCGTCGATTGTTGAGGGAGAGTCCCGACAGTAGTGTGACCATCCTCACGATCGGTCATTTGAGTTCGTTGTGCGATCTGCTCCGGTCTTCGGCGGACGATAGCTCTCCGCTGACAGGTTTACAGTTGGTTGAGCAGAAAGTCGCACAGTGGATCTGTATGGGGGGACGGTTTCCTGAAGGGAAGGAGGCCAATTTTTATCGTCCCGATCCGGAATCGACTCTCTACTGTCTGGATTATTGGCCCGGTCGTGTCGTTTTTTCCGGATGGGAGATTGGTCGAGAGGTCCGTTCCGGCGGAGAGTATATCAGAAAACGACTCGATAAGAGCCATCCCGTGTGGCGGGCCTATGAGTTGTATAATCGTTTTGCGGGACGAGCCAGCTGGGATCAGACTGCAGTGTTGATGTTGACCGATCGGGCTACGGATTTTTTCGGTTTACATGATTCCGGGCGATGTGTGGTGGCACCGGATGGGAGCAATCGTTGGGCAGAAGGTGAAAAGTCTGGTCATGCTTATTTGGTGTTCAGAGAGGGGGCAGACCGGAAAGCATGCGCTCGATGGATCGACTGGCTGATTGCAGGCAAGAGAAAGGCGCTTCGTAGGATCGGTTCCGCCGATACCATTCGGTAAGATTTTGGGCAATAGAAAAAGAAAAGGAATTGGAAAATGAATATTTATGTGTGATTTAGAGAAGAATCCCGAATGAATTTTTAACTTTGTTCCCTCGAAAAGAGAAAACCATACTATAATTGAATCATAATGAAAATCGGAGAAAACACATTTGTATCGCTCAGCTATACGCTGACGGTGAATGGCGAAGTGATCGAGACCGTACCGGCCGAACATCCGCTGGAATTTGTATACGGAGCGGGTTATCTGCTCCCAAAATTTGAGGCGGAACTCAAAGGTTTGGAGCCGGGAGACAAGTTCGAATTCGGTCTGGCTGCTGGCGATGCTTACGGCGAGCAGATTCCGGAAGCGGTGGTCGAGTTGCCCAAGGATATCTTCATGATCGACGGAAAGATCGAAGAGGGGGTGTTGACCATTGGGAATCAACTGCCGATGAGTGATAATCAGGGTAATCGTATGTTGGGTACCGTGAAGGCTGTGAATGAGAATTCCGTGACTATGGATTTCAATCACCCGATGGCTGGTAAGGCGCTGGATTTCAAGGGCACGGTTGTGGCTGTACGCGAGGCTACCGAGGCCGATCTGATGCCTCATGGAGGATGCAGTTGCGGATGCGATGATGCCGGAAGCTGTGACGGAAACAGCGGATGTGGCTGCGGTTGTCACTAATCTGAAGAACAGATAAAAAGAGGGCGGAAAACTTTTTCCCGCCCTCTTTTTATGTTTTTAGTATTTTTCGATTTGAAAGTTGGTCAATAGGATTCTGTTGCGTAGCAGTCTGATTGCAAAATAACCCTCCGTATAGGGGTCTTTTGTGTCGTCGTACCGGAACACCATACGGCCGTTTTGCCAATATTCGGATCGGTTGCCGCGTACACGGATTTCGATTCGTTCCCAACGGCCCTCTTTCAGCAGGTGTCCGGGATCGTCATACCCCATGAGAAGAGGTTTTATCAGGTCTGCATTTTTTTTCGGAGCCGAACGGTCGTAATATTGTCCGTGGTATTTCCGAAAACGGGTAGTTGTATTGTTGTTGCCGCCGTATCCCACATAATAGAGATTCAGACTGTTGTATCGGGCAAAGATCCCTTGTCTGCTGGCCGAATCGAAAAAGAGAGAGTCGGGATGATGGGGATCTGATGCATTCCAGAAACAGTTCAGATCACTGAGTCGTTCATCTTTTGTAGTGTCGACCAGAAACAGTACGTCGTAACGGACGGTATAATTGCCCGATAATTTATGATTGAACCAGAGTGTCAGTCCTTTGGGAGCGCGTATCTCAGCCGTGTCGCCACGGAACGAGAAGGTCGCTTTGGCGGCAGGATCGGTAGCTGAGGCATCTTCCACAATCCACTGGGTCAGTCCTTTGGAAAAGTCAGCCCGTATTGTCTCTTTGACGGATGGCTCTGCGGCGTCGGTCAGAGACAGTGTGAGGAAAAAGGTCCCGGACAGAAGAATCTTCCGATAGTTTTTTTTTTGAATGAAATATAGTCGGATTTCATTTTCTTGAAAATGGGTTTAAATTACGGGTGGAATGGCTAATATTGATCGGGTGAGATGATGGCTGCGGCCCCACCTCCGGGAGCCATTTCGAGGGTCAGTTTCATATCCGGCGACAGGGAGAAAGACTCTTTTTTATAATCTTCAGCGTAACGGTCGGCATTTGCTCCGTCGCGGAACAGGGTGACGGTATATTTCCCCGCCGGCAGATTCAGGGCCAACAGGTCGAGTGTGATCGTACGGGCATTCCAGTCGGTCAGAGCACCGACCCACCAGGAATTTCCTTTTCGGCGTGCGATGGCTGCATATTCGCCGATTTTACCGTCGAGAGCCACAGTCTGGGTCCATACGGTGGGAATCTGTGCGATGAATTCCGTACATTCGGGTTCTTTCCGGTAATTGTTCGGGCTGTCGCACATCATATTCAGCGGCGATTCGAAGATGACATATTCGGCCAATTGACGGCAACGCGTTCCCGGACTCATCGGTTGACTGTTGACAGCCCGGAAAGTCTCTTTCGTGCCGTTGAGCATGGCACCCTGCGTGTAATCCATCGGTCCGGCCACCATGCGGATAAAGGGAATCGTCACGTCGTAGGTTACCTGGTCGGCACTCTCTATGGGCGTCCATTTGGCCGTTTCCAGACCGTGTACGCCTTCGAAGTTGATCACATTGGGATAGGTGCGGTTCAATCCGGTGGGTTTGTACATTCCATGGAAGTCGACCAGAAGTTTGTTGCGAGCCGCCGCGTCGGCCACCTTGTAGATGAACTCCACCAATTGTTGGTCGTCCCGATTCATGAAGTCGACCTTGAATCCCTTGACGCCCATTTGAGCGTAGTGTTTGCAGAGGCCTTCGATATCTTTGTCCAGAGCGGCATAGCCGGCCCAGAGGATGATCCCTACGCCCTTCGACTGACCGTAGTCGATAATCTGTTTCAGGTCGATTTCGGGAACGATTTGCAGCAGATCGCATTTTCCGAGGACGGACCAGCCTTCGTCCAGAATGATGTACTCGATACCGTGTTCGGCCGCGAAGTCGATGTAATGCTTATAGGTCTGGGTGTTGATGCCCGATTTGAAGTCTACTCCATATACTCCCCAGTCGTTCCACCACTCCCAGGCCACTTTCCCCGGTTTGATCCACGAGGGATCGTCCACACGCGAGGGAGAGGCCAGTTTGTAGGTCATGTCGCTGTCGAGCAACTCCTTATCCTGATCGGCGATGATCACCGTTCTCCAGGGAAATTTGTGTATGCCGTAGATTCGGGCGATATAGGGTTCGGCTTCGGTGACCAGATGCTGGAGTCCGTTATGGCCGCCTGTTTTCGTGCTTTTGGGATAGGGTGCGAATACTCCTTTGAGCGTATTCCCTCCATTCGGATTGTTGAGATACATACCCGGATACCCCTCCAGATAGGCCTCCGTGATGCAGACTTTGCGGCCCGAGGGGAGTTCCGTTACCAGAGGAAGGAACATCAGCCGAGAGGGATCGAGTCCGGAGAGTTTCGTGTGGGTGTAAACATTTTCGAACGAGTTGGCAAACTGTTGTGTAAAGGTCATCTTCTTTTTCGATCGGTTTCTTACGTAGGGGACCACTGCATTCAGGTCGCCCGGAAAGGTGAATTCTGCTTGTTCGGCAGCGATCTGCACCGGTTTGTCCGAAACCGTACGCCAACGATAGGCCACTCCGTCGTCGTAGGCTCGCAGGTCGATGGCATAGCCGCCGCGGAACTGTACGGAGGTCTGGTTAAAATGGTCCTTGACTTCCGATCTTTTGTATACGGGACTGGAAATCATTTTGTCTACATTGGTCCGGGTTACCTTCGCCACGCGAGGATTTTCTCCCCATACCGTTCCGTCGGCCAGTGTAAGGGAGATAGTGGAAGGGGCAACGACAAGTTCTTTGGATGAAAGGATACGATAAGAGATATGTTCTCCGACGGTCAATTCCAATGTGTTTTTGCCGTCGGGAGAGGTGACTGTATAGATTTTTGGGCGAGGAACTCCGATGGCTATACCGCACCAGAGTATCAAACCGGATAGCAGAATTGTCTTTTTCATCGTCGAGCACGTATGTGAGTATGACTATACCCTATTTTAGATTCTTTGCCAGAGGTTCGATCTTCTGTTCGCGGATGCCCTCGACGACTAACAATGCATAACGCTCCGCTCCGGCTACACAGAGATGAGTGTCGTCTTTCTTATCTGTTTTCAGATTGGGATAGTCGCTTTTGTTTACCCATAGATAGATGTTTTTGGAAGCTTCGGGACCCATCTCCTGAATAAGGGCACGGGTCTTCTCGTCCATGTCGATCATCGGGGTACCGGTCTCTTTGGCCACTTGCCGGGTCGCTGCCGTATAGTGTTTGAGGGTATTGATCAACTGACCTTGTGCGTCGAACTTACGGCGTACGATCGAGGTGAGCAGTACGGGTGTTGCCCCCTTGGCACGGGTTTCGTCGATATACCGTTTCAGATTCTTTTGGAATGTTTGCGGGTCGGAATAGACTTGGGGCTTGCTTTCTTTCTGGTCGTTGTGTCCGAATTGAATGAATACGAAATCTCCCGGCTTAAGTGTCCCGAGAATTTTGTCCCAATGACCCTGATCTCGGAAACTTTTCGTGCTGCGACCGTTCAGAGCCCGATTGTCTACGGTCACTCTCTTCTTGAAATGTTGTCCGAGTTTCTCGCCCCAACCTGTTTCGGGACGTGCATTATCGGTTTTTGTGGCACAGGTCGAATCGCCGATCAGATAAACCGTGATTCCTTTTTCGGGGGCTTTAGCCATGCCGTAACATCCTATCAGGACGATGAGGGCAAGTACAATTTTTTTCATGGTGGTTAATCGTTTTATCGAGTATTTTTGTTCGTTTGTATTTTTGAGATCACAAAATAGTGATTTTCCCGCAGAAATCCATCGATTCGGCGGTTAAATACTCGGTTCTGTTCAGCCGACAATCAGTTGCCGTATTCGAAGATACCCAGATCCGGATCCGATCCGGAGTAAGGCATGGGTGAGAGTTTGATCGCATTGTAGCGTCCCGGCAGAGGATATTCGCTCAATGCCGAAGTCTCTGCATAGGTGTCGATATCGGCTGTTGGTGCGCCCATGTCGATGAAAATGCTTCCGGCAGCCAATCTCCCGAAGCGGTCGGGAAGCGAGCCGTCTGCCTTGCGAGGGGCGCCGGCATCCTCTTCGGAGAGGGATATGAATTGTATTTTATAGGTATTGTACGAGGCTGTGGCATCGAACGGGGTCCATGATTTGCTTTTGTCTTTGATCTCGTTCCAGGAGTTATGATCGAATTGGCAGGTGGCAGGAGAGAACGTGTCCGGATTTTTTGCTCCGAATGAGATGCAGTTCCTGAACACGAATTTCGTGCCGTGCATATTGATCTGGCGGAAGCCGAAATTGCTCAAATTTTTCGTGTTCCCGTTATTGAAAGCGATGCAGTTCTCTACATAGGCGCCATCCACATGATTGTTTTGGTCGAATCCCCAGCGCAGATTGTTGAATGAGATACAGTTACGCAGTACGTGGACGCCCCGGGAAAGGTGATTGTGGTTTTCCCAGTTGCTTCCTTGACTGAAGTAGCAGGCTCCTCCGATTTTGAAGCCGTTTCCGTTTCCGGCGAAGAGTTTTTCGGTCAGTTCATCTGCGTATTTGCCGGAGGTATAGAGACCCTCTTCTTTTTCCCATTGGATGCGTTCCCGATACATCTCTACGTAGTCGGTCCAGATGGAGGTTTTCCAGCACCAGCAGTTGATCATCTCCACACCGCCAGTTGCTTCGTAGAGATCCCATCCGTCATCCGAATTGCTCCATGCCCGGCAGTTGTAGTATTTGTTTCCTTTTCCCGGTTTGCATTTGGCGGCGAAACCGTCGGCGTTGGTTCCTGGTGTATGATCGCTTCCACCTCCTTTGTAGGTATGGTAGTCGAAATTCATGTAGGCATCGCAGTTGATATAGACGTTATGGGCACACGATTCGCCATCGGGATTGATGTCGTCACGATCCATCTTTTCGTTGCTGAATCCGATGAAGAAACCGGCACCTGAATTGTGGTGCGATACACAGTTTTCGTAAGTGTTGTGAGAAGCGTATTCGATTCGGAACCCATGGTTCCAGGCGTTTTTCAACTCCAGACCTTTCCAGTGTACATAATCCACGTCTTTATTGCGGATTCCTTCCGTATAGGGATTGCTTTCCGGACCGACCGCATATCGGCAGTTGATGACTGGTTTTTCGTCGGCATAGGCCCAGATACGAATCGGAGAAGAGGCTGTGGGTGAACCTTGGACCGATTTATTCAGGTCGATTCGGGCTCTGATATTATATTCTCCGCCTCGAAGGTAGAGTGTCCAACCCGGCCGGAGCTTGGATATGGCTGTCTTCAGATCGTAGGGACTTTCGAAAGTTCCTTCGTTGTTACTCCAACCGCCGGGTGCTGCATAGATCACATTTTCTTCGGTGGGAGGAGGAGTGATGTTCTCCCCGTCATTACCTCCGGAGTTGTCGTCCGTGTTGTTTTTGCCGCAAGCAGAGACTATGCCAAGCAATACCACGATCAGAATGTGATGGCAGGAAAGACGAAAGATACTCATAGGTAATAGTTGTTGGGTTTATCGGGTTTGTACAGAGAATAGCGTGGGAAAAAACAGGGTGGGAATGTCCCACCCTGTTCAGTAGTTAGTATGGTCGGATTATTTCAACCATCTCGGGTCTCCTCGATCCTGATAGCCCTCCATAGGAGTATAGTCAGGGGAGAGCATATTGATATCGCGGTTGGGGAACAATTCAGCTCCTGTTTGACCTGCCTTGTTGAAGTAAGTGCCCGTTCCTCCGCTGTTGAACGTGTCGGAAGAGCCAATGTTGGTTGCTTTGTCGGTGTTGACAGCTGAACATTTCCGTTGAAAGTCACGGGCTCCGTATCCCGGGCTACTGCTATTATATTTCATCTCTCCGAAGATACATCTGTTTACAGTCAAAGGTACAGTCGCATCTGTTAATTTGTCGAAATTGATGAACTGTCGCCCACTGTTGCTGCTTGATGACATCCATAATCCTTCTGCTGGCATGGCAACACCGAAGCGATCGAATGTGCAATCTTCAATAATGACTCCTTGAGGTACGACATAAGGTGTGACGCATTTATTCCATTGAGCTTCGATCAGTCCGAAGTAAATGTAATACAGTGTACTATTTGTCATTTTAAAAGTACCTGTCATTTGAGCATTTGCATCGTCTTTTCCTCCTTGTAGGTGTACGATCGAATTGTACCCTCCGTTGTTACGCCCGATATCGAAAATAACGCAGTCATTGATGGTGATGTCACCTACGCGGAATTTGGATGTGCCGAGAGAGGATTCGAGTCCGAATACATTGATGGAGTAATTTCTTACGGTACAGCCTTCCAATTCTACGGAATTGATCGTAATGTCACGACCGGTTGATGATCTGCTGAGACTCGAACAGAGTAGTCTTCTGTTTGGTTCTACGGTGAGATCTTCAGCGCCATTGACCGGTTTCAGACCCGATATATCCAAGTTCTCAAATCTGATTTTATTGACTGTAATTTCGGTTTCATCACCGCCGATTACAAGAGATGCCAAATATATAGTGGGTCGGCTCTTTCCGGTAGTGCTGCTTGCAAGTCCGATCAGACTGATACTTTTTGTGACGTTGATATTTTCTGCTGAACAATCAAATATCAAATCGGCTGGCAAGTAGAATTTCGCTCCTTCTGCCGCATTTTCGATCTTTTCTTTCAGGGTTGCCGGATCGCTGACGATTTCTCCGTCGATCGTGTTGGTGATGACCTCGCTGGATTGACCCAATTCCTGATCGTCCCAATACAAAGTGGCCTTATAGGTACTGCCACTGGTAAGTCCGGTGATCGTGGCCTGATGAGCACCTGTTTCGCTTAATTCCAGCTCTTTGGTGAACGGTCCGTCTGCTCCGCTAACCGATGTCAGCACGATTTTGTTTACAAACAGTTTTTCGTCCCAACTCAAGGTCGCAAAATCGAATCCGACATTGATATCAGTCACATAGTTATCTGCCGAAGGAACAGGTACGTCGATATATCCCAGATATTCCTCGCCCAAATAGAGTTTTGCCCGGTAGGTGACACCCGGAGTCAGACCCGGAAGAGTTACCGATTGAACCGAGAGAGCTTCCGAGTTCAGCGGGAATGTCAACTCCGGTGCAACGGATTCTTTGTCAGTAAGGACGATTTTGTCTGCATTGATTGCTTCGCTCCAGGTCAGAGTGACGTAGTTATAACCCAACCTGCTCTCTTGGATGGGGTCAAAGAAGGGTGCTTCTTCGCCGGTCGTAGCTTCGCGATAGGAGTAATTGGAGTTTTTGGACGGATCGGCCGACAGGGTTTTCAGCCGGAAGTAGTAGGTCGTATAAGGTTCCAGGTCTTCGAATACCACATCGTATTCTGTTTTGTGTTTGTCGTCTTCGTCGGGAATATATTCCGGATTGACAGTCTTGAGAATATCCGAGAACTGTGCGTCGGAAGCCATGGTCACTTCATATCCGATGGCATCGGTCGATTGTGTCCAATGCACGGTGATGGTATTGTATTCGGCCGTAGCTGTCGCTTTAGAGGGAACCATTAATTTATACGGAACCTCTGTTTCGTCGTCTTTACACCCCGGAAGCATGGCGATCAGAGAGAACAAGGTTCCGATCATCAACAATTTTGTAGCAATTGTCTTCATAGGTTAAGTGTTTTGGTTTTATTGAATAATATGATTTTTCACATTACAATATTAAGTATTGCCTTGTTAACGAAGGTTTGTTTTCTATCAAAAAAGGTTTGAAATCTGTTAAAGTGGCCCGGGAATGTCTTTTGTGGAATTTGGCGAATCGGCAAGAGAGAGGTTTCTTCAAAAGAGAATGTCCCTGTAATTTTAATAGGGGAAGCCGTTTCTAATAAAACGGCTTCCCCTATTAACTGTTAAGTATTCGCCCCCCTTTTGCGAGGGGATTGTGCTAACGGTAGGTGGCAGAGAAATTTTTTTCTACAACCAGTTGACGTTGTATGCTGTTATTTTCCTCTCGATCGTTCGATTTGCGGGAGGATGAACCTGCATTCGTTTCTTCCTTGGGCGTGTTTGTGTAGCGATAGGTCGCTGGAATTTCACGTTCCACGCGCAGGGTGATTTTCATCTGGGCTCCCGATTTGATCCGTTCGGGGAGAGGAATCGTGTAGTCGTTACTTGCTCCCGGAGCAAGGCGTACGGGGAGTGTTCCGTCGGCGATTGTTTTTCGTCCCACTCGGATGGTATAGTGGACATCATTCTCTCCGAGAGAGGTCAGATCGTAATGATTCGAGATGGTGAATATTCCCTTCGAGGCATCTTTGGCGCTGATGGAGACCGGCGACGAGATACTCAGATTTTCCGGAAGAGTGGGTGCGAAAACAAATCGCCGGTCACCCTTCTTGGAGGCGGGAATCGCATCGCTGTTCCATTCGTCACCCACACCATTATAGATGACGGGGCGTTCGGTTTCGACCTGTTTCAGGGCCAGATAGCTTTCGTAGAGATTGTATCCGTTGGCGGAGTTGTCGGCCAGAGAGAAAAGAATGACCGAAGGATGGTTCTTGGAGGTGTAGTACATGGCCAGAGCCCTGTCTACATATGCGTCTCTCCAACGGGGATCGTTCGAGGGGGTGCCTCCCTTTTTACGGGAGTTGCCTGCCAGATGGGAGTCTATGCTGGCCTGGTTGCAGAGATAGAGGCCCAACTCGTCGCAGGCCCGGTAGAGGGTCTCGGCCTGTGGGTGATGCATCACTTTGATTGTATTCACTCCTTGTCGTTTCAGAGAGGTAAGTTCCCGGTAGAGGGTCGCAGAGTCACCGGCAGGTGTGTATTCGACTGCCCGAAGCGGAAATTCCCGACCGTTGATTTGCAGTTTTCCCTCCTGCATGTGCACCTCCCGGAATCCGATTTCGAACGATACATATTCCTGGAATCGTCCCTCGTATTGGGTTTTCAATTGCAGGGTGTAGAGATTGGGGGCTTCGTGACTCCAGGGCCGAATATCGGGCAGATTGGCATAGAAACGTACCGTATCTTCCCGACGCAGATCGAAACGGGCGTCGCGATGACCGGATGAGATTGTCCGGCCGTCGGGGGCGATCAGTTCGTAGTAGACATTGTACTCTTTGAAGTTGAGCAGGTGACTTTTGAGAATGACGCCCAGAGACAAGAGCCCGTTGCCGCCTTCCAGCCTGGTATCGGTCACGATATCGCGAATGCGTACGCGGGGTTGTGCCACGATGTAGCTGCGATCGGGCATATGCAGGGTGGATGGAGTGTCGAAATTCTCGATCATCCGCCCCACGCTGTTCGCATAGGCAATCACTTCCAGTGTGTTGTTACCCTCTTTGGAGTGACGGGTCACATCGAATTCGGCGGGGGTATATCCATCTTGAGTATAAGCCACCTGTTGACCGTTGACCCTCACTTCGTAGGCTCCTCCCAGTGCGCCCAGTCGGAGAAACAGTTGTCGGTCCACCCACGCGAAGGGAACTTTGAACCGGGTCGAGTAACGCATCCCCTCGAGTTTGCCTTCGCGGAAGGATTCGCCTTTCCATTTGCCTTCCAGGGGCTGGAGATAAAGTGAGGTGTCGCTTCGAGTCAGAGTCTCGGCGGCTGAGGCATAACAGAGTACCTCTCCACGAGGGGCGTCTTTCCCCGAGGTTACGGCTTCCGGATCGAGGGGCCAGGGTTGTTTGACCGGACGACTCTGTTCCGAATAGCGAAGCAGCGTGACCGAGGGTAGTTCCTGTGTCTTTTTGGCCGGTTTACGGGATGGAACGACGGACGCCGAAGATTGTCCGGTAACGGCGAGTGTGCCGGTGGCGAACATTCCCATAGAGGAGACCGTCAGTGCAGTAAAGAGAAGGGTACGAATCATCGGTTGAGAAAATTATGCTGCAAAGGTAATAAAAAGCCTGAATATATGGCGCAGAACAGACAAAAAGGACTGTCCTTGTGTAAAAGACAGTCCTTGCATGATCCGTTTGTGACGGGGAAAAGAGTACCTATTCTCCGGCTTCGGCATTGGCTACGGCGATCGTTGCCAGATTGATGAGCGACCGTACGCTGGCTGTATCGGCAATCAGATAGACGCCTGCCGGCAGACCTACCAGAATCGGTCCTGTAATTTCGGCATCGCCCAATTGTCCCATCAGTTTGTAGGAGATGTTGGCAGCCGAGAGGTTCGGGAAAATAAAGGTGTTCACATCGCGGTCGCCGATTTGATTGAAGGGGTAGAATTCGTTGCGGGTCTTCTTGTCGAGAGCGATGTCGGCCTTCATTTCGCCGTCCACGATGATCTCCGGATAGCGGTCATGGAGTACCTCGACCGCTTTGGCCACTTTTGTCGCTTCGTATTCGTTGTCGGTTCCGAAGTTGGAGTGGGAGAGCATGGCGATGACCGGTTCGATTCCGAATCGTTTCACCGCGGCAGCCGTAGCCCGAGTGATGTCGACCAGCTCTTCAGACGTGGGATTGGTGTTGACAGCCATGTCGGAGAAGAACATGGGACCTTTCTTGGTGGTGACGATCACCATCGAGGCGAGTGTCTTGTTGGTCGATGAGGTGAACAGGGCTTTGACGGCTTCCAGCGCTTTGCTGTACCGACGGCTGTAGTTGAGTATCGAGGTGTCGGCGTCGCCGGCCACGACCATCATCAACGTAAACCAGTTGCGTTCCTTCATGTGCTTCATGGCTTCGTTCATGCTCAGACCGCGACGGCTGAACTTTTGATGCAACATGGCGGCGTAGCGTGCACGACGCGGAGTCTCCTCGTCGCTGCGGAAATCGAGAATTTCCATCCCCGTCAGATCCACGTTGTTCTCGGCCGCCACTCGTTCGATCCGTTTGCGATCGCCCATCATGATCGGACGGGCCAGATGATCGGCCACCAGATGGGCGGCTGTTTTCAGCGTATTGGGTTTGTCACCGTCGCTGAATACGATCCGCTTGAGCGGCGAATTGAGTACCTTCGAGCGGACATTACGCAACAATTTGTCGTTACGTCCCATACGTCCTTCCAATTCCTGTGCATAGGCATCCCAGTCTTCGATCTTCCGACGAGCCACGCCCGATTCGATGGCGGCCCGGGCTACGGCAATCGAGATGCAGACAATCAACCGTGGGTCGAGAGCCTTCGGGATCAGATATTCGCGGCCGAATGAGATTCGGGTACTGTTATAGGCCGTTGCCACGATATCGGGTACGGGTTCTTTGGCCAGGGCTGCCAAAGCCCGTACAGCGGCGATCTTCATCTCTTCGTTGATGGCCGTAGCACGTACGTCGAGGGCTCCGCGGAAAATGTAGGGGAAACCGAGTACGTTGTTTACCTGGTTGGGGTAGTCCGAACGGCCCGTAGCGAAGATGATGTCGGGACGAGAATGCATGGCCGCCTCGTAGGAGATCTCCGGATTAGGATTGGCCAATGCAAAGACAATGGGATCCTTAGCCATGCTTTGAACCATCTCTTCACTCAGCACATCGGCCACGGAGAGTCCCAGGAATACATCGGCTCCTTTTATGGCTTCGGCCAGCGTGTGAATGTCACGCGAGGTGGCGAATTCCCGTTTGATCGGATTGAGGTCGGTACGCGACGTGGTGATGACCCCCTTGCTGTCACACATGATCAGATTTTCGGGACGAATGCCCAACCCAAAATAGAGACGTGAACAGGATACGGCTGCCGCACCGGCCCCGTTTACTACTACGGTTGTCGTTTCCGGTTTGCGGCCGGTCAGTTCCATGGCATTGAGCAATGCGGCGGCAGAGATGATCGCCGTTCCGTGTTGATCGTCGTGCATCACGGGGATCGAAAGTTCTTTTTTCAGACGGTCTTCGATCACGAAACATTCGGGAGCCTTGATGTCTTCGAGGTTGATGCCTCCGAAAGTGGGCGAAATATTTTTGACTGTTTCGATAAATTCATCCGTGTTCTTTGTGTCGACCTCTATGTCGAATACATCGATATCTGCGAAGGTTTTGAACAGAAGGCCTTTCCCCTCCATGACAGGTTTGCCGGCCACGGCCCCGATGTCGCCCAGACCCAGCACGGCGGTTCCGTTGGAGATGACGGCTACCAGATTGCCTTTTGCGGTATATTTATAGGCGTCTTCCGGATTTTTTTCTATCTCAAGACATGGTTCGGCTACTCCCGGAGAGTAAGCCAGCGAAAGGTCGTGTTGTGAACTGTACGGTTTGGTGGGGATGACCTCTATTTTCCCCGGTCTACCCTCCGAATGGTAATCGAGGGCCTCTTCCCTGCGGTTTTTTGGATTTGTATTCATGAGATTTTTCTTATTTTTGTTTGTCTTTATTGAATGTTCAACTTCGAATTTTGATTTAGGCGAATTTGGGTACAAGGTAGTAAAAATTTTTGCAAGATGAACCGGCATCCCCGACTTAATTTTCCCTCTTTTTCATTCCGCTTCATGCGACGGGGAGATGTGACTTATGTTTGGGATGAGATGCGGGGTCGGTGGCTGCAGCTCACTCCGGAAGAGTGGGTCCGTCGACATTTGATTCGTTTTCTGGTGGAATATTCAGGGGTCGATCGGCAGTATGTGGTTCAGGAATATCCGGTCGACATGCAGGGACAACCTCAGAGGGCCGATGTGGTGATATTCGCACCGGGGCGGAAGGGCGGGAATGGAGTCGTTTCGGAATGTAAACCGTTTCCTGTCTTGTTGGCCGAGTGTAAAGCGGCGGATATTCCGATTGACGATACGGTATTGGCTCAGGCGGTTCGTTACAATGCCAAGGTGGGTGCTCGTTACTTGTTGCTGACAAATGGTTTGAAGCATTACTGTTATGAGATCGATGATATGGGCAACTATCGGACCCTGTCTGCTATGCCGGATATGAGTGTTTTCTATTGAGTGAAAAATTTTCCGGTGGGATTTCTTGTTTTTCACAGGTTTTGCATACCTTTCGGCACTATTTATCGAGAAATTTGAAGCGGATCATTCTATTGGGATTCCTCCTGTTGGGATGCGGGGGCGCCGTTCGAGGTCAGAGCTATCTGAAATTGAACGGTTTATATGCTTTGGTGGGGGTGATCAATCCGGCCGTTGAGATTCGTGTTTCGGATCGGTGGACCTATCAGGCGGAGATTGTCTATTCTCCGTGGCAGAGTATCAATGATCATGGTGTGAGTAAGCCGATGCATTTCGGAATCTGTCTGAATGAAATACGGCGTTATTTCCGCGAACGGAACGACGGGTGGTATGTGGGACTCAATGCGGGAATGATGTTGTTCAAGATGTCGAAACCCGAACTTAGACAGGGACGATTGTATCTTGAGAACCGATACAGTAAAGGCGGAGGGTTGATGGTGGGACTGTGTGTGGGATATGAATATGCCTTTGCCCGCAAATGGGTGCTCGATGCCTATTTAGGCTGGGCTTATATGCTCAGTTGGTACAATGGTTATTCGTTGGACGGGAAAGTGGATCTCTACCCGCATCGACCCGAGATGCCTGCTTATCCCGATCCTTACAATGGTTCGGGCGAGTGGTATCCCAATAAGATCGGGGTATCTGTCGGTATTTGGCTGTTCGATCCGGTCAAGAGAGCGGCCCGAAAGGCTGGTCGTATCGAAGCCGGAAAATAATTAGAATTTATCCTTTTTTCGGATTCAGTAACTGAAGCATATACTCGTCCTGCCAGTCCGATGTGGTTTTCGTCCACTCTTTTTTCAACCCTATGATGTTGAATCCTTTGCTTTTAAACAGCGACAGACTGCGGGTGTTGGTTGCCGGAATATTGCAATAGAGTTGGTTGAGACCCAACACCTGGAAACCGTAGCGGATCAGGGTTGCCAAGGCCGATGAGGCGAATCCTTGTCCCTTGTCTTTGTTGTCGTAGATCAGGATTCCTACGCCGGCTCGTCGATTGTAGGGGTCAAGGTCGAACAGGTCGATGGCTCCGACCGGTTTGAGCAACTCTTTCGACTCGATAATCAGACGTAGTTGTTTGGTTTCATAGATGTCGTATCGCTGGTTCTCGATGAATTGTTTCAGAATGTATTTCGAAAAGGGGGCGATCGTATTGCTTACCTTCCAGACATTGGTGTCGTTTTCCCACAGATAGAGAATGTCAATGTCTTCTGGCTCCATGGCTCGTAGACGGATCAGGTCCGTTTCCAGTGCATTCATCTTCTTAAGGCCGGACTTTATAAACCGATAATCTTGTTTCGAATGAGCATGGCGGCACCCATGGCTCCGGCGCTTTCGTTCATCTTCGAGAGACGGAACTTCGTATCGTTGTAAACCAGACTCAGCGAGTATTTGTTGGCAGCGGATTTCAAGGGCAACATGATGTAGTCGCCGGCCTGTGCCAGATTGCCTCCGATGATCACCAGTTCAGGATTGAAGATATTGATCAGAAAGGCGATACTCTTACCGATCTTCTCTCCGGCTTCCTCGATCAGTTCAATGGCCAGCGTATCGTCGTTTTTGGCGGCTGAGATAATGTCGTTGACATGGATCGTTTCGCCTCGGTTGTATTTTTCCTGCAGAATCGTGCTGACTCCCTGACGGATGCGTGCAATGAGTTTGTTTTCGATGGCGATTCCGGACACTTCGGTCTCGAGGCATCCTTTTTTGCCGCAGGAGCAGATGATCTCGTTATCGAAAAAGGGGGTGTGACCGAATTCTCCGGCGAATCCCGATTTGCCGTAGAAGAGTTTGCCGTCGGTGATGATTCCGATTGCCACACCGCGTCCCAGATGCAGATACAGAATATTTTTTTCGTCCTTGATATTGCTCCCTGTAAAGTATTCGGCATAACAACGGGCGCGGGTGTCGTTTTCCAGCAGGACTCGGATACCGATACGTTCCTCGATGATTTCGCGGATGGATCGTTCGCTGGAGGTAAAGTATTTGTAACTGCGCCCCGTGTTGGGATTTACCCGACCGGCGATACCGATTCCGATACCCAGAATCTTGCTCCGATCCACCCCGCAGCGTTCGATGAACGATTCGATCAGCGTACAGATACGTTCGAAGCATTCGGGAGAGTCGACCAGTTCGAATTTGGTATTCTCCTCGCTGGTGATGACGTTGTTTTTCAGGTCTGTGATGATAAAGCCGATGTGATCGCGGGCGATATCGACTCCGGCGAAATAGATGGCAGAGTTGGCCAGACCGAAGATGTTCGGGCGACGGCCTCCGGGGGTCTCCACTTTGCCGTTATCGGTCACGATATCTTCTGCAACCAATTCGTTGACCAGTTTGGTGATAGTCGGAATGCTGATATGGAGTTCCTTGGTAAGTTCAGCCAAGGTACACTCTCCATTGACCGCCATATAGGCGATTATATTGCGTTTTATCAGATTGTTCTTGTGGGTAATACCCTTTTGCATATCAGCTTCGTGCTGATTGAAGAATTCTTTTAGTGAGACCATTTGTCGATCGTTTGATCTTTTTCTTAGTGTAGTGTTTTGTTTTGTTTGCAAAATGCAAAGATATGCTTATTTTCTTAAAAAGGAAGATTTTCTTATTAATTTTTTTATAAAATATTTCCTTCGGATGTAAAAAAACCGAAAGAGGGATTTGTGTTTTATACACTCTTGGATTCCGTGATCGTGTACGGACAAAACGATTTGAAGAATATTTATAATCTGCTCGTTGGGTGGAAGTCGGGGGGATGTTTTGTCGTATAAAAAAGCGGCCTTTTCAACATGAAAAGGCCGCTTTTCTGTCGTAGAAGTACCTGTCATCAGGTACTTCGTTGTCGCATGATTTTAAAGAGTCTGTTTCGATTCGCAGACAGCCTCTTTGTTTACTTTCTTGATCAACCCCTGCAGGACGGCACCGGGACCCAGTTCGGTGAACGACTCGGCCCCGTCGGCGAGCATGTTGCGTACGATTTGGGTCCAGCGTACGGGAGCGGTCAATTGGGCGATCAGATTGGCTTTGATCTTTTCAGGATCGGTATAGGGTTTGGCGTCCACGTTCTGGTAAACGGGGCAGATGGGCGTGGCAAACGGAGCCTCTTTGATGGCGGCTTCCAGTTCCACGCGGGCCGGTTCCATCAGCGGAGAGTGGAATGCACCTCCCACGTTGAGTTTCAGTGCGCGTTTTGCACCCGCTTCGAGCATCTTGGCGCAAGCCTTTTCGATGCCTTCATTGCTGCCGGAGATTACCAGCTGGCCGGGGCAGTTATAGTTGGCCGGAACGACTACTTCGTCGATCGAAGCACAGATTTCCTCCACTTTTTCGTCCGGCAGGGCCAATACGGCAGCCATGGTGGAAGGATTCAATTCGCAGGCTTTCTGCATGGCGGCGGCACGTTTGGCTACCAGGCGCAGACCATCCTCGAAGCTGAGTGCTCCGGCGGCAACCAGTGCGCTGAATTCACCCAGAGAGTGGCCGGCCACCATGTCCGGTTTGAATGCTTCGCCCAGCGATTTGGCCAGGATGACCGAGTGGAGGAAGATGGCCGGTTGTGTTACGTTGGTTTGTTTGAGTTGTTCGTCCGTGCCGGAGAACATGATGTCGGTTATGCGGAAACCGAGAATCTCGTTGGCTTTTTCGAAGAGTTCTTTCGCCATCGGGACGGTGTCGTAGAGGTCTTTGCCCATGCCCACGAACTGAGCGCCCTGTCCCGGAAAAACAAATGCTTTCATCTGCAGTTTTCTTTAAAATGGTTGAGGCCCCAAAGGTAGTTAAAAAAATGCGTACCTGCGCCTTTCTGTGATTAAATGTTGATAAAATGCTTCCCGAAAAAGGGAAAAATGCCGAAAAAATTGTTAAACTTGCAGGATTTAAAATGGGAAAAACCGGCCTGTGATGAAGTCTGTGCTCTATTATGTTGTGACGATTCTCTTTACGCTCGTCTACTGCATTCCTTTCATATTGATTTTTGCCCTGACGGTGCTTTTCGATCGTCAAAGATCTGTTTTGCATCATGCCTCCCGTTTTTGGGCAAAGGCTATCTATGCATGGCCCTTGTGGAGAGTGAAGGTCGAAGGTCGGGAATATATCGAGAAGGGGGTGCCGTATGTGGTGACGGTCAATCACCAGGCCATGCTCGACATTCCCTTGATGTACGTGTTGCCGTTCAATTTCAAGTGGGTTTCCAAACGAGAGGTCTATAGGATCCCGATCTTCGGTATGGTGCTTTGGATGCACGGAGACATTGCCATCGAGCGTGGGGCTACCTCGAGTACGAAAAAAATGGTCCACGAGGCCGATGAGTATCTCAAGGCCGGTACATCGGTTATTATTTTCCCGGAGGGGACACGGACCAAGGACGGTCGTGTACATCGTTTCAAAGAGGGGGCGTTTCTCATTGCCAAAAGTGCCGGAGTGGGGATTCTTCCCTGTGTGATAGAGGGTACGGGTAGCCTGATGGATGGTTGGAAGATGAAGATGCCTTACACCTTTAGGGTTCGGATCCTGCCTCCGGTGAGTGCCGAAGAGGTGGCCCGAACGGAGATCAAAACTTTGGCCGAAGAGGTGCATCGACGGACTGAAGAGGTACATGCTTCGTTGCGCCCCGATTTGTATGGACAGGAATGGAGAAAAAATTAAAAGGAGATAAAAATTATATGGACGCAGCAGCGAACTATTCGGACGAACATATCAGGACTCTCGACTGGAAGGAACACATCCGTCGTCGACCGGGTATGTATATCGGTAAGTTGGGCGACGGAACTTCGTCCGACGACGGAATCTATATTCTTATCAAGGAGGTGCTGGATAACTCGATCGACGAGTATATGATGGGATTCGGAAAGAGTATAGAGGTGACAATCGCGGGTGATGTGGTGACGATTCGCGACTATGGTCGGGGAGTGCCGTTAGGGAAACTGGCCGATGTGGCCTCGAAGATGAACACCGGTGCCAAATATGATTCGAAAGCCTTCAAAAAATCGGTGGGATTGAACGGCGTCGGTATCAAGGCCGTGAATGCTCTTTCGAGTGAATTTACTATCCGCAGTGTGCGCGACGGAGAGGCTCGTAGTGTTGACTTTTCTGCCGGAGAGGAGTTGGCCGACCGTTCGGAGAGTGGGGTACAGGAGAAAAATGGTACCACGATTCGTTTTGTGGCCGATCGTTCGGTGTTCGGGGACTATGCCTACAATTTCGATTACGTGGAGGCGATGATCCGCAACTATTGTTATCTGAATGCGGGACTGGTGATCAAATTGAACGGTCAGAGCTTTGTCTCCAAAAACGGTCTGCTTGATCTGTTGAACGAGCAGATGGCCGAAGAGCCGCTTTATCCGCCAATTCATCTTTCGGGACCGGATATTGAGGTGGCCATCACTCATGGCAGCGGTTATGGCGAGACCTATTTTTCATTCGTCAACGGCCAGCACACCACCCAGGGAGGAACGCACCAGGCGGCTTTCCGCGAGGCGATCGCCAAGACCATTCGGGAGTTTTATCGCAAGGATTACGATGCTTCGGATATTCGGACCTCGATCATCGCTGCCATCAGCATTAAGGTGGAGGAGCCGATGTTCGAGTCGCAGACCAAGACCAAGCTCGGTTCGAAGGACATGGGGCCGGACGGACCTACGGTACGTAATTTCGTGGTCGATTTTCTGAAGGAGCAGCTGGACAATTACCTGCACAAGAATCCCGAAACGGCCGATGCCCTGAACCGTAAGATCGTCGAGAACGAGAAGGAACGTAAGGCGATTTCCGGTGTGCAGAAAAAGGCTCGTGAGATGGCTAAAAAGGTGAGTCTCAACAACAAAAAGTTGAGGGATTGCCGTATTCATCTCACCGACAAGAATGAACGGGCCGAGCAGACCATGATCTTCATTACGGAGGGTAATTCGGCCAGCGGTTCGATCACCAAGAGCCGGGATGTGAATACCCAGGCGGTCTTCTCCTTGAGGGGAAAGCCTCTCAACAGTTACGGGTTGACGAAAAAGGTGGTCTACGAAAACGAGGAGTTCAATCTGTTGCAGGCCGCTCTCAATATAGAGGAGGATATGGATAATCTGCGCTACAACAAGGTGATCATCGCTACCGATGCCGATGTGGACGGGATGCACATCCGGTTGCTGATGATGACTTTCTTCCTGCAATTCTTCCCCGATGTGATCCGGCAGGGACATCTGTTTGTGCTGCAGACTCCGTTGTTCCGCGTGAGGAATAAGAAGGAAACGGTCTACTGTTACAGCGAGGAGGAGAAAGAGAAGGCGATCGCCCGACTCGGGGCAAATCCGGAGATCACCCGATTCAAGGGCCTGGGCGAGATCTCGGCCGATGAGTTCAAGGAGTTTATCGGCGAAAATATGCGGCTGGAAAAAGTACGCCTTACGAAGGACGATCCGATCCACGATATGCTCGAATTCTATATGGGTAAGAACAGTTACGAACGCCAGGGATTCATCATCGATAACCTGCGGATCGAGGCCGATTATATTGACGAAGCGATTTAATGAAAAATAAGTACCGATTTACAGGGAATGAGCGAAGATAAAAATAGAGATATCGAACAGGAAGACCGGGATGAAATCCGCGTCGGAGGGGAATCTGCTCCGGAAAACGATGTGCTTCAGCAGGAGGACGCCTCGGAGAGTGAAGAACTTTCCGACGAAGAGGCTGCGTCGAGTAAAAAGTCGGCGGGTGTCTCTCCTGCAGGTAAATTCGACCGTTTGATGAACGAAAGCGGAGGCCGTCAGAAGTTGACCGGGATGTACAAAGACTGGTTCCTGGATTATGCCTCCTATGTGATTCTGGAACGGGCCGTGCCTCATGTGGAGGATGGATTGAAGCCCGTTCAGCGGCGTATTCTCCATTCCATGCGGCGATTGGATGACGGCCGATATAATAAGGTGGCCAATATCGTGGGACACACCATGCAGTTTCACCCCCATGGCGATGCTTCGATCGGCGATGCGCTGGTGCAGCTCGGGCAGAAAGATCTGCTCATAGACTGTCAGGGAAACTGGGGAAATATTCTCACGGGCGACGAGGCGGCTGCTCCGCGATATATCGAGGCACGTCTGTCGAAATTCGCTCTGGAGGTGGCGTTCAATCCGAAGACCACCGAGTGGATGCTCTCCTACGACGGACGGAACCAGGAACCTGTCACCCTGCCCGTGAAATTTCCGTTGTTGCTGGCTCAGGGCGTGGAGGGAATCGCCGTGGGACTGGCATCGAAGATTTTGCCTCACAACTTCAATGAGTTGTTGGATGCCTGTGTGGCCGAATTGAAAGGAGAACCCTATAATTTGTTGCCCGATTTCCCGACCGGAGGGTTGGCCGATTGTTCGCGCTACAACGATGGTTTGCGCGGTGGGGTAGTGAAGGTCCGGGCCCGCATCTCGAAAGTGGATAAACGGACGTTGGCCATTACGGAGATCCCTTACGGTACTACGACCGAGTCGATCAAGGATTCGATCATCAAGGCTAACGAAAAAGGTAAGATCAAGATCAAACGGGTGGATGATAATACGGCAGAAAAGGCGGAGATCATTATCCATGTCAGTCCCGATGAATCGTCGGACAAGACGATCGATGCCCTGTATGCCTTTACCGATTGCGAGGTTTCGATTTCGCCCAACTCCTGTGTCATATATGACGACAAGCCGCATTTCCTCGGAGTGAACGAGATTTTGCGTCGCAGTGTGATGCGTACGAAGGAGCTGCTGAAGCGTGAATTGGATATCCGTATGCACGAACTCTCGGAGGATTGGCATATGTCGAGTCTCGAGCGGATCTTTATCGAGAACAGGATATATAACATGATCGAGGAGTGTACCACCTGGGAGTCGGTGCTCGAGACGATCGACAAGGGGTTGGAGCCGTTCAAGAGCCAGTTGCGTCGCGAGGTGACCCAGGAGGATATCGTCAAACTGACCGAGATCAAGATCAAACGGATCTCTCGGTTCGATGCCTTCAAGGCCGACGAATATATCAAGGGGCTTGAGAAGTCGATGAAGGAGGTGCAGTATAATCTGGATCACCTGATCGACTATGCCATCGCCTACTACGAACGAATCAAGCAGAAATATGGCGAGGGACGTGTGCGCAGGACCGAGATCCGCGAGTTCGATTCGATCGAGGCGACGAAGGTGGTGGTGGCCAACGCCAAACTCTATGTCGACCGGGCCGAAGGCTTTTTCGGTATCGGCAAGTCGATGAGGGATGCCGAACTGGTGTGCGATTGCTCGGACATCGACGATGTGATCGTGATTCTGCGCGATGGCCGATATATCATTACGAAAGTCTCTGAAAAGGCCTTCTTTGATAAGAACATATATTATATAGGGGTGTTCAAGCGTAACGACGAACGGACGATCTACAACGTGCTTTATCGTGACGGCAAGAATGGTCCGCTGATGATGAAACGGTGTGCGATCAAGGGCATTACGCGTGACAGAGAATATAATCTGACCAAGGGGACACCCAAGAGCGAACTGCTCTATTTGAGTGTCAATCCCAATGGAGAGGCCGAAGTGCTGAAAATCTACTTCAAGCCCCGTCCGCGACTCAAGAAACTGATCGTCGATCTCGATTTCAGTACGTTGGCAATCAAGGGACGGCAGAGTCAGGGGAATCTTTTCTCGCGTTACGGAATCCATAAGATCGTGCTCAAGGAGCGGGGAACCTCTACGCTCGGCGGACAGAATATCTGGTTCGACGACGAGGTTCGTAAACTCAATGCGGATGGCCGGGGAGTGTTGTTGGGCGAATTCAGCGGTGACGACAAGATTATCGTAATGACGGCCAAAAACCAATATTATATCACGGGGTATGATCTGAATCACCACTTCCCGGACGATACCGTGCGGGTGGAGAAGTACGACGCGAGCCGGATCTATTCGGTGGCTTATTACGATGCGGAACAGAAATATTACTATATCAAGCGGTTTGCGGCTGAGGTGAGTGACCGGATGCAACCTTTCGTGGATGAAAATCCTGCTTCGAAGTTGATCTGTCTCTCTACGGACGATTATCCTCGGTTGGAAGTGACCTATGGGGGCGCTCACAAGAATCGTCCGGCAGATCTGGTTGATGTTGAGGAATTTATCGGTGTGAAAAGCCATCGGGCCCGGGGCAAACGGATCACTACTTTCGAGGTGGCTTCGTTGCGTTTTGTAGAACCTTTGATGAAGGGTCCGGTTGACACGGAGGACGGTTCGGAGGAGATGGATGAGGGCGCGGGGGAGAATGGTTCGACCGTAGATTCTCCAGTAGCGGAAAATACGTCGGTTGTCTCTGAAAATGGACAACCACAGTCTGATGCCAAAGAGACTTCGGATGCTGACGGATCGTTGCCTGCCGCGAAAACATCCAAATCGGAGGTGAAACCGGCCGGAACTACGGTCATACATTCCGATATCGAATTTACGATCGAACGGGGGGGCGAGGAGGAGTCGCGTAATCCGGAAACCTCGCAGTTGGATCTGTTCTGATAGTTTTATAATGGTGCTGTTTCTCATAGGGTTCATGGGCTGCGGAAAGAGCAGTATCGGACGTCAGCTCGCCCGACGGTTGGGTTACGGTTTCGTGGATATGGATACCGATATCGAACGTGAGGCCGGAATGACCGTGACGGAGATCTTTGCACGCAAGGGAGAACCCTATTTCCGGGAATGTGAACGAGAAGCTTTGAGGCGATATGCTGTCTTGGATAATACGGTGGTGGCTACAGGCGGAGGTGTGCCGTGTGGAGAAGGAAACATGGAGACAATGAACGGTTACGGGGTGACGGTTTATTTCAAGATGAGTCCGGAAAAACTGGCGATGAGACTCTATCATGGTCGGGATAAACGTCCTCTGCTCCGGGGAAAGAACGACGATGAATTGCTCGAGTTTATTCGGGAGAGATTGCTTCAGAGGGAACCTTATTATGGCATGGCCCGGTTGGTGATCGATTGCGACGGAGTGAGCGATGAGTATATTGCAGAACATGTGATAAGATATATGGAGAATTGTAAATCATAATAATACAGAACGGTATGAAAAAATCAAGTATGATTCGGGGTCTGTCCCTGTGTGTCGTTTTAGTAGGGTGTTTAATGAGTTGTTCGCAACCGACAATCTCCTGGCGGATGGAACAAATGGCTGCTCCGGCTCAGATGGTCAGCGGCGACAGCATTCGTATCGTGTATCCGGTGGCTGTGGGAGGAACAGTGGCCGATTCGATCAACCGGACCGTTGAACAGACGCTGAGTCTGATTGTCGGATTGGAGCCGGAGCCGAGAGGCGATTTGTCGCAACGGATCGATTCCTTGCTTAGGGAGAGAAACTACGATACGATGATTCGTCACATATCTTATGAAATGCTGGTCAACGGTGAGGTGGAAGAGTTCGGCAAGGTGGCTTCCGTTCGTCTCGGATCGTATGTCTATTTGGGTGGGGCTCATGGACTGCAAATGGCTACGTTTCTTAATTTCGACCTGAATTCGGGACGGAAGCTCGATCGTCTGGAACTGTTTGCGGATACCGCCGCTTTGTGGACCCTAAATAAAGAGGCTTTTCTTCGGGCTCGCGGTGCGGATTTGACCGATGCCGTTTTGTTTGTTGCTCCCGATGAATTACCTTTGCCGCAAAATATCGCCATCGACAGCGCGGGTGTGCGGATGCACTATAATCCTTATGAGATAGCTCCGTATGTATTCGGTCCGACGGACTATCTGTTGCCTATGGATGAGGTCCGTTCGCTGCTCGATCCGAAAATTTCCCGGTAGTCCCGGGCGCATATGAATGAAGAAGACTAACTAAATGATCGAATGATGATACTTTTTTTCAGTAAGGACGACACCGTATTCGCCGTCCAGACGAAAACAGAATTTTCTGCAGAACGGCTCGACCGCCTCAAGTGGTTGTTCGGAAACGCCGAATATCTCGATGTCTCCGCAGTGGAGGGGGATTTTATCGGTCCTCGTCGTGAGATGATCACTCCGTGGAGCACAAATGCCGTGGAGATTACTCAGAATATGGGTCTCGATGGTATCGTACGTATCGAGGAGTTCCGTCGGGTAAAAGATGGAAACGAGGCGTTCGATCCGATGCTGAACCGTCGGTATCATGGTCTCGATCAGGAAGTGTTTACGGTCAACAAGCGTCCTGACGATGTGGTATATATCGAGAATATCGAGGAGTACAACAAGCAGGAAGGGCTTGCTTTGAGTGCCGAGGAGATGGAGTATCTGCGCGAGGTGAGCCGTCGTATGGAACGTCCGCTCACCGACAGTGAAGTGTTCGGTTTTTCGCAGGTTAATTCCGAGCACTGTCGTCACAAGATTTTCAACGGTGAATTCGTGATCGACGGACAGACGAAACCTGAGACTCTTTTCAAATTGATCAAGAAAACTACTTCGACCCATCCGGGAAGAGTAGTATCGGCCTATAAGGATAATTGTGCTTTTTTGCAGGGTCCGGTGGCCGAGCAGTTCGCTCCCGCTACGCACGACAAGCCCGATTATTTCGAAACGAAAGATTTTGAGAGTGTTATATCGGTCAAGGCCGAGACTCACAATTTTCCTACGACGGTGGAACCGTTCAACGGGGCGGCTACCGGTACGGGCGGGGAGATTCGTGACCGTATTGCGGGAGGTAAAGGTGCATTCCCCGTGGCAGGTACGGCTGTCTATATGACTTCGTATCCTCGTACGGAAGCGGATCGTCCTTGGGAACAGTATACTACCGAGCGTCCGTGGTTGTACCAGACCCCCGAAGATATTCTGATCAAGGCCTCGAACGGCGCTTCGGATTTCGGTAACAAGTTCGGCCAGCCGCTCATCTGCGGATCGCTGCTGACTTTCGAACATTTCGAAAACGGGAAGAAGTATGGCTACGACAAGGTGATCATGCAGGCCGGTGGTGTCGGCTATGGTAAGAAGGTAGACAGCATTAAGGACGAACCTCGGGCCGGTGATCCGGTGGTGTTGCTGGGTGGCGACAACTATCGGATCGGTATGGGTGGAGGTGCTGTTTCATCGGTGGCTACGGGTGAATATCAGAGCGATATCGAATTGAATGCCGTGCAGCGGTCGAATCCCGAGATGCAGAAACGCGCTTACAATGCCATCCGTGCGGTGAGCGAGGAGGATATCAATCCGATCATTTCGATCCATGACCACGGAGCGGGCGGTCACTTGAATTGCCTGAGCGAATTGGTGGAGGCTACCGGTGGCCGGATCGACATGGAGCAACTGCCGGTGGGCGATCCTACGTTGAGTGCCCGGGAGATTGTGGGCAATGAATCGCAGGAGCGTATGGGACTGGTGATCGACCGGAATCAGATCGACCATCTGCGTCGGATAGCCGATCGCGAGCGTTCGCCGATGTATGTGATCGGAGAGGCTACGGGCGACGGGCGTTTTACTTTTGTAAACAATAAGACGGGTGAGAAACCGATCGACTGGCCGTTGGAATATATGTTCGGGAAGGCTCCCCGTACGGTGATGACCGACCGGCATGTGGAAGAGCGGTTCAAGGAGATTGAGTACAAGCCCGGGAACGTGGTAAAATATATCGAAGAGCTGTTGCAGTTGGAGGCGGTGGCCTGCAAGGACTGGCTGACCAACAAGGTGGACCGTTCGGTGACGGGACGTATTGCCATGCAGCAGTGCGCGGGAGCCGTACAGTTGCCGCTGAACGACTGTGCCGTAGTGGCTCTGGACTATCAGGGAATTTCGGGTATTGCTACCGCTTTGGGGCATGCCCCCGTGGCTGCACTGGCAGATCCGGCTAAAGGATCGGTGCTGGCGATCGCCGAGTCGCTGACCAACATAGTTTTCGCTCCGCTCACCTGTGGATTGGCTGGTGTGTCGTTGAGCGCCAACTGGATGTGGCCCTGCAAGAATGAGGGTGAGGATGCCCGGTTGTACGATGCTGTACAGGCTGCCAGTGATTTTGCTATTGCGCTGGGTATCAATATTCCTACCGGGAAGGATTCGCTGTCGATGACGCAGAAATATCCCGACGGAGAGGTGGTTTATGCCCCCGGAACGGTGATTATTACCTCGGCTGCCGAAGTGTCGGATATCAAGAAAACAGTTTCGCCCGTATTGAAGCATCGTTCAAGTCAGTTGATGTATATCGATTTGAGCGGAGGATCGTTCGGCTTGGGGGGCAGCAGTTTCGGACAGCTGGTGGACCGTGTGGGAACGGATGTGCCTACGGTGACCGATGCCGACTATTTCGCAGCAGGATTCGCCGCCATACAGAAACTGATCGTTGAAGGACGGGTATTGGCCGGTCACGATGTGTCGGCCGGAGGTCTGGTGACCACCTTGTTGGAGATGACTTTCGGTGATAATCGCAGCGGTATGTCGCTTGATCTGGATGTATTGGGCGAGGAGGATATCGTGAAACTGCTCTTCAGCGAGAAACCGGCCGTAGTGCTTCAGGTAGAAAATGCGGCTTCGGTGTGCGAAGAGTTGAAACTGGCCGGTGTGGATGCCTATCGGATCGGTGAGGTCAATTTCGAACGTCGTTTCCGCATTTCCAATGCCGGCGTGGAGTTCGAGTTGCTGATCGATCATCTGCGCGATTTGTGGTACAGGAGTTCCTATCTGCTCGACCGTCGTCAGAGCGGCGAGAAAAAGGCATTGGAACGTTACACGAATTATAAAAATCAGGAATTGCTTTATGCGTTCCCGGCGAACTTTACCGGGAAATGTGCTCAATACGGCATCGATCCGCATCGCAAGACGAAAACGGGTATTCGGGCTGCAATCATCCGCGAAAAGGGATGTCAGTGTGACCGGGAGATGGCATGGTGTATGTATCTGGCCGGAATGGACGTGAAGGATGTGCACATGACCGATCTGGTATCGGGGCGAGAGACGCTCGAAGATGTTAATATGATTGTCTTTGTGGGTGGATTCTCCAATTCGGATGTGTTGGGTTCGGCCAAGGGCTGGGCCGGGGCATTCCTTTACAATGAAAAGGCTAAGCAGGCACTCGACCGGTTCTATGCGCGTCCCGACACCCTGTCGCTGGGCGTATGCAACGGGTGCCAGCTGATGATCGAGTTGGGATTGATCATGCCCGAAGATGCCGAAAAACCTCGGATGCTCCACAACGACAGCCATAAGTTCGAATCGGGCTTTATCGGAGTGGAGGTGCGTCCTTCCAATTCGGTATTGTTGGGTTCGCTGGCAGGGAGCCGACTGGGTATCTGGGTGGCTCACGGAGAGGGTAAGTTCCACTTGCCTTACGAAGAGAGCCATTACAATGTGGCGTTGAAATATGCCTATGATGCCTATCCGGCCAATCCGAACGGTAGCGATTACAACGTGGCCGGTATCGCCAGTGCCGACGGTCGTCATCTGGCTATGATGCCTCATTTGGAACGGTCGTTGCGTCCGTGGAACTGGGCTTATTATCCGGAGGAACGTGCGCAGGACGAGGTTTCTCCTTGGATCGAAGTCTTCGTGAATGCCCGCAAGTGGATTGAGACCAACGGGAAAAAATAGCAAAAAACGATGAATAATGCGCCCATAGCTGTATTCGATTCCGGATTGGGCGGACTTTCCGTCTGGCGTGAATTGCGCAGGAGACTGCCGCGTGAATCGTTGTACTATTTCGGTGACGGCGAGCACTGTCCTTATGGGCCCAAGCCTCGTGAGGAGGTGGTCGGATATGTGGATGAGGCGGTACGGATGTTGCTCGACCGGGGTGTGAAGATGGTGGTCGTCGCCTGCAATGCCGCCACGGCTGCGGCGATCGATTATTTGAGAGTGCACTACCAAGTGCCGTTCGTGGGAATGGAACCGGCCGTGAAGCCGGCCGCTCTCTCATCCGAAAGCGGCGTGATCGGAGTATTGGCTACGGCCGGGACCCTGAAAGGGAGGCTTTACAGGGAGACGGCTGCCCGTTATGCCGGTCGGGTGAAGATTCTGGAGGCCGTGGGCGATGGTTTCGTGGAGTTGGTCGAGGCGCACAAAGAACAGACCCAGGAGGCGGTGGATACCGTACGCCGGGTAGTGAAACCGATGCTCGATGCCGGAGTTGACCGGATTGTTCTCGGGTGTACTCACTATCCTTTCCTGACGGGAGCCTTGCGGAAGGTGATCGGCGGCCGAAAGGTGACGCTGATTGATCCGGCGCCTGCCGTGGAACGGCGTGTGGCTCAATTGTTGGATGAGAAAGCTCTGTCTGCCGGAGAGGATCATGAACCGGAATATGCTTTCTTTACCGCTTCGGATGAGGCATATCGTCAGGGTATTATCTCCAAAAGCGAACAGGCTTTACTGCTTGATTTGTAAAGTTTGTCCGGGGTCGCAGGTGTCGAATTTCGTAAAAAAAGATTAACTTTGATCGTTTGATTCGATAGAGTCGGAATGAGTCCGATAACAGATATATGGCAGTGGCAAAAAAAGATAAAAATGCGGAGAAGTCGACAAGGGAACGAAAAGGCCTGACCGATAATCAACGGTGGGTATATGGATTCATGCTGTTTTTTTTCTCACTGTTCGTGCTGCTTTCGGTGGTGTCTTACTATTTCTATTGGGCTGACGATCAGGGTGCTGTGCGTGGGGGTGCTCTTTGGAAAGGTGAAGTGTCGGTGCTGAATAACGGGGGAAAACTCGGAGCCTTGCTGGGGCATTGGATCGTAGGGGAATGGTTCGGAGTGTTCGGAATCGCTATCCCGGTCGTGCTGACGATTCTTTCGTTGCGGATCATACGTTATCGCCCGCTTTTCTTACGCAAATCTGTCCGGCTGTCGTTGATTGTGATGATTCTCGGATCGCTTTCTCTCGGTTTTCTCTTCGGTTCGAAGTGGACTGTCTTCGGAACCGGTTTGGGGGGCGCCCATGGCATTTTGGTGGCCGCGTGGATCGAATCTTATCTGGGCGGATTGGGTACGGGATTGCTGCTGCTGCTGGCATGGATCTTACTGGCCGTTTATATCAATCGCAACACGATCAAGGTGGTGAATCGGGTGGGAAAGGAGATTCTGGATAACAGTGTGAAGGTAGGTGAGGCGGTGACGCGTCAGGCTGCCGATTTGGTTCCGCATATCAATTTGGCTAAGACTGGAAAAGAACATGACGATTCCCATGTCCAGAAGGGGGAAGAGTCTCATCCCATGCCTCGGAGATTGTCTGAGCCGGAAAGGGAACCGATGAAAGGCTCGATGAAGGACCCGGTTGTGGAGGCGTCGAAAGAGATTCCATTGACGCCAGAGGCTGTGAGCAGTGGACTGTTGGATGATGTGTTGATGACCGATAAGAAAATCGAAGGAGAGCCAGGATTCGAGGTGACTGATCTTCGTGACTCCCGGGAGGAAGAAGAGGGTGTCTTTAAGGTTGTTCGGGTGACGGATCGTGCGGATAGCCAAAACCTGAAGACTGAGAGTGGCATTGGGAAAGAAGAGATTGTGGCAGAAACGAATGTACCTGAAATTATAGATCTTACGAAAGATGATTCTGCCATTCGGGCTTCGGAAGAGACTGCGGCAGAACAAGTGCAGGAGTCTGTGGAGGAGGGAGATTTTGAGATCGTGGAGAAATCCGATACGGCTCCCTTGTCGGTCGGAGGTGTGGTGGAATCGGCTGTCAATGGCCGTTTTGTGAAATCGGACGACGGAATGGAAATTGTGGTCGCGGCTAAAAAAGATGTACTGCTGGATGATGACCAGATCGAGAACAGTTTGTACGATCCGACCAAAGAACTCTCTAAATATCAGCGACCTCCGGTCGAGATCTTGGAAGATCACAGTGTGGACGTGCGAGTGACCGAAGAGGAGATCTACGAAAACAAAAACCGGATTATCGAAACACTTGAGAATTTCGGAATCAGTATTCAGAAGATCAAGGCTACGATCGGTCCTACGGTGACACTGTACGAAATTGTTCCTGCGCCGGGTGTGCGGATCTCTAAAATTAAGAATCTGGAAGATGATATTGCGCTGAGTCTTTCGGCACTTGGTATCCGAATTATCGCGCCGATGCCCGGTAAGGGGACTATCGGTATCGAGGTGCCCAATAAGGATAAGGAGGTGGTGTCGATGTATTCGGTGATCAAGTCGATGAAGTTCCAGGAATCGAAGTATGACTTGCCGGTAGTGCTCGGAAAAACCATCCAGAACGAAACCTATGTGATCGACCTGGCAAAGATGCCTCACCTGCTGATGGCAGGTGCCACGGGACAAGGTAAGTCGGTCGGACTGAATGCGATCCTCGCTTCGTTGCTCTACAAGAAACATCCGGCCGAATTGAAATTGGTGCTGGTCGATCCGAAAAAGGTGGAGTTGACGTTGTATGCTAAATTGGAAAAGCATTTTCTGGCCAAAATGCCTGGCGAAGACGATGCCATCATCACCGATACCCATAAGGTGATCTATACGCTCAATTCACTCTGCATTGAGATGGATAATCGGTACGATCTGTTGCGGAAGGCCGAAGTACGTAATATCAAAGAGTATAACGAGAAGTTTACCAAACGTAAACTCAATCCCGAGAAAGGTCACCGATATTTGCCTTATATCGTGGTGATTATCGATGAGTTTGCCGATATGATCATGACCGCCGGCCGCGAAATCGAAACCCCGATCGCTCGGTTGGCCCAGTTGGCCCGTGCAATCGGGATCCATTTGGTGATCGCAACCCAGCGTCCTACGACAAATATTATTACAGGACTGATCAAGGCCAATTTTCCGGCGCGAATCGCTTTCCGGGTGACCTCCATGATCGATTCGCGTACTATCCTCGACCAGCCCGGTGCTAATCAGTTGATCGGACGCGGAGATATGCTCGTCTCGACGGGCAGCGATGTGACTCGGGTCCAGTGTGCCTTTATCGACACGCCCGAGGTGGAACGTATGACCGAATTCATCGGTAATCAACGGGGGTATCCTTCGGCTTATGAGTTGCCGGAATATACGCCCGAAGATGCCGGCGGATCGGTGAAGAGTGCCGATATGGGACAATTGGATCCAATGTTCGAAGATGTAGCCCGTTTTATCGTGCAGAATCAACAGGGCTCTACCTCCTCTATTCAGCGTCGTTTCTCGATCGGATACAACCGGGCCGGACGGATTATGGATCAGATCGAAGCGGCAGGGATCGTGGGGCGTGCCGAGGGCAGCAAACCCCGAGAGGTGCTTATTGCCGATATGCAGTCGCTGGAGATGTTGTTGTCGAATTTGGGGCAGTTCTGAGTAACGGAAAAACGTTAAATCGTTCGGATAAGATGAAAAGATATGTATTGGTGTGCGTATTGTGGCTGGCCGCCTTGTGTGCAAATGCGGACGAACGGTCATCGGCGCTGTTGAATAAACTCTCTTCCCTGATCGGAGGGTATGGAAACTATCGGGTGGAGTTCACGGTCTATATTCCCGGTCTGCAACCCCAGCAAATAGAGGGATATTATTTGGTCAATGACGACAAATACTATATCTCTGTAGAAGAGAGCGAGGTCTATTGTGACGGTAAAATCAAATATGAGGTGAATCGGGCCGATCGGGAGGTGACAATCGATGCAGTCAATCCTGCCGAACGGAATATACTGTCGAATCCTACGCGTGCATTTGAGTTTTTGGATGGTTCGTTTACGCATAGTGCTCAGGGAGAGGTGTTGGTGGAGGAGAAGCGTTGCGATCGGATCTTGTTGCGTCCGGTAGACAAGGCGTTGGGTCTGAGTGAGGTGACGTTGGATGTGGATCGGCAGAGCGGACTTCCGGTGCGTCTCGCTTATCGTTTGGAGGGTAGTTCTGCGCCGATCAGTATCGGGATAGATCGGATCGTGCCCCATGCGGCGGCAGACCCTTCGGTATTTGCCTTCAACCGTAGTAAATACAAAGGCTTCGAGATGATAGATTTTAGATAGAATTTTTTGCCGTTCGATAAATTATCAGTACCTTAGCAAAGTTTATGGAAAGGGTTTTTCGCGACGAAAAGAGATCGCGTTGTCCCGAAAGTGGAGAACTTTCGCATGATTGAATTTAAATTGCTGGTTGTCAATTAAATATTATGTCTGAAGAAGGAAAGATCATTAAGATCAATATCGAGGAGGAGATGAAGACCGCCTATATCGATTATTCGATGTCGGTGATCGTGTCTCGTGCGCTGCCCGACGTAAGGGACGGGCTGAAACCGGTTCATCGCCGGATTTTGTATGACATGAGTAACGAATTGAATCTCTACTCGGATAAACCTCACCGGAAATCGGCCCGTATTGTGGGTGATGTGCTCGGTAAGTTCCACCCTCATGGCGATTTTTCGGTTTATGACGCCATGGTCCGTATGGCCCAGGAGTGGAGCCTGCGTTATCCGTTGGTAGATGGTCAGGGTAACTTCGGTTCGGTGGACGGCGACTCGCCGGCTGCCATGCGTTATACCGAGGCCCGCATGAAAAAAATAGCCGATGAGGTAATGGCCGATATCGAAAAGGATACGGTGGATTTTACGCTGAACTTCGACGATACGATCCCCGAACCTACGGTGCTGCCGACCAAAATACCTCTGCTGTTGGTTAATGGTACCTCGGGTATTGCGGTGGGTATGGCTACCAATATGCCGCCTCACAACCTGTCCGAAGTGATCGATGCAACCTGTGCGTACATAGATAATCCGGAGATAGAAATTTCCGATTTGATCAAGTATATCAAAGGCCCGGATTTTCCTACGGGTGGTATTATCTATGGTTACGAGGGCGTAAAGGAGGCTTTCGAGACGGGGCGAGGTCGTGTGGTGATTCGCGCCAAAACGGAAATCGAACATACCCACAGCGGTCGTGAGTGTATCGTCATTACCGAAATCCCTTATATGGTCAACAAGGCCGAGATGATCAAGAAGATCGCTGATTTGATCAACGAGAAGAAGATCGAGGGCATTTCCTACATTAATGACGAGAGCGACCGTAGTGGTATGCGTATTGTGGTGATCCTCAAGCAGGATGCCGTGGCCAGTGTCGTGCTCAATACACTTTATAAGTATACTCAGTTGCAGTCGGTTTTCCCGGTGAACAATATCGCGCTGGTGGACGGCCGTCCTGTGATGTTGAATCTGAAGGATCTGATCCACTATTTCGTACGGCACCGTCACGATGTGGTGGTACGTCGTACGCGGTACGATTTGAATCAGGCAGAGAAAAGAGCTCATATTTTACAGGGTTTGTTGATCGCTCTCGACCATATAGACGAGATTATTTCGATTATTCGCGGATCGGATACGCCCGATATTGCCAAGGCTGCCTTGATGGAACGCTTTGGGCTGAGTGAGGCCCAGGCTTCGGCTATCATCGAGATGCGTTTGCGTGCATTGACCGGTCTGGAGCGTCATAAACTGCAGGATGAGTACGATGCGCTATGCAAAATGATCGAGTATTACAACGAAGTGCTGGCCAGCGAACCTCTTCAAATGAAGATTATTAAGGATGAATTGCTCGAAATCAAGGGAAAATATGGTGATGAGCGTAAAACCGAAGTGGTCTTCAGTGCCGAAGAGTTCAATCCGGAGGATTTCTATGCAGACGACGAGATGGTTATCACCATTTCGCGGATGGGGTATATCAAACGTACGCCGCTGGCTGAATATCGGACCCAAAACAGAGGGGGTGTAGGTGTCAAGGGCAGTGCTACCCGGGATGAGGATTTCATTGAACATATCTACGTCACCACAATGCATAATACGATGCTCTTCTTTACGGAGAAGGGACGTTGTTACTGGTTGAAGGTCTATGCCATTCCCGAAGGCACACGAGCATCGAAGGGTCGTGCCATTCAGAATGTTATCCAAATCGAACCTGACGACAAGGTGAGAGCCTATATTAATGTTCGTCGTCTGGACGACAAGGAGTATGTGGATAATAATTATATCGTGATGTGTACCAAAGAGGGTATCATCAAGAAGACGAAACTGGAAGCATATTCCCGTCCTCGTCAGAACGGTGTGAATGCCATCACGATCAAGGAGGGTGATGAGTTGATCGACGCCGTATTGACCAGTGGCCGGGCCGAGATACTGATCGCCGCTCGGGAGGGTAAGGCCATTCGCTTCCCGGAAGATACGGTTCGTCCGATCGGCCGTACGGGCGCCGGTGTGAAAGGTATCACGATCGACGAAGGCGACGAAGTGGTCGGCATGGTTTGTGTCGAGCCGGAAAGTAAGAAGGATATTCTGGTGTTGAGCGAAAACGGTTATGGCAAGCGGACCGATCTGGACGATTATCGAATTACCAATCGGGGTGGTAAGGGCGTGAAGACCATTCAGATCACAGAAAAGACCGGTAAATTGATTTCGATTCAGGCCGTAGACGATGATAATGATCTGATGATTATCAATCGCAGCGGTATCACGATCCGTACGGCCGTGACAGATATCCGGCTGGCCGGTCGGGCTACACAAGGTGTGAAGGTGATCAATTTGCGTAACGGTGATCAAATCGCATCGGTGATGGCTGTGCCTAAGGGAGAAGAACCTGCCGAGGCGGTAAGTGGAGAACAGTCTGGAAATACAGGGTCAGAAACTCGGGAAACACCCGCAGAAACAACTCAAGAAGAATAGAAAATAGATATTAATAACCACAAAAAGCAACGGATATGAAACGAACACTTGTAATGGCAGTCATGGCCTTGTTGGTATCGGCTACGGTTGCCCCGGCTCAAATGAAGGTGGATGAGGAAGGCATCAAGAAAAAACTGGCCAAATCGGATGCCGATATTCAGAATCCTAAAAAGAACACGAAGGCCGCGACATGGATCAATCGTGGAAAGGTTTATTACGAAGCTGCTACGGCTCCTACGGCAGGTTTGTATGCCGGAATGGATACGAAAGCCGCGACCATTATGTTCGGTAAGCCAAAAACCTCTTCAAAGAAGATCGGCGATGTGACCTACAAACAGTTGAATTTCCCGTATTTCATGGCTTATGCAGATGACAAGGGGCGGATCGTGATGTGGAAACAGAAGTTGGTCCTGTCTGAAGATCCGCTTGGTACGGCTTATGAGGCATATTTAAAAGCCTATGAAGTGGACAAGAATGCCAAA
>CALVFY010000015.1 GCA_944326945.1 uncultured Rikenellaceae bacterium
CTGCGCACCGATGTCATTCCGATGTTCTACCAGCACCGCTTCGACCCGAATACGCCGGTGGAGGATGTGGCGGGGACCATCGCCGATTTGATAAAGGAAGGCAAGGTCTTGCATTGGGGCATGTGCGAGGTCGGTGCCGATACTATCCGCAAGGCGCACGCCGTCTGTCCGCTGACCGCCATCCAGAGCGAATACCACCTGATGCACCGCGATGTGGAGAAGAACGGCGTGCTGGACGTTTGCCGTGAACTGGGCATCGGTTTCGTGCCCTACAGCCCAATGAACCGCGGCTTCCTCGGCGGCGACCTGAACAAGTACACCGAATTCGACCCCAACAATGACAACCGCACCACGCTGCCTCGCTTTACTCCCGAAGCCATGCGTGCCAATTATCGCATTGTGAATGTCCTGCAGCGATTCGGACGCGAACGTGGCATGACCGCCGCACAGCTTGCCCTCGGCTGGCTTTTGCAGAAAGAGCCGTGGATAGTACCCATTCCCGGAACCACCAAGCTCTCGCACCTTGAAGAGAACCTCCGCACGCTGGACTTCACCCTCTCTGCCGAAGAGTGGAAACAGCTGGAGGATGCCGTAGCCGCCATCCCCATGACGGGCGACCGCTATAACGCCGAGCAGCAGAAGCAGGTGGGATTCTGACATTTTCAGGTGAAAGAAACAAGGAAACCTCTTGGAAAATCGAGGCTTTGACCGGCGAAGGCACAGCCCCCGGATCGATGGGCATCCTTCAAAAATTTATTTTCGGAGAAGTATTCCGCACAGGAGAGCTGGAGCATAAAACAGTTCGAACTGATTGTCTGTGTACGTCTTGCATCCACACAAACACATCCCCAACCCGAGGTTCTTGCAGGTGCTGCTTTGGATGTAGGAACAACATCGAGAGAATGTACCGCTGCATCGAAGCCCTGCTACGGAACAGGCTGGCTCAGACAGAAGAGGTCACGCTGGCACACCACAATCTGTCTGGAATGGCCGGATTGGCAGAACTACAACATAACTACATATGACAGAAAGAATCTTACATGACGTTTGTACGGGATTTTCTTTGCGGACACCCTCATTTTGCCGCCACTATTTCCACCACCATACCCTTGCATACCTGTACGGCGGGAACATGAACCTGCGAAACCAGTGCGGCGAGGAACTGGGCATCAGTCGGGGAGATTGTGCCTTCATCGGTCGTGACAGCTATTCGAACCTCTACGTCGAACCGGACGAGAGCGGCAGATGCCGTGTCGCCTTTTTCTCTTTGCCACGCCGTTTTCTTTGTGAGTTCTACCAGACGCTTGGCGAAACAGTGCGCACATACGGTGGAGAGGCACCGTCCGCCCTCCATCGGATAGCCGACCGTCCCGACGTGAAGAGCCTGTTCCACTCATTGTCACCTTATTTCCTCTGCGGGCAGGCATTGCCGGAAGAAACGGTCCGTCTGAAGATGGCCGAGGCGGCATATCTCCTGCTGAACAGTGACCGGAGCTATGCCGCTGCGCTGTTCGACTTCACAAGTACCTGCAAAATAAATATGCTTGACCTGCTCGTGGAACATGACGACACGGACTTCCGCTGGAAAGAACTGGAGAGAGATTATGCAATGATATAATACAATAAAACAGCCCAATTATATATAATAGAGGAAAATTAATTATTCTTCCACCGGAGGGTAGGTCGTATATCAATTTTTTTCTTTCTTTTCCATCATTTTATGATTTTTTCCTAATTTTATAGAAAAAATTTCTTTTTACATATCAACGCTCTATAATAGAGAAAAATAAAAATTTTCGAGCCACAAACAATATGGAAAATAGCCTACCCTTCCGGCTATTTTTATCATCTAATATACTGTATAACCAACCACAAAGCCTATCCATGTACCCGAACTTCATGAAAAAAGAGACTCTTTGTCTGACCGTACCCCTGATTTTAGGCGGCACCTCTTATTCGTATGCACAAACAACCAGCAACGATCGGCCCAATGTCATTCTTATTCTGGTCGACGACATGGGATATTCCGACATAGGATGTTTCGGATCGGAAATATCAACTCCCAATATCGACGGATTGGCCCGTCAAGGAGTCTGCTTCACCGATTTCTATAACGCAGGACGCAGTTGTCCCTCGCGTGCATCCCTGTTGACAGGTTTGTATCCTTCTCAGGCCGGAGTAGGATACATGATCAAGGATATGGGCACCCCTGCCTACCAGGGATATTTGAACAAAGAATGTGTCACACTGGCCGAGGTACTTCATACCAATGGCTATTCCACCTATATGTCCGGTAAATGGCACGTGGGCGAAACTCCTCAACATTGGCCTCGCAAACGGGGATTCGATCGCTATTTCGGTCTGATCAGCGGGGCATCGCACTATTTTTACATGAGCCCCGATCGACAAATGGCGTTCGACGATACCCCCTACCTGCCTCAAGGAGAATATTATATGACCGATGCTTTTACGGATCATGCCATCGAGTTTCTCGAAGGACACGACTCCTCCCGCCCATTTTTTCTCTATCTGGCTTATACGGCACCCCACTGGCCACTTCAAGCTCACCCGGACGACATTGCGAAATATACCGGCAAATACCTGAAAGGTTGGGACCGGATCCGCAAGGAACGTCTGGCCCGAATGCAGGCCTCGGGTATTCTCCCCGATGTGGAACTCAGTCCGAGAAACGAAGCCGTACCGGATTGGGATTCACTTTCCGAGACAGAAAAATTGAGAGAAGACAGTCTGATGTCCGTCTATGCCGCCATGATCGACCGAGTAGACCAGAACATCGGCCGGATACTGGAACAACTCCGCAAGATGGGTGCCGACAAGAATACGATGATACTTTTCCTTTCGGACAACGGCGGATGTAACGAAGGTACCGAGGGACGTAAGAAACAATACCACTCGTCCGGCCCCATCGGCTCAGCCGATTCATTCGAAGCCTACGAGGATCCTTGGGCAAACGTCAGCAATACACCGTTCCGTCGCTTCAAACGTCACACTCACGAGGGAGGTATTTCCACTCCTCTGATCATGTGGTATCCTCAGAGTTTGCCGGCCGGCACGATATGTCGCTATCCCGGACACATCGTGGATATTATGCCCACATTAGCCGCCCTGACCGGTTCTCCGTATCCGAAAAATTATGACGGACATGATATCCAACCAATGGAAGGAGAGAATCTGCTCCCTGTCATTAAAGAAAAAAGACAAGAACGCCCGACTCCGATCTTTTGGGAGCACGAAGGGAATCGTGCTCTCCGGATCGGCAAATGGAAAATCGTTTCTGGATTCGCAAACCGCACATTCCAACCGTGGGAATTATACGATATTTCGAAAGATCGCAGCGAAATGCATGACCTGTCGACTCGCTATCCGGACCGTCTTGCTGAAATGATTGCCCAGTATGAACAGACCGCAAAACGAATAGGTGTCGTTCCCCGTCCCGAGCTGTTAAAAAATCAAAAAAAGAAAAACTAAGCCTTAACGAGGTAAAAATATCTAAACATTCTTTATTTTTATCTTTATTTTGCAGATATACATTCAAACCAAATCATGAATAAAACAATCTTTTCCGCAGGACTCGCAGTCGCACCCCTATTAAACATAACAGGAGTCGCAGCCGAAAATCGACCCTCCCCAAAAACAGAAACAGAATCTCCCAAGATCAACGTATTGTTTTTCATCACCGACGATCAATCCTACCCCTATACCTCGGCTTATGGCAATAGAATGGTCCGTACTCCGGCATTCGATCGGGTTGCCCAGAGAGGAGTTCTGTTTCACAATGCTTTCGTCACTTCGCCGGGCAGCTCCCCTTCGCGAGCCAGTATTCTCACAGGACGTTTTCCCTGGCAAATCGAAGCGGCAGGAACCCATGGGAGCGATTTCCCCGCTGAATATATCGTCCTGCCCGACATACTCGAAGCGGCAGGATATTGTGTCGGTTTCACAGGGAAAGGCTGGGGTCCGGGAAATTGGGAAAACAGCGGTCGCAAACGCAATCCGGCAGGTCCGGCATTCAACGACATTAATCAGAAACCGCCTTTCAAATACATTTCTCCATGTGACTACGCCTCCAATTTCGAACAGTTCATGCAGGCAAAACCCGCAGACAAACCGTTCTGTTTTTGGATGGGAACCCACGAACCACACCGGCTCTACCAGCAAAACATGGGACTGGAAAGCGGTCGTAAACTGGAAGAGGCCGTTCTTCCGCCGTTCCTGCCCGATTCGCCCGAAATCCGCGCCGATCTGCTTGACTATGCTACGGAAATAGAGTGGGCAGACAGCCATCTGATGCGTGCGCTCGAATACCTCGAGAAAATCGGAGAGCTGGACAATACGCTGATCATCGCCACGGCAGATAACGGAATGTCATTCCCCTCAGCCAAAGCCAACTGTCTGGAATCCGGCATCCATGTTCCTCTGGCAGTATGCCTGGGCAATCAGATAAAAGGAGGCCGTAACAGCTACGACATGGTTAATATCCCGGACCTGATGCCCACCATTCTGGAGATATGTGGAGTGACAGCGCCGAAAAATGCACCTGCCATCTCAGCAAAAAGTATCGCCCATATTCTTCTCTCTGACAAGGATGGAGTGATCGACCCCAGTCGCAACGAGATCATGGCCGGTCGTGAACGTCACTCCTGTTCCCGGTACAATAACCAGGGATACCCCTGCCGGGCATTACGAACCGATCGTTACCTCTATGTCCGCAACTTTAAACCGGAACGCTGGCCCGCAGGCGATCCCGTACGTATCGAACCCGATGGATCGCTCAGTCCGTATGGAGTCTTCCACGATATCGACGCCTCCCCGACGCTCGACTATCTGGTGGCACATCGCACAGCTCCGTCCGTAGAGCCATATTATGTCCGGGCCGTGGAGAAACGTCCGAGCGAAGAACTTTACGACATCGTAGCCGATCCCGGCTGTATGAAAAATCTCGCATCCGATCCCGAATATGCAGACCAATTATCCCGAATGCGTGACCGATTGGCCGAACGTCTCAAACAGACCGAAGATCCTCGCATACTCAATCCGGAACAGGCTGAAAAGACCTTTGAATCCTACAAACGTTACGGTAAAATGAGAACATTCCCCAAACCGGAATAGTTTCGTTTCCTCAATAAACAAAAAACAGAACCTCGTATGCCCGAATCTGTCCGTCCGCCTCGTTCCAAAACACAAAAAGAATTTATCGTGGAAAGCGACTCCACGTTGCTTCCATTTCTTTTTTCCGTTTTCCGAGACAAAAGCCGCACTACGGTCAAATCTTATCTGACCCACCGTCAGGTGTCGGTCAACGATCGAATCGCCACCCGTCACGATACCCCTTTGCGATCGGGTGATCGAATCGCAATACTCTCCGGACGAGGATTCGCTCCACTCACCCACCCGATGTTGCGTATCGTTTTCGAGGACGAATATCTGATCGTGATCGACAAACGGGAAGGATTGCTCTCGATGGGCACCGAACGCGAAAAAGAACGAACGGCCTATCATATTCTCAGCCACCATATCAAGCAACAAGACCCCCGAGGATTGATCTTCATTGTCCACCGACTCGATCGGGAGACCTCCGGACTGATGCTCTTCGCCAAAAGTCAGGCCATTCAGGAGAAACTCCAGAAAAACTGGAAACAGATAGTCCATAAACGCACCTACATAGCCGTTGCGGAGGGCATCATGCCTCAACAAGAGGGTATCATCGACGCCCCTCTATGCGAGAACAGTCGATTCAAGGTATATGTCCCCCGAAACGGAGAAGGCATTCCCGCCGTCACACATTACCGGGTAATCCGCCAGGAGCGACAGCGAGCCCTTGTTGAACTCGAACTGGAAACCGGACGCAAGAATCAAATCCGAGCCCATATGGAATCTATCGGCCACCCCATTGTCGGTGACAAAAAACACGGAGCTCCAGCATCCGATGCCGGACGAGTCTGTCTCCATGCCAGCACATTGTGCTTCGAACATCCCGTCACAGGCCGCCTGTTGAATTTCACCACCAGCATACCTCGTCTGTTCGAACAGTTGGTGAAAAGAATCGGATAAAAGATTCAGATTTCCCGAAAAAACATTAGGTAGATGATTTTTTTTTATTTATCTTTGCCCCCGAAATTCCGGAAGGGGTAACGATTCGGGGTGTAGCGCAGCCCGGTTAGCGCGCCAGCTTCGGGAGTTGGAGGTCCCGGGTTCGAATCCCGGTACCCCGACGAATCGGGCCTAAGTGTCAATCACTTAGGCCTTTTTGTTTCCGCATACGTTTCCGCTTTAAAATGAATATCTCGCTTTTAGGCCCTTTACCCGGAAAAATACGGAGTATCTCCACTCATTTCTACTTCATTTATTGTCCCATACAAGAAACAATCCTAAAAAGTTAATCCGGATAACTTTATGCCGAGATCTTGCATATTTCTTCTGTTACTTTGTACCGATTGAACCTGGACCCATTTAAACGAACTTTCTAAAAATATTGAGTGTGTTCCGCGTGAAAATTATTGGATATTTCGCATAGTACGGTCAAAAATCAAATGGTAATCGCCATGCGTAAACTGCATGAGGCATTAAAACCGTTTTTTTTTACTATCTTTGTAGTCCATGCAGAATGAATTCGACATAGAGGATTTGCTGTTCCGCTTTTTCCGAGGAGAAACCTCCCCTCAGGAAAATAAGAATATTCTGGCATGGAAGCGCAGCAGCAAAGAAAACCAAGCTCGTTTCAATGCCCTCCGCGACCTATGGATGCTCTCCCTAAACACTTCGGCCAATCACACTCCTGATCCGACAACCGAATTGCTTCATCTCAAAACGATTATCGCTCAAGAAAAAGGACACGAAGACACAATAAAGCAGGAAAACACATCTCAACATCGAACGGTCTATCTCCGAACCGTTTTTTCCAGAAGTTGTGCGGCCATTCTTCTATTCGTCATAGCCATGGGATGCGGAGCCTTGCTCTATCGCCAAATGGAACGTTCCGAAGAAAATATGACTGCCACAGAGATAACATCCATACCGGACACTATGCGTTTTCAAGCCAATCGCGGTTCTCTGGTATCGGCAACCCTGCCCGATGGAACAGTGGTACAGCTCAATGCGGGCAGTATCCTTACCTATACCACCAATTACGGAGAAAAAGAACGTCCCGTATCCCTGATCGGAGAGGCATTTTTTCAAGTACATACTGATACAGGACATCCATTTGTCGTACGGGCAGGCAATCTTTCGATCGTTGCCACCGGAACCGCCTTTAATGTAAAGGCATATCCGGAAGAACGTTTCGTAACTACCACTTTGGAATCAGGCAGCATCAGCGTGAAAGGGATTTCCCGTCGCAAAGATTCGTTCAGCATAGAGCTTCAGCCACGTCAGACATTCATGTATTACAACGACCAAGATACCATTCTGCGATCGGAGGTGTTCAATCCGGAAGAGGCCGTATTAGCGGAACAGGTAAAAAATCGAGATATTCCGGCCGTACGCATGTCGAATGTAAAGACACAGCTCTATACCTCGTGGAAAGATCCTCGCTGGGTGGTTGAACATGAAACCCTGGCCTCGTTGGCCGAAAAGCTCGGACGCCGCTACAACGTCACATTTCGCTTTCGTGACGCAGAGGCTGGTGAATATCGTTTTTCCGGCTCATTCGAAAATGAAACCATAGAAGAAATCATGCAATTATTGCGCCACGCCACACCGATTCGTTATACGATCGACCGAGGGAAAATCACCATATCCATAGATCCGTCACGTCGCCAAGCGTTTGAAAAAGCGGCCCATTAAATCCGAAATATTTTAGACCCAAAGCAGTCGACAGGCGTCATTCAATTAAAGTATTTTCATATGAATTAAACTAACCCTAAACTCTTCCAAGATGAAAAAAACAAGTATTGTCTGCCTGACTGTATGTCTCACCCTCCTTCTTCACCTGCCCGTTTTATGTCAACCGTTTATGACCAACGTGGCAGGACGCGACATTCGCTCTCTCGACGGACGTTGGGAAGCTATCGTGGACCTGTTCGACCGGGGAGAGGTTATGAAAGTCTACAAAAACCAAACCGCCGAACAATTCGGCCGATTTGTGGAGTATTCATTCGATCGGGGCATCCGTCTCGAGGTTCCGGGAGACTGGAATTCACAACGCCCCGAATTGAAATATTATGAAAGTACGATTTGGTACAAACGCGATTTCGATTATACGCCCTCGCCCGACAAACGACTATTTATCTATTTCGGAGCCTCCAACTACCAGACCGACCTCTATCTCAACGGAGAAAAAATCGGCTCACACGAGGGAGGATTCACTCCGTTTCAGTTCGAGATTGGAGATAAAGTACGCACCGGACACAACTTTATCGTGGCCAGAGTAAACAGTCGTCGCAGCCCGTTGTCCATTCCGGCCATGATCTATGACTGGTGGAACTACGGAGGAATCACCCGCAGTGTTTTGCTGATCGAAACCCCAAAGAAATTCATCGAAGACTATACGATAAGACTGGCTCCCGGCAAAACCGATGAAATATATGCCCATGTCAAAATAGCCGGAAGCGGGACAGCCGAAAAGGCAACTGTCTCCATTCCTGAAATCGGACTTTCCACCACTGTTTCCACAGACAAAAACGGGGAGGCGGAATTTACCGCTCCGGCACGACTCACTCTTTGGTCGCCCGAGAACCCCAAACTCTACACCGTAGAGATCTCAACCCTTTCCGACACGATTCGTGAACAGATCGGTTTCCGTACGATTTCAACCGAAGGAGGTAAACTTCTGCTCAACGGGAAACCGGTTTTTCTTAAAGGAGTCAACTGCCACGACGAAATTCCCCAACGCATGGGACGTGCTTTTTCCGAGGCCGATGCCCGAATGCTTTTGAGCGAAGTGAAAGCACTGGGCTGCAATTTCCTGCGCCTGACCCACTACCCCGCCAGCGAAGAGATGGTGCGTATGGCCGAACGAATGGGCATCATGCTCTGGGAAGAGGTTCCTCTGTGGCAGCAGATAGCCTTCTCCGATCCGGGGACTCTGGATAAAGCCAACCGGATGGTTTCGGAGATGGTGGCCCGCGACAAAAACCGATGTGCCATCATCTTGTGGAGTGTTTCGAACGAAACTGCTCCCGGTCCCGACCGCAACCGGGTTTTGGGTGAGATGATCCGTCATTGTCGCATGCTGGATCCTTCCCGTCTGATCACCTCCGCTTTCTCACACACCCAAAGTACCCCCACCTCGCTTACACTTACCGATCCGGTCGCAGGACTGGTGGATGTAATCGGTATCAACAAATATTACGGATGGTATATTCCCTGGAAATGCTCTCCCAAAGAATTGGTTTGGAATGTTCCGTTCGACAAGCCTGTCATCTTCTCCGAATTCGGCTCGGAAGCCCTCTATGGCAAACATGGAGATCCGAATAATGCCACCGAGTGGAATGAAGAGTATCAAGCCCGCAACTATCGCGACAATATTGCCATGTTACCCAATATTCCCCATCTGGTCGGAACGACGCCCTGGGTGTTGTTCGATTTTCGCTCTCCCTATCGCATGAACGGAGAGTATCAGGAAGAGTGGAATCGGAAGGGACTTATTTCCGACAAAGGACATCGTAAGATGGCATGGTATGTCCTGAAAGAATATTACGAATCTATTCCATAACAAAAACAAAAACAAAATCAGATGAAAAAAATCATTCCTGTCTTGTGTGCCGCGGCTCTGTTTGCTTCTTGCGGCGGAGAACAAAAAACAGACATCGTTCAACAAAATTTCGACTCGGCAGCCGCCCAACTGAAACTGGCCATTCACACCGTGGACAGTATTGTAGCAGCACGTCCCGATTCTCTGGTGGCGGCACAGGGCGACTACCCCAAAGTATTTCCCCGGAGTATTCGCAAAAACGGTTCCCTCTTTCTGATCTCTTCGAAAGACTGGACCAGTGGTTTCTTTCCGGGTTCGCTGTGGTATATGTATGAATATACAGGCGATACGCTCTGGAAAAAAGAGGCCGAACGTTTTACGGCCCTGCTCGAACGTGAACAATTCAACACCAAGACTCACGACATCGGTTTCATGATCAACGACAGTTACGGCAACGGGTATCGTCTGACAGGGAATCCGGCCTATAAGAATGTCATCATTCAGGCTGCCCAAACCCTGACCGGTCGTTTCAATCCCAATGTCGGCTGCATTCTTTCATGGAATCCCCGCCGAGGCTGGCAATATCCGGTCATCATCGACAACATGATGAATCTGGAGCTGCTGATGAATGCAGCCCGTCTGACCGGCAACAGCACTTTCTTCCGCGTAGCGGTCTCCCATGCCGACACGACAATGAAAAACCACTTCCGTTCCGATTACAGCACCTATCACGTAATCGACTATGACTCGCTGAGCGGAAAGGTTCTCCACCGCAACACTCATCAGGGATATGCCGACGCCTCTTCCTGGGCTCGCGGACAGGCATGGGGCCTGTACGGCTACACGGCCATGTATCGCGAAACAGGTTATCCCCGCTATCTGGAACAGGCTGAAAAGATCGCAGAACGCATCCATACCTTCGCCAACATGCCCGAAGACCTGATTCCCTACTGGGATTTCGATGCACCTAACATTCCGAATGAACCGCGCGACGTGTCGGCAGCCACGATCATGGCCTCGGCCCTGTACGAACTCTCCACATTGACCGGAACCAAAGGCCCTCAATACAAAGCATGGGCAGACCAGATCATCGAAAATCTCACGGCAAACTATCTGGCCCCACTCGGCACCAACTATGGTTTTCTCTTACTTCATAGTGTAGGCAATCTGCCGAGCGACTCCGAAGTAGACACTCCGCTTAACTACGCCGATTATTATTTTCTGGAAGCTCTGCTCAGAAAACAAAACTGCGAGAAATAATCCGACCATTCTTTCGGACACCGATAAAAAACGGGAGATTTTCGCTGAAAATCTCCCGTTTTTTATCGTCTTGGAAATTCACTATCCCTATAACAACCGATATTTTCGTTATCTTTGATTCCATGAAATGTGCCATACTCATACAAGCTCATCGCAATCCTCAACAAGTGGCGCGCCTATGTCGTGTCCTTCGAGATCCGTCGTTCGATATTTTTTTAGGAATCGACCTTAAATGCGATACAGGTCCATTCAGAGAGGTCATCCCTCAGGAGGTGCATTTCATCAAACGACGCATCGATGTCCGCTGGGGTGATTTTTCCCAGGTACGAGCCACGCTGAACGGTCTCGAAGAGATTCTGGGACACAACCCTTCGTACGATTTTATTCTCTTTATCAGCGGGCAGGACTATCCGTTGCTACCTCCCTCACACATAGCTGAAATACTCGCCCATCATCCGGGAACCCAATTCATGTGTTACAGCCACATCAAACAAGATGATCCCGCGTGCGACCGCATTCGTTTTCCCCACATACATTGGTCTAACCGGACACTCACTCGGATGATGAACCGGATGCTTCGTTTTTTTTCAACGGGAAATCGCACCTACCCCTTTCCAACCGTCTACAAAGGTTCCTCCTGGTGGACACTCAGCGGATCCTGTGCCCGCTATGTCGTCGAGTACTCCCACACTCATCCCGAATTGGAGAAATTCTTCCGCCGGACCCACTGTTCGGACGAGTTTTTTTTCCAGAGCATCATTCTCGCCTCGCCTTTTGCGGGAAATGTCATTCCCAACAACTTCCGTTATGTAGATTGGTCGAACCATCAACCCAATCCGCGCACTCTGACCGAAACCGACTACGATCGCCTCATCGGTTCGGATTGCTGGTTCGCCCGCAAATTCGATACCGAACAGGACAGCCGCATTCTCGATCTGCTGGATGCACATCTGATTCAGCTTGCCCGAACTGCTATACGTAACGAATAAAGACCTGTTTCCCGTAACGGGATTCCATCAAGGCAGCCAAACGCCGCAACATGTTTCTGCGCAACTCGAATTCGTCGGGCAAGCCTTCCGCATTGAGATTCCGTTTGGTCCCGATCAGGAAAGTAATCTCGTCATGCCGCAACAACAGACGACAAAAACGTCTCACAGCATCGTCCCCCTCGAACGTGCCTCCAGGTCTCTCCAACAACTCCAACATACGGTTCAACGTCACAATCCCTTCGGTCACCAATTCGAACGAAGGAATCCTCCACACCGGAGGAATCGACGGATCGCCCGAAAACTCATCGCGTTCCACGGAAAGACCGAGTTGATTGGCCAGCACCTCCGCTACCGGATAACCACACACGGCCTTGGTACCCTGAAATTCGGCCACTCTCCGGGCCAAAGCCGGATACTCTTCGGGGAAAGCCGGCGGACAGGATGCCACCAACAACCGACGCGGCTCCCGAAAATGAATCACCACGGCACTCATATCGTCACTCGGCCGGCCATCATCGTTCAAAGTAGCCTTTGAAAGGATCTGCGCGGCCAGATCTGCCGAAGTAATTTCACGATTGAAAACTGTAAGATAGCAGACCGTCTGACAAAGATTCTCCCTTCCCCACCCGAACCGATATCGTCCGGCCCGTTGACCGCTTTGCGTCACTCCGTCGCTCACCAGCACCAAGCGGTCTCCTCGCCGGACCGTGAAACGACTTCGCAGGAATTTCTGAACCCGTCCTTCCCGATTATGAAACGATATCTCTTCTCCTTGCAAATCAACCGGACCATCTTCCCGTATCAGCATCATCCGGGGATTATCATACTCGACAGCCTGCACTTCTCCCGTACGATTGTCAATATCGATCACCGTGAAGGTCGAATAGCTGATTTTTCGTACGCTGCACACAGGCAGCGTTTTCAGAATCAACTCTGCAATACGGGTGATATCCTCATGCCGGGAGACAAATCCCGTCAACATGGTCGAGGTCAAGGTCGAGAGAATATTGGCCTTCACCCCATGCCCCATGCCATCCGAAAGAACGACAATCGTCCGGGCTCCTCCTGCGACCCTTCGGCAGAGAAAACTGTCGCCACAGATACGTTCTCCCATACAGTCGACTTGCCGGCAAGCCACCTCTACGAAAAAACTATTCCCCATGGCCGGTATCGTTTTTAATATGCATTGCATTATCCGTAGTCTCCACGGCACGAATCACCGACGAAAGATCATTCACCACTTCTGAGACCTCCTCGCCCAACAGGAATCCAATTTTCTGCACCACGGCCAACTGACGGTCAATCGTTCCGCGAAGACGCTGCACCACCTCCTCGCCCAACACCACAGGATCGCGCAAATCCCGCAAAATACCCATCCAAGCCCCCTGTCCCAATGAAGTATAAGTCACAGACAATTCCCGTTTTCCGATTTGAGTCGCATATCCAGACACCTCTTCCTCCGCAGCGATCGTTCTCAACAGACGAACCACCTCATCCGGAAATATCTCCTTCAATCCCTTGCCCTCGAATGTTTCCGTCGTACCGCCCGCTCTGGGCAACAGTTCCGCCAAAAGTTCGCACAAAGCCGCATTGGCTACCACAACCCGCTCCTCTTTATCTACCACGAAAGCCGCCAGGGGCAAAGTCATGATCACCTTTTTCAATACCTCCTCCAGCGAACGGACATGCTGTTTAAGAGCCGTCAACTGATTTTCCAATCGTTGTATACGACCCTTGTATAGTTCCGTATTTTCGATCTCCCGTGCCATTCGTTCCACTGTTTCCACCGTAATGGCCCCCACATTGCACACTCGGATACATCCTCCACACGAGGTGCATTTGTCATAATTGATATAGCGAGCTTCGGCCAGCGAATAGATCGCCCCTGTAGGACATGCTTCGGCACAACGTCCGCAATCGGAACACAAATGGTTATTTATATAAAAAAACTTCATCAGATGTCGTAATTAACAAAAAACAAGTGTTAAAAATAGAAAATATTTTCCATTTGGTATTGTTTTACAAAAACTTTTGTGTTTCTTTGTCATTACCAATTTTTTAATTCAAATTTTTATGAAAGGTTCAGTAAAATGGTTTGATTCTGCCAAAGGTTATGGCTTTATCACAACCGAATCCGGAAGTGACATTTTCGTTCACTATACGGGCATCAACAAAGAAGGTTTCCGCGGACTGGAAGAGGGCCAGAACGTAGAGTTCGAGGTCAGCGAAGGCAAGAAGGGGGAACAGGCCGTCAACGTAACCGTAATAGGATAATTTTAGTATAAGTCAATATACTGATTTTCTTATTAAGAGCAAAAGGGAGGAACTTGAAAGTTCCTCCCTTTTGCTCTTAGTTTTTTCACCTTCTGAAAAAACAAAAATGGGTTTACATAAAGTAAACCCATTTCCCTGCTCAGAGCCTGATTCTCAGGAGAGCCGCAACCCGGACTTGAACCGGGGACCCTTTCATTACGAATGAAATGCTCTACCAACTGAGCCATTGCGGCATTACTCTCTAAGCGAGTGCAAATATCGTAAATTAAATTTATTTCGCAAAAATTTCGCATAAAAAAAGCGACACGAACCTCTCTTAAAAGATTATCCTGCCGGGAAAAGACACTTTTTCCGGCAGGATAATACACTGTCAAACAATCTGTTTCTAATCCTCCATAGTCATTTCTGCCGCGACCTGCATTCCTGTATCCATAGCACACTGTTGCTGAAATGAGGTCAATAATTGAGAGGTCACAGTGGAATCGACCACCATGGCTGTCAGCACAAAATCATCTAACGAACCGTAATTCTGATTGATTTTCTTGGCCAGACAGGAATAAAACATATCCTGCTGCGATTCGGTCAGACTATCGGGCAATATTCCCCGGGTCACCAACTCCTTATAGGGGAACATATACCTCATGTTTCGATAGTTGGCAGCCAGATCATCGGCAATAACCGATACCACGACATAGGTCACCGTATCCTGCATGGCGGGCATTGCCACCAGATCCTGATAATCCGGATAGTCTTGTTCTACCTCCCCCACCACCACTTCACTGAACTGGTCGAAAGTAGGATCATCCATATTTTTCAAATAATTACGATGCTTGAATTGACGCAATTCCTTACGCATCTCACGACGCTGTTCGTTGCTCCACCGCCGTTCCTGAGAACAAGACAAGACAACACCTGCCAATAATCCCATCAAGAGAATCTTTTTCATCATAATCAACTGTTTTTAGAGTTTGCAGAACGATTCTCTGCAAGGAATGTACCAAGAAACGGAATTTTAATACCTTTGTATGATAATCATTCGGAAACAGCAGCTATGGATATTATCGAATTGCGTGATTTTTGCCTTTCGCTTCCCCATGTTGAAGAAGCCACTCCTTTCGACGAAACGACTCTGGTGTATAAAATCGGAGGGAAAATTTTTGCTCTGACCGACATCGCCACTACCGGATGGATCAATCTCAAATGCGATCCGGACAAAGCCCTCGAACTCCGTGAACGTTACCCGGAGATCACTCCCGGATGGCACATGAACAAACGTCACTGGAATACCGTAGACACCGAAGGCGATCTGCCGGACGAGATGATCCGTGACTTAATCCGGGAATCATACCGGCTGGTTTTCCAAACCCTGCCCAAAGCGCTAAAAAACGACTTGAGTGAGAAGGATAAAAACGATTAAATTCACTCCTCGCTTCGGTCGCACACCCTACTTTACGGCCCGGCGACCCACTCTATCTGCGGGTCGAAGTATCGGACGGAGCCCGTTGCCGATTCTCGTACAGTTTGGACAACCGACGCTTCCGTCCACTGGGAGATGAGCTCACCGCTCGCGAAGGGAAATGGATAGGAGCCAAAATAGGCACTTTTACAACCCGACCTTTCTCCAGCAACAACAGCGGATGGGCCGACATAGATTGGTTCCGTATCACACGACAAGCCGAAAACTTCCTCGTTCACCAAATAATTTTATCCGAAATCGCGCCTTGGAGTGCGGGGTTTTTATTTTTTTGAGTTCGTAAAAAGAACTGATAATACGACAAAAAGGAGATTATAATCTGGAGAAGTTTACCTACTTTTGTTTTTTATTCTCATTACAGGAATGGGTGTACTGTCTCACATACGTATCTTGGTTGTCGCCAGCCTGATATTGTCGGCATGGAACAGTTGGGCCCAAAGCACCCGTGTGCGAGGATGCGTGAGGGATGCCACCACGGGAGCACCTATCCCCTATGTCAGCGTACTGTTCACCGGAACGACCACAGGTATTCCGACCGACACCGAAGGGATCTACTCTCTCGAGACCCGTGAACCCGTCGACAGCGTAACGGCAACTCTGGTCGGCTACCAGACACAAACCAAAGCCATCGTACGTGGAGCCTATAATGAAATAAACTTTTCCCTGCAACCGATCAGTGTCGATGTCGGCACCGTAACGGTCACACCAGGGGAAAACCCGGCCCACCGGCTACTCGACAGCATCCGCCGTTATAAATGGAGAAACGATCCCAATCGTCTTCAGCAATATATTTGTGACACCTACACCAAGATGGAACTGTCGTTGTCGGGACTCAAACCCTACTTCAAAAATAAAAGGCTGCAGCGCAATTTCGGGTTCATTTTCGAGCACATGGATACTTCGGCAATCACAGGGAAGACCTATCTGCCCGCCATGATCTCCGAAACAATGGCCCGAAAATATCATCGCACCTCGCCAGCCCTCACCCGGGAAGTGATCTCCGCATCCCGCATGTCGGGATTCAGCGACGATCAGATTCTCGCCCAATTTTCCGGGCAGATGATGATCGACGCCAACTTTTACGACAATACCATCGGCTTGTTCAACATCCGGTTTATCAGTCCTCTGTCGGAATCGGGACGTCTCTTCTATCGCTACTTTCTGGTCGACAGCATCGATATAGACAATCGCAAGACCTATAAAATACGTTTTCATCCCCGCTCTTTAGCCTCTGCCGTACTCGACGGAGAAGTCAATATCGACTCAGCCACCTATGCACTCCAGTCGGCACATGTCCGCATGCCCAAAGGAGTGAATGTCAACTGGATCAAACATCTGGTTCTCGATATGGAGAACACCCGGATCAATGATACGCTCTGGTTCCGCAAATTCGATCGGATGACCGCCGAATTCTCAATCGCACTACGCGACTCCTCGAAACTCACCTCATTCATCGGCCAGCGGGAGGTAAGTTATCTGAACCCCGATTTCACCTCTGAGATTCCTTCTGAAGTAAGCGGACTCAAACAGAGTGTGGCCGTGGAGGAATACGACTACAATCAGACACGATGGGATTCCCTACGTCCCTATGCCCTCAGCGACCGTGAACAGGCGATCTATTCAATGGTAGATTCCATACAAAACGTACCGCTTTATCGAGACATCTATGCCGTGATAAAAACTATTGTAGGCGGCTACTACGAAACCCCCTATATCGGTTTCGGCCCTTACTACAAAATACTCAGTTTCAACGACCTGGAGGGAGTTCGTTTCCAGTTAGGGGCACGGACCACCAGCGACTTCAGCCGCACGATACGTCTTACGGGACACGTGGCATATGGCTCGGACGACCAGCGTTTCAAAGGGGCCGGAACCGTGGAACTGGCATTCAATCGGGGTCTCACCCGCAAACTCACCCTCGAGTACAAACACGATGCGGTTCAACTGGGCGCCGGGTCCAATGCTCTCACGGAGAGCAACATACTCAGTTCTGTTTTTTCCCGGGGCGATGAACGTCTCTCGATGGTCGACCATGCTCGTGTCAATTACGATCATGAATGGTTTCACGGTTTTTTCACCTCCATCGAGGCCAATGCGCGCCACATCTGCGGGAACAGATTCGTTCCGATGCTTGCCCCGGACGGGACCCTCATCCGGGCGATCAATAGCTTTACTTTGGGAGCCGGAATCCGTTTCTCCTGGGACGAAAAGATCGTACGCCGTCCGTTCGACAACTACTTTTTGGGGTCGAAGTATCCGATTCTCGCCCTACGTTTCACGGCAGGCATTCCGGGAGTGATGCACAACGACTATGAATATTACCGAATCGAAGGAGGACTTCAATATCGGCTCAACATTCCTCCACTGGGATTCTCCCGCCTTCGGGTAGAGGGAGGTCGTCTGTTCGGCAGAGTACCCTACCCGCTGCTCAAACTTCATGAGGGGAACGGCACCTATTTTTACGATCCTTACGCCTTCTCCTGCATGAATTTCTACGAATTTGCCTCTGACAAATGGGTTTCGTTTTTCTACGAACACCATTTCAACGGGCTGTTGTTCGGTCGGCTGCCTTTGCTGAAAAAACTGCACTGGAGAGAAATATTGATCTGCAAAGGCACCTGGGGAAATCTGAGTGCCGGCCATCACGGTTTTACCTCCGACAGCCAAAGTCTCATGCGCTTCCCGGAAGGCATGAGTTCGGTCGACAAGCCTTATGTAGAAATAGGAGCTGGCGTCGAGAATATTTTCCGGGTTGTCCGCCTCGATTTCATCTGGCGTCTGACCCACCGTCAACCGGTCGAAGGACAAAAAATTCAGAAATTCGCTGTTAACGTCAGTTTCGCCCTTTCCTTCTAAGGGGGCAGCTATCCATTAAAAATATGGGGCACTCTCGCTCAAAAGAATGCCCCATGTCATAAGTTCTGAACTCAGCCTACCAAGCGAAAAGCGGATAGTTTGCCATTAACTTCTGTACCTCCTCTTTCACTTGTGCGATCACGGCCGCATTATCGGGATCAGAAAGCACCCGATCGATCATATCCACGATCACCTCCATCTGAGCCTCTTTCAGGCCGCGGGTGGTAATAGCAGGAGTACCGACCCGGATACCCGAGGTCTGGAAAGGGGAACGCGTATCAAACGGCACCATATTCTTATTGGTCGTAATATCGGCCTGCACCAACACCTGCTCGGCTTTCTTACCTGTCAATTCAGGGAATTTCGTACGCAGATCGATCAGCATCAAATGGTTATCCGTACCGCCCGAAACAATCTTGTAACCGCGTTTCACGAAAGCGGCCGCCATGGCAGCAGCATTTTTCTGTACCTGCTTCTGATATTCCTTATAAGAGGGTTCCAATGCCTCGCCGAAAGCTACGGCCTTAGCAGCGATCACGTGCTCCAGCGGTCCACCCTGAACACCGGGGAATACGGCCGAGTTGAGCAATTGTGACATCTTTTTCACCTCCCCTTTCGGCGTGGTATAGCCCCAAGGATTGGGAAAATCCTTGCCCAACAGGATTACGCCTCCGCGCGGTCCACGCAGAGTCTTGTGAGTTGTCGAAGTAACGATATGAGCGTATTTCACCGGATTATCCAGCAGACCGGCAGCAATCAGACCAGCCGTATGAGCCATATCGATCATCAACAGCGCACCCACCTTGTCGGCGATTTCGCGCATCCGTTTATAGTTCCACTCGCGGCTGTATGCCGATGCCCCGCCGATAATCAATTTAGGTTTGTGTACCTCGGCCAAACGTTCCATCTCGTCGTAGTCCACCAGCCCCGTTTCCTCGTTCACCTTATAACCGACGGCCTTGTAAAGCATTCCCGAGGTATTGACGGGCGAACCGTGCGAAAGGTGCCCACCATGAGCCAAGTCCAATCCCAGGAAAGTATCTCCGGGTTTGAGTACGGCCGTAAAGACCGCCATATTGGCCTGAGCACCCGAGTGAGGTTGCACATTGGCATATTCGGCGCCATAGATCTCCTTGAGGCGATCGATGGCCAACTGCTCCACCTGATCCACCACCTGGCATCCACCGTAATAACGGGCACCGGGATATCCTTCCGCATATTTGTTGGTCAGCACGGAACCCATGGCCTGCATGACCTGGTCGCTCACGAAATTCTCCGAAGCGATCAATTCGATCCCGTGAAGCTGGCGCTGACGCTCCTGCTCGATCAGGTCGAAGATTTTGGTATCTTTCGTCATATTCGAATGTGTTTGTTTGAGTTATCGGAATGAGTAAACTCGTTCGGCGGATAAAGGTACGAAAAAAGCCGTAAAAAGAGGTATCGGGAGACCTCTTTTCCGGCAGATTTTGAAAAAAGTATTACATTTGACAAGGAGTTATCCCGAAAAATGCTAATTTTGCGATACTTTAAATTTCACTAAACTTTTCAAACATGAAATTACTCGAAGGAAAAGTGGCGGTCATCACTGGAGCCGCACGCGGAATCGGCAAGGCCATCGCGCTGAAATACGCCTCGGAAGGAGCCAACGTTGCCTTTACCGATCTCAACATCGACGATAATGCCAAGGCTACCGAACAGGAGATCGCCGCTTTCGGTGTAAAAGTCAAAGGGTATGCCTCCAACGCTGCCAGTTTCGAAGATACGGCCAAAGTGGTTGCCGAGATTGTAAAGGATTTCGGACGCATCGACATTCTGGTCAATAATGCCGGTATCACCCGCGACGGTCTGATGCTCCGCATGAGCGAACAACAATGGGATATGGTGATCAACGTGAACCTCAAATCGGCATTCAATTTTATCCATGCCGTAGCTCCTGTAATGGTAAAACAACGCAGTGGCAGTATCATCAACATGTCGAGTGTTGTAGGTGTTTCGGGCAATGCAGGACAGTGCAACTATTCCGCCTCGAAAGCCGGTATGATCGGTCTGGCCAAATCAATCGCCAAGGAACTCGGCCCGCGCGGAATTCGTGCCAACGCCATTGCTCCCGGATTCATCATCACCGAGATGACCAACGCACTGCCCGATGAGGTGAAGGAAGGTTGGTACAAACAGATTCCTCTGCGTCGGGGTGGCACCCCCGAAGATGTAGCCGGAGTAGCTACATTCCTGGCCAGCGATCTGTCTGCTTATGTAAGCGGCCAGGTGATCCACTGCTGCGGAGCCATGAATTGCTAAACATTCATCTCGCAATACAAAAAAGGAGTCTTGTACAAGACTCCTTTCTATTCACAATCCAACTTTCGGTCATCCGTTCCCCTGCGAGCACAACTGTCCGAAAAAGAATATGGAGGCCTGATAGATTCCGGCCTCCATATTCTTTTTCGGACTATCGTCTTATTAAGCCTTACCGGCACTGCCCAACACGCTCTCGCACTTGTGCATATAGAGCTTCTTGAGCCAATCGCGAGCAGGACCCAGATATTTACGAGGATCGAATTCGGCCGGTTTCGTAGCCAACACTTCACGTACGGCAGCCGTCATAGCCAGACGACCGTCGCTGTCGATATTAATCTTGCAAACGGCCGATTTGGCAGCCTCACGCAACTGCTCCTCGGGAATACCAACGGCATCCTTCACTGCACCGCCATATTTGTTGATGATAGCAACCATATCCTGCGGTACGGAACTCGATCCATGCAACACGATAGGGAATCCGGGCAGACGTTTTTCGATCTCTTTCAATATATCGAAACGCAAGGGGGGCGGAACCAGAATTCCGTCGGCGTTACGGGTACATTGTTCTGGTTTGAACTTGTTGGCACCGTGCGAAGTACCGATCGAAATGGCCAACGAATCTACACCCGTACGAGATACGAAATCCACCACCTGATCAGGCTCGGTATAGGTGTGATGCTCGGCTTTCACATCGTCTTCAATACCAGCCAATACACCCAGTTCACCCTCTACGGTCACATCATACTGATGAGCATAGTCCACTACCTTTTTGGTCAGTGCGATATTCTCCTCATAAGGCAGATGGCTACCGTCGATCATCACCGACGAGAATCCCATCTCGATACACGATTTGCAGAGTTCGAAACTATCGCCGTGGTCGAGGTGCAACACAATCGGAATATTTTTGCCAAGCTCTTTGGCATACTCGACAGCACCCTGAGCCATATAACGCAGGATGGTCTGATTAGCATACTTGCGGGCGCCGCTCGACACCTGCAGTATCACCGGAGAAGAGGTCTCCACACAAGCCTGAATGATGGCCTGCATCTGCTCCATGTTATTGAAATTGAAAGCAGGGATCGCATACCCGCCCTTGATTGCTTTGGCAAACATGTCCCGCGTGTTCACCAAACCTAATTCCTTGTAAGATACCATAGATTTATGTTGGTTAAAAGGTTTTTTAAATTTTTTACAAAAATAATCATTTTATTGTTTCACGGAAATTTACCACTCTTTTTTTTATGAAATATTAAAAATCAAATTTAACACCAAACGAACAAATACGCCCGATTCGGCATCTCTTTCCGGAAGACACATCACATTTGTCGTACGACAAGCCTGTCCCACCTGAATACATATTCTGCTAACAAACAGGCAGATAAATAAAAATATCGGACAAAACCGAATTTGTCGCCGCATCCCTATATTCAGGTATCCGAAAATTGATTACCTTTGCGTTATTGAAATAACACAAACAAAGACTAAACCATAAAATATCATGTCGGAATTCAAGTATCAGGAGCCATTTCCGCTGGGCGAAGACACTACCCAGTATCGTCTGCTCACCAAAGATTACGTGAAAGTGGTCGAATGCGACGGCCGCAAAATCCTCAAAGTCGATCCCGAAGGACTGGCGCTTCTCTCTCGCGAAGCATATGCCGATGTATCGTTCTACCTGCGTGCCGCCCACCTGCAAAAGCTGGCCGACATTCTCAAAGACCCCGAAGCCTCGGATAACGACCGTTTCGTAGCCTATACCATGCTGATCAACCAGGTGGTAGCCGCCGAAGGCCAACTTCCGACCTGTCAGGACACCGGAACGGCTATCTGCATCGGTAAAAAGGGCGAAGACGTCTACACCGGAGCCAACGATGCCGAATATATCACTCGCGGCGTTTACGAGACCTATCGCGATCGCAACCTCCGTTACTCGCAAGTGGTGCCCTTCTCGATGATCGAAGAAAAGAACAGCGGCAACAATCTTCCCGCACAGATCGATCTCTATGCCACTCCCGGCCGTGAATACAGCTTTCTGTTCATTACCAAAGGCGGCGGATCGGCCAATAAAACATTCCTCTACCAACAAACCAAAGCTCTGCTGAACGAAGAGTCGCTCATCAAATTCTTCAAGGAGAAAATCAAAGATCTCGGCACCTCGGCCTGCCCGCCCTACCACTTGGCAGTCGTTATCGGCGGCACCTCGGCCGAAGCCAATCTCGCTGCCGTGAAAAAGGCATCGGCAGGCTATCTGGATCACCTGCCCACCAGCGGTAACGAAGGCGGCCGGGCATTCCGCGATCTGGAATGGGAAGCCAAGCTACTGAAAATCTGTCAAGAGAGCGGCGTCGGAGCCCAATTCGGAGGCAAATACCTCGTTCACGACGTACGGGTCATCCGCATGCCGCGTCATGCCGCTTCTTGTCCGGTAGGAATCGGCGTAAGTTGCAGTGCCGACCGCAACATCAAGGCAAAAATCACCGAAGATGGTATCTTCCTCGAGCAACTCGAAAAGAATCCGGCCCGCTTCCTGCCCGCCACGGCTCCAAACATGAAACCCGCCGTGGAGATCGATCTGGACGAGGGAATGGACAAAGTACGCGAAATACTTTCGAAATATCCGATCAAGACCCGTCTCAATCTGAAAGGAACATTGATCGTAGCCCGAGACATCGCCCATGCCCGTATCAAAAAGATGCTCGACGAGGGAAAACCGATGCCCGAATACATGAAAAAACATCCCGTCTACTATGCCGGACCGGCCAAGACGCCCGAAGGGATGCCTTCGGGAAGTTTCGGACCCACCACGGCCGGACGTATGGACCCCTACGTAGATCTGTTCCAGAGTCACGGAGGTTCGATGGTGATGGTGGCCAAAGGAAACCGTTCGCAAGAAGTGACCGACGCCTGCAAAAAACACGGAGGTTTCTACCTGGGTTCGATCGGCGGTCCGGCAGCCATCCTGGCCAAAGACAGCATCAAATCGGTCGAAGTGGTCGACTTCCCCGAATTGGGTATGGAAGCCGTGCGTAAGATCTACGTAGAGAACTTCCCGGCATTCATCATCGTGGACGACAAAGGCAACGATTTCTTCGCTGACTTCAAGCACTAATACAAAGAGAAAAAAATTTTCTTCCTCATACAAATGGCCCCGGAGAAACAATTTCCGGGGTCGTTTTATAGGCAAAAAGAAAAAAACGCCCGATTTTTGCAGGCAATCATTCCCGGGATTTTCAAAGATAATCCAGAAGATAATAAAACAGTCTTCTGTTTCGTTGATAAGTAACTCTTTGAGTTTCGTCGAAAACTATTAATTTTGCGGAGAATATAGGTTATATACGATGCATATACTGAAAAAAATTTTTTCGATTGTTCCCATGCTGTTTCTGGCAGCATCGGCCACCTTCGCCCAGAAGGTTACCTTTGAGGTGAATGCCCCCTCTGTGGTGAGCACCGACGAAGTGTTTAGGCTGGAATTTTCGCTTAATGCCAAACCGGAAAAATTCACCCCTCCTGCCATTAGCGAATTCGATGTATTGGCCGGTCCGACCACTTCGCAAGGACAATCCATTTCGATCGTCAACGGTAACATGACCCAAACGGTCAACTTCACCTATACCTACGTACTTCAAGCTCATGCCCCCGGGAAATACACCATCCCTTCGGCAGAAGTAACGGTGGACGGTAAAACCTATACGACCCACCCCTATCCGATCGAAGTGGTGAGCGAAGGGAATTCTTCGCCTCAAGGTAGTCAAGGCGGCCAAAGCGAACGCCCAAGTCAACCTTCGAACAGATTGGCTGCCGACGATATGGTACTCCGCGTAACGGCCGATCGTCGAAGTGTCTACAAAGGCCAACCGATTCTGGTGACCGCCAAACTCTACACACGAGTAATGGCCAGTCTGGAAAGTTTCAAAACGCCTGCGTTCAACGGTTTCTGGTCACAGGAGTTGAACGTAGAGAACCAACGTCCGCGTCGAGAAACACTCAACGGGAAAGTCTATGATGCCATCGTCCTGCGACAATTCCTGCTCTATCCCCAACAGGCCGGCACGCTTCATATCGAACAGTTCGACATGACCCTGATTGCCCAAATCGTCACCCAGTCGCATCGGCAATCCATCTTCGACGACTTCTTCAATGGAGGTCCCGAAGTACAGGAGATTCGCAAGAAACTGACGGCAACGCCCATTCGTATCGAAGTCAAGGAGTTCCCCTCGGGAGCACCGGCCAGTTTCAATGGAGCTGTCGGAAAATTTTCGATGGAATCGCAATTACCCGAAGGATCGATTACAGCCAATTCGGCCGCCAACTACACGATAAAGATATCCGGCACGGGAAACTTGCCGCTGATTCAGGCACCCAAGCTCAATCTGCCGAATTCTTTCGAACAGTACAACATCAAAACCACAGAAAGTCTCAATTCGACTACGGCAGGTATTTCGGGCTACCGCCAATTCGAATACCCTTTCATAGCACGGGCCGAGGGGAGCTATCCCATCCAACCGGTTGAATTCACCTACTTCAATCCCGATCTGGCCCGATATGTCACACTCAGCAGCAAGGCCATCGATGTAACTGTACAGCCCGATTCTACCGGGGGGTCGTCCGTATCACGAGGCATGGTGAGCGGTATGAACAAAGAAGATATCAAGATTCTCGGTCAGGATATACGTTTCATCAAATTGGGGAAAGCTCAACTGGTTTCCCGCGATCGCATCTTCATGGCAAGTACACTCTATTTCGTACTGCTGTTGCTCATCGTAGCCGCCTTCGTTTATGCCCTCATCTGGCTGCAGAAACGGATCCGTGACTCCCGCAACATGGCTCTGGTTCGGGGTAAACGTGCCAACAAGGTTGCCCTCCAGCGCCTGCGCGCCGCAAATGGCTATATGAAAGAAAACGACCAACGTCGTTTCTTCGAAGAGATGCTCCACGCTCTCTGGGGCTACATGAGCGATAAATTGAACATACCGGTAGCCAATCTTACCAAAGAAAATGTCCGGGAGGAACTGCTCAAACGCGGTGTCTCTACGGAACTTTCCACCCGATTCATCGACATTATTTCGGAGTGTGAATACGCCCAATACTCTCCAGCCGTATCGGGTCAGATGAATGAAATCTATCAGGGTGCCGTAGAGACCATATCCAAATTCGAATCCGTCATAAAACGATAACAATGAAACGATTCACCATACTTGCCATTGTCCTGTTTCTGGGCGTCATCTCCGCCCGCAGTCAATCGCTCGACCAGCTATGGGACGAGGCCAATACGGCCTATATCAATGCCGATTATCAGGCTGCCATAGCAACCTACGACTCAATTCTCGCTACGGGAAACGTCAGCTACAAGATCTACTACAATCTGGGAAACGCCTACTTCAAGGAAGGGAAAATCGGGCCGTCGATCCTCAACTACAACCGTGCCCTACGGCTGGCTCCCTCCGATCAGGATATCAAATACAATCTGCGCGTAGCCAACAGCTATGTAAAAGATAAAATAGAACACGTCCCGGAATTCTTCCTCAAAACGTGGTTCCGGGCCCTACGCATGAGCCTCAGCAGTAATACATGGGCTGCGATAAGCCTTATTCTATTGATCTGTATGCTGGCATGTGTATTGTTGTATCTGTTGGCAACGAAGCTTTTGCTGCGCAAGAGCGGCTTCTATGGAGCGATCACCCTGCTGCTGCTGTTCATCTTCTCCGTAGTGTCAGCCTCGATCGGACGCAGAGAATTGACTCATGCGGAGGAGGCCATTGTTATGAGCTCGGCAGCCCCGGTGAAAAGTTCGCCGGACAATAGCAGCAAAGACCTTTTTGTCCTGCACGAAGGGACCAAAGTTCGCGTATTGAATTCGCTGGAAGAGTGGCGTGAGATCAGCATCGCCGACGGCAACAAAGGTTGGATCCCCAATAGTGCTATCGAACTTATTCAATAGGAACTGAGGCAAAATGTCCAAATTACTTGACAATGCGGTAAGCGAATTTTCACGTCTACCCGGTATAGGCCGTCGAACGGCTCTTCGCTTAACCATGCATCTTTTGCGTATGGAACCGGAAGAAGTTCGACAAATGACATCCGCAATTTCAGATTTTCGGGAGCAGATCAAATACTGCCAACGATGTAACAATCTGTCGGACACAGACTTATGCCCCATATGCAGCAACCCGGACCGGGATCACTCCACCATATGTGTCGTAGAACAGGTGGGCGATGTGCTCTCAATCGAAAATACCCGTCAATATAACGGTCTTTATCACGTGCTGGGCGGTGTCATCTCTCCTATGCAGGGAATCGGTCCTTCAGATTTGAAGATCGACCTGCTATTGGACAATATCGCCCGCGGTGGAGTCAAGGAGGTGATTCTGGCCATCAGTACCACCGTCGAAGGCGAAACCACACTCTTCTATCTCACCCGTCGACTGGCCAAATTTCCGGATCTGAAGGTCACCTCTATCGCACGAGGTATCGGTTTCGGAGACGAGATCGAATATGCCGATGAATTGACCATTGCCCACGCCATACACAATCGGGTAAAAATCGCAGACCCCTCCCTGGGAGAATAACAGATCTTTTCATGCAATAAAAAACAGGTGAACCTCCCCGGATTCACCTGTTTTTGTTATTCATTTCGAAATTACTTTTTCGCCTCGAAAACGGCTTTCATCTCCCCATTACCAAGCAGAATCAACAGCGGGCCATCCATCTGATAACTATCCACAGAGCCCAACATCTGAATGAAACTATTCTCCTGGTCCTGCTCAGGACACATCATTCGGGTTCCTGCCACTTGCGAAATTTTCATTATTCCATCATTATTGGCCGTATAGGAACCCATCAAACGATTACAATCTCCCACTCCACTCAAACGGTTGTCCTTACCAAATACCAACGTATATCCATCCTTGGCATCGAACGTTCGACCGTTGAACTGCACCATCTTCCACTCGGTCTCCTGAAGCGGTTTTCCGTATTTTTTCTGATATTTCTTACAGGGACAACATCCTACGACCACAAAAGCCATCACGGCCACGGCCATCGCAAATTTCACAATCTTCATCGTTCCTTCTCTTTTTAATTATTTTTCCTCTTTCGGCTGCGGATCGAACAACAATGTCATTCCATTCTCCGTATCATTCAGACTCAATTCTCCACTGAGCACCGAATAACTGGTCACCTGCTCGAGCAAGGCCATAAACCTATCCTCGAACTCCATATCCGGACACATGGCCATTGTACGTCCTTTGGGTTCGATAATGATATCATTCTGTCCTATCGTACTGAATGTTCCGAAAAAACCGTTACAGCCGGCAAAACCGCTCACCGTACTGCTATCGCTAAAAACAACCGTCACCGGTCGTTCCGGCATGATCGTATAACTACTGTCCGCAGCAATAATCTCTCTGAGTTGCCAACCATTAGCAATCAAAGCATCATAATCGGCCTTTCCTTGGCCTCCGCATCCCACGGTCAACATACCTCCCAGTAATGCCACCGCACAAAAAAGATTCGAATGTTTCATCTTCATCAAAATTTTCACAAAAATAGCGATTTAAACGGAATTGCGTATCTTTGTACATAAACTATTCCAAGAAACACTTCCATGAAAAAAATCATTCATACGAATAATGCCCCCAAAGCAGTCGGGCCATATTCGCAGGCCGTTCAAGCCGGCAATACCTTATATGTTTCGGGGCAACTTCCGGTAGTTCCGGCCGACAACAGTATCCCCTCTACCATCGAAGAACAAACCGCCCAAAGTCTATCCAACATCCGGGCTATTCTCACCGAAGCGGGTTACACACTCACCGATGTTGCCAAAACGACCGTTTTATTGACAGACATGAATGATTTCGCCGCCATGAACGGAGTCTATGCCACATTCTTCACCGAGCAAATGCCGGCTCGTGTCTGCTACCAGGTTGCTCGTCTACCGATGGGAGTCAAGGTCGAAATCGACGTGATTGCCGTTAAAGAGTAACCCGTACAGTCGGGACAGATGTTTCCGATTTATAAGGTCAATTCAATTCCAGACTCACCCAAGACGACATAAAAAAACCGCGAAACAATTCGCGGTTTTTTGTTTAATCTATATTCAGAAAAGATTACGCTTCGGCAACCACTTCGAATTTCACAGTAGCTTTTACTTCCTTGTGAAGTTTCACTTCAGCCTCATAAGCGCCCAACTGTTTTACAGTCTCTACGGCGATCGTCTTACGATCCACTTCGATTCCTTTGGCAGCCAAAGCCTCGGCAATATTGGCAGCCGTTACCGAACCGAAAATCTTGCCTTCCTCTGCTTTCACTGCGATTGTCAGAGCGGTTTCTGCAATCTTGGCAGCCAAAGCTTCAGCATCGGCTTTGATTTTGGCATCCTTATGGGCACGTTGTTTCAGATTCTCGGCCAACACTTTCTTTGCAGAAGCGGTGGCAGCCTTGGCAAATCCCTGAGGAATCAGGTAATTATTGGCGTAGCCGGGGCGTACCTCCACGATATCATTGGCGTAACCCAGCTTATCTACGTCTTTAATCAGAATTACTTCCATGTGTTATTCCTCCCTTTAAATTATTTCATCAAGTCCGTTACGAAAGGCAGAATGGCCAAGTGACGAGCACGTTTCACAGCTGTCGAGACCTTCTTTTGGAACTTCTGCGAGGTACCGGTCAGACGACGGGGCAACAATTTACCCTGCTCGTTGAGGAACTTCTTCAAAAACTCCGCATCCTTGTAGTCCACGTATTTGATACCGGACTTTTTGAAACGGCAATATTTCTTCTTCTTCACCTCTACGGTGACGGGATTCAGATATCGGATTTCCGACTGATTGTTATTCGCTGCCATCTTTTACTCCTCCTGTGCTTTAGCGTTGTTCTTGTTTCTGCGTTTGGCCGCATACTCAACGGCATACTTGTCCTGTTTGAAAGTCAGGAAACGGATCACACGCTCGTCACGACGGTACTGTGTCTCCAGAGCCTCTACAATAGAGCCTTCACCCGTAAATTCGATAAAGAAGTAAAAGCCGGTGGTCTTTTTCTGAATCGGATAGGCCAATTTACGCAAGCCCCAATCCTCCTCATTTACAATCTGACCGCCGTTTTCGGTGATGACACCGCGGAATTTGCCGAACAACTCCTGTACCTGTACATCCGACAGTACGGGCGTGGCAATGAAAACGGTTTCGTAATTGTTCATACTGTTTTTAGTATTTGGTTTTGTAAAAAGTGAGCACAAAAGTAGTGATTATTTCCGTGATTACAAAAATAATCGGTGTTTTATAGACCCTTACAGCGCATTTTCTCGGAAAAATCTATTTCAAGGCATCGATTTCTGCACACAAACGCCCGAATATCTCCTCGATCGTGCCTACGCCATGAATAGCTACATACTTGCCTTGTTTAGCATAATAGTCAGCCACAACGGCTGTTTGGGCTTTATATACGGCTATTCTGTTTCGGATCACCTCCTCATTGGCATCATCTGCCCGCCCGCTCTCTTTGCCCCGCAGCAACAAACGCGATACGAGAACCTCGTCGGGTACATCCAAAAAGAGCATCACATCCACCGAAAGGCCATACTGTCCCATGATCTTATCGAACTCCTCGGCCTGGACGGTCGTGCGGGGAAAACCGTCATAGATATTTCCGGCGCAGTCCTTATGAGACTGGACATAAGAGGCAATCATATCGATCACCAGTCTATCTGGCGCCAATTCGCCCCGGGCGATATATTCTTCCACGCTTTTACCCAGCGCAGAACCCTTCTTGATCTCTTCCCGGATCACCTCTCCCGTGGAGATGTGATTCAAACCGTAACGCTCCTTCAACAAATCGGCCTGCGTCCCCTTGCCTGCTCCCGGAGGGCCGAACAACACAATGTTCAACATGGTTTTTCTTTTTTAAATAAATTTAAAATAGACTTTTATCCGGGCGACAAAATTAGGGATTTTTTTTGCTAAATCAAAAGATAACGTACCTTTGTGTCAAATTAAACGGATATGAGCAGAATGCATGAAATTTGTTCATTTCTCAACCACAACAAACTGCTCAACCGACTGTAACGAATCTAAACAGAGATACGAAATGGGAAACAGGGATACAGAAGAAAAAAGGACCGAAATCGCCGAATTGGGTGAATTCGGTCTGATTCGAGAACTGACGGCGCCGTTCACTGTCAAAAACAAAGAAACAGTACTGGGTGCGGGCGACGATGCAGCGGTACTGCTCCCCTGTCCCTCCTGCGAGGAATACACTTTGCTGACCACCGATCTTCTTCTGGAAGGCATTCACTTCGATCTGACCTATTTTCCGCTCAAACACTTGGGATACAAGGCAGTCGTAATCGGGTGCAGCGACATTTACGCCATGAACGGAACCCCGCTGCAAATGACACTCTCGATAGGGGTATCGGCCAAATTCTCGGTCGAACAATTACAAGAAGTGTACGAAGGAGTCAGAGCAGCCTGCGACGACTACGGCATTGATCTGGTGGGAGGCGACACGAGTGCCTCGCTCACGGGATTGACCTTGAGTGTCACGGTCACAGGAAAAGTCGACCGCCAGAAAATCGTCTATCGCAGCGGAGCGAAACTCCATGATCTGATCTGTATCACGGGTGATCTGGGGGCCGCCTATATGGGTCTACATCTGTTGGAACGCGAAAAGCGGGCCCTCAAAGGGGTCAAAGATCCCCATCCCCACTTCGAGGGGTATGAATACCTGCTGCGTCGTCAACTGAAGCCCTCGGCCCGTCGGGAGGTGATCGAAGAATTGGCCTCGGCAGATATTGTTCCCACTGCCATGATCGACCTGTCGGACGGACTGGCCTCGGATCTGCTCCATATCTGCAAACAGTCTCATTGCGGAGCACGCATCTATCTCGACCGTCTGCCTATCGCCCGAGAGACTTATCAACTGGCCGAAGAATTGCACGCGGATCCGGTAGTGGCCGCTCTCAACGGAGGTGACGACCACGAGCTGTTATTCACCGTACCGCTCTCCCTTCAGGAACAGATCATGCATGTAGGCGGTATCGAGGTCATCGGACACATCACCGCCAAAGAGACCGGCGTAGCTCTTACCACCCCGGACGGCAGCGACATTCCGATCACCGCTCAGGGCCATACAGAAACCCCTAAGGGATAAAAACCTATTGGCTCGATCATAAAAAAATCCCCTCAATGACTCGAGGGGATTTTTCATTTCCATAACGACCCGACTAAGGTTCGGAAACCACCTCCACGTCAGTCGAGTTATTCAGCACCAACTGTACGGTCGAATAGTAACGGGTCAGCACCCCCGTCACATTGACAATGGAACCTTTTGCCGGCACCTGTGAATCGGCGAAACGGGAATAGCCACTGGTACGGATCACAACCGTCCCCGATCCATCGGCAAACTGCAAGCGTTGTTCTCCATAAGCAGCCTCATTCTCGTCAGTATCTGGATTATCCGACACGGCCCATGTATCCAGCGAACCTCCCTGGAACGTCATATTCTCGAAACGCACCAGACGTCCGAAAAGATTCGAATTGGAGTTGATCTGATTCATCGAAGTAATAACCGTAGGGGTCACTGCCTCGCCCCGCTCTCCGCGGAAAATGGTCTGATCGATCCAATACTGTACGTCGATCCATGTATTTTGATAATTACTGTTTTTATCGGCTTCCGAAGGAGGTGCCCCCAAAGAAACCATGTCGCCATAAGCACCCAGGCAAAGTCCCTTGGCCTTTACATAGACCGTCATTCCCTCGGGATAGATGTTGTATAGACCCGTTTTACCGATTTTGACCTCCATACCCGAAGTCCCGTCTTCGATATAGAACGAGCGATAGAAGTTACCGTTGCGATCGGTACTGATCACCTGTCCGGCAATCACGATATCGTCGGCTATTTCCAATGAATTGCTCGAATAGAGAGACTTGAAATCGGCAATGGTCATCGTAGGCGTCATCTCCACCGGTTTGTAACGAGCCGGATCGTCGTACTCCCGTTCGCATCCGACCAGCAGACCGCCCAAGAGGCATCCGACCAATCCGCAGGTCAATAACCGTATATTTCTGATTTTTTTCATCTTATGCCAGTTTTATGTGATTAGAAACGGAAATAAAGGTTCAAATAATAAGTCGTACCGAACAGGTAGAAATATTTGGAGGGGAACGGAGAATAGTGATCGATTTCACCCGTAACCGGATCTTCGACCCTCTTCAGACGCATCTGTTCGTAACCTCCGGTCTTGATATTCTGCCGGTTGAGGATATTTTTCACCTCCAGACTGAATCCCAAATTATATTTACCGTGAATATACCACGACTTACCCACATTGGCATTCAGCAAGAAGGCACTGGGGAACATCTCCTGATGAGCCATGGCCTGACTCTCTTCGTTGGTCAACCCCACATGAGCATAATCGGTACGATACAAGGGGTTCATGTCGATATAGAGTGCGTCGTACCAACCGACATCCACCCCGAGGAAGAGATTCTTCCGGGAACGATAGTCCAATCCGGCGCTCAGAGCCGTTTGAGGAGTTCCGCCCACCTTGTAATTTTTCCAATAGACCCGTTCGTTCTCCAGAATGATCCGGTTACTGTTGTCGACCGTCTGAGTCACATAGGGATTGGAAGTATACTTGTAATACCCGTAGCTGAAGGCACCCTTGAACGAAAGACCGCCCACCAACGGAGCCTGCATACCTACTTCCAGACCTGCATGCATCTCGTCGATTCCACGCATAGCAAAGTTCGTGTACGAACGGTTCAAGTCGTCGTAAAAACTGATCAGTTTATTCTGGTCCTTGATCGTCGAATAGTAACCGCTCACACGCATCCGGAATCCACCCAATCGCAACATATAGTTCAAATCCACACCGAATATCTTCTCTGTGGTCAGACCCGGAGCCACACTGTTGCGGGTACGGGGCGAGATGAAGGCATCCTGGAAATAGGGTGCCCGATGCATGTAGGCAACATTGGCCCAAAGGGTATGGCTTCCGGAAATTTTTCCCGTCACACCAGCCTTGGCCGTATAGGTCCAGAAGTTCTGACGCTCGGAATCACCATAGGAATTATTCGGGAACAGACCTTTTTTATAGAGACCTTCCCGATAGAAACTGGTCAGACCTCCTTCAGCAGCCAAATAAGCCTCGATATGATTCAAAGCCAGTTCATAAGTAGCCCACAGTTTTCCGCTCTGTAAATGAGCCAGGTAATTGTATCCGTACTTATCGCCCTCCGAAACCAGCCTGTTCGGTGTAAGGAGGTTGTTCTGGATGGCGTTGCTATTGGTCGGGAAATCCCGCTCGGCAAACTGGTCCACATCCAGCCAATAATCGCCTCCCAGCAGGTCTTTCAAGATCTTGAAATAGGCCGTCTTGTTCCAGCGATATTCCAGACCGGCATTGAAAGTCGAATGGTTATGTACGATCGAGGTGATCTGCACCTTGGCATTGAGATCCTGCTGATCGGTACGGCGCTCTTCGATCACATATTTCGAACGGGTAAAACGTTTGCTGATACCGTTGATCCCTCCCGAAAAATCCACATCGAAATAGTTGCCGTAATTGACATTATAGAGTGCATCCCAGTTGATCTGACGGATACTCCAGTCATTTTGCCAGCCCTCGGTCACCCAGGCGGCTTTCAACGGATCATCCTCGAAATAGCTGGGCAGATTACGATAATAATCGGGCCGCGGGTCCTGAGTATCGTACCAGTCGAGGGCCGAATAGCCATTCTTGCCAAACCGATACGATACGGCTGCCTGCAACTTGAACTTCGTGCTGGGTTCGAAATAGTAGTTCAGCATCACGATCGGCTCATGGCTGTTACGCACACGAGCATTGCGCATGTCGCTCTTGCTGCGCCCCCCCTGATAACCCCAGTTAGGATTGTAATAATTGCTTCCCACCAGATCATATACCTCCTGCGTAGAAGCGGCTTGAACACCCCGAATCGTAGGAGCACCGAGTACGGTCAGAGCCAACGTACTACAATAGTCGAATTGTTTCTCTACCGAAGCGAAATAGGCCCACGAGTTATAATAGATACCGTTTACCCAATCATTACCGCCCTGGCGGGTCGATGCCGAAAAAGCATAAGCCCATCCATTGTCCTGCATGCCCGAAGCATAGGTCGCCATCACACGGAAACGATACTGCCCGCTGGCATTGACCACACTACCCCGGAAACCTTTCCGGATCTGCGATGCCCGGGCATTGATATTGGTCACTCCATTGACAGATCCCAGACCGTAATCCGAAATTCCCATCGAACTGGTCACCTCCTGGTTACGCGTAGCATCGTTCAAACCGCTCCACAGCGACCAGGGCGTATAACCGGTCATGGCATCGTTGAAATAGACTCCGTTCAGATAGACTCCGGCCAAACCCGTCTCGTATCCCCGATTGCGGAAACGCATCGTACTGAATTTATAACCGGCAATATTATCATAGACATCCTTCGAAGCGGAAAGTGTTACAGGCATGGCTTGTGCATCATTGGCCGACTCCATATCGAATTCCACAAAATCGGAATCGTCCAATCCTCCGATAGACAAATCTGACACGAGAGAGATAAAATTCAGATTTTTCATCTCCTGTCCGACGGTCACATTCAACTCGACAGGTTGAAAATCCAAGGCATCCACCAACAGCTTATAGGTTCCGGGCATCAGATTTTTGATCTCGAATTCGCCTTGCGTATTGGTATAGACCGTCTTGCTCTGCGGACCGCTCAGCACCACCTTTGCCTCGTCGATAGCCATCCTTCCCGCACGGGTCACCACCCGTCCTTTGATACCGCCCTCCTGAGCCAGAGCCGGCAGAGAAAGAAGGGCTGTCAGAGCTAATAGTAAAATTTTTATTTTCATAATGCAAACATTATTTGGCTATGTAAAGAAATACCGGGAAATGGTCGCTGTAACCACCCTGGAAATTATTCCCCACGAACGTACGCAACGGATAGTTCTTGTACTGACCGCTCTGCTGACGCAAGAAAGGCCGATCGTAAATATTTCCGTAAAAGCGATTGGACTCGGGTTTATAGAGTTTCAGTTTACCGGATCCTCCGGTCACCAGATTCCCGTTAACAATCATATTGTCGAACAGATTCATGGCATCCTGATAGGCCAACGTTCCGAACCCTTTGCGATGCATCTCGATAAAGGGGTTATACAGTTCGCCGGCTCCTTTTGCTTCAGACATTTTTGCCTTGGCGCCCAATGTTTCCACGATACTTTTATTCGTAGGGTCATCATTCAAGTCTCCCATAATGACAATCTTGGCATCGGGACGAACAGCAATGACCGAATCAATCGCATGACGTACCACACCTGCCGCCAACACCCTCAGATGTTCCGACTGTTGTTGTCCGCCCAATCGGGAAGGCCAGTGATTCACGAAAAAGTAGAACGGTTCGTTCTCGATGGTCCCCCATACCATCAGTACATCACGGGTTTTCCAGTCCGGATTGTCCTCGAGCTTCACAGGCAATGCCGCGCTCCCCTCCAGTTTGAATTGGGACGGACGATAAAGCAATGCCACATCCACGCCTCGAGCATCGGGAGAATCGTAATGCACGATCTGGTAATTGGCTTTCTGCAATTTTCCCAGAGAGACGATATCTTCCAATACATTCCGATTTTCTATCTCCGAGACACCGATAATGGTGGGATATGCACGCGTATCGGACGAGAGTTTATAGAACACCTCTTCGATGTTGGACATTTTTTTCCAATACTTCGTACTGTTCCAATTCTTAGCTCCCTGGGGAGTAAACTCTTCATCCTTCACCCCGGGACTCTTGATCGTGTCGAACAAGTTCTCAAGGTTATAGAAGGCCACGGTATAGCGTTTACTCGGATTCTGAGCGCCGGCACACAAGACGAATCCCATCACCAACACTCCTATCATATATAAACCTTTTCTCATATTCAGACTATTAGTTATCCACTAATTCATACTGCTATTTAAACCCCCATTCCTGAGGAGAGAACTGGCCCTCCACACTCTCCTGAATATCGGCTGGCAGATTGACGAAGAAATCAAATCCCGTCTTGCTTTCGATATCGTTCACACTCATGGCCTGATTGCTGGAGGGCGTTGAACCGTAACCGCTTCGGTTTTCGTACCACATACCGATCGACTTGTAACCGTCCGAACGCTGTTGCAGCAATACCTTGAAATAGTAGTTCGGAATGGCGATTGTGTTTCCGTCCCTGTCGTTAGCATAGTTCACGCGCTCATTGCCGCCCACGGTTTTCAACACGGCACCCGTCACGACATAAAGCGTATCGCCCTTCGACATCTGGCCACGTACCTGTTCCTCCAATTGGGCCCATACTTGTTGATTCAGGCCACTCACTTGCGGCGTCATGTTCGTATAGTAAAAGGTCTGCTTATTGGCCTCGTAATTGGTGACCCGGTCGGCCGATGGAACCTGATGTCCTCGATCATAGCCCGAGGTTTTGTAACCGCTCGACAAGTTAGGTTGTTCACTCGTCTTGAAACTCGGATCATAGCCCCATGCATCGGTACGTTTCACTCCAGAGGTATAGAACGGCACCAAAGGATAAGCCACCCAATAGGAGATCAACTCTTTGGTATCGTAAAACAAGGTATAGTTACGCACCTGACGACCTTCATAGGTAAAGAAATGAGTAGTCGCCATACAATTTGCCTTGTCATCTATCCTGGGCAACTCCAGCCAACTTGCTTTGATCGGATCGGGCTCCGGATCGGGATCTGTTCCCCCTCCGCCGGAAGAATACCCTTTCTGTGTAAGAGTCACACGAGCGGTCCTATCTCCCTCGGCAAGAACCACGGTCACCGTCCGATCGGTCTCTTCTCCATTCGCGGCATAGGTAAGCACCACATCATTCTTGCTTCCGACACCAGATTCCGGAGCAACCACACACCAGTTTTGGTATTCACCCTCATATTCGAACGAGATAGACCACTGTCCGGAAGCCTCTACGGCCATAAATTGAGACCCGCTCGAAGCCTGCACCTGGGCATAATCGAGTTTGATACTCAACGTTCCGAGAGGGTTATCATCGCCCTTATCGTTACACCCGGTCATGGTGAAAGAGGTGATCATGACGACCGCCGCCAACACGTGTCGGATGTGATTTTTAAGTATCGACATAACTTATTGAATCAAAATGAATAGGAATTATCCGGCGGAGTGCTTTATCCCCGCCGGATAAATATCAAAACTATTTTACAGTAATATTGGTCAGGAAGAACCGGGATTTAGATGCTTGTTTAGCTAAAAACTGTATTTGTGTCGAAGAAGTAGCTCCCGTAATAACAAGCGTTTTGGTGACAAGGGGTGAACCGTCATTAGGCAATCCTGTAACAGTTGCACTTGTAGCTCCCTCCACAGTACCTCCGCCTATTATATTTACAATAATTTCCGTTGCATCTTTATTCCAGGCAGCAATATCAAAAGTCAATGTCACATCTTTCGTCCCCGAAATAGAAGACAAAGCAGGAGTAATTAAAGTACTACGCTGCTTACTACTTCCCAACTTCACCATATTTTTTGCAGCATACACATATGCCCCGGACCAATCGGACAAACCTTCTGCAGTTAATGGAGCCGGAGCATCCACATCCTGCGACCCATAATTATTTGAAGCGGCTTGAGGATATTCTTCTTTAACATCTGCGAACATGGCAAAAGTCTGTTCCAAATAAGGCATATCTCCTGCCGCCACGAAAGTCTTCGAGCAGGTGATCGCGGTCGAACCAATTCCGGCCACCGAGAAGTTCACCTCCCCCTCGGCAGGAGTACCCGTCACGGGAATCCGGATCGTACCCGCACCGGCCGTCACACTCGGCACACTATAATTAATTGTTGCGGGAATCGTACCGATACCGGCACCCGTCACGGTCACCACGACATTCGGATAGGTCTCACTTCCCGATGCCAGGGTGTAAGGAATTTCAATAAATGCTCCTTCGAGGGCTTCATTGGCTACGCCTTTGGTCGCCGTAAACGAGGCATCACCGAAAGAGATCCCCACCGGATCACCGAAACGATCCTGATTCATGCCGGACAAGTCGGCCATCGTACGGGGCTGAAGCTGCAAAGTACCTTTAAATATACCGATAATACCCGTAGCCGTACCCATCTTCTGCGGAACCGATTCCGAAGCAAAAGCTGCGGACGACTTCGAATACATGACGAACGTCTGACCTCCTTTCGTCTCCATATCTATATTTCCATCACCCATCGTCTTCGAAAGATCATCTGCAACTACCTGTACATCGGCAATCGACACGTACATCGACTCATAATTGGCCATCTGATCCACCGTAATAGGAATTGCAGTCACCGTACCCGGCTCAGACAACTTTTCTATATTGGCTTGAGGTACTTTCAACTGAATAAGATCATTGTAAATATTATAAGTTACGTCCGTCATCTTGATATTCAACATATCTCCCGGCACATAGGAATGTGTTGCACCCTGTTCGGCAAGGTTGATAACGACACCGCTGTTTGCGTCCGTACCATCTTCCACAATAAACTGATAACTCATCAGATTCTTACCGCTGGCATCCGAAATAACCATGGCCTTGATATAACCCGACGCAACGGCTGCTCCGTGCTGGGCTGCAGCACGAATATCGGATATTTTCAGCAGAGGTAATGCTCCCGTCGTGGTGAAGGTCTCTTCGTTTCCATAATAGGTATCCGAACCGATCTTTACGTATGCTTTGTATTCATAGCTAGTTCCGCTGATCAGTCCTGTCAGGTCGACCGTAAAGGGCGAAGTGACCGATGCGGCATCCACTTCGGTAAAGTCGGGGTCACTGGCCGTCTTGTAAGCCACACCGACCTTGCTGATCGTCTGGCTGCCCGTATAGGTATAGCTACCGCCCACAGTAGCCGTATTGTCACCCACACTCGTCGCAGGAGCAGTGGTGGTTACTTTCGGAGCCGGTTCGATATTGACATTATCCGTCGTACGCAACGTAATATCGTCGATACTGATAGCCGAATTGACATTGGAAGTAAACTTCAACCAGAGATTCTGTGCAGGAGCAGGTGTCGTAAAGGATACAGAGACAAACTGCCACGTACCCTTGACTTCCGCATAAGGAACAGTAAGTTGGGTATAAGAATCATCGGCCCCGGTCGTACTGTAAAATACCTGAAGTTCGGCTGCCGTCACAATATTATCTTGAGAACTGGAATATTCGTTGCAACCGAAACTCAGCGTGAAATTGGAAGCACCGCCCACAGTAATATTGTTCACAAAGAACGAGTTCGGTTGAGTATTTCCGAAATAGACGTAATTGCCGCCCGAAGCGCCTTCGTAGTCTTTCGAAGCACCAGCCGAAGTAGCACGAACCGTTACTTTATTGGATGCAATACCCGTATAGGTCACACTCGTCGCACCAAGTCCCTCTTTCAACCATCCATCATAAGAATCCACATAGGGCGAAGAAGAACCGCCTTCGGTACCCATCGACTCCTTGAGCAATACGGCACCTGCCGCATCCGAAGTGAAGCTCTTCACCTCTCCGTAATAGGTCTGGCCCTCCACAATGGCATAAGCCTTATAATCGTAAGAGGTCGTGGCGCTCAATCCGGAAATAGCTGCCGTAAAGGCCACGGAACCTACACCCTGAACCTTTTGATAAGCCTCGTCACCGGCACTCGAAGGTTTCCATTCGAAACCGAGTTCCGTGGCGGGCGTTCCGAAATTATAAGTACCGTTCAAGGTAGCGGTCGTCGAAGTCACATCCGAAGCCTGACCGGTCATCACCTGAGGTTCCGTAGGAGTCTCGGCCTCTTGAGAAACGATCGTCACGTCGTCGATACGGAGCTGACCGCTCGAAAGAGCTCCCTTGAAGCGCAAATCGAACTCAGTAGCCCCTACCGGCAATACGACAGATCCCGTGCTAAAGTACCAACGATCGCTGGTGGTCGGAGCCGACGTATAGGTCACCGGCAGCCAGGACGATCCGCCATCGGTACTTGCTTCTACGGTGATATATTCCGACTTATACACATTATCGGAACTTCCGTCATAATAAGCGCAACCGAAGGTGATATTCATCTGATTGCCTCCAACTACCGAAATATTGTTGATCTGGAAATATTTATCCCATCCCAAATAGGCATTGACACCGCCCGAAGCATCCGAATAACCGTCCGAATTGGAGTTACCCCGCAGAGTACAATCGCCCGAGTAGCTGGTGGCATCGGTTACACCCTCACCCGATGCACCCCAATCCGTATAACCGGAAGGCTCCGGCCATGGCTGGGATGTTGCTGCCGTACCGAAACTCATATAGAAGAGATCGGTCGTCGCGATAGTACCGGTCTGGGTAATGCGCAGTGCCTCCCACACGGTCGCAGTAGAGACCCGTAGGGTTGCCATACGCTCAATACCCTCCAGTGAAAGAACCGTCACGGTAAATTTTCCGTTACCGTCGCCGTGGTCCGGCTGTACCCGTAACCAGTCAGGCACTACGCCTTGAGCATCTTGTTCCGTGGTGACTTTCCAAGGTCGGTTACTCTCCACGGCAAATTCGTAGGAACTTTGCGAATGGTCGAAAGTCTTCGACGATTCACTCAGTTTCAGGTACGGAGTGTCGTAATCGACCTCCTCCGTGTTACACCCCGTAAAACTTGACGCCACAATCATTGCGGCAGCCATCAGCAGGTTTCGTAAGTCAAACTTTCCCATAATTTGTCTGCTAATAAGTAAGTATGTGTTTTTTCTGTTCTGAATTTCGCCAAACCGTTTTTCGATTTTTGCGCTCAAATTTATGCAAATAAATTCAATTATAAATTAAACTTACACATTTCGCCTGATATTAACAAAAATTTAACCTGTTTTTTTTAAAAATCATAACTAAAAAGATTTTTTTGCACCCTTTCCCCCTACAAGGAGAGAGGAGCGAATTTAGAAATTCGCTCCTCTCTCCTTGTAGGCTGTATCCTATACTCTTACTTTTCCTAATCCGACACCGACTCGCGACTGATAGCTTCTCTCCAGGCATCCGGCACAACCACCGACTCCTGTCGAGAGAAATCAAAAGCGACCAATACGGTCCGGCTTTCGGCATTTACCTGCCCCGAGACTGCATCGACCAACCGCTGAAGCAAGGTAATACTCTTGTTTCCAATTTTTTCGCATTCAGTCTCTGCATATATTTTATCGTCGAATCTCGTCTGATTGAAATAAGAGGTCTGGGTCGATGCCGTGATCAACCCGATTCCGTTCCAGACCAAATCTCCATGCATGATATGATGAAAAAAATTGGTCTTCCCTAAATCAAAATAGTGCTGCAAATTGACATTATTGACATGTCCCAACATATCCACGTCCGCAAAACGTATCTGAATATCCGTTTTTATCATAATTTTTTCTCTGATGATTTTTATTCTCTGATGATTTTCACTTCCCCTCCTTCTCCCAGCAGGATGATCGAAGAGGCTTTACCGGTAGCCTCACCTTCATAGCATGGATCAACTATATAGTCCACCCCCTCGCGTATCTCCTGAAAAATATTCTCGAACGAATCCGGTGTCGGTTCTCCCGATATATTGGCCGATGTGGAGACCAATGGTCGCCCAAACCGGTGCAACAACCTCTCGCAAAAAGCATGATGAGGCACTCTGACCCCAAGCGTTCCCTCGTCAGGAATCAGATTCGGAGCAACCCCGACAGCTCCGGGCAGAATCAAAGTCAAGGGTTTGTCGGCCAGCTCCATCAGCTGCCATGCCACATCGGGGGCCTTATTAATATAACGTGCGGTTTGGTCGGCCGAAGCCATCAGCACCAACATTCCCTTCTTGTTTTCAGATCGTTTCAGATCGTAAATCCGTTGAACCGCTTCGGCATTGGTAGCATCGCACCCTATGCCCCACACCGTATCGGTCGGATAGAGAATCAAACCTCCCCGCCGAAGCACCTCCAATACCCGAGTAATCTCTTCTTCCATCATCTAATTAGAAAATATTGGGCAAAGTAACGAAAATTTTTTATAGCTTTGCAACCTAAAATAACAAAAACAGATCTATGGGAAGAGCTTTTGAATACCGCAAAGCGCGCAAACTCAAACGCTGGGGCAATATGGCGCGCACGTTCACCAAACTGGGCAAGGAGATCGAAATCGCCGTCAAGGCAGGTGGTCCCGACCCCGCAGGGAACTCCCATCTTCGTCTGCTGATCCAGAACGCACGGGCAGAAAACATGCCCAAGGAGAATGTAGAACGTGCCATTAAGCGCGCCATATCCAAAGATACGACGGATTACAAGGAGATGGTTTACGAGGGCTATGCTCCTTACGGAATAGCCATGGTGATCGAGACCGCAACCGATAATCCTACCCGCACCGTAGCCAACGTTCGCAGCTACTTTAACAAGGCCGGCGGATCGCTGGGCACGACCGGTTCGCTCAGTTTCCTGTTCGACCATAAATGTATCTTCAAGATCAATCTGCCGGAGGGAATGGATGCCGAAGAGCTCGAACTGGAACTGATCGACTTCGGAGTAGACGAAATGTACACCGACGACGAAGGCAAGGTAATGATTTATGGTCCGTTCGAAGCTTATGGGAAAATCCAGGCCTATCTGGAAGAGCACAATATCGAGATCCTGAGCGGTGAATTCGCTCGTCTGCCGACCGACACCAAAGAGGTGACCGAGGAACAACGCGCCTCCATCGAGAAACTGATCGAAAAATTCGAGGAGGACGACGATGTGGTCAACGTATTCCACAACATGAAAGAAGCCGAAGAGGAATAATCCGCCCACATTCTTTCTGAAAACCTAACGCCCCGATACTCTAAAAGAAATCGGGGCGTTTATTTTATTCAAATCCGTGACCATGGCAACGTTATTCACCCATCTCTTTTGATGCGAGGACGACGAGGACGTTCAGCCCTTTCTCCGTTTGCCGTCAGAGAGACAACTCGCCCGGTTGCTGCATCCGTTTCCTTATTCTCCGGAAGTTGCGCCCCACCCCGAACCGCAGCACAAGCCATCGACTCCGGATTCGGCGCATCGGGACTCTTCGTCAGTCCCTTCTCCGCCGCCAAACGTTCCATCAAAGCATAGGCTTCGCCAAAATCATTGGCAATCTGACCATCCAGAATAGCCTCTTTAATCGCAGCCTTGATATCACCGATCTCCCGGCAAGGAGGCAAGCCATATGTCGCCATAATCAATTCGCCCGTCACCGGAGGTTGGAAATTACGGATGCGATCTTTCTCCTCTATGTCCCGCATCTTACGACGTACCAACTCGAAATTGGCCAGATAACGTCGCACCTTGGCATCGTTGCCCGACGTGATATCGGCCTCACAAAGAGTCATCAATTTCTCCACGTCATCACCCGCATCGAACAGCAATCTCCGCACCGCCGAATCGGTCACCATATCCTCCGAGAGAATAATCGGCCGCAGGTGCAGTTCCACCATCTTCTGGACGAACTTCATCTTCTCGTTCAACGGCAGTTTCAGATTCCGAAAAATCGAAGGGATCATGCGCGCCCCCAACACCTCATGACCGTGAAAAGTCCACCCCGTACGCGGATCGTAGGCTTTCGTAGCCGGCTTGGCGATATCATGCAGCAGGGCGGCCCAGCGCAACCAGAGATCATCCGTCTTGAGCGCAATGTTGTCCAACACCTTAAGCGTATGGATAAAATTATCCTTATGGGCGTGTTTTCCTCTTCGCTCCACTCCCTTCAGGCGAGACAACTCCGGGAAAATCAACTCCAGAAGGCCTGTCTTATCGAGCAACTCAAAACCGATCGACGGCCGGGGCGAAGCCACTATCTTATGCAATTCGGTAGCGATTCTCTCACGCGAGACAATACGGATACGTTCGCGATTACGGACAATGGCATCGAATGTCTCGGGCCAGATGTCGAAACCCAGCTGAGAAGCGAAACGTACGGCCCTGATCATCCGCAAGGGATCGTCCGAAAAGGTGGTATCGGGATCACATGGCGTACGGATAATGCAATGTTCCAAATCGTCCATTCCACCGAAGGGATCGACCAACGTTCCGAAATCCTCCTTACCCAGCGACCAGGCCAAGGCATTGATCGTGAAATCGCGCCGCCGCTGATCATCCTCCAGCGTGCCGTCTTCCACAATCGGTTTACGGGAATCGGCCCTGTACGATTCCTTTCGGGCTCCTACAAACTCAACCTCCACTCCTCCTACCCGCAGCATGGCCGTCCCGAAATTCTTGAATACCGACACTCTGCTGTGCACTCTGCGCCCCAGCTCCTCGGCCACTTCGATGCCGCTGCCCGCCACCACCACGTCGATATCGGTCGAGGGACGATGCAGATACCAGTCGCGCACATAGCCTCCAATCACAAATGCCTTCACGCCTCGTTCCGAGACGATATCAGAAATATGTTTGAAAACAGGCAAAGATAGATAGTCCGGAATCATGTACCCCACCAAAATTTATTTCACATAGGGTTCTATCTGTGCTTTCCACACCAGATATCCCTCCCCCAACAGATGCAGACCATCGTTGGTATAACGTTTGTCGAGTTTGCCTTCTTTGTCCTTCATCGCCGAATGCAAATCTATATAGGTAAGGCCCAATTCCTTACACATCGTCTGCAAACCTTCGTTCACCTTCAGGATTTCAGCGCCTTTGCTGGCATGACGTTTGGCGAAATTCGGAAAATTATCATTCACCGGCAGTACACTCTGAATATAGAGCCGAGTACGAGGGCTCTCCTGCATGAAACGTTCCACAATCTGCCGAATACGCAATACGATCATTTCCGGTTTCTCTCCGGTAGGCAGATCGTTTACGCCGATCATCAGAAACAATTTCTTGGGTTGTCCTTCCACGATCGGATCGAGCCGTTCGAGCACATTCCATGTCTTGTCGGCACTGATGCCCCGATTCTTGATCCGGGGATTGCCGAAAAGTTCGGCCCATTCGCAATTGTCCGTGATACTGTTCCCCAAGAAAACGATATCTTTGGACGTAATCGGCAAAATTTCGAAAAGACTGGCCTTTTGATAGTGATAGGCCGAAGCCCTGGGGCGTTGTGTCTGAGCATTCACCGCCACACAAAACAACATGGCAACAACTCCAATAAAGATTTTTTTCATCTGATTGATCGGGTTAACAATTACACATGGAGCCTTTTCTACTCCTCTTTCAATTCTCTCAAATAAAGCTGGATCGTATTTTCCAAACCCAGATAAAGAGCATCGGAGATGAGCGCATGCCCGATCGAAACCTCCAGCAGACCGGGTATCGTCCGGGCGAAATAACGCAAATTTTCCAGATTTAAATCATGGCCGCCATTTACACCCAGTCCCAAACGAACAGCCTCGCGAGCAGCCTCCACATAGGGACGTATGGCACGTTCACGATCGGCAGCATAACCCGAAGCATAGGCTTCCGTGTAGAGTTCAATACGATCCGTTCCACATTCGGCCGCATAACGGACCATCTCCACATCCGGGTCCAGGAAAATCGAAGTCCGAATACCTTTCGCTTTAAACAGGGCTATCACCTCACGCAAAAAACTCTGATGCGACCTGGTATCCCATCCGTGATTGGAGGTGATGGCATCGGGAGCATCAGGGACAAGTGTCACCTGGGCCGGAACCACATCCAGCACCAGATTCACAAAACGGTCGATCGGGTTTCCCTCGATGTTCAATTCCGTCTTGATCGATTTTTTCAAATCATAAACATCGCTATAACGAATATGTCGTTCATCCGGTCTGGGATGTACGGTGATTCCCTGTGCCCCAAAACGCTCGGCATTGAGCGCAGCATCCAGCACATTGGGCAGATTGCCGCCCCGAGAATTACGTAAGGTGGCTATCTTATTTATGTTTACACTTAATTTTGTCATAATAAACCGTTACTTTTGTGGTGGTAAAGTTAAGGCAATCTTGGCTTTTTTGCAAATTAATAATTATTGTATCTCAAGCGACCGACTGCATATGGCATCGGAAACTCTAATTTTCGAACGATGAAAATTCTTCTTTTCTCTCGTCCCCAGGCCTCGCACAACGGCTCAGAACTCAAACGGCTGATGGATTCACTGGACCTACACGGTTTCGACACCTATGTCAATCGTGAACTGGCCTCGGCCATCTCGACCCTGACAGATATACATATTCCCGACAGCAAACAGTATGCCTCGATCTCGGAAGAGTGTCTCGATGCACAGATGCTGGTCTGCTATGGTGGTGACGGCACCTTTCTGGATGGCGTAAGGATGTTAGGCAAGCATTCCATTCCGATTCTGGGCATCAATTCCGGGCGGCTCGGTTTCCTGGCCAATGTTCCCAAAGAGGAAATCGACAGGGCTTTGGAGGACATCCGCAGAGGACTCTATACGATAGAATCGCGTCCCAGGCTGAGGGCCGAGGGCGATTTCCCGGACAATCTGTCCACGGCATACGCTTTCAACGAGTTCTCTCTTCAACGCAGCAGTGCCAGCATGATCGCCGTGGAAGCCTACGTGAACGGCGAAATGATCGCCACCTATTGGGGCGATGGCGTGCTTCTCTCTACCCCGTCCGGCTCAACAGCCTACTCGTTAAGCGTAGGAGGTCCGGTGGTAGCTCCCGGATGCGACTGTCTGGTACTCTCGCCCATCGCCCCCCACAACCTGACCATGAGACCGGTAGTAGTCCCCGGCGAAAGTACGCTATCCTTCAAAGTCTCCACCAGGGAAAAAAGAGCTCTCGTCACACTCGACAACCGCAACTACCAGGTCGAAGACGGAGCGACATTCAAGGTATCGAAATCAAAAAATTCCGTTTTTTTGGTCCGCCTGCAAAATATATCCTTCTACGACACGTTAAGAAATAAGATGATGTGGGGTTTCGACCGACGCGATGAGACAAAATAATTTCGAAAATTACTCGGTTTATAGAGTTAGAAGTGTTATATTTGCGCATTTGAAAGCGTATTCTTTTACAGCATGGAGATATCCGGCAACAACATACCGCGCCACGTTGCCATTATCATGGACGGGAACGGACGATGGGCAGAGAAACACGGCAAAGAACGAATCTTCGGCCATATGAATGGGGTGGAGAGTGTCCGTAATGCTGTTCGTGCATCCCTGAAAAACGGGGTGCGTTATCTGACCCTATATGCCTTCTCGACGGAAAACTGGGGGCGCCCGGCCGAAGAGGTGGAAGCTCTGATGGAACTGTTGTGCCAGAGCATCGAGAACGAAAGCAAAGAGTTATGCAAGCAAGGAGTACGTGTGGAGATTCTGGGGGACCGATCCCGAATGTCGGAAAAGGTGCAGGAGCACCTTTCTTTGATTGAAACTCAAACCCGAAAGGGAGAAAAACTGACCTTAATTCTGGCAATCAATTACAGTTCCCGGTGGGAAATCACCCGTATGGCACAACACATAGCCCAGGAAGTAGCCCAAGGAAAAATCACCCCGGAATCCGTCGACCAGCAAACCGTAATCGCCCATATGGCAACCGCCTCATGGCCCGATCCGGATCTGTTGATACGCACCAGCGGCGAACGTAGATTGAGCAATTTTCTTCTGTGGCAATTGGCTTATACGGAGCTATATTTTACAGATATATATTGGCCCGATTTCACAGAAGCCGAATATGATAAAGCAATCCGCTCTTACCAAGGACGTGAGCGGCGTTATGGACTAACCACAAAACAGAGACGAGAAAAATAACGATGAGAAACGGATTCAAACTCCTTACGCTACTGTTTATCCTGACAGGCTATCAGTCAATGGCTCAAAGCGATACAACGAAAGTTTCCTCTCCAGCCCAAACTGATACCACTACCGTAAAGGTCAATGCCCCCATCATGGACTACAACGCACCCAAGCGTTATATTATTAATAAAATCAAGGTAAACGGCGTCAAATATTACGATACGGACATTCTCACCGCCTCTTCCGGACTGCAAAAGGGAGACACGGTTTATATTCCCAGTAATTACATCTCCGAGGCCATCAACCGTCTCTGGAGTCAACGTTATTTCTCGGACGTGAAGATTGTGGCAGAACCAGTGGGCGACAGCGTCAACCTGGAAATCTTCTTAAAGGAACGTCCTCGAGTCTATCGGTGGTTGTTCGACGGTCCACGGAAAGGTGAAATCACGGAACTGACCGAAAATCTCAAACTCAAGCGAGGTACGGAACTTTCCGATTATGTCATCTCCAAAAACTCCGATCTGATTCGTCGTTTTTTCTACGACAAGGGATTCCGGAATACGGAAGTCTCTACCAGAATCGTCAATGACACCATGATGCAAAACGCCGTAAATGTGACTTTTGTGGTCAATAAGGGCAAAAAGGTGAAAATCGGGGATGTGGTGTTCGAAGGCAATACGGTTTTCAACGACAAACGACTGCGCGGAGCTCTGAAAAAGACTCATAAAAAAAGCTGGAAATTCTGGCAGGGTTCCAAACTCAAGGATAAAGAATATGCCGAGGACAAGGAGAATCTGATAGACTTCTACAACGCCCGGGGCTACCGTAACGCCAATATTCTGAGCGATTCGATCTACAACATCAGCGACAACCGGATCGGGATTAAAATCACGGTCGACGAAGGTAACAAATACTTCTTCCGGAATGTCTCCTGGGTCGGAAACAGCAAATACAAAACTGAAGAGTTGCAACGTATGCTCGGCATTGAAAAAGGTCAGGCTTACGATAAGAAAACCCTCCAAAAACGTCTTGGAATCGGTAAGGAGGCCAACCCGGACGATATGTCCATCACCTCTCTCTACCAAAACGACGGTTACCTGTTCTTCCAGATCGATCCCGCCGAAACCATCATCGGAAACGACTCGATCGACCTGGAGTTGAAAATCTTCGAAGGGAAACAGGCTACGATTAACGAAGTAAATATCAGCGGCAATATGAGAGTAAACGACGAAGTGATCCGTCGGGAACTCTACACTCGCCCCGGCGAACTCTATAACCGCTCGCTGCTGATGAGCACCATCCGTCAGCTCTCGCAGATGCAACACTTCAATCCGGAAACCTTGCAACCGGGAATCAATCCCGTATCGAACGAACTGGTCGATATCTCCTGGCCCTTGGAAGAGCAGGCCAGTGACAAGTTCGAAGTCTCGGGCGGTTGGGGTGCCGGCATGTTCGTCGGATCAATCGGTATCCAACTCAACAACCTGTCTCTGAAGAATTTCTTCAAAAAAGGAGCTTGGAGACCCTATCCTCAGGGACAAAGTCAACAACTCCAAATCCGCGCCCAGAGTAATGGTTCGTACTACAAATCATTCTCCATCAGTTTCACGGAGCCATGGTTGGGTGGACGCAAGCCCAATTCACTGACGGTAAGTACCTACTATTCGGATGAAACGGATGCTTATTACATGTGGCAATCGGGTAACAAACATTTCCGTACGCTGGGAGCAGCTGTCGGTATCGGACGACGTCTTTCATGGCCCGACCAGTACTTTACCCTCTATAATGAAATATCGTTCTCTTCTTACAATCTGAAAGATTGGGACTACTTCATCATCAGCAACGGCAGCTCCAATATTTTCGCCCTGCGTACGGTTTTCGGACGTAACTCGGTCGACCAGCCAATTTATCCGCGTCGCGGATCGGACTTTTCTCTGGCAGTGACCCTTACCCCACCCTATTCGCTCTTTGACGGAAAAGATTATGGGGACAAAACCATGTCGGACAATACCCGTTACCGCTGGATCGAATATCATAAATGGGAGCTCAAAGGCCAATGGTATTATCCGCTGAGCAGCAACAACAATCTGGTATTGATGGCCAAGGCCGAAATGGGATATATCGGAGCCTATAACAAAAACAAACCATCGCCTTTCGAAGGATTCGATGTGGGTGGAGACGGAATGTCAGGATACAACGTCTATGGTGTGGATATTATCGGTCTGCGTGGTTATGAAAACGGAAGTCTGACCCCTTCCTCTGTAACCGGCGATTACGCTCGAGCTTATAATAAATACACCGTCGAGGTTCGTTACCCGTTCATCCTTAAACCAAGTTCCACGATCTATGGTCTGGTATTTGCGGAAGGTGGTAATGCTTTCAAAGATTGGGAAAGTTTCAATCCATTCCTGATCAAACGAGCACTGGGTGCCGGTGTTCGTATGTATCTGCCGATCGTAGGTATGATCGGTGTCGATTGGGGATATGGATTCGACTGTCCGGCAGGAAGTACCTCTAAATCGGGTGGTCAATTCCACTTCATGATCGGAATGCAGTTTTAACAACCAAAATATTAATGCGTATGAAAAAAGTCATTTTTCTGTCGGTTTTCTGCTTGCTGGCGACTGTGGCCAGTTATGCTCAGAACTACGCAGTAGTCAATACGGAGAAAATATTCAAAACCGTACCTGACTACTTGACGGCTATGAGTACGCTCGACAAACTTTCGCAGCAATATCAGAAAAACATCGACGATGCTTATGCCTCCATCGAAAAGATGTATAACGACTATCAAGCACAGAAACCCCATCTGACTGAAAGTGCCCGTCAAACCCGTGAGGACGCTATCATCAGCAAAGAAAAAGAGGTGGGCAAATATCAACAGGATATTTTCGGTCCGCAAGGCGAATTGATGAAAAAACGGATGGAACTGATCAAACCCGTCCAAGACATGGTGTTCTCGGTGATCAACCAATATGCACAAAGTAACGGTCTGGATATGGTGATCGATGTCGCCACCAATCCATCATTGCTCTACTATTCGCCTAAAATGGACAAAACCAAAGAGATCATATCTCAGATCCAAAAGGCTCAAACAAACAAAAATAACCAACAATAATACCTTAATTTAATCTTACGTTTATTCTATGAGAAAGTTATCCAGACTAACCCTTGTAGCTGCCCTGGTACTGTGCAGCACATCTTTGTTCGCACAGAAATTCGGTTATATCAACACTCAAGAGCTGATCGCGGCGATGCCCGAACGTGACTCGGCACAAGTGAAACTGCAGAATTATACCAAGGAACTCGGTACTCAACTGGAGTCAATACAAGTCGAATTCAACAATAAATACCAAGAGTACCAGAAATCCATGGCCACTCTGACCGAATCGGTTCGCCAGCTCAAGGAAAAAGAGTTGCAAGATTTGCAGACTCGCTATGAAGAGTTCCAGCAAATGGCTCAACAGGATGTTCAAAAAATGCAGGCACAGTTGATGGGCCCCGTGATCGAACAGGCTGAAAATGCAATCAAAAAAGTCAGTCAAGCCAACGGATTTTTAGTTGTATTCGATCAATCGTCGGGAGCGATGGCCTATTTCGACGAGGCTACATTAACCAATATTCTGCCCTTAGTAAAGAAAGAGCTGGGCATTGTCGACAAGCCTGCCGCTGAAAAATCCGCGACACCTGCTCCTGCTGCCAAATAATAAAAATTAAATACCAAAATAAAAGGCATACAAAAAATTGTATGCCTTTTATTTTTCACATATTCCACCCCATATAAAACCGTGGTCTGGATGGATTATGTCGGCGACGGTTCTGCGAAAGATAAATATTATACGGTTCACTCTCCACCTCGATCGGTATCCCTGAAACGGCGAATGACATTGAATACGAAAAACATAAAGACACCGGTGCAGGCAATCAGAAATTTGACCCGACGGCCTATCGCGATCAATGGAGGAAAAAACAACCAGTCGTTTCAAAACCAACAAGCCGCTACAAATGGCAAACTTCGAGCGGTAGTGAGAATTTAAAATGAGAGGCTGTTGCTGAATAGCGAAAATCTTTCTGTCTGAAAATAATATAATGCTTTTGACTGGGGAGCAGAACCATTGACTTTTCTTCTCCTCTTCCTGAAACAAGAATTGCAACAGCCTAAGGAATCAGACTGTTGCAATTCTTTATAATGGTTTTTGGGAGAATACTCCCTTTTTTGAATCGACAAGATTATCTCTTCTTATTTCGAAGTTGTTGTTGCTGAGCCTTGAGAGCCTCCTCGTAACGTTGCTGGAATCTACTCTTCTTTACAGGCTTCTTAGCATTTTCTTTCATCCGCTGATGCAATTTCTCATCATTTACCGCATAGCGGAATGCATAAGTCTGCCCGATCGTAATAATATTCGATACCAGGTAATAGTAACTCAAGCCGCTGGAATAGTTATTGAACCACAGGAGCAACATAAGCGGCATCATATAGAGCATCATAAACTTCATCCCGGCCATCTGCGGACCTGCCGATGCGGTCTGCGAATAGTTTATCTTCGACGAGATAAATACCGACAGAGCCATCAACAGAGCAAACAGGCTGACATGATCACCGTAGAAAGGAATATTGAAAGGTAAATTCAAAATACTGTCGTACGACGAAAGATCGTCTGCCCAAAGAAAATGTTCTCCACGCAACTCTATAGAGGCCGGGAAAAATCGGAACATGGCGATCAAGATCGGGAACTGTATCAACAGCGGCAAACATCCACCCATGGGATTCACACCGGCTCGACGATAAAGTTCCATCATGGCCTGTTGTTTCTTCATTGCATCTTCCTGCTTGGGATACTTGGCATTGAGAGCATCCATTTCAGGCTTCAGCAGACGCATTTTAGCCGTCGAAAGATACGATTTATAAGTGAGCGGAGAGATCAGAATCTTGATAAAGATCGTAAGCAGCAGAATAATTACTCCGAAATTGCTGATAAATCCGCCCAGAAAGTTGAATACCGGAATCACGATCCAGCGGTTCACCCAGCCGAAGATCCCCCACCCCAGCGGCACCAGTTTCTGAATTCCGATATCGTACTTCTTCAATGTCGAATACTTGTTCGGACCGAAATAGAACTGGAAATTATAGTCCGTATTTTGGGGTGTAAAAGGTACGGCAATCTTGGCATAGAACTTCTTGATCTTGCCCGAACCCGGCTGATAGGTATCGTAGTTGATCGCAGCATTTTGGAAATCCTTGTCCGCCACGAAAACCGATGAAAAAAACTGCTGCTTGAAGGCAATCCATTTGAGTTTCGTATCCACATTTTCCGATTTGGACTCCTTCGACATACCCAGCTCTTCGAGTGCATCGCTACCGGGATACATGTAGGCAATCGTCGTGTAATTGTTTTCGTTCTCAAAACCTTTTTCGTTCTGAGGCGAAACATTCTCCCACGTGATCTCGAAATCGGACTGGTTCGACAACAGATTCGTCATATTGACAAACCGTACGTCGAAATCGATCATGTAATTATTCTTCTGTACCGTATAGAGATATTCCACATAGGCTGCCGAATCGACATACAGACGCATTGCAAGACTCTTTTCCGTCTCCCCTTCGGCAAATGTGATCTCTTTCGGGGCGTCAGTCGTAAAATAATAGGCTCCGGTATTGACCTGCAAATTATTGTAATTTCCCCGAATAAAGAAGGAGAGATCGAAAATCGAAGTAGAATCTTCAAAAAGAACCAATGGAGTACCGGTATACGTCTTGTAATCTTTCAGCTCCACCGAAGCGACACGGCCGCCCCAATTGGAGATCGAAATCTTCATCAGATCGTTTTCGATCGTGTAGAATTGATTCTCACCCTGGGTAGCCGCAAATAACGATGCTCCCAAATGACGAGCCAATGCCGAATCTGCCGAAATGGTTGCAGCCGAATCCGAAACAATAGCCTCTCCGGTCGACTGAGTCGGAGCCAAAACAGCACTATCCGGCTCCGAAATCAAAGCATTGTGGGCCAAGGCGATCGAATCTGCAATGGCCTGCTGACGATTGAACTCTTCCACCTGTTTGGAATTATACCATGCGAATCCAAACAGGATAACACCTATTATGATTAATCCGATCAGTGATTTTTTATCCATTCTCTCTAAATCTTACGCTTGCTTCCATCAAGGATTTTACTTCTTTTTCTGAGCCTGATTATAATCCAACGAAGCCTTGACGAAGGCAACGAACAAAGGATGAGGCCGAAGTACCGTACTCTTATATTCCGGATGATACTGTACTCCCACGAACCACGGATGATCGTCCAATTCCACCACCTCTACCAGATTGGTATCGGGATTGACTCCCACCGGACGCATGCCTGCCCGCACGAAATCCTCCAGGTAATCATTGTTAAACTCGTAACGATGACGATGACGCTCAGAAATCTGATCCGCTCCATAGGCCTGATAAGCCTTCGAATCATGCATCAAATGGCAGGGATAGGCTCCCAGACGCATCGTACCGCCCTTTTCCGTCACTCCTTTCTGTTCTTCCATCAGGTCGATCACAGGAGCTTCCGTCGCGCCCATTTCGGTAGAATTGGCATCACGGTATCCCAACACATTACGGGCAAACTCGATCACACAACATTGCATTCCCAAACAGATACCCAGGAACGGAATCCGATGTTCCCGAGCATATTTCACGGCCATGATCTTGCCTTCGATACCCCGATGACCGAATCCGGGAGCCACCAAGATTCCGCACATCGGTTTCAGAACAGCCTCTATCGTATCCTCGGTCAGTTTCTCCGAGTTGACATATTGCAACTTAACTTTCACATGATTGGCCGCCCCGGCATGAATAAACGCCTCTGAGATAGATTTATAGGCATCGGGCAATTCGGTATACTTACCCACCAGAGCTATCTGAATGATCTGTTTAGGATTCTTCACCTTATCCACGAACTCGATCCAGCGACTCAATTCCGGTTCACCTTCCACCTTCAAGCCTAATTTGGCAAGCACCACCTCGTCCAACTTCTGTTCGCGCATACGCAACGGCACCTCATAGATCGTCGGCACGTCGATCGACTCCATCACGGCATTGGCATCCACATTACAGAACAATGCCACCTTACGACGCAGATTCGTACCAAGTCTTTTCTCCGTACGCAGCACCAACACGTCGGGCTGCAATCCATTCTCCAGCAATGCCTTTACGGAGTGCTGTGTAGGCTTGGTCTTCAACTCGCCCGAAGCCGACAGATACGGCACCAGGGTCAAATGAACGATAACCGTATTCTGATAACCCAACTCATAACGCAACTGACGCACGGCCTCTATGTAGGGCAACGATTCGATGTCACCCACAGTACCTCCGATCTCGGTAATGATTACATCATATATCTTCTTGCTGGCCAACAACTTGATCCGACGTTTAATCTCGTCTGTAATATGAGGAATCACCTGCACGGTTTTACCCAAATACTCGCCTCTACGCTCTTTATTGATTACACTCTGGTAGATCTTACCCGTAGTGACATTATTGGCTTTCGAGGTCTGAATCGAGGTGAAACGTTCATAGTGTCCCAGATCGAGGTCGGTTTCGGCACCGTCCTCCGTCACGTAACATTCTCCATGTTCGTATGGGTTCAACGTACCAGGATCAATATTGATATAAGGATCGAGTTTTTGAATAGTAACCTCATATCCACGAGCCTGTAAAAGTTTGGCTAACGAGGCGGAAATGATACCTTTGCCCAGCGATGAGGCTACTCCGCCCGTGACGAAGACATATTTAGGTTTAGACTTACTAATGGTTGACATGATTTGTGTTTACTTGTTTTCTTCGTTATCCTGACTATCTATCAATTGAATTTTTTCTATGGCTGCGGCCATCTCCTCTTTGGCTCGTTCGATTTTACGCTCCACTTCGCGGATCATCGACTCGGCATTTTTCGATTTGGAGAAGAAACCGATGTTGTTTTCCAGCAAGGCAATATCCGCCTCCAACTGTTTCACTCTATTATACAACCGATCCCGCTCGAAACGCAGACGTTTGTCTCCTGCGCTCTTCATCGAAGCCACCTTACCGCGGAAACGATCCATCTGCCGATCCTTCTCGCCGCCTCTCAATGCACCGAAAAGCACGTCGATCGCCTCTTTATAGCGTTTCTGAATACTCTCTTTCTGTTTGATGGGCACGAATCCGATTTCGCTCCACCGACGTTGAAAATCCTTAATCACATCAAAGGTGATTCCATTCACATCGAAAGCCTCTATCTCGGAGAGCAGTTCCTGTTTCTTTTTCAAATTTTCATCGTGTTCGGCATCGAGCGAGGAGAAATGAGCCTGTTTACGATCAAAAAAGTAATCGCACGCTGCACGGAACCGTTTCCACACCGCATCCGAATGACGACGCGACACGGGACCAATCTCTTTCCACTTTTTCTGCAAGCCGATCAATTCGTCAGTGGTTTTCTTCCACTCTTCGCTATCTTTTATTGCCTCGGCAGCCTCGCAAATCTCGTTCTTGAGCTGAAGATTGTGCTCCATCTCCGTCTTGATCTGCAGATAGAAGTTCCGTTTCTGCTCGAAAAACTTGTCACACGCCGTACGGAAACGTTCATACACGCGTGTATTTTCTTTTTTGGGAGCATAGCCGATGGTCTTCCACACTTTCTGGATCTCGATCAACTGGTCGGAAGCCTTGTTCCACTCCTTGCGGGTAGTCAACGGCGAAGCAACCAGCTCTTCGGCTTTCACGCATAACTCCGTCTTCAGATCGAAGTTGCGCTTCTGCTCCTCCTTGAGTCGCTCGAAATACTCCTGATGCTGCTTATTGATACGCGAACTGGCCTCTTTGAATCGCTCCCACAGACTCTCTTTGAATTCATTGGCCACCGGCCCCGTCTCCCTCCATTGTTCATGCAATTTCTGCAACTTATGGAATGCATTGACCACGGAAGGCTCCATTACCAAGGCTTCGGCCTCCTCACAAAGACGGATTTTAGCCTCGTAATTCTTCTTCAAATCCAGATCCCGCAGTTCCTTGTTGATCTTGATGAAGTTGTAAAAATTCTCCACATGAAGGTTATAGGTCTCCCACAAATCTTTGACATTGGCCTGCGGAACAGGACCTGTCTCCCGCCAACGTTGCTGCAGCTCCCGGAATACGGTAAAGGTATGATTAAGCGTTTCGTTGCTGTTGACCAACTCTTTCAACTCTTCGATGATCTGTAGTTTGGCTTTCAGATTTTCCTCTTTTTTCTGTTCGATGGTCGCTACAAACTCATCACGTTTGCGACGATATTCGAGGAACAACTCTTTCAGACGCTGTTCTGCTCCATCTGCCGGAGCGGCAAAATCTTCGGGTATGCCACCCGACTCGAGGTAGCTCTTGCGTAAAGCCTCTATCTCGGCACGATGTATCTTATAGAAAGCAATCTTGATGGCTTCGGCATCCTTACGCAACGTCTGTACGGGTCTGGTTTCCAACAGCACCGCAAACGTCTTCAGCAATTCATCCTTACCCATTCCCGAATAGTCGATCTCTGCCACGACATCTCCAGTCTCCACCTCTTCGTGTTCTGCACCTTCTTCACTTTCCTCGCCCAAATCGAATTCCGGAGCTTCAGCAGCCAATCGGACCTCTTCATCCGAAAAATCGACCGAGGTCGTCACCGGTTCCTCTTCGTCATCGAGGACACTTCCAGAAGAGACGCCATCTTGTTTTTGGACTATTGATTCGGCGACTTTCCCCACCAACTCTGCAAGAGCAGGTGCCGTCTTCACGGTACTCACACGTGCTGAACGGGAGGCATCATCCTCCACAGCATTCTCCTTATCGACCTTGACAGCAGCCACTTTGGTCGCCACTGTGCGAGCACGTGCAGGTTTAGCCCCATCAGCAGAAAGTGTCTCTGGGATCTCCTGACCGGCAGAAGCATCGGGTGCGCTCTCCTTCTGAGATTCTTCGGCGGCAGATTCGGCCGCGGGCAGGTTCGGGTTCACATCTTCAGCCAAGCTGACTTGTTCCTCTGGAACAGATTCGTTGAATTGATTTTCAGTAGCCATCATACATTCTATTATAACGGTTCCGCCAACAGGCAGGCAACCTACAAATGTAGGGGATTTTTTAGAAACAGCCTAACATTCCGTTCAAAAAAGCTCTTCAGAAGTCTGAACCTTTCACTGTTTTCCAAAATATATTTCAGAAACTGTTTTGAATTGATTTAAGAATAATGTTATAGGGCTACATACAATTCAGAATCAGCCGGTCAATTGGA
>CALVFY010000016.1 GCA_944326945.1 uncultured Rikenellaceae bacterium
CATCATGGAACTATATTGCTTTTTCTGTTATGCTATTGAGAAAATGGGTAAGGAAAAGAAAAGTTTAAATCACTTCAACTACTAAACCGTTACAGACAACGAAAAGACGAACATTTTCGGTCCATTCAAATTAATTTCTATTTTAATATATAAATCTAATTCTAAACCAATGGATCTATGAAGAATCTAAGTACCTTACTGCTTCTGATATGCCTGCTTGCAGGTGTATCGCTTTCGGCGAAACCGCAGCGAGTGACAGGTGTGGTTTTCGATGCCGGCGTTCCCTTGGCCGGAGCCAGCGTAGTCGTGAAGGGCACGAACCAAGGAACGATCACCGACGCCAGGGGGCGTTACTCGATCGAGGCCACACCGGACCAGACGCTGGTATTCTCTTTCCTAGGCTATGACATCCAGGAAATCACCGTAGGTTCCCGAACGGTCATCAACGTAACCCTGCAAACCAGCTCCACACAGGTCGAGGAACTTGTGGTCGTAGGATATGGTACCCAGCGCCGTAGCGACGTCACGGGAGCGGTGGCCTCCGTCAAACGGGACGAACTGCTCGCCACTCCTTCCAGCAGCGTAGGCGACATGTTACGCGGCCGGGTAACCGGTGTACAGGTGTCAACCACGTCGGGACGTCCCGGAGCGAAACCCAGTATCCTGATCCGTGGTCGTCGCTCGATTGCTGACAAAGATTCCAAACCACTGTATGTCATTGACGGAAGCATTTCGACCGACACGGAATTCAACACGATCAACGCGCAGGACATCGCCTCGATCGAAGTACTGAAAGATGCGGCTGCACAAGCTATCTACGGAGCACGGGCTGCCAACGGAGTCATCCTGGTAACCACGCAACGCGGCGTAACCGGCAAACCGGTAGTAACGCTGGATGCATCGGTGGGAATAGGCAAACTGTGGCGTAATTTCGACTACTACACTCCCCAGGAATGGATGGACCTGCGTGCGGAAGCGAAATCATCCATCACCCAAGGCGACGACTACCGCGAAGCAAGCAGTTACACCTATCAGGAGATTCTCAGCGACGACAAGATGATCCAAGCCTACGAGCGAGGAGAAACACTCGACTGGGAAGACCTAATGTTCGAAAGCGCCATCACCCAAAAATACGATCTGAGCATCCGGGGTGGATCGGAAAAGTTGAAAATCGCCGCCGGCATGGGTTATCTGAACCAGGACGGAATTCTGAAGTACAATTCCGGATACCAGCGTGCCAACGTGCGGGTAAACGTGGACTACGACATCTATAAATGGCTCTCCTTAGGATTCAACACTTCGTTCATGAAATCGGACGAAAAACGGGAAAACGGCAACTTCAATCTATTCATCACCCGTCCACCTTACGGACAGCTCTATGACGAAGACGGAGGCTATTCCCAGTTCTTGCTTACTTCCGGAGAGGAAAACCCGCTGTTCAGCCTTTCCAACTATAACCGCAAAATCATCACTACCCAATCGCGACTGAACGGATTCATCGACATTCGCCCGTTCAAAAACTTCAGCTACCGGTTCAACGCCTCCTACTACAACCGGGCAGCCGAAGACAATGCCTACCAGGGAGCCGAAACAGGTCAGAGCAAAGGTGCAGGATCGCTCGCGAACAGCGGCACCCAGATGTACCAGATAGAAAACATCTTCAACTACACTGTTCCCATCCGGAACAAAAACCACAGTCTGTCACTGACAGCCGTGCAGGGATACGACAAGACCGTCACCAAAGGCATCGGATATACGGCCAGCGACGTACCCGTCGACCGGGAAGAGGGCTGGAACATGCTGCCCGACGGAGTTATCTCCGATCCCTCCCGCACGCTGGACGAATTGCTGCTGCTCTCGTTCCTCGGCCGTGTACAATACAGTTTCAAAGATCGCTATTTGCTAACCGCGGCAATTCGCCGTGACGGTTCCAGCAAATTCGGAGTCAACAACAAATGGGGTACGTTCCCCTCGGTAGCCGCTGCATGGCGCATCTCGGAAGAACCCTTCGCCAAAAAGGTGAAAGCCATCTCCAACCTGAAACTCCGGGCCAGCTACGGCATAGTCGGCAACCAGAACGGCATCTCTTCCTATACAACCCTCGGACTGGCCGAAAGCTACGAAATGGAGTTCGGCGACATCCGTTACATCGGATACCTGCCCTCCCGGGTATTGCCCGATCCAAATCTGAAATGGGAAAATACCGCCCAGTTCAACCTGGGTCTGGACTGGGGGTTCTTCGACAACCGGTTGACCGGAACGGCGGAATTCTACAAGACCCGCACCACAGACCTGCTGCTCAACCGGCAAATCAACGCCGCATTGGGCTACGACCGGATTTTAACCAACATCGGTGAAACCAAAACCAAAGGGTTCGAATTCTCTCTGGCAGGTGACGTGATCCGCAAGAAAAATCTCACCTGGAACATCAGTACGAACATCTCTACCACACGTAACGAGATCGTATCACTCACGGGTCTGAAAGACGAAAACGGCAACCCGGTCAACGACATCGTCAATAGATGGTTCATCGGCAGTCCGATCCGCACCTACTATGATTATGCGTTCGACGGCATCTTCCAATACGACGAATTCACTGAAACCGATGTGAAGAATGTCTACAAGCTCAAGCCTACGATCGACACCGACGGGGACGGAGTACCCGATGCCACCATCGAATACCCTTCGTACGGAGCGGAAGGTCCCCAGCCAGGCGACGTAAGAATGAAAGATATCAACGGCGACGGCAAAATCACCCCGGAAGACGACCGTGTGGTCATGTCCCGCGACCCCAAATTCATCTACGCCATCTCCTCGACACTCTACTACAAGGGATTCGACCTGTTCGTGGACTTCTACGGTGTGGAAGGCGTCACGATCCTCAACCCCTACCTGTACAGTTACGACGAGGGAGGAGCCCTGCGGGGGCGCTACAATGGCGTGAAACTAAACTATTGGACCCCCAACAATCCCTCCAACGAGTTTCCTCGTCCCCGAGAAGACGTGAATCCGCCTCACCAAAAGCTCTGTGCCTACGAAGACGCTTCTTATTTCCGGTTGCGGACCCTTTCGTTGGGGTATACGCTGCCGAGCAAACTCACTCAAAAACTCTCCATCTCCAAACTGAGAGTCTACGCCACGGCCACCAACCTATTCACGATCACCGACTTCAGATCGTACAGCCCCGAAATGGTGCAGGGTTCGTATCCTGAACTGCGCCAATGGCTGTTCGGCATCAATCTCACCTTCTAATACCGCACACATCATGAAAAAACTATTATATTCCGCCGCCCTGGCGCTCCTAATCCTTCCGTCCTGCACCGACATGCTGATGGAAGACAACAAGGTAAAGGTAAGTTCGGACTATGTCTTCAACACCCCTGACGGACTAAGCCGTGCATCCATTGCCCTCTACAATCTGGAACGGACCATCCTCCAGACTTCCAGTGCAGGACTGTTCGCAGTCCTGATGTTCGACGCCCCTTCCGATATCATGGTATGCCGTACAGGAGGCGGCGTGGAGTTCAGCCGTTCAAACTTCCAAACGTCCAACACACTGATCCTCGCATTCTGGACCAACCGGTACAATATTATCGGCAAAGCCAACGAAATCATCGCCGGAGCGGAACGGCTCGGATTGGAAGACCCCGTCGTCAAACAGGCCTGGGGCGAAGCCAAACTATTCCGGGCCCGAATGTATTTCGACCTGTACCGCCGTTTCGACCGGTTGTATCTCAACCTGGAACCCACGACAGTAGACAACCTGGAACGGGTATTCACCCCTACCCCCACGGAAAAAATTTTCGAAACGATCAATAAAGACCTGGACGACGCCATGGAAGCACTCGACTGGCAACCTACCGGAAACGCCGCACAGGGATACGAATACGGACGCATGACCCGAACGATCGCCAAACATGTCAAAGCCCAGGTAGCCATGTGGCAGGAAAATTGGGACGAAGCGATCAAACAGTGTGAAGACATCTTCCAGTATAGCGGTTACAGCATGGAAGAGAGCGCCATTGTCAACTTCCAAGGCGAAAATCTCAACACGAAGGAGAACCTGTATGTCTTCCAGTTCTCCGAATCGGTCGCCGGAGGAGGCACAGTGGCTGAAGCGGGCGTAATCACCGGACATCACATGTCATTACACACCACCCCCCGATACGACATGGCCGGTCTGCTCTACTCCGCCGAATACGGTGGCTACGGCTGGGGACGCCACTATCCCAACTACTACCTCTTCACGCTTTACGACCAAGCAAAGGACAAACGTTACAACGAACTGTTCCGCCACCAGTACATCAACAACAATCCGTCCAGTCCCGATTACGGGAAAGTTGCTACCTGCGAACCGTCGAAGTTCGTGGAACGGCTTCACCCGATGAGCATGAAATACTTCGACCAATGGACGAATGCCGACGTACCCTCCCGCCGATACAGTTTCAAGGATATCGTCATCTACCGGCTGGCGGAGACTTATCTGATCGCTGCCGAGGCTTATATGCGCAAATACGGAGGCAGTCATGCCAAAGCGATAGAATATTACAACAAGACCTGGGAACGTGCCGGGAACGACCATGAAAACGGCCCTATCACACTGGACATGATCATCGACGAAGACGCCAGGGAATGTTGCTTCGAAGGGACTCGCTGGTACCTTCTCAAACGGGTAGGCCAGCTCAAGGAACGGGTCAGGGCCCATTACGGGGAGACTAGTGAAGAAAATCCGCTGATGTCGGGCACCTTCGACCACTCCCGCCGCAATTTCGAAGACAAACACCTCTGCTGGCCCATTCCGCTCTCCCAAGTGGACATGATGGGACGGGAGAACTTCCCCCAGACTGAAGGCTGGGAATAGACCGACCGCAGACAAAAAGTGAAAGGGGACCCGATGCGTCCCTTTTCACTTTTTCCCCCTTTCCGAAAGAGATCACGGATTTTCTCTATTTTTTATCTTTGTTCCGGCAAACCTCCGCCCGTTTTTACGATACCCGCTCACGATGAAACCTTCTGCCAACCTGTCCAACATCCGGAATTCAGTTCCACAGCCCCTCTGTCTGTTCGTCACGGAGAGAAAGACGGCAGAGATCCAGCGACTTTGCAGGGCGCTAACCGTTCCATTCAGCCTCATAATGGCCTGCGGAGGGAAGGAAGGGTACCGCAAAGCGACCGAACTACAACCTCAAATCATCCTCTGCGACAATCTGTTATCGGAGCGACAGGGCCTGCAGTTCTGCCAATCGGTCAAACAGAATCCCATCACAGGCGACATTCCCGTCATACTGCTGTCGCCGGCCGACAACCGCCAGGAACTCATCGCGGCCCTGCAAGCCGGAGCTGACGCCTGTGCATCGCCCCGCGACACCGACCTGCTGATCTGCCTATGCGACAACCTTCTGCTGAACAGACAGCGCATCCGCACGAAATACCTATCGGACTACATACTGGAACACGGCATCATTCCCGGCAATTCGTCCGGTCACAAACTCTTCTCAAAAGCGATACGAATAATCGGCAAACATATCGACGACGCCGACTTCGATTCCCGCCAGTTCGCACAGGAGATGGGATTGAGCCGCACCAACCTGTTCGCCCGGATCAAATCGCTCACCGGCCTGACCCCCCACGAACTCGTTCTGAAAATACGCCTGAGACAGGCCCGGATCAAACTCATCAGCCATCCGGAAATGAACATGTCAGAAATCGCATACGAAACCGGATTCAGTTCACCCGGCTATCTGATCAAATGTTTCAAAAAAGCTTACGGCAAACCACCCAAGGCCTACCGGAAAGAGGCTCTTTCCCGCTAAATCCCGTACCATACTCCGATACGTTCAGGGATTCCTGACTTCAATCTCGCATTGAACGACCTGTTTCGACGCCAATGAACGCGGAGAGGGTTGAGCGCCGCCGACCGACACAAGCAACGTGCCCGGCCTCACCAGCGAAACGTTATTTTCGTCACGGTAAGCTATCTGCTGCGGAGTCAGCGTGAATTCCACGCGTCGGCTCTCACCCGGTCTCAGGCGGATGCGCCGGAATCCCTGTAGCGAACGCAGAGGACGGTCTTTCCCCTTGAGTGAAAGATAAAGCTGAACAACTTCGTCTCCGGCCCGCCGGCCGCTATTGCGGACCGTAACGGAGAGCCGGACGCTGTCACCTGCGGCAATCGACGAGGGCACCCGGTTGAATTCATACTCGAAAGTCGTATAGCTCAATCCGTAGCCAAATTCATAGAGGGTTTCACCACGGAAATAGCGGTAGGTACGGCCGTCCATGTCGTAATTATCGAAAGCGGGAAGCTGGGCGACATCCCGATAGAAAGTAACAGGCAGACGTCCCGAAGGATTGTAATCACCGAACAGGACATCGGCAATAGCCGTACCGCCCTGCTGCCCGGGATACCACGCCTCGACTACGGCCGAAACGAGCCTCGCCTCCTCGCCCACGGCCAGCGCACTGCCGTTGAGCAGCACCAGGACCGTCGGCTTGCCCAACCGATGAATTTCACGGATCAGTTCGCGCTGAGAAGCAGGCAACCGGATATCCAACCGATCCCCTCCCTTGAAACCTTCAACACGCACCGGCATCTCCTCTCCTTCAAGTCTGGCGCTCAGGCCCATGCACAATACCACCAAGTCGGACGAGGCGGCCAGACGCAGTGCCTCCTCCTTCAGATCGGGCTTGGGAGGTTCCCACAGCAAACGCATGGTTGCATACTCCGTATTCCGCTGCCGGTACTCGATTCGGATATCGTAAGAACGTCCTCCCTCAAGCCGCAGGCTCTTATATACCTTACTCGGATGATGGACCGACTTCCAGCCCGTCAGACGCTCTCCGTCCAAATAAAGATCGAATCCATAGTATCCTTCACCCCCCAATTCATACTCTCCGTCCGCAGGGGGGACGAAAATTCCCTTCCAGACCACGGAAAAATCATCGTACTTCATATCGGGGAAGGGTGCCGAAACGCCCCAGACGAAATCGACTTCTGTATCCGTGCACCGATGAAGCGGAGTACCCTTCAGCTCCCCATTTCCATAATATTCGGCTCTCAACCCCTGTTCCATCCTGGACTCGTCGGTAAACAGACACGATGCGGGAACAGGTTCCAGATAGGGCAGTTCGTCCGCCAGCGGACACCCCTGCGCAAACGCCACTTCAGCCCGGGGCAGTTTCTCCCGTATTCCCTCCAGCGGAGTGACATACCGGCTCGGATAACCGTTATAATTTCCCAATAACACTTCCGGATCGTCGGCATTCGGACCGATAACGGCCACTTTGCCGACCTTTTTCGACAGGGGCAGCGTCCCGTCGTTCTCCAGCAACACAATCGACTTGCGGGCCGCGTCGAGGGCAAGCTGCCGGTGACGACGGCTGTCAACCACCGAAATCGGTATTTTGGCATACTTCACCTTGCGGGGCGGATCGAACATTCCCAGTTTCATCTGAGCCGTCAGGATCCGGCCGACCGACACGTCCAACTCCTTCTCCGTAAGCAAACCTTTCCGCACCGCATCGGCCAGATGATAGGCGTACACCTCACCGCAGTTCAGATCGGTTCCTGCCCGGACCGCCATCGCAGCCGCCTCTGCTTGGGTCTCCACCACATGATGTGAACTTTTCTGATAAAAATCGGCTATAGCTCCGCAGTCGGAGACGATGTATCCCCTGAACCCCCAGTTCCGGCGCAGCAGGGTCTCCAGAAAATGACTGCCGCAACAAGGTGCCCCTCTAAAACGCTGATAGGCGCACATCACCGAGTAGACATCAGCCTCCTGCACCACCTTGCGGAAATGGGGCAGATAGGTCTCTTCCAGGTCATACTCGTTCGGCCAAACGTCGAACGAATGACGCGTAGATTCGGGTCCGCTGTGCACAGCGAAATGCTTGGCCGTAGCCACGAGTTTCAGATACTTCGGATCGTCCCCCTGGAGTCCCCGGATAAAGGGAACGGCCAATTCCCCGGTCAGGTAGGGATCCTCCCCATAGGTCTCCATTCCCCGGCCCCAGCGGGGATCACGGAAAATATTGATATTCGGAGTCCAATAGGTAAGTCCCTGATAAATCCCCCGTTTCCCCCGGGAAGCGAACTCATGATGTTTGGCCCGTGCCTCGTCCGAAATAGCATCGGCAATGCGGAACATCTCCTCCCGGTCCCACATGGCGGCCATCCCAATTGCCTGCGGAAACACGGTAGCCCTACCGGCCCGGGCCACACCATGCAGACATTCATTCCAGTAGTTATGGGCGGGAATTCCCAGCCGGGGAACACCCGGAGAGTCGTAGCGGAGCAAGGCGACCTTCTCCTCCAGAGTCAGCCGGGACACCAGATCGGCAACTCTTTCCTCAAAACTCAATTCGGTATCCCGATAGGGTACCTGTCCTCCGACGCCCTTCACAACCAGGAAAGCCGCCAAAAACACAAAACAGTATCTTTTCATCGTCTATCGTTTAACGGGAACACCCGCTTTTACAATCTCCAGGATATTCAACTCGCCGTCCAGCAGCAACAGGTCGGCCCGGCTTCCCGGTCCTATTTCGCCCAACCCCTTCAGCCCGAACAGTCGGGCCTGATTCCAAGAAGTCATCCCGACCGCATCGGACAGAGTGGTTCCCCAGCGGATCAACTGTCTGAAATTGCCATACATCGTGGCGACACTTCCCGCGAAAGCCGTCTTATCGGGCAACCAGGCCACCCCTTCGTCCACGATCACGTCCATGTCACCGAGCTTATAGATCTTTTCCGGATCCTCCGGAAGACCCGCACACCGCATGGAATCGGAAATAATAAATATATCCTCTTTTCGCTTGTTATGCAGAATGAAGTCCCAGAAATATTTCGTAATATGTTTCCCGTCGGCAATCACCTCCACACCCACCCCGTCGGTCATAAGCGCCATTTCCAACGTCCCGAGGTGCTTTCTGCCCCCGACTCTCCGGAAAGAGGAAGTCACGCAGTAAATGTGGGTCACCATGCGGATGCCTCGGGAAAAGCCCTCGGTGATCCTTTCGTCTATCGTCTCGTCATGCCCGCAGGCAGGAACGATACCCGATTCCACCAACCGTTCCAGCAGGCGTTCCGACTGGGGTGTGTGATACGAAAAGGTGACCATACGGATAATGTCGGCATATCGGTCGATCATCTCCAGGCTCGACCGCTCTGGCGGAATACAATACACGGGATTCTGTGCACCCAAATTCGAACGCGAAAGCCACGGTCCCTCCAAATGGATGCCGAAACACTCGGCCATCTCTCCCTGCCTCGCCCTCCGGCGGTTTTCGGGCAAAAACCGGGCGGCCGTAGCAAGTACCTCCTCCGTTTTCGGAAGAGAGTCCGTGACAGTGGATGCCAAAAACGACGTGGTTCCATTCCGCAGATAGAACCGGCCCATAGTCTCCAGAGCCGTCACCGAACCATCCATCAACTCACAACCATCCCCGCCATGCGTATGGATGTCGATGAAACCGGGTACAGCATACTCGGCCGCACCGTTCGGAAGCGGAACGCTCTCCTCCACCCCAACGATCCGACCATGGTCGACGGTCAACATGCAATCGCGTTGTACACGATCCCGATTGACCAGATATTTTACGAAAAACTGCATACCCTTATCTTTTCTTGTCCATCAGATGACGAAAACACCCTTTCCCCGGTGTTCCCGGAAAAACCGTTTCAGTTCGTCCGTCAACCGGTAATCTCCACGGCGACCCTCCTCCACGCACTGTCGCTGCTGAAGGATGCTACGTCGCACATACTCCAGCATCAGTTCAACGCGACCGAGATGACCGGCCGTCACGGAATCTGCACACCGGGCACGGGCCTCCGACACCTGTCGGAGCACTTTGCCGACCCGGGCCGAATAGCCATCGTAAGTCTCCAGCGATTTAGGCGATGAGTCTGCAAAATAACACCCCTGACGCACCACCTCCTCCAGCATCGCATACACGGAATCCATCAACGGAGCCTCCTCACGATAAAGTTGGCACGTGTAGGTATGCATCAGACTGTCCACATCCGTCTCCGGGCGACAGGCCAAGTGACCGAGCACGTAATAGTTGGGACCGTAGGCGAACCAGTCTCCCGGCTCGGAATAGACGGAAATGCCCTGCATTCCCGCATCCCTAAAATATTTCAGTTCGTTTTGCAGATAGTGGGGAAACACGTTGGGCAGACTGCGCCATTTGTATTTACGGTAATAGGAATAAATGCTGATATCGCCTTCGAATTCAGCCCGCCATCGGGCGAGATCGCGCGCAAATGATTCGTTCGCCGGGACTCCCGTTTCGTAAAACTGCTTCTCGTAATTCTGGGTCACCGGACAAAAGTCGAGCAAGACGTCCGGATCGAGGCGGATACCCTCGGGCGGGGTTACATAACGGCTGTATGCCAGACATTCCAGGGTCACGCCGGGACATTCCTTTCGCAGCACCTTGGCCATCTGGTTCACCAATTCGAAATGACGCCGTTCGGGGGAGTTTTTCCGGCACTCGGGACACATGCACCAACGTTCCATGTCGGGAGGCCAAAAATCGAATATCTCGATCTCCGGATGCGATTTCAGGTAAGCGACTACGTTATTCTGCAAGTAACGTACCGCATCGGGATTCGTCGAACAGAACACCATGTGCTTGTCGGGCGTCCTCCGGCCCTTTTCATCCATGCCGAACCACTCGGGATGCATCCGAAACAGACGTCCGCCCTCCATCTTCGCATTCAGGAAATTCTCGTACCCGTGACCGCCCACTTCGATGACGATCCCCCGCGCTTCCAATTCGGGAATCAGCTCCTCCCGCCAATTGTCCCAGCGTACACGGCCAGAACCCTGGTAGTCGATCGGAATAACCAGCGTATTGAACCCGAGTTTGGGCATCCAGTCGATCAGCCGTTTCAGACTCTCCGTATCGTGAGACTTGCCCTCCTCCACATAGAGTTTGCGGTATTTCAATCCCGGTTCACCGACGGCATCCCCTCCGTACCGGTAAACAATATCCGTCCGGGTAGGTACGTACCGAGAACGACCTTCATAAAATCCAAAATCGGGAGCAATCCATCGGCATCCCAACTCTTTCAAGAATCCATATACGGCATAACAGACGGCCCGGGGAGAACCTCCCGACAGAACGACATCGTCCCCGCGCACAAAAATACCAAACTGTTCCCCGTTCAGCAAAGGCATCCCGTCCACGAAATCAGCCTCCGGGTCGCCACCTACGAAAATCGCCGGCCGGTCAGTCGGTTGCCGCCTCACTGAGAACTCCGCCCCACCGATCTCCTCCAGATAATCGGCCAGTTCCCGGGCGGCAAAGCATTCCGCAGGAGAAGCCTCCGGAGTGATCACAATATCGTACAGCGCCTTTCCCTCCGAAGTCAACCGCAACCGCGTCTCGCCACAGGCCATGCACGAAAACACAACCAACAAGAGGAGCACGCATCTGAAAAAAGTCTCTCTTTTCATCAGTTTAGATCAATATAGGTGTTTTCAAGGTCTCCCTGTCCGTCACCACGAGCCAGTCGGGATGCTGTTTCAGATAGGTGACCGGATAGTCGTCCCCGGGAGTACCGAACAAGGCCAGCCGCAGCACAGTATTGGCCCAGTCGATCGAGGAGACGCCGTTCCGGCAAAAGATAATCATTTTCTCGGCAGCAAAAAGCTGATTCATTCCGAGTGTAAGCGCTTTTCTGGGAAAATTTTCAAGATTCCCCCCGATTCCTTCCCGAATCGCATTGATAGTCACCGTATAGTCGTTCAACCTCACCACGCGGGGATTGCTGTTCCGAACACCCGGTTCCGGTTCGTTGAAAGCCAGATGGCCGTGAATCCCCACGCCTCCGTAAGTCACGCAAAGATGTTCGGCCGCCAGCCTCTCTTTCAACTCCCCGATATTCCCGCTATCAGGGAAAAGCACATTCGACAGATCGGGCAACAGAGCCCGATCAATCCGGGAAAACATCGCATACAGCTTTCTGCGGAAACTCAAAGGATGGTCCTGCGGCACCTCCCGGCCGTTTTCGTCACAATATTCATCCATAAAATAAAACCTCACATTCCCGAGAGGAATGCGTTCGCGGTTCACCCGCTCGATGAAATAGGGGTACTGACCGACCGGACCGAAGGGAAGTATCCAGGCCGTATCGCGGCCTGCAGCCCGATTGCTCAGGATCTGTTCGCACATTCCATCGGCGAAAAAACGATGCAGTTCGTCCAGATCGTTCATCACGATCAGGTGTTCACCCGCCCGGTCAATGACCTCCTCCTCGCTCAATCCGTTGAGCAGGGCGATTTCTTTGGCTCTGGTAACAGTAGTCATAGTCGTTTCAATATTTTTTAGGTTTATATCCTCGGAATGCAAAATACAAAATGACGAGATAGGCGGGCAGACAGACCAAATAGGCCAACTGGGAGGAATGCAGAGCATCGGTCGCAAGACCGTACAGCAAAGGGATGATCCCTCCGCCGAGACCTCCGGTCACGAGCAGTCCCGATCCCAGTTTGGTGAACGGTCCCAGACCTGCCAGTGCCAGAGGCCATATAGCCGGCAGGATGAGAGCATTGGCCAGTCCGAGCAGGGCGAGGAACCAAATCGACAACCGTGCAGGCACCACCACGAGCAGCATGCAGAACAACAGGCCTGCCAGCACGGACAGTCGCAGAGCCGTGAGCTGACTGATCGTTTTCGGAATCAGAACAACCCCCAGCAGGTATCCAACCACCATCGCCGCCGAAGTGAGCCATACGTAATTCTGCGGATCGGCCAATCCCAATTCGCTCGCATAGTGATTGATCGATCCAAGCGCCGTCACCTCGACCCCTGTATAGAAAAAATAGGCCAATACGCCCCAAACCAGATGCGGGTAACGGAAAATACCCGTCACCTTACAGTCCCCAGACACAGGGGCTTGCGGAGAGTCCTCACCTTCCGCCTCCAGTTCGGGCAAAGGCGCGAACCGGGAGGCGATTCCGAACAGGAAGACGATACAGGCGATCAGATAAAACGGCAGAACGGTATCCTCCATTCGCACGTCGGACAGATCGAGAAACACGGCCAGAATGAGCGAAGCGGCCGCATAGGATATTTTGTTGCTGATCCCCATGATGCTGATCCGGCGGGCGGCACTCTCCTGAGGACCAAGAATCGTGACATAGGGATTCACGGCCGTATTAAGCATGACCCTGCCGATTCCGTTAACAAACAAGGCTCCCAGAAACACGGCATAACTGAAGAAACTCGATGCCAGTCCAATCAGCGCGAAACTGATCGCCAGCAGGATGAAAGCCGTCACCATTCCCCCTTTGTATCCGATCCTTTTGAGCAACATGCCGGCCGGAACGCTGAACAGGACGAACGAAGCATAGGTAGCCATGAACACCATATAGGACATCGTGTTGGATATGCCGAACGCCTGCTTCACGAAAGGGATGAAAAAGGCGTCTATTCCCACGGCAAAACCCAGCACGGAAAACATTCCGACCATCACGAGCATCGGAAGAACAAGTGTTTTATCGGGTTGAGTAGTTTTCATATTTTCAATGGTTTACAGAAAAAGCATAATAAGTCCGACGGCTCCCAGCGTCCAGAAAACGATCTTTTTGAACAACAGTTCGTCTACCCGGCTGTGGACGAACTCGCCCACGAGGATACCGGCAGCAAGAAACGGAAGCAGAAACAACAGATCGCGTCCCAGTTCCGGAGTAAACTGTCCATCAGACCAGTAGCGGATCATCAACAGGGTATTGAGCGTAGCCCAAAGCATGCACATCGTGGCCCGGAATTCGGATTTCCCTGTCAGCTTCCGGGCGGAATAGAGAACGATCAACGGTCCGCCCGTGGCAAAAACTCCGTGTACGACACCTCCCACGAACAGATACAGATAACCGAGTGGTCCGGCCCCTCCGTATCTCCCCGCATAGAGACGCCATAGTTGCAAACCGGCCGAGAAAACGATAAAACCTCCCAATAGCCGCGTGAGCACAAGGGAATCGAGCGACCGAAAGAGCAGAAATCCGAAAGGCATTCCCGCGGAAGCGATCAGGCAAATGACAGCGAACTGCCGCCAATTTATCCGGCGGAACTGGGTGGAAACGATGTAAAGGGCCAGCAGCCAGGCCAGGATGCTGAGCACGATTTTCGAGAATCCGATATCGCCCGTAACGGCCAACACCAGCGGGAACGCCAGCACCGTACAGCCGAAACCCGTGACGGCTTCCAGCATGTGCGTGCAGAAAACGACCGCGCCCACCAGCAGCAGTATCGTCAGGGCCGACATTTGGAGGCAATTATCCGGTTTACGACACCCATGTCGAACGGGACGACGTTGTTTCCCATTTTTGGATCGTCCAAAGCCTTTTCGAAAAGCGGCTGAAGTTCTCCGGAACCGGCATGCACGCCAAGATCGGCGAAAGTGAACGGCAGACCGAACTTTCTTTTCAGTTCCACGATCCGGTCACGAAGCCTGTACAGCAGCAAATCGTGCGGCGCGTCGCCGAACAACGTCCGGGCAACCCCGGCCAGTTTCGCCGCCGTCGCAGAGTCATGCAGGTTTTCGAGCATCACATCTTCCAGCGAAAAGGCACAAGCCACCCCGTGGGGCACATGCCACTCTTCTGACAGAATGAACGAAAGCGCATGGACCGCCGCCGTTCCCGTCCGATTGAAGGCGATGCCCGCCATACAAGCCCCTTCCAACATCTCGCGCCGCCCGTCAGCGGAACAGTCGAAGGCGGGTTCCATCCACCGAAGTATACGTACAGCGGCCTCCGCAGCCGCCCGATCGGACACCGGAGTCGCATTCCGGTTCCAAAGGGTTTCCAACGCATGGGAAAGCGCATCGAACGACGTGGAGGCAGTCAAAGGGGCCGGAAGGTCACTGGTATACTCGGTCACCAATACCGCTGCATCGGCCTGAAGCCACGGAGAAGCCAACGTGTACTTACGGCCCGTGCGGGCCGTATAGACTCCGAAACGGGTCATCTCCGAACCGGTCCCAGCCGTCGTGGGAATCAGAATCAGCTTCACGTCCCGTTTTTCGATCTTCCGGACCGGGGCGGGTCCCAGATAGTCGTCCAGATCGCCCCCGTTGCTCAGAACGGCTGCGACTCCTTTGGCGGAATCGAGCGTGGAACCGCCTCCGATCCCGACTATCACATCCGTTCCCCGACCGGCCAAAGCACGAGCCATCGCCATGATATCGTCCACCTTGGGATCGGGAAACACCCGGTTTTGACGCACCAAAGGACGCAGGGAGGCGAAAGCCTCCAGCATCCGGTCGCGAGGCCCGAACGGACGGTTGTCCTCGATCACGGCAACCGAAGCATCCGGTCCGGCACAATAGAGAATCAACCGGTCCAGGTCATCTGCGGTCAACCGGTCGGTACGTACGATACGGGTCGTAGTAAGCAACTGTTCGAACATGGCACCAGGCATTAACGGGTAAACTGTTTCGATTCGAACGTCCGGATTTCATCAAGGAAACCGGCCAATGTCTTTTTCCATTCCGGGTCCACCCCGTCTCCGAAACGGGTGTTGAGCCACGCATCGACCATCTCGAAAGCATGTTCAGGCGGCGTGAGCCACTCCCCAAAGACCAGCACATTGCAGTCGTTGACGGCCCGGGCCTGCCGAGCCATATAGGTGTTGGTCACATGGACGGGATAAACTCCCTTGAATTTCGCCGCCGTAATGACGCTACCCGCCCCCGTGCCGCAGATAATGATTCCCCGCTCAAAAGCTCCAGAAGAGACCGCCTCACCGACCGCCATGGCTGCTCTGTGATAGGGGACAAATTCACCGTCCCGCCGCATACCCACGTCTTCGACATGAAATCCCTTCCGTTCCAGAAATGCGATGATCCTCTCCTTCAGGGTCAACCCGGCCCGGGTCGACCCGATAACGATTCTTTCCATACTCTCTATTTTTTATTCGATACGATCTCCTTTGCCATACAAACGATATGTTCCGCCGTCAGTCCGAACCGCTCTTTCAGTTCATCCTGCATTCCGACTTCCCCGAATTCATCGCAGATACCGACACGACGCAACCGGGCCGGATACTCCTCTGCCAACACCTCCGCCACGGCCGATCCCAGACCGTTCACAATCTGGTGATTTTCGCAGGTAACGATCGCACCGGTCCTCTCAGCATACCTCAACACCAGTTCACGGTCGATCGGTTTGATCGTGTGCATATCGATCACCGCTGCCGAAACGCCTTCTTCGGCCAACAGCCGGGCAGCTTTCAGCGCTTCAGGTACCAGAATTGCACCGCAGGCGATCAGGGTCACATCCGTTCCATCGACCAGTACCTTGCCCTTTCCCAGTTCGAACTCCTCATCGGGAAGGTAGACTGCCTCTACCGGTTTGCGGTGCAGGCGCATATAGGTACATCCGGAATGTACCGCACTCAATATCAACAACTTCTTTAGTGACACAGGATCGCACGGTTCGAACACCACCAGTCCCGGAATGTTGCGCATGATACCGGCATCCTCGAAAGGCATGTGGGTTCCACCGTTGAAAGCGGCCGAAATGCCAGGATCGGTACCCACCAGTTTCACATTCTGACGGGCATAGTTCCCCGAAAGAAAAAACTGGTCGTAGACCCTGCGGGTGGCAAAACACCCGAAAGAGGTAGCAAAAGGAATCTTTCCCCCGGCCGAAAGTCCACAGGCGATACCCACCATATTGGCTTCCGCCACCCCCACATCGAACAACCGGTCTGGAAACCTTTCTCTGAATATTCCCGTACCGGAAGCCTTCATCAGATCGGCCTCCACAAGCACAATACGCTCATCGCGCTCGGCCATCTCCACTAATGTCCGGGCATATACCGCCCGCATCTCCTGTTTTTCCATATTCCTCTATCTTATTTGGTTCCGGCCAAGCGCTCACAGGCTTCACAGGCCAACGTGTAATCGAAATGCATATTATGGTTGTCCAGCCGTCCCTCGGCAAAAAAAGCCCCTTTTCCCTTGACCGTATCCAACACGATCATCGAGGGCCGTCCCTTTTCACGTTGCGCCCGTTCGATGGCAGCCGTAAGCGCCGCAAAATCATGCCCATCCACCCGCTGGGTAAACCAGCCAAAAGAGTCCCATTTCCCGCAGATGTCACCCAAGTCCATGACGTCTCGGGTATATCCGTCAATCTGCATCTTATTGTAATCCGTAAAGGCGATCAGATTGTCCAGTTTGTAATGCGCCGCAGCCATCGCTCCCTCCCAGACCTGTCCCTCCTGACTCTCTCCATCCCCGACAATCAGATAAACTTTCCGGTCGATCCCGTCCAGACGGTTCGCCAACGCGATTCCTACTGCAGCAGAAATACCCTGTCCCAACGATCCCGTCGTCATGTCGATACCGGGAGTACGATTCATGTCGCAATGGCTGGGCAGCCAGGTGCCGCATTTATTCAGCGTATGGAGCCATTCCACAGGAAAGAACCCCTTGTCGGCCAGAACGGCATAGAGCGCCGGACCCGCATGTCCTTTCGACAGCACGAGCTTGTCGCGGACCTTTTTCCCGGGTTCCGACGGTGACACATCCATATATTTGTAATACAACGCTGTCAACACCTCCACCACGGAAAGTGCTCCGCCGATATGTCCCACACCCAGATACCCGATCGCCTCGATGGTCATTCGCCGAATCTGGTTTGCCTTTCGCTCAAGGGCTTCAAATTCATCTCTCTTTTCCATACACAAAGACAATTAAACCGTTTTAGTAAAATCGGTAAAAAAATATTAGTCGTTAAATATTATTTTAGGAGAAATTATATTCCCCGACTTCGGAGCGTTTCCATTCTCCCTGATATCGTTCAACAAGATGTCCACGGCGTTTTTCCCGATGATGTCCAACGGGATTCTGGCAATGTTCATCCGGGGAGCCAACACCCCCACGATCGAATTCTCATGAATCGAGGCCATCCCGTATTTTCCGATATCCATACCGCTCTTGTACATATACATGACGGCTTCCGAAGCCAAATAATGAGCCGTGAAACAGAAACCGTCCACATCGGGATTCCGATCGAACAACTCCTGTACGACCCGCCCTACATGGGCGGAATAGTCATTTCGGGGCACCTCGCAGTAGAGTGAAGGATCGAACGGGATACCGGCTGCATCCAGAGCTCGTCGATATCCCTCCAGACGGTCGGTAATAGCCGACACCTTCGTATCGGTCGTAATCAGGGCCACGCGCCGGCACCCTTTTCCGATCAGATGGCTCACCAATGTATAGGTGGTATGAATATCGTTGATGATCACATAATTGGTCTCCAGTTCGGGATAGATACGGTCGACCAGCACGAACGGAAATTTATCCCCCAGCAACCGGGCTATGGCTTTTTGCGAGTGTTCTGTCGCGGCAATGACCATTCCGTCTACCTGCCGTGCCCGCATAGCCCGGATCAGTTTGACCTCCCGTTCGGGAATCCGCTCGGAACTCGCTATAATAATGGTATAGTTGCTCTTCTCTGCCTCCCGTTCGATCTCCTTGACCAACTTCGCATAAAAAACGTCACCAATAGAGGGAATCAGCACGCCGATCATTTTCGTCACGCCGCTGATTAGGCTTTGGGCCAACTGATTGGGCTGGTAATTAATCTTGTTGACATACTCAAGTATCCGCTCTTGCGTCTGCTTGCTGACCCCTTTCTGAATTCCGATCCCGGACAACACGAAAGAGACCGTCGTTTTAGACAGATTCAATTCTTTCGCTATATCCTTTATCGTGACAGACATGATTGCAGGGAAATTTCTACGACACAAAGCTACTATTATTTTTTTATATTCCAAGCATTTTTCACTAAATCGGTTTAATTATTTGTTTTTTCGTCATTTCAACTTGCATTTACCGTCAGAAAAAACTACATTTGCCCCAACGAAAGAATAAACGAATCCGGAAAAAGACGACAAGTCGACAGAAACGTCCGACCTTTACTACTTGCCCGAACAGAATAACAACCTATTTTTCAGAGAAATAAGATAGCTATATTATTAAACCGATTTAGTAAACTAACCGAAACATAATCTTCAAAAAACATGCATATGAAACCAACCTGTAAACACTTCGTATCAGTCTGTCTGCTCATTCCGCTCCTTTTCGGTTGCGGAGGGAAGCAGAAATCCGTCACTCTGCCCAAAGAGGTTCTAATGGATAAAATCAAGGGAGGATGGGCCGGACAGACATTTGGATGTACATTCGGCGGTCCTACGGAATTCCGATATAACGGTCGGATCATCGAAGACAGCGTCGAAATCCAATGGCCGGAACACTATCATCTGTGGTGGTTTCAGAATTCGAGCAGCCTGTACGACGACATCTATATGGACCTGACCTTCGTCGACATGTTCGACAAATACGGTCTGGACGTTCCGGTAGATACCATCGCCCAGGCTTTCGCCCATGCCTCATACAAATTATGGCATGCCAATCAAGCCGCCCGCAGCAACATTCTCAAAGGGATGTCGGTACCCGCATGCGGTCATTGGAAAAACAATCCCCATGCAGACGACATCGACTTCCAGATCGAAGCCGATTTTGCAGGTCTCATGGCCCCAGGCATGCCTAACTCGGCCGCGGAGGTCTGTGATCGGATCGGACATATCATGTGTTACGGCGACGGCTGGTACGGCGGAGTCTACGTCGCAGCCATGTATTCGCTCGCGTTCGTTTCGGACGACATCGAACAGGTGGTCACCGAGGCTCTCAAGGTCATTCCCCCGCAAAGCGACTATTATAAATGTATCAACGAAGTGATCGGCTGGTGCAAAAGCAATCCCGACTGGAAAACAACCTGGCAGTTGGTTCAGGAGAAGTGGACGGACGAAATCAGTTGTCCCAAAGGAACGAAAAATCCCTATACGATCGATGCCAAAGTCAATTCGGCTTATGTCGTAATGGGATTGATGTACGGAGCAAAAGACATGGAAAAGACGCTTCAGATATCAACCCGCTGCGGTGCCGACTCGGACTGCAACCCGGCCACGGCCGCAGGTATCCTGGGCACGATGCTGGGCTACAGCAACATCGGCAAAAAGTGGATCGACGATCTCCGGGAAGTGGAGAACATGAACTTTGACCACACCGAAATCTCGCTGAACAAAGCTTATGAACTGAGCATGGATCAGGCGCTTGAAATGGTCGTCCGCGGAGGAGGCAAGGTTTCCGATACCGACGTAACCATCGCACTTCAGACTCCCGAGGCCGTTCACTACGAAAAGAGCTTCGACGGAATGGAACTCATCGCCAAGGATACCTATCCCAACCACAGCCTTCGCAAGCCCGTCTCCTATGAATTCGAGGGCACGGGATTCGTCTGCTCGGGACGCGTCCGTCCGGGGAAAGAGTGCCCCAAAAATTATGTCGCACAGATCGAAATCGACATAGACGGACAGAAGGAGATCGTAAACATGCCGGCGGATTTCATCACCCGACAGGTGGACATCTACTGGAACTACGATCTGCCCCTCGCCGAACACACAGTGAACATACGATGGATCAATCCGATCGAAACGGCGGACGTGACCATGGACGCCATTTTGACCTATACGACCCAACTATAAATCCGAGACAATGAAACCCGATTGCAAAAACCTGGCCCTGCTGTGTGCGGGGACTCTCTCCGGAGCATTGACGGTAACCGCTGCCCAGGCAGACGGAGAGAACGGGGAAGCTTCCCGGAAACCGAACGTAATTTTCTTCCTGGTCGACGACATGTCCTGGAGCGACGCAGGCTGCTACGGCAGTACGTTCCATGAAACGCCCAACATAGACCGTCTTGCCCGCGAAGGCGTGAGATTCACCAATGCCTACGCCGCCTGCCACGTCTCCTCCCCGACCCGGGCAAGCATCATGACGGGACGTTATCCGGCCAGCATCGGGCTGACGGATTTTCTGAAAGGACGCAAAAACTTTCCGTTCCAGCCGCTGCTGAACGTAAAAACCCGTCAGGAACTTCCCCCCGAAGAACCTACGATCGCCCAGACCTTACGAGACAACGGCTACAAAACAGCCATCGTGGGCAAATGGCATCTGGGAACAGGAGAGTACAATCCGACAGCCTATGGTTTTGACAAACACATTCCCTATGGCTACAACGTAGGCTGGCCGCAGGTCTACTATGCGCCGTTCAAGCTGAACGGCTACGACGGCGAACCGGGCGAATACCTGACCGACCGCATGACCCGAGAGGCAGTCGACTACATCGAAGAGAACAAGGACCATCCGTTTTTCCTCTATCTGTCACATTTCGCCGTCCACGATCCGATCCAGGGGCGCAAAGACCTCGTGGAAAAATACAGAAAAAAACTGGCCAAAATGCCGAAATACCAGGGAGAACCCTACATTCTGGAAGGAAATCCCGACGACCCGGCACCCCTCTCCCGTCGCCAGCTCGACAGTCTGCTACATACGCCCGATTTCGAGAACCATTACGAAGTGCTGCCCCGAAGGACCGTCAAGATCAAGCAGTGGCAGGACAATGTACAATTCGCCGCCATGGTAGAGGCAATGGACGAAAGCCTCGGAGTCATCCGAGCCAAACTCGACGAACTGGGTCTTGCGGAGAACACGATCATCATTTTCTACTCCGACAACGGAGGCATGGGTGGAGCCAATCTGGGCCGACCCAACCGGATCATCCCGCCCGACCGGCTGGACGAATACTTCTCGACGTCCAACCTGCCGCTGCGCGGAGCCAAAGGATGGCTGTACGAGGGCGGCATCCGGGTACCGATGATCGTCTATTACCCGGGAGTCACGAAAAAAGGGGCCGTATGCGATGAACCGGTCATCAGCAACGACTTTTACTACACCATCGCCGACATGGTGTCGGCCCGTATCCCCGAAAGCAAGGTACACGAGGGCGTAAGTCTCATGCCACTACTGAAAGGAAAGAAAAAGATCGCCGACCGCGCGCTATACTGGCATTTTCCCCATTACAGCAACCACGGCATGCAAAGTCCGGGTGGGGCAATACGTTACGGCGATTACAAACTGATCGAATACTTCGAAAACGGCACCGTGCAACTTTTCAATCTGAAAAAGGACCTCGCCGAACAGCACGACCTCTCTCGGTCGGAACCCGAAAAGGCAGAACGGCTGCGGCAGATGCTACACGAATGGAGGAAGAGCGTCGGTGCCGCTTCCATGACCCCGAACCCGAATTATACGGGTCCCATGAAATGACCCACTGGCGGTTTCAGGACTACCCGGTCCAACTCGCCAACAGGAACGGCTGGAGACATGAAAATGTCCCGGCCGTTTCCCGTTTCGGGTAGTTCGGAACCCACTGTCCCTCTCCCTGGCAGAAAATCGGACCCGTTATCGACAGGAAAAAATTTTTTATGTAAATTTACCCGGATTTCCCGTTCCGCCCCGGCGATCCCACCGAAAAACGAAATCGATAAAAACGCACCGGCTATGGATGAATTAAATTACACGATATCGCAGATGCTTCAAAAGACCGGCCTTTCCGGAATCTATACCGAATGGGGGACAAAGGCCGTCATTCTTCTGGGAATCCTGCTCGTGACGTACGCAGCAACCAAAATATTCCGCCATCTGGTCATTCCCGCCCTGCAGACCATCAGCAGCCAGACAAAAGCCACCTGGGACGACCATCTTTTCAACGATCGGGTACTGCACGGCGTGTGCCGTCTGCTGCCACCCGTCGTGTGGTACATGCTGCTGCCGCTGGCCTTTCCGGACATGCCGGAACTGCTGGACATTCTGAGAAAAATATCCATGATCTATCTGGTCGTCGTCTCGCTCCTGTTCATCAGCCTGCTGCTGAACACGCTGTACGAAATATCGAGCCACCACGAAACCTGGAGAGACCGGCCGATCAAGGGTATCTATCAGATGATCAAACTGGTGGCCGTCTGCATCGGGGCCATCCTCATCCTCAGCACGCTCATCGGGAAAGATGCTACAACCATTCTGGCAGGCCTGGGCGCCTCGGCAGCTATCCTGATGCTGATCTTCAAAGACAGCATTCTGGGACTGGTGGCCGGCATTCAACTCTCGGCCAACGACATGCTGCGCCCCGGCGACTGGATCACCATGAGCAAGTACGGCGCGGACGGCTACGTGACCGAAGTGACGTTAACCACCGTCAAAGTTCAGAATTTCGACAAAACCATCACCACAATCCCCCCCTATGCCTTGGTCAGCGATTCGTTTCAGAACTGGCGAGGCATGTGGGAGAGCGGAGGACGACGTATCCGGCGATCCTTTCTGATCGATGCCAACACGGTACACTTCTGTTCCGGGGAAGAACTGAACCGATTCCGACAGAAAGGGTTGATGCCCGAAAAGGAGGGAGAGATGCCGGAACGGGAGACGGTCAACCTGGAGGTCTTCCGGAATCATGTCCTGCGGTATATCCAGCACCACCCCGGCATCCATCCCGACCTGTTGCAAATGGTCAGAATGCTCCAACCCACTTCAGAAGGTATTCCTATCGAAATCTACTGCTTCACACAAACTACGGAATGGATCCCCTACGAGGTTTTACAGGCCGAAATCTCGGACCATATTATCGCCGTCATTCCGGCTTTCGGACTGAAACTCTTCCAACGCCCTTCAGGAGAGGATCTTCAACGAATCGGATAGGCGGCCCCATACCGAATCACAAGCGGCAGAAGGGAAATTCCAGAAAAGTGCACCCGGGCATGGTCTCTGACAGATAGGCTTGAATCACATGGCGGGAGTCGGCCGTAATTTCGGGCGACGTCTCCGGACAGAGATTATAGGCGACGAAATCGACCTCCACGCCCCGCATACGGCACATCTCCAGACTCAATAACGTGTGATTGATACTGCCCAACTTGGGATTGGTCACCAAAATAACGGGCAAACGATGCTCCTGGATATAGTCCAGCGTGGTGTAAAGCCCCTCGAGCGGCACCATCAGTCCTCCGGCCCCCTCGATCAGTACGGTTTCATACTGTTTCAGCAGACGGTCCGTACTCTTTTCCACCAACGAAAGGTCGAGTTTCCGTCCGTCGATCCGCACGGCCAGATCCGGCGACGAAGGGTAAGTGAAACGCAACGGAGCAGTCGTAAAATCCAAATCCTCGGGCAAAAGGCCCGTCCCCATGATCCGCCGATGAAGTTCGATATCCTCGGAGGCCCCGGTACAGCCGGTCTGGATGAATTTCTGAGTAATCACCCGGTGACCGGCGGCTCTCCAGTCGCGGGCCAACATTCCGGTCACGTAACTCTTTCCGGCATCCGTGTCGATCCCGGTTACAAAATAGACGCGTTTAAGCGATGTCATATTCCGAATAATTTTTCAGTAAAAATACTAACTTTGTACGGATTTCATCTCCGTTCGCGGATATAAAATATCTTTACTCATGATCCATACGCTGGAACAAAAAATAAAAGAGGGCCACCGTCTAAACTACGACGAGGCGGTGGCACTGGAACATAATACGCCACACGAAACTCTGTGGGAATTGGCCGGCAGGCTACGCACCCACTTCATGAAGAATTATTTCGACACCTGCTCCATCATCAACGCACGTTCGGGCCGATGCGGCGAAAACTGCAAATGGTGCGCTCAGTCCCGGTTCCACCACACACAAGTGGAGGTCTATCCGCTTATCAGCGCCCGGGAAGCTCTCGATCTGGCCGCACACAATGCCGCCAAAGGTGTTCGACGATTCTCTCTGGTAACCAGCGGACGAACCCTCTCGGAAACCGACCTGCACAAAGCCTGCGACATCTATCGCGAATTGGGCGGAAAAGTCCGGATCGGTCTGTGTGCTTCGATGGGTTTGCTCTCGCCCGGGCAGTTGCAAGAATTGAAAACAGCCGGCGTGGAACGATACCATTGCAATCTGGAGAGCGCCCCCTCCTATTTTCCACAACTCTGTACGACCCACACCTCCCAGGAGAAGATCCAAACCCTGCGCTGGGCTCGGGAAGCCGGACTGGAACTCTGCTCAGGAGGTATTATCGGAATGGGAGAAAGCATGGAGCAACGTATCGAACTGGCCGTGACGCTCCAACAACTGGATGTACGTTCCATTCCGGTCAATATTCTCAGTCCGATCCCGGGGACTCCGTTGGAAGGGACACCTCCCCTGACCGACGACGAAGTACTCACCTCGGTGGCTCTTTTCCGCATCATCAACCCCGAAGCCCATATCCGATTGGCCGGCGGCCGTCCCCGGATCGCCCACCTCTTCCCGAAATTACTCCATAGCGGTGTGAGCGCCTCTATCGTGGGAGACATGCTCACCACACTCGGATCGGATATCGACACCGACAAAAACGTCTTGAAAAATGAGGGATTTCGCATCGAATAAGTAAGTCTATATTAAATTTAGGTAATCGGTTCGTTTTTCAAACACCATCTGCTATTTTTGCATCATGATTCGAATCTGTCCAAAATATATTTTACCCATGCTCTGTCTGCTGTTTGCAACCGGATGTACAGCAGGGCAGAACAAAGTCCGATCCGTACTCAAATTCACGGAAGAGGTCTGGAATTTCGGCAGGATCGAAGAACTCGACGGTCCGGTGAGCCATACATTCACCTTTACCAACACGAGCAAAAAACCGGTCGTGATCGAAGATGTATCGGTCTCCTGCGGGTGCACCACCCCCGAGTATTCACAAGCCCCCATTCTGCCAGGACGTACGGGGACGATCCGCATCACCTACGACCCGGCCAACCGACCGGGTCCATTCAATAAAGAGATTTATATCATCTGCGCCAACCGTACCAGCAGAAACATGATCAGTGTCCGGGGCGAGGTGATTCCACGTCCCAGAACATTCGAAGACGACTATCCCGTGTCGCTTCTCGCCGGACTTCGAATCGACGGCATGTCGATCAACTTCAATTACGTGGGACAAGGTACGGCCCGATCGATGGTGATCCGTTACGTCAACACCTCCGACCGGAACGTCACCCTCTCGGCAGCAGCCAGTCCGGTGTGCCAGTGGCTGAAAATTTCGGGTCCGGTCACCGTCCGTCCGGGAGCCAGGGGAGAACTGACCCTCACCTGCGACCTCACTTCGGAAAAACTGTGGGGAATGGTCGCCACAAAAGTCTATCTGACAATCAACGGCAGACGATTCACCACCCCGGTATCGGTCACCGCTATCGGCACCGACGACTTCTCCTCCCTCTCGGCTCAAGAGAGGGAAAAAGGTCCACGTGCCCAATTAGATTCGCAATACTACAACTTCGCAGATGTCAGACAAGGGACCCGTGTCAGCCGTCGGTTCACCCTCTCCAACACCGGAGAAACTCCCCTGATCGTCCGTGCCGTAACACTCAAACCGGGAATGAGTTGTACACTGCAACCCGGAACAGAAATAGCCCCCCATACGCAAGTGAGTTTCGACATCCGACTCGACCTGTCGGAATACGAAAAAGGCAGACTGTTCCGAAGCGTTTCTCTTGTGCTGAACGACCCCAATCGTCCCCTGAGAGAGATCCGACTCACCGCCAATCTGAAATAACAATTCGACCAGCGACAAAAACAAAAAACCATACCGAAATATGTTCAAGATTTTAGAAAAAACCGAACTTGCCAACAATATCTGGCAGATGCGAATCGAAGCACCGCGTGTGGCCCATTCGGCTCAGCCAGGCCAGTTCGTAATCGTCCGCGTGGACGAACAGGGGGAACGTGTCCCGCTCACTATTTCCGACTATGACTCCCAGGCAGGCTGGGTTTCCATCGTTATCCAGACCATCGGTGTATCCACCAAGAAACTCTGTGCCCTCAACGCAGGCGATTCGATTGCCGATTTCGCCGGCCCGCTGGGACGTCCCTCCGAATTCGTGTCGGAAGCACCCGAAAGTCTCCGCACGAAAAAGATACTCTTCGTGGCCGGAGGTGTGGGTACGGCTCCCGTCTATCCTCAGGTGAAATGGCTGCACGAACACGGTATTCAGGCCGACGTGATTATCGGTGCCAAAACTAAAGAGATGCTCATCATGATCGACCAGATGCGTGCCTTGGCCGGAAACCTTTACATCGCCACGGATGACGGAAGCGAAGGATTCAAGGGTATGGTGACCGGCATGATCGAGGAACTGGTCGAAAAACAAGGCAAAAAATATGATCTGGTGATAGCTATCGGGCCGATGATCATGATGAAATTCGTGGCGGCAACCACTAAAAAATACGGCATCAAGACGATCGTAAGTCTCAATACGCTCATGGTAGACGGAACGGGTATGTGCGGTGCCTGCCGGGTGAGCGTAGGCGGACGCACGGTGTTTACCTGCGTGGATGGTCCGGAATTCGACGGTCATCAGGTCGATTTCGACGAGGCCATGCGGCGTCAGGGCATGTACCGTACGCTCGAACAGCGGGCTGCGAAAATCGCCCAGGAGCGTGCCGAAGGCCATGTCTGCAAAATCGGGCTGGACAAATAGTTCTCCATATATTTATCTACGATTCAATACTGAAAGAATATGGCAAACAAAATACCGAGAGTTCCTGTCCGCGAACAGGATCCGAAAGTCCGGGCCACCAATTTCGAGGAGGTGTGCTACGGTTACAATGTCGACGAGGCCCGTCTGGAAGCCTCCCGTTGTTTGAACTGCAAGAAACCGCGTTGCGTGGAGAGTTGTCCCGTCTCGATCCAGATACCGCAATTCATCGCGAGAGTGGCCGAAGGTGATTTCGAAAGTGCCGCCCGCATCATCGCCGAAGACAGTTCGCTACCCTCGGTCTGCGGGCGTGTCTGCCCCCAGGAGACCCAATGCGAGGGATCCTGCATTCTGGGGATCAAAGGCGAAGCCGTGGCCATAGGCAAACTGGAGCGTTTCGTGGGCGATTGGAGCATCGAACACGGAAAGACCTTTGCCACGGTTGCCCCGACAAATGGCTATAAAGTAGCCGTGGTGGGCAGCGGCCCCAGTGGACTGGCCTGTGCGGCCGATCTGGCCAAACTGGGCTACGAGGTGACTATCTTCGAGGCTCTTCACAAAGTGGGCGGCGTACTGGAATACGGGATCCCCGAATTCCGTCTGCCCAAACAGAAGGTGGTGGCCAAAGAGGTAGAAAATGTCAAACGTCTGGGTGTCAAGATCGAAACCGACACGATCGTCGGGCGTACGGCTACCGTGGACCAACTGATGGACGAAGAGGGTTTCAGTGCGGTATTCATCGGATCAGGGGCCGGTCTGCCCCGCTTCATGGGAATCCCCGGAGAAAATCTGAACGGCGTGGTATCGGCCAACGAATTCCTCACCCGCACCAATCTGATGAAAGCCTACGACGATCAGTACGACACCCCGATCTATGTAGGACAGCGCGTAGTAGTGGTCGGAGGCGGTAACGTAGCCATGGATGCCGTCCGTACGGCCAAACGGCTCGGAGCCGAAGCTTTTATCGTCTATCGGCGGTCGGAAGCAGAACTGCCGGCCCGGGTCGAAGAGGTTCACCACGCCAAAGAGGAGGGAATCGACTTCCGTATGCTGACCAATCCGGTAGAAGTACTCGGCGACGACAAAGGTTGGGTCCGAGGAATTCGATGTATCCGTATGGAGTTGGGCGAACCCGACGAATCGGGACGTCGTTCACCGGTGGAGATCCCCGGCTCGGAATTCGAAATCGAATGTGACGTGGTGATCATGGCCCTCGGGACCTCCCCCAATCCGTTGATCGCCTCCACGACCGCTGGACTCGAGACCAATCGCCGAGGATGTATCGTGGCCGACGAAAACGGGCAGACCTCTCGTGAGGGGATCTTTGCCGGAGGAGATACCGTGACCGGAGCTGCAACCGTGATCCTGGCCATGGGAGCCGGACGGAAGGCGGCCAAAGCGATCGATAATTACATCCGGAACAAAAAACAATAATCAAATGCGGTCATGAGCTGCTCTAAAACACCGATACCATGACAGTCAACGAACAACAGAGCCGAAAAGATCTCGTATTGGATGTGGCCCGCGGCATGATGGCTGCGGCGCGTACGGCTCCCAAAGCCAAAGGAGTGGACAATCTGGAGATCGTAACCCTCAACGGCGACGACCTGCACCGATTGGCACAGAAAATGCGCGCCCTGAGCGAAGAGAATGGATTCAAATTCTTCCTGCGCGACGCAAACAATGTCGAACAATCGGATGCGGTGGTTGTGATCGGCACCCGATTGGGCGTATTCAACCTCAACTGCGGCATGTGCGGATTCCCGACTTGTGCCGACAAGCTGCAATTCAAGGATATTCCATGTGCTTTCAATACCAACGACTTGGGTATCGCCCTCGGATCGGCTGCCGCCTATGCGGCCGATCATCGAATCGACAGTCGAATCATGTACTCAGCAGGAGCCGCAGCACATGCTCTGGGAATAGTTTCGTCGGAATGCAAAGCCGTTTTGGCCATTCTGCTCAGTTGCAGCGGCAAAAGTCCCTATTTCGACCGAGTAGCCGACAAAACGCCCCAAGCCACGAAATAACAAAAAACAATGTACAAAAACGGAGGTCGAAGATGTTTCAGGCCTCCGTTTCTTTATTCCCGACAGGAAAGATATCACCGGTCCTCTTCCGAACAATGAGAGGTACAGGTTCGGCAATCCCCACCCTCACACTCTCCGGGCAAAACATCCGATTTCCGCGAACCGGCTCTCAAATCACGCTCCTCAGCCCGCATCTGCTGTGCGGCACACTTTATGCCCCGTTCCTTCATGTGAGGATTTTCTCCGATCTCAGACTGGATATGATGACCCTTGAAAATCAATGTCAGCGACAATGCCAGCACCAAAAAAGCTACCGCAACCACTGTAATCAACAGAACAAGTCCGACTTGAGAGAGTTCCATAACGTTATCTTAACAAAGTTTAAATTCATCGAATGATGCAATATTCGTACAAAATTATAATTTTGCATAAACATATCCTAACAGAGTCACGCCAATGAAGATCGTAATTGCCGGAGCAGGCGAAGTGGGTAGTCACCTGGCTACCATGCTCAGCGGAAACGGACATGATATCGTCGTGATCGACGACGAACAAAAACTACTCGACGAAATATCGGGTATGGCCGATGTAGTCACCATCGAAGGCGACTGCACTACTTTCGCCACACTCAAAAAAGCTTCGGTACGCAAAGCCGACCTGTTTATTGCCGTCAACCACGAAGAGAATATCAATATCATCTCGGCCATGCTGGCCAAACAACTCGGCGCCCGGAAATCCATCGCACGGATCGATAACAATGAATATCTCGAACCCAATAACAAGGAGATATTCATCAACATGGGTATCGATTACCTGTTCTATCCGGAAAAGGTGGCCGCCCGAGAGGTGATCAATCTGTTGGGGAATACCGCCACCACGGAATATGTAGACTTCTCCGGTGGGAAACTGGTTCTGGTGGTATTCAAACTTGACGCCACCTCCCCGCTGGTCCACAAATCCCTCTCTCAAGTGACCAACGACCAGAAAAACCTGCCCTATCGTACGGTAGCCATCTCCCGGGCAGGAGAGACGATTATCCCCCGCGGCGACGATGTCTTCCAGGATAACGACACGATTTATGTCATCACCAACCAGGAATCCATTCAGACCGTGATGGAATTCTCCGGCAAATCGAACGTGGAGATCAACAATCTGATGATTCTGGGAGGTAGCCGGATCGGCGTGAGAATCGCCACCGAACTTCAGGACCAGGTCAATGTCAAACTGGTAGACTACAACGCCGAAAAAGCCTACAAATTGGCCGAAACACTCGAAAAAACACTGATAATCAACGAAGACGGCCGCAATACAGACTCCATGCTCGAGGAGGGTCTTACCAATATGGATGCTTTCGTAGCCGTCACCGGACGCTCGGAAACCAATATTCTGGCGGCCCTGCTGGCCAAACGGATGGGTGTAAAAAAGGTGATCGCCGAAGTGGAAAACCTCAACTACATCAGTCTGGCCGAAAGTATGGGTATCGACACGATCATCAACAAAAAACTGATTACAGCCAGCAATATCTTCCGCTTTACGATGAGTACGGACGTGCAAGCCATCAAATGTCTGACGGGCAGCGATGCCGAAGTGCTGGAATTCATTGTCAAACCGAACTCTCCCGCCACCAAAGCCAAAATCAAAGACCTCGACTTCCCGCGTAATGCCATGATCGGAGGAATCGTGAGAGGGGATAAGATTTTCATCGCCGAAGGTGGCTTGGAGATCAATGCCTATGACCGAGTAGTGGTATTCGCCTTGCCGGATGCCATCGCCCGAATCGGTAAATATTTCAACTAACCATGTCTCTGACAACACATATCGTCAACTTCTTTTTCAGCCATCGCCGAAGAGAGATCGATTTTTTCCGCGAACACCCCGCCGAAGTACAAGAACTTCAACTGAAATATCTGCTCGAAAAAGGAACTCAGACATCGTTCGGGAAAGAACGCTCGATGCAGAATATCCACTCGATCGAACAGTTTCAACAACAGGTGGAGGTGTGCGACTACGAAAGTTTCTGTCATTACATAAACCGCACTCGGCTGGGAGAACAAGGGGTGATCTGGCCCACTCCGATCCGCTGGTTTGCCAAATCATCCGGTACCACAGACTACAAAAGCAAATACATTCCCGTAAGCGCCCAAGGGCTTCATGAAGCCCATCTGCAGGGTCCTCGCGACGTTATCGCATTCTTCACCGGTCTCTATCCCCATAGCAACGTATTCAGCGGCAAGACTCTGACTCTGGGAGGCAGCCATCGCATAGAACGCGAAGGAGAGACGGCTCAAACAGGTGATTTATCAGCTATTCTGATCGAGAACACACCCCGTTGGGCCAATTGGCGACGTGTCCCCTCGACTCAAACGGCATTGATCGCCGATTTCGAACAGAAAGTCCGTAAGATATGCGAAGAAACCGTAGGCGAAAACATCTCCTCGTTTGCAGGAGTCCCCTCCTGGAACCTGGTGATGTTAAACAAAGTGCTCGAATACACCGGGAAACAAAATCTGCTGGAAGTATGGCCCCATCTGGAGCTGTTCGTCCACGGAGGCATGAACTTCAAGCCTTACAGAGAGCAGTATCGCCAATTGATTCCTTCGCCCGACATGAAATACATGGAGACCTACAATGCCTCGGAAGGTTTCTTCGCCATAGGCGACGACCCTTCGCGGGATGACATGCTCCTGATGTTGGACTACCGCATTTTCTACGAATTTCTACCTGTCTCCTCATTGGGCAAACCCTCCGCAGCGGTGCCTCTTTCGGGCGTCAAACCGGGTGTCAACTATGCCATGATCATTACCACCAGCAACGGTCTGTGGCGTTATCAGATCGGAGACACCGTGGAATTTACCTCCACATCGCCCTACCGGATTCGCATCACGGGACGGACGAAGCATTTCATCAACGTTTTCGGCGAAGAGATCGTCGTGGATAATGCCGAAAGTGCCATGAGAGCTGCCTGCGACGCCACAGGAGCCGAAATCGCAGAATTCACGGTTGCACCTATTTTCATGGAGGGCCGCCAAAAAGGCTCCCATGAGTGGGTGGTCGAATTCCGTAAACGGCCCAATGACCCGACCGAGTTCGCTCGACTGCTGGATCTGGCTCTGCAACGGGTCAACTCCGATTACGAAGCCAAACGATTCAAGAATACGACCTTGATGCCGCTCACGCTGACCGAAGTGGTTCCCGGGACTTTCCTCAAATGGATGCAAGACCGAGGGAAAATGGGCGGTCAGAATAAAGTACCCAGACTGTTCAACGACCGTACTTACGTGGAGCAGCTCAAAGCACTCGGCACCGAACAACACTAAACCGAAACCCGATTTCGTTATACCATAGATCAGATCCTACGCACCAAACCCCGAAACTGAATGGACACCGCGAAAAAACTCAAGCATATGTATATAGCAATTGCAGGAAATATCGGAAGCGGCAAGACCTCCCTGACAGAGATCCTGGCTCGCCGGTGCCATATGGCCACCTATTTCGAAGAGAGTGACAATCCCTACATCGGTGATTTCTATGAAAACATGAACCGTTGGGCATTCAATCTTCAGATATACTTTCTGGGGAGCCGAATCAAACAGGCTCGGGAGATTCTCGCCGGCAACAGCGATCTGATCCAGGATCGGACGATCTATGAAGATGCCAATATCTTCGCGGACAATCTTCACCAGATGGGTTTGATCTCTTCACGAGATTTCGACACCTATATGAAGATTTATGATCTGGCCGCCAATCTGCTTCCCCATCCAGATTTGTTGATCTACCTGAAAGCAAGCGTACCCACATTGATCAGTCAGATCCAAAAGCGAGGCCGAGCCTACGAAATGTCGATCGACGAACACTATCTGGAACGCCTCAACAAAAAATACGACCATTGGATCAGCAATATCTACAAGGGAGAGGTGATGACCGTAAATATTGACCATGAGGATTTCGTGATGAATCCTTCCGTACTCGACCGCGTAGTAGCCCGTATCGAAGCGCTACGTGCTAAGCAGACCCCGTCCCAAAACCGATAACCGTATGCTGCCTGCCTCCTTCGTCGAATCGCTTTCCGATACAGGCTTGGACTCAGCCAGCCAACAGACTCTCTGTCAGACCCTGGGACAAGGCGAAACACCGGTATCCATCCGATTCAATCCCTACAAGTTGCAAGATCGTCCCGAAGGAGAGCCCGTTCCCTGGAGCCGATACGGTTTCTACCTGAACGAACGTCCGTCGTTTACGCTCGATCCGTGGTTCCACGCCGGAGTCTATTACGTGCAGGAAGCCAGTTCCATGTTTTTGGAACACATCTGCCGTTCGTTGTTCGATGGAGGACGTTCACTCCGCATTCTCGACCTGTGTGCGGCTCCGGGCGGAAAGAGTACGCTGCTGGCCACAGTGGCCGGACTCGAAAGTATAGTAGTAGCCAACGAGGTGATCCGTTCTCGAGCCCTTACACTGGCCGACAACATCCGGAAATGGGGACTGGGCAATGTGGCGGTTACCAACAACGATCCGTCGCATTTCGGAGCATTGGAACATTGGTTTGACCTGATTACGGTCGACGCCCCCTGTTCCGGAGAGGGCATGTTCCGCAAAAACCCGGAGGCAACCGCACAATGGAGTCCCCAGGCGGTGGAACTGTGTGCGGCCCGCCAACGTCGTATTTTAAGTGATGTTTGGGAGGCTTTACGACCGGGCGGTATCCTCGTCTACAGCACTTGCACCTTCAATCGCAAAGAAAACGAGGAAAACGTTGCATGGCTCGCGGAGAATTACGACTGTGAGGGAGTCAAGATAGAGACCGATCCGACATGGGGAATCGTCCGCGGAGAGGTTCCCACAGAAGATGCCGATCCGATACCGGTTTTTCGTTTCTATCCTCATGCCGTGCGGGGCGAAGGATTCTTCTGCGCCGTGATCCGCAAGGCCGGAGGGCGTATTCGCAATCGGCTCTCCAAACCTCGCCGTACGATCTTCGCCGAAACAACCCGGCAGGAACAGGCCTCTGTCAAACCCTGGTTCGGACAACCCGAATGGATGCACTTTGCCCACATCGGCGACCAATTGTACGGCTACTACGAACAGGCCTATTCGTCCATGCGAGAAATTGCCGAACGGCTTTCCGTACTCTACTCGGGGATATTGATCGGACAACTCTATCATGGAAAACTGAAACCGGAACATCCCCTGGCTCTTTTTCACGACCTGGACCGGACTGCCATCCCGATGGCCGAACTGGACAAAGAGACCGCATTGAACTACCTGCGGAAACAGGATATCCCGGTAGAACTGCTGACAGAGGGGATGAACCTCGTTTGCTGCGAAGGGGCTCCGTTGGGCTGGATCAAACGGATCGGAAACCGTTCGAACAATCTTTATCCGAAGGAACTTCGCATTCAAAATCTTTGACATCATTAAAACGGATATCCCACGCCGAAATTGAGTGCCGTATTTCGGAATCGGAAATCGTGTATCCAACGCTGCCCGGAAGGTTGATTGGGATCATGTAGTTTGATGCCCCAGTCCACCCGGACCACAAAGAAATTGAAATCGAAACGGGCTCCCAAACCGGTATTGAATCCCAGTTGCGACCAGAAACGATTCGCATGAAACACTCCGTCGGGATTGGAATCGCCTCCCTTGAGGAACCAGATATTACCCGTATCGAAAAAAAGAGCTCCGTTGAGCACTCCCCATACCGGAAACCGATATTCCAAATTAGCTTCCAATTTCAAGTTTCCCAACTGACTGGGGTAACTCCGATCGTCGGGCAGAGGGGCATTCCCCGGACCGAGCGTACGTGCCAACCATCCCCGCATACTGTTGCTCCCGCCACAATAGAACAGTCGATCGAAGGGAAGCGACGAAGAGTTCCCATAAGAGTGCCCCACGCCTCCATACAGTCTGTAAACCAGACTGTTTCGCGGCCCCAGCACGATCTTGTTACTCAAGTTGGCGTCCACACGGAAATATTGGGAATAACGAATCCCGAATAATTTATAATAGTCCTCCCCCGCAGCCGGCGATGAGAAAAGATGGGTCAGAGCACCGATCAGATTGCCAGTCGTCTCCCAGTTCACACGCAATGCCAGCGAATTACGATCGACATCCACCAAATTCATCTGGCTGTTATAGACATACGAACCCGATATACCGGCAATCAACTGCGACGTATAACTGTTCCGCAAATAGGGATTCCGCTGCTGACTGAGGAAATCCTCATCAATATAGCTCATCTTCACCAAATTTACGTCGATCGGGCGCAATGTATAACTGCTGTGGCGTCCGTTGCCCCAACTGTACCCCCAAGTGACTCCCGAAAGAGTACGATGATAGTAGGGTCGACGTTGTGAATTGACCGAAAGTTCGAACTTGGTACGCGGATTGCTCAGCCGGTTGAATCGGTCCACCCGGAACGGTGCAATAAAACGCGGAAACGAGATTGACGTAGCCCCTCCCACCTCAAAAGAACTTTTTCGTCCTTTCATACGAATAAATTCATACCCGCCCGTCAGACTCACATCGAACAGTTCCACGCCTCGAAACAGGTTTCGATTCTGATAACCGACCGTAGCCGTCAATCCATAAAAGTTGGAGGTGGAACTGGCTTCCAGCTCGATCTTATAGCTCTGACGCAAAGCCGGTGTGCAGAGAATCGTACAATCGAGATATCCCTCCTCGGTAGTCAATGCCGTTTCATCGCCCGTGCCGGCATCACCGATGAATGTGACCAAATTACGCATCGTCGTATCCCGAACCTCCGTAAAAAGGATATTCGCACTACGGTAATAACCCAATCGCATGATATTATCGTAGGCTCGTTTCACCTCGTCCGCATTGTACAGGTAGTTCGGATAGAGGTTGATCGTACGACGAAGAATCTCCTTACGTACCCGGGGTCTCTGATGATAGACAATCTTGAGCCCACGGTATTCCAACGTATCCAGATCATGACGATACACACTATCCGTAGCCGCAATCGTAGGATCGTAATCGGCATTGACGTAGATATTCCTCAGACGATAGATTCTGTTATTCTCCATCTGGGGGTTTCCCTGTTCGTCATATCCCGACAGATACTGTCGCACGACCATCGTCACATTGATCCGATGATCGCCCACCGTGGAATCGGCCACATAAGAGATATTGTTGATCGAAAAATTGTAATATCCCCGTCGTTTAAGATAGTCCGTAATCCGCAGACGCTCCTTGTCCAGCACATTGATATCGAACACGTCTCCCGTATGTAGCAGCGTGGAGGCACTGTCTTCCAATATCACCGAACGAAGAAACTTATCCCGGAACCGATACTGAATGTCTCCTATATAATACGGGCGACCCTGATGTGCCCGATAGATAATTCGGGCTTTCCGACGTAATGTATCGATCTGATATTCGGCCCGGGCATCGAAAAACCCCCGACTGTTCATATAGGTTTGGATATTCTCGGCCGAACGACGGGTCAATACCGTATCAAGCAATACAGGAGCCTCTCCGATCCGACGCCACATCCGTGCCAAAACAGTATTTCGTCCCGGTTTGGCTATATTGTAGATCCACAGATAGAGATTCGTACCCAGAAAACGTTTGTTCGGAGTCTGCCGAATGTACTGTTCCATCTCTTCGGCCTTGATTCGCTCCTCTTTCGGAGCTTGCTTATCGACTTCGATAGTGTTCTCCCGAAGCAGATATCCACCCGCCGGCACATAACGCGTCACGCTGCATGAACAGATCAACAGCATGACCCCAGCCGCTAACAATCCCGACAGGAGGCCTCTTTTCATCTTGTCTCCCTTACTGGTTGAAAAATCCCTGTTTTTTTACCATTTCGAAATACCGGCGCGAAAATTCAAGATTGTCGGCCGCCGTGTAACGCCGCTCCGTAAAAATCCGCGCCAGATTCGGCAATTCATTCACTTTCAACAGATCGGCCGTCTCTTTCGAAGCTTCTTTTTCCCGCCAAAGTTCGTCGATCCGTTCCGGAGTATAATCTTCATATGTTTCGCGATGGACCACCGCCTCCACGGGCAGTCGATCGGTCAATGGGGGCAGTCCATCGGGATAACCCATAACGAGTGTCGTGACAGGAATCACGCCCCGGGGCAGTTTAAGTATCTCTGCAATTCGATCTGCCGTATAAGTCGTCGTACCCAGATAGCAGATTCCCAAGCCATGAGCCTCCGCCTCGAGTGCCACGTTTTCCGAAGCGAGAATCGTATCGATCACGGCATTGGTAAACCAGACAAAATTATCATACCGGGGTTCGGCATCGCGCAGCCGGCACCATTGACTAAAACGATGGATGTCGGCACAGAAGGTGATGATCACCGGCGCCTGCATCACACACGGCTGGTTGAAATGGCAGGGAGAAAGCTCCTTTTTCAATGCCTCCGACGTGGTGACCACCATGCTGTAAAGCTGCATATTACCGGTATTAGAGGCCCGTGTGCCGGCTTCGAGCACCTCCTGCAACACCCCTTCGGGTATGGGGCGAGAACTATATTTACGGATCGAACGATGATCCCGTATCTGAGCAATCATAAGACTGTTTTTTTTAAGGATTGGAACAAATGTAGTAATTTTTTCGGGCACGAATCAAACTTTCCGGAAGTTTCCTATATTTGTACGACTAAAAAATATTCCGCCCATGGCGTTATCTTTCTGGAAATACGAAGGTGCCGGCAATGATTTCATCATCTTAGACGGTCGGAACCACACCCCCGATCTATCGCATACAACGATACGTGCTCTCTGTGACCGACATTTCGGGATCGGGGCCGACGGTTTGATGATCCTCGAAAATGATCCGCAAGAGGAGTTCCGGATGCGCTATTTCAATGCCGACGGAGGCGAATCGACCATGTGTGGCAACGGGGGGCGTTGCATAGCCCTGTTTGCCGAACATCTGGGGATTGGAGACAAACTCAAACAATTCAATGGCGCCGACGGTGTACACCAGGCCGAAGTCGTCTCACTCGACGGACAAGACAGCGGAATCATCACCCTGCAAATGACGGATGTGGAGGCCGTCGTACACGAAGACCAATATTTCTTTCTCAACACGGGTTCGCCTCACTACGTCGAATTTGTCAAGGATGTAGAGAAAGTAAACGTGATCGGCCTTGGCGCGGAAATCCGCAACAGTGAAGCCTTTTCCGAAATCGGCGGAACGAATGTCAATTTTGTTCAGATCACGGGAGACGGACTCCTGAAGGTTCGCACGTACGAACGAGGTGTAGAAAATGAGACTCTCGCCTGTGGAACCGGAGTAACGGCATCGGCCATTGCAGCCTATATCTACCGTCAATCCCATCGGGAGCGATTCACGATCCAAACCCGTGGAGGAGAGCTTCAAGTGTCATTCTCGACCCCCGACGGACTCCGCTTCGAAGAGATCCGACTGACCGGACCGGCAAAAAAAGTCTTTTCCGGCATTATTGAGCCCGAAATTTTAACCGGAAAATAACGGGAGTTGAGAAATTTTTCCTAATATTGCAACGATATATAACCTATTATTCAATTCATTAAAAGACCAACTGATTTTCACCAACCATGAAATCAACCAAAGATTTCCGGGGTAACAGAGAAGTTCTCGACTCAGGAGACACGATACGCAAAGCGGTCAAACTGGCACCCCTCAAAAAAAGTGGCAAAGAACGTCACACGCTCTACGGAGATTTAGACGAAGAGGAAGATCTCAACATGATGAGTTATAAGAAGCGGGAATCGGCTCTCGACTACTTCGACGACGGAGAAGAGGTCGACGACACAGGGAGAGACGACGAAGAGGACGAAGAGTGGGAGGACGACGAAGAGGATGAGGAGGAAGAGGAAGATCCACATTAATTTTTCACTATCATTCCAAATGAATAGATTTTGATTCAACATATAGCCCCATAAAAGAGAAAGCTCGGAATTGTATTCCGAGCTTTCTCTTTTCAAATATCCGGAACTTAAAGTGTCTCCTCGAGCTTCAAATACTCCTCAAAACGTTGCGGGTCCAATCTTCCCTGGCAAGATAATCAGTTACAGCAACATGCGCTTTACGAGGTATATTCCGACGCACTTTCAGGGCGTGAGGTTCTCCCCATGTCGCAGGATCTCCTTTTATAATCCGATACCGCTCCGGCGCATCGCCCAAAACAGGTTCCGGATTTAAATTAAGCGCAATATCTGCATAATACTTTTCTTTCAATGGCGTATCCAAAATATCGTCTTCATAAATCCATCCGGAAATTCCTCTTTTACCAATCACCACATTAAACGCAAAAGAACACATCTTACCATTAATGATCTTACGAGAACCAACATTAATTTGAACAGCCCTATGTTTAATTTTGCCGCGACTCTGTCCTGTAAAACCATCTATTAATTCAGCCCCTTCTCGAATCGGGAAGTAAACATTTTTTCTTAACGAATCCATAATTCGATTTCCCTGCTGGCCTCGTGTATTAACGGCCTTTTTATTCCGAGAACATATTACATCATAAAAAGGACTGTCTTTGGGAGGCAATCCTGTTTCCGGAGAAATATACACCACATGCAAATATGCCGATGGATTCGGAGATGTAATATTCTCTTGTGCAATTAAAAAAGAGGACAACAATAGCCCGGCAAAGAAAAACAATATTTTCATCATGTCCGTAGATTTTTATTTCGAAAACAATATTACTCAGTATGATATAACAAACAACTTCATTAATCCGACTTACGAGTCACATAAACATAATAAGCGCCAAATAAAGGTTCCTTGTCGGCATCTTCAAACCAAGTATGCAACACTACGGGTCCCTTTTCCAACCGACATTCGAAACGGACCGATTTATCGTTTTTAGTTACGACTTTTTTCATATTAACATTTCCATATTGGGTCGTAATAAACATCCTCCCACCTGTTATATCATAGGCTTTCCCCGAGGGCATTGCTTCACACAACGGCAAATCCGCTTCCTGAGGCCATCGCTGAAGTTCAAACACATACCTCCCCGTACGAGCTACTTCCAACAGCCAATATCCATTACGTCGCGTTCCTTTTTTCACTTGTGTCTGTTGATCAACAAACACATCTTTCCATTCGCAACAAGTTAATAACACAGGATTCTCGTGATCATCTCCAACATGATGAATCTGAAGCTGCCCACGGGGTCGGTTCCTCGCTCTCGGGAGACAGCACCTGTTATCATATGGCAAAATCGCACGACGACCGAACCATTTCCGTCCCGACGGAAGTTCGTTCCATATTGTCAGTTACGACACCATTTCGGGTAATGTGGCAAAAAAAGTAACCTACCAGAGTCTCAGCAACGAATCGGCCTGGTCGAACGGCCTGGCCTAGGGCATCCGAAACGGCTATCTGACCGACCCCTACCGGAAAGCTCTGGAAAAGGAATGGGCATCACTGGTCTCCGGCGTACACGACAACGGTAAACTGGGTTACATTCAACCGGTCGGTGCCGCACCCAAAAAGGCGGTAGGCGCCGAGGCTACCGACGTCTATGGCATTGGCGCATTCCTGTTAGCCGGCAGCGAACTATACAAAATGTCTGTTCAATAACCCCCTTCTTGTCCTTACAAACGCAGGGAGGTTCCGGCACGCCGGAACCTCCCCTATTTTTTATATTATCTCACACGCTACAAATCATCATATTGCAAAGGTATCAGCACCACATTTCGGAATTCGATTCCCCCGCCTTCGCTCTGTAGCCCAATCGCCCCTCGGGTCGAAGAGAGTCCCGTAAGCTTATTCTGCAACTCTCCATTGATATAGACCAACATATTGTTCCCTTCACAAAGAATTTCCGCACGATTCCACTCGCCAGCCGGTTTCTCATTGGAAGGCCCCGTCCGCGGAACCACATGATCCTTTTTGACCTTGTTGGTTATATTGATCTTCCGTTCATTGCTGGTCGTTCCTCCGGAATTGACCAAATCTCCTGCACGCCCGGCCATTAACTGGCATTCATAGCATGCCGGCCATATCTTATCCTCCGTCAAATGGACGAAAATACCGCTATTGGTGGGTTCACCCACCCAACGCCATTCGACAAAAAGCCGATAATCAGAAAAAGATTCCTGTGTCCGGATATACCCGAATTTACCGGATAATCGAATAATTTTTTTCTCTTGCGTGAATTCTGCTGCCGATTCCCCCTCTTTCATGACGGTTTTCCAGACAGGAAGCGGCCGGTCCGACAACCGAACCTCCTTCTCACGATCCCGGGCAGAGATCTCCGTCGTCAATAAACCAGTCAACAAAAAAATCAAAAGTCGTTTTATTTTCATAATCAGGGCAGTTTACAGGTTTGCGGGAACAAATATAGCCAAAAAATGTACCAACTCCTAAAAAATTACGTTATCTTTGCGACCGTATCAATTAAAAATGTGGAAAGATTTGGCCGATTGCAACCACGAAAAAAAATGCTAAAGCAGCGTTTTATTCCTATTTGCGCCAACAAATCCTTCCCATTTTTAAATCATTAGTGTATAACTAAAAGTTTAAAAAATGGGATTTTTATTTACGTCCGAATCGGTGTCGGAAGGACATCCGGACAAAGTTTCAGATCAAATTTCAGATGCCATTCTGGATGAATTCCTGCGGAAGGATGAAAATTCGAAAGTGGCCTGCGAAACCCTCTGTACCACAGGACTGGTGGTCGTAGCCGGCGAAGTCCGCTCGGAAGCCTATGTCGATGTTCAACAAGTTGCCCGCCGGGTAATCGATCGCATCGGCTACACCAAAAGCGACTACATGTTCGACGCCAACTCCTGCGGAATTCTCTCTGCCATTCACGAACAATCGCCCGACATCAATCAAGGTGTGGTACGCGAAAGCGAGGATGAACAAGGGGCCGGAGATCAGGGTATCATGTTCGGCTACGCCTGCAACGAAACCCGGGAATACATGCCCGCTACGCTGATCCTCTCCCATGTAATTCTCAAGGAATTGGCCGTGATCCGACGCGAAGGCCAGGTTATGACCTACCTGCGTCCCGACTCGAAGAGCCAGGTCACGATTCAGTATGACGACAACGGCCGGCCGCAACGGGTACACACGATCGTGGTTTCCACTCAGCACGACGAATTTATTCAGGCCGACGGATCGATCTCCGAAAAGGAGGCCGAACGCATGATGGGCGAGAAAATCCGTGAAGACGTCCGCACGATCCTCATTCCCCGGGTCAGAAAACGGCTGGAACGTGCCCACGACAAACTGGCCGATCTGATCGGTGACGACTACATTCTCCATGTAAATCCGACCGGAAAATTCGTAATCGGAGGACCTCACGGCGACACGGGTCTCACAGGCCGTAAAATCATCGTGGATACATACGGAGGCCGCGGAGCCCACGGCGGAGGTGCTTTCTCGGGAAAAGATTCCTCGAAAGTGGACCGCTCGGCAGCCTATGCAGCCCGGCATATCGCCAAGAACATGGTGGCTGCAGGAATCGCCGACCAGGTTCTCGTACAACTCTCCTACGCCATCGGAATCGCCCAACCCCTGAGTGTCTATGTAGACACTTACGGATCTGCCCGTCCCGAGGCCCTGAAAGGAATGAGCGACGGACAGATCGCAGAAAAAATCGCAGGACTCTTCGATCTGAGACCGGCAGCAATCGTCCGGGAATTCGGACTGAAGAACCCGATCTTCGAAGCGACCGCCTCATACGGTCATTTCGGGAATCGCCCCTACACCGAAAAAGTCGTGCTCCATCGTAACGGAAAGGATGTCGAACGCGAAATCGAATTCTTCGGATGGGAAAAACTGGATGCCGTAGATAAATTAAAAGAGGCTTTCGGCTTGAAATAGACGACGGATCGGCAAGAAACGATCCCTCATATACGAAATGTACCGGACTTCCCGTTTAAGACGAGAAGTCCGGTTTGCCTCAAGGGATCCCCAGCCCAGATAGCACGAAAAACGAGAACCGTCATTGTGGCAGTCAAACGAGCTCGAATCTGACAAAAAGGCAAGGAATCCACCCAAAACGACACCACACAATATTCTGTAACAGATTCCGTTTATCTATCTGAACCCGATCCGGGAACGGTATCGGACCATGTTTTGAAACTTTTAAAATTATTTATGCCGTAATTTTACCTTTTTGTATATTTTTTGAAAGAACAGAAAGTAAATTAATTGATTGAATTTATGAAAAGGATTCCATTATTTTTAAGCATCGTGGGTGCGTCGATCCTCGCAGGAGGAGTGACCGCTTACACGGTAACGAAACTTACGGCTCAAGATAATTCGCCCAAAATCATCGAATTCGCATCCCAAAAAACCGGTTCTCACTTCACGGCCTACGAAAAGGACAACTACCCCGATCTGACCTACGCGGCAGAAAACGCAGTAAAAGCCGTGGTCAATATCGAAAAGATCGAGGAGATCGAAGCTTCCCGTTTCGGAGGCAGCCGAATGGATCCGTTCTTCGAATTCTTCGGCATTCCTCAGGGCTATCAGCAACAGGCTCCCCAGGAACGCCGTTCGGGAGGTTCGGGCGTTATCATCTCGCCCGACGGCTACATCGTGACCAACAACCACGTGATCGAAAATGCCTCGAAACTGAAAGTAAAACTCAATGACAACCGTACTTTCGAAGCCAAATTGATCGGAACCGACCCCACTACAGATGTTGCCCTTATCAAGATCGACGCCAAAGAGCTTCCTACGTTAGCTTTCGGGAACTCGGACGATCTGCGACTGGGTGAATGGGTATTGGCTATCGGAAGCCCGTTCGACCTGCAGTCGACCGTAACGGCCGGTATTGTAAGTGCCAAAGCCCGTAATCTGGATGTAATTCCGAATCAATTCCGAATCGAATCGTTTATCCAGACCGATGCTGCCGTCAATCCCGGAAACAGTGGTGGTGCCCTCGTAAACAAGAAAGGGGAATTAGTGGGAATCAACACCGTTATCAAATCTCCGACCGGAAGCTACACGGGTTATTCATTCGCCGTCCCTTCGTCGATCGTCAAAAAAGTCGTGGTCGACCTGAAAGAATACGGTGTCGTACAGCGTGCCCTGTTGGGTGTACAGTTCCAGGAAATTAACGAAACATTCATCGAACAATTCGGCGAAAAATACGGCATCAAAGAAGTTGGCGGGGTATATGTTGCCGAAGTCGATCCGGCCGGAGCTGCCGCAGCCGCAGGTATCAAGAAGGGCGATATCATTACCGAAATAGACGGACTCAAAATTACGGGATCTGCCCCGCTGCTGGAGGCCGTTGCCAAACATCGTCCGAACGATAAAGTAAAAATTACGGTAAAAAGAGACGGCGATGTGAAACAATTCGATGTGGTTTTGCGTAATAAGGCTGGTAAGGCAGAATTGCTCGCCAAAGACTACGTCGATTCGTTCGAGGCATTGGGCGGCAAATTTGCAGAGATAGACAGCAAGACCAAGAAACAGTTGAGAATCAGTGGCGGAGTGAGAGTCGTGTCTATCGACGAGAACGGGATACTGAGCAAAGCGAGAATTCGTAAAGGATATGTGATTACCCACATCAATGACCGTCCGATCAACTCGATCAGCGACTTGTCCCGTATCTCGGAAAAGATTACCTCCATCGACGGGGTTTACCCCGACGGACGTTCGGCCAGCTACTCTCTCATCCAATAGGGAAGAGCGATACAAGCCAGTCACGGACAATAAAAAAGTATATACAAAGCCCCGGTTTTACACCGGGGCTTACAATACAAAAAAGAGGAACAAAGAGAAAAAATGAGACAACTAAAGATTACCAAATCCATCACCAATCGTGAGAGTGCATCTTTGGACAAGTATCTGCAAGAGATTGGTAAAGAGGATTTGATTACCGTGGAAGAAGAGGTTGAACTGGCGCAACGCATAAAAAAAGGCGATCAGGAAGCGCTCGAGAAGCTGACCAAGGCCAATCTGCGGTTTGTGGTCTCCGTGGCCAAACAGTACCAAAACCAAGGACTCAGCCTGCCCGACTTGATTAACGAAGGAAATCTGGGTCTGATCAAGGCAGCCGAAAAATTCGACGAAACACGAGGCTTCAAGTTCATCTCCTACGCCGTATGGTGGATCCGGCAGTCGATTCTCCAGGCATTGGCAGAACAGTCGCGTATCGTACGTCTGCCATTGAACCAGGTGGGGTCGCTCAACAAGATCAACAAGGCATTCGCCCGTTTCGAACAGGAAAACGAACGTACGCCCTCGCCCGAAGAGTTGGCTTCGGCGCTCGACCTGCCCAAAGAAAAGGTAACCGATACGTTGAGAGTATCAGGTCGTCATGTTTCGGTAGACGCGCCCTTTGCCGACGGCGAAGACAACAGTCTGCTGGATGTGTTGGTGAACACCGATTCGCCCAATGCCGACCGGGGATTGATCAACGAATCGCTGGGAACCGAAGTTGAACGGGCACTGGCTACACTCACCGAACGGGAAAAGGATATCATTAAATACTTTTTCGGCATCGGTTGCTCGGAAATGACGCTGGAAGAGATCGGCGAAAAATTCGGCCTTACGCGCGAACGGGTTCGCCAGATCAAAGAGAAAGCGATCCGACGCCTGCGTCACAGTTCTCGGAGCAAACTGCTGAAATCCTATTTGGGATAATTCCAAAAAAATCTCATAAAAAAACCTCCATGAAATTCATGGAGGTTTTTTTATTCCAACATTATCACCTCAGTTTCGTAAGAAACGCATCGATATCGTCCATATGTTCTTCTTTGGCGATATAGCCATATTGAGCATGTCCTTTCCCTTTCATAATGTGAAGTTCGACCTGCGCACCGATCTCATTCATCCGTTTCTCGAAGGCATAGGCATAGGCCACATTGATCAAGGCATCCTCGTTTCCATGGAAGATCAACATCGGTGCCGCCGGAGCTTCGATCTTCGATGGATTCTCCATTCCTCCCCACAAGTCGACCACAGCCCTGATCGGCAGAACCTTCTGTCCCGAAACATATGTCAGATGAAGCACCGTCATTGCACCGGCCGACCCGCCGCATACTGCCACGAAATCTGTATCGAGATGATACTTTTCCGCATTCTCCTTGATCCACTCCAATACGAGAGTCGCATCGTCCGAAGCATTCCGAACGGATTTCTGAATCAACGGATGAAATTCGCCGGAAGCAGGCAGCCCATCTTTCATCTCGGATGCACAAGATACACCGTCGACCTTTTCATATTTTCTGGTCAGATAATAATTCATCGACACCACCGCATATCCTCGCTCAGCCATATTTTTACAAATGGCATTATAGCCGGTTTTATCACTCTTGTCGCCTCCGGAGAAACCTCCCCCGTGAACAAACAGGAAAACAGGATATCCCCCGGCAGGGGCAGGTGCAGTCGGAACATAGAGATCGAGCAACCGATCCGATGAACGATCCGATGGATTAATTCCCTCCGGAACATCGCCATAACGAATATCCTTATAGAGAGTCAACTTATCGGATCCGGTATCGAAAGTTTTGGGTTCTTTCCCGACCTCCATCGCTTCGTCCTGCGTACACGCGCCCCCTGTCAGGACTGCAAAAAACGATAAGGCCAATAAAAAAATTCTTCTCTTCATGTTCTTTCGGATTAAACTGTAAAGATCTTCCGACCTTTCCCTCATTTTTTCTCAAAATTAAGCATAAAATTCAAACCGGGCATCTTTCTTCTCGAGAATATTCCGCTAAATTGCCAATAAAGACGCACTGTCGGGATCGGCATAAATCGTGGCATTCCGATGTCTGCGCAGAATCGAAGCCGGACATTTCTCGGAAACCTCTCCCTCCACCGTCTCTTTCAATGCCTGGGCCTTTGTCTTGGCCGGCACAATACAAAAGACTCTCTCCGCACTGACTAATGCTGGAATCGTAAGGGTCAAAGCATGGGTCGGCACCTCCTCCAACTTGCTAAAACAACCGTCATGAACCTGTTGCAGGCGGCAGGTCTGATCAAGATCCACCGTCTTCACCAATCTGTTGTCATGAAAATCGGCCACATGCGGATCATTAAAGGCAATGTGACCATTCTCGCCGATTCCCATAAAGACAATATCCACCGGATTCTCCTTCAACAACTTTTCATACTCATCACACACCTCTGAGGCACTACCAGAACAATTCTTCAGGTAATGTACCGAACGAAACGGTGCTTTCGAAAAGATATGTCGATCGAGAAAATTGCCGAATCCTTGAGGAGCATCAGCCGGAAGACCCAGGTATTCATCCATGTGAAAGGCATTAATGCGTGTCCAATCCACATCCTCCTCTAGCAGAGACTTCAGAAATTCATTCTGAGAAGGCGCCGCAGCAAACACAATATTCAGCGTCGGCTTATGCTTCAAGGCCTCTCGAATATAAGCTGCTGCCTCGGCCGCTGCTCCCCGTCCCATTTCATCACGTGAACCATAGACATTCACGTGCAGATTGTCTTTTGTCAACTGTTTTACTTGTATCATGACTATTTTTTGTAAATTATGTTTCCTCCTACCATGGTTAATTTCACATCCACATCGTCGTCAAAAATTACGATATCGGCATCTTTCCCTGCCACCAGACTTCCCTTACGATCCTCTATTCCCAGAATCGAAGCCGGCGTAGCCGTCATCATCCGAACAGTCTCGTGCATGGATATACCACAGGCACGGCGCATCACCCGGATCAAGCGGTCTGCCGTAGCGACACTTCCGGCAAAAGCCGTACGATCCAACAGTTTGGCAACCCCATCCTCTACAATCACCTCCTGGCCTTCTGTCAGACTTCCCAAGATACTCGGTCCGTCGCCCATTCCTGCCGCACGCATCGAATCGGTTACCAACGCCACCCGAGAAGCCCCCTTCACATCATACACCAACTTCAGCAGACTGGGCGGCACATGACACCCGTCTGCAATCAATTCAAGTGTCATCTCCTCGATCATAAAGCCACTCTCGATCACTCCCGGATACCGGAATCCATTCCGGCGGGTAATCGTCGACATGCAGGAATAGAAATGGGTCAAGTGGTGGAACCCATTGTCGAAAGCCTCAGCCACCTCCTCATAAGTGGCACTGGTGTGCGCAATAGCAGGTTTAATGCCTCTGCGCACCAATTCGACTCCGAAACTCATCGCGCCAGGCAATTCCGGAGCCAGGCTCCACCGCACGATATGATCGGTCGCATCCAGAATGGCCATATACTCCTTCGGCTCCGGATTGCGCAAATATTTCGGATCCTGTGCCCCTCGATGTTCATAAGAGAAATAAGGTCCCTCCAAATGCAGGCCCCCGAAAGCGGCGCCGGAGGTATTGGCCTTCAAAGCCTCGTCATAGACGGCAAAGGTTTTGAACAATCCCTCCACGGTACTGGCCACTGTCGTAGGACAGATCAGCGTCGTACCATGTATTGCATGCATACGGGCCGCTCCGACGAAAGCATCCACCGTAGCATCCATAAAATCATGTCCACCCGCACCGTGACTGTGCATCTCGATAAATCCGGGGGCCACATAACACCCGCCGGCATCTATCACCGCTGCATCCTGGACCTCGACATCCCCTGTGCGTACCTCAACGATTACTCCATCTTCTACCACGACGCAACCCGTTCCCAAATCGCGCCACGGAGTCAGAATACGTCCATTGGTTATCTTTACTCTCGTCATATCCGGAAATATTAAGCTTTCGATCTACGCCAGTCGGTAATTTTATGTCCGACAAAGGCATAGAATATCAAATACAGGAAACAAGGAATCAGCACCACATAAGCCATCTTCACACCAATACTATCGGCCAAAGCTCCATAAATCATGGGTGTAAAGGCATTTCCACAAAGTCCCATCACCAACAGCGAGGAGCCGAGATTCGTAAAACGTCCCAATCCACGAATCGCCAAGGGCCAAATACCGGCATAAATCAACGCATTGGCCATTCCCATCGGCACGATAAACCAGATAGAAAGATCCGTACGGTGTCCCAAAATATCGACCTGACCCGAAGCAATCAGCACTGCAATGGAGAGCACGAGACCCAAGACGGTACAGATCTGGAAAGCCCGTTTCTGAGAGATAATTTTCGGGATCAGAATGATTCCCAGAAAATAGCCGATCAACGTACAGGTCATCACATAGGACGGAAACACTTTGGCTTCGAGCAGATCGAGCCCCATACTCTGAGCATACCCGATAATCGTGTCGATCGAAATAACCTGAGCGCCCACATGGAAGAAAATAGCCAAAGCCCCCAGAATCAAATAGGGGAATTGGAAAATGGAGGTTTTTCCGTGACTGTCATCCACCTCGGCCGAAGCATTGTCTCTATTGGTATCAATTTCCGGCAATACCGAAAAACGTACCAACAGTCCGAACACGAAAAGAATAACCGCCAAACATGAATATGGCAAAATGACCCGTCGGATCAACTCATCCAAAACGGCACCCCGTTCAGCATCGCTGAAAAATCCCTCGTTCAGCAGACGAAATGTCTCGCTGTCGGAACTCTGCAACACGAGTGCGGCAAAAATCAACGGGGCCATAATTCCGGCACATTTATTACACAGGCCCATAATACTGATCCGTTTTGCGGCGCTGTTGATAGGTCCGATAATCGTCACGTAGGGATTGGCTGCTGTCTGCAGAATGGCCAATCCGGTTCCGATAGCAAACAACCCTGTCAGGAATATTCCGTACGTACGTGTCAAGGCCGCCGGTATGAAAATCAATGCGCCCAGGGCCATGATCCACAGTCCGATCATAATCCCCCGCTTATATCCCACTTTATTCAGCAGAAAAGAGGAGGGTACCGACATGACCAGATAGGCAATATAAAAAGCAAATGTGACCAAATAAGCCTGAAAATGGCTCAACTCGCAAGCGATTTTAAAATAAGGGATCAAAATCGCATTGACCCACGACACCAGTCCGAAAATGAAAAACAAACTGCCGAGAATAATCATCGACACGATATACCGTTTCTTATTCGAACTGCCCGCAGCCTCTGTATTCGAATTCGACATCATCTGTTTTTTTGAGTTATATGCACTCCCGGAGGAGAGAGGCTCTCTCTCCTCGGAAGGCACGAATAAAAAAGTTATATTTTATTAATTTATAGGGTCATTTCCCAGCCTTTCTCATATTCGGCTGTCCAAAGTTTGTTGGCCTGTTTGTCCCCGAGAATGTGTCCGTTGAGAGGGTCGATCCTCAATGTACGCTGAACTCGTTGGGCGATATTACCGAGCTGCACCATCAGTGTACTCTTATGACCCGACACGATGTCCGAATTCAACGGAGTTCCTTTCCGGATGGCATCGAACAGATTCTGAATGTGGAAGGCATCGAGCGACTCGGAAGGATTGAGCAGATTCCGAGGATCGATCTCCACATTACTCTTCACATCCTTGACCACATTGTTCTTCAGATCGTAAACCTTATAAGCATTGGCACCGGTAATCAACAGACTCCCTTTCTCGCCATAGAACATGGCTCCCACGGGCGCTCCCTCCACCGTACGGCCATTACAACTGCGGCCTTCCCAGGTAATGGCTTTACCATCCTCAAATTCAAGATTGATCACCTGTGTATCGGGACATTCCCAGTCGTCTTTGTAGTAATAACGTCCGCCTGCAGAATTCACCAGCGAAGGATACTCCTCCTCCATTCCCCAACGCAGAATATCTACCATATGCGTACCGTTGTTGAGTGCCTCACCCGTGCCCCAACGCCAGAACCAGTGCCAGTTGTAGTGTACGTAATTATCCTTGAAAGCCGTACGCTTGGCCGGCCCCTGCCACAACTCCCAATCCAACCATTCGGGAACAGGAACCTCCTTACCGATTCCGATCGGTTTCCGATTATTGGTATACCACGCCTTTCCGAAACAAACCCGACCGATGGTTCCCTGACGGATCTCCTCGATACCGGCAATCACATTCGGCCACGAACGGCGTTGATTACCCATCTGAATCAACCGACGATACTTGGCTGCCGCCTGAATCAGAATCTCCCCCTGATGAGGAGCATAACTACACGGTTTTTCGAGATAGACATGTTTGCCGGCTTTCATCGCCATCAACGCGGCCGGAGCATGCCAGTGGTCGGGAGTGGCAATGATCACCACATCCATATCCTTATCCTCGAGCATTTTCCGCACATCTTTTTCCCGCTTCACCTTGTTGTTCTGAATCTTCTCGACCGCAGCGGCACATTTGGCCAGCGAACGGGAATCCACATCACAGATATTGGTCACTTCACAGCCGGAAATTTTGGCAAAATTCTTCGCCAAGGCCGAACCGCGCGAATGGACACCAACGGCCCCTACTCGGATACGCTCGTTGGCCCCCACCACTTTTGCATAGCTTTTAGCACTCAAACCGAGTCCTCCCAACGAAAGCATCGCAGTACCGGTTAATGCCTGTTTCAAAAAATCTCGTCTTGTTGTCATTAGTTTTCGTTTTTTTGGTTATTATTCAGTATACATTTTCTCTACGGATTGCTCTATTTCGACCGTCGCCCGAGCCGCCTTTTCTGCGAAATATTCACTATATTTCTTGTCGAGCAACGAAGTCCGGATCGCCTTGAGCGCATAGTCGAACCCTCGTTTGGGCCAGGCAGGTTCTCCTCCCTTCTCGAAATGGATTTTCAACTCCTCCGTGGTCATGGAGAGTGTGTTCTCCACCATTCGTTTTCGAAGCTCCTCCTGAGCCCCGGCCCAAAAGAAACTCCAAAAAGTGCCGGCATCATACTGCTGAGGACCAAACCACATCACATCCCGGACCGAAGTCGATTTGCGGAACTCATTTTCCATCTGTCGCAGACGCTCGATATCCATTGCTGCAGCAGCCTCAGGCATCTTCCTGCGAGACATCTCCTCCACCTGCACCTTCATCAGTACGACCCGATCTATAGCCTGCCGATATAGAGCCCTGCGCGCATTTTTGCCTTTTTTGCCCGCAAATTCCCATCGGCAATAAGCCAACTCCCGCTCCAGTTCATGTCGATACACCGGCACCCCATTTACTTTTCCGATCACCTCTCCCATCGGAGTCTGCCCGGGTTCAAACAACTGGATCCGATTACCTACAAGCGTATCGAGCATATTCGCGCGCAGGAATCCTCGATGAAAACGGCGGAAACGAGTCCAATCTACCGGTTCATTCCGAAATTCTCCCTGTACCGGATTCCCCAGAAAAAGATTATTCTTCACCTCTCGCTTCGATTTTGTGTTGACATTACCCTTGTAAGGATACTCGAACGTCAAAGCCGGACTGTCGTTCCAAACCATATTTCCCGAACAGGAGTAGAATTCGTGACAATTCTTCTTATTCACTCTCAGAAAATAAGGACGCACCGAAGGACCCGCATAGAATAGATTACTGAATACTTTGGCCTCCTTAAAAGAGTAGTTGAAGTAGACCAGAAATCCATGATCGTCCTCACTCACATTGTTATAGACCAAAATCCCGTCATCTCTTCGATCCGTACAGAACCACACCATCCCCTGAGAATTGTCATGGCTGTAACTGTATCTCCACACGGTTTTCGGACTGTTGATATCGGGATCATACAACGATCCGTCGTGATCGGGAGAACGATTCAAAAAACCTTCGTTATACTGGAACACTGTTCCGCGCACATTTCGCGAAAAGATCGTATTCCCGCCATGCTCCATGAAAGCTGTCCGGAAACAAACGTTATGCTCCACAACACCGTTCTCCGTCATCCGAATAATCATGGCATTTTTGGAAATATCGTGAATCACGTTGTTTCGGATCACCACCCCGGTAAACATTCTATCCTTCCAGGTCTCATCGCCCGGATAGTGAACTTTCTCGAACACCTCATTATTGAGGACAATACCCTGGTTCTCGATGGCATACAAATGACATCCCTCAACCAGCAGATCATCAAAACGAGTCGCTCTTTTCTGGTCATGCGTCACCACAAAAGCCACTCCGGATGTCCGTTTTGCCTTGGTATCCTGACCGACGATTCCCTTAATGTGATGAATCACCAGGTTTTTCAGATGAATACCCTGCAATAGTCCTCCATTGGCACCTTTCACCTCCACTCCCCGACGATCTCCGGGAGTCTCGGCCCAATTGGTCAACTCCAGATTCGAAATCACCCAGTGGGACTGATTGTAGAGAGAGACCACTCCACTTCCCACGAATCCATCTCCGGCGATCAACGGTAATGCCCCCTCGCCATATGCCGAAATGACAATCGGATTTCCCTTGACTCCCGATCCTTGAGGCCTCAGCGCCTCGCCAGTGACCCACATTGCACCTCGACCGAACAAAATGGAATCTCCGGCCTGAAAATTCATCTCGTTTACTTTCGCAATCGTACGCCAAGGCTTTGCAGAGGATGTCCCTGCATTCCGGTCACTGCCATTACGCGAATCGACATAATAATTCGTTGCGTGGGAAATCCCTACCACCAGGCATAAAACCATCACACACAAAAATCGTTTCATATCAGGCAGGATATTCAAAATTATTGCACCGTAATCGTCACCTTCTCCGGAATCATTCCGTTTAAATAATCGAATACTTTCAATTTGAATTCGTCGGCACCCGTCTCCGATCTGACATATTTCACGAATCCTTTAGACATCTCAAGATAGGTGAATTTCTGGTTTTTCTGCAATGGTACGCCATACAGAGTAATCACTCCTTTAGACGGCAGATCGGAAAGTTGCAGAATAATATTCTGAGGAGAGAAATCAAATTCTCCGGGATCAGCCGGGGCCTCAATACCCAATGTATTCTGGTCGAACACAGTCGAATAGCCAGGTGCCACCACCAACGGGTTGTTGTAACCGATCGTCAACGGAGATTCCGAAGGACCCGTCAATAAAATATAACTGGTGAATTTATAGTAATCCTTATCCTTCATACGCATTTCAGTGCCACTGCCACCGGCTTTAGCACTTCCATCCGAGAGAATATAATCCACATAAGTACTGTCCCTATCATAATATTTCAGCAGGGAAGCTGTGATATCGACAGAAATTATCTGATCGGTTGCCGGGCCGGCTGAAAGGAAACTGCACTCGCCTGCTGCTGCATCACGTAATGTGGTATGCTTATTCCCCAACAAATCAACCACAATACTGTTCCACGTCGCCGTAGTTTCGGTCCATTGATTCCATACGGCACTATTAGCCTCGTGAACAAGCAATTTACAAGTCGTTCCCTCCGTATAAGTTTTCCCAAGTTGAAATACATTCATCACCAACTGTGCAGACACGAGATTCTCCACCAAATCTGTTTCAGGCAACGGGAAACGCATCATTCCATAGGAATAATAACCACTTCTATAAATCGTACGAATTCCATAATTATGATTATTAAAATTCTTAGCTTTCTGCGAACCATACACACAAATCGACGTATCGTCAGAAACATCGATTGTATCGGTCCGAGCACCCTCTGGTTCATAACCATCCGGCACAGAATCGGTCGCAGGAAGTTCGACCTTATACAATGGCATCTTATCGACCACCTGTCCGATCATATTGTTCTTGAAAAGATAATCCTGTTGAGTAACCGTAACACTCTCCATGTGGTAAACGGAATTAACCACCACCCGATACGACTGGGCATTGGCACTACGGCCGATAAAAATAGAGTCTCCCCGCAACGATGTCTGTCTGTAATTGACTCCGGGTTCCATGGTCGTCGAACGGAAATCACCCGGGAATATCAGATATGACAACAGATCTCGCAATAGCGCTCCCGGTACAAGATCGACACTTGCATATCCCGCTTGCGAAAGATACGCCGCAAACGCATCATTGTTCGGAATAATACACGTGCGGTTTCCAGCCTCGATTTCACTCTCGAGTTTAGCCAGACGAATCGCCTGGCAGAAGTCGGTACAATTCGGATCGACTCCGCTTTCGAAATATTCGAGAATCGTCTGATTCTGGAACGCGTTAGCCTCCGTATCTATATCATAATAGGTTATCAATTTGTCGCAACTGTTCAGGCTCAAAGCACAAGTTGCCAACAATGATAGAATGATGAATCTTCTCATTTTTTCCGAATTTATTCGTTGTAAACACCCATTATCTATAATATTCATTCTGTTCGATATACTTGCTGCGACGGATTTCATTAATATGAATCGGCCATACAATAGCACGTTCGTCAATCGTGAATCCACCCGTATCGAACACATAGGTTGCCTCTTCGGCAGGAACCATCGCCGAGAGGGCTTTGTTCACCTCACCCCAACGTACCAAATCGAACCAACGTTGTCCCTCGAAAGCGAGTTCTTTTCTACGCTCCGACTTCAACAACTCGACAAAATCCTTTTTCTCCCAGTCCTTGTATCCTTCGTCATCCTTATCATAGAAAATTTCGGCATCGGGTCCTGCTGCACGCACCATGATTGCGTTGATATCCATCATCACACTGTCGGCCTCTACCGGTGTCAACACATCGTCCTCCACCAAGCCCAGACGAGCTTCGGCACGGAGCAACAACATGTCTCCCAAACGCATCAAAATAATATTACGGGCATCTCCCTTCTTATAATTCATCACCAACTTGTTGCAGCGGGATTTCCCGTACCTCTTTCTGGCGACCGAAGCATAATAGCGAAGATCGGACACATTTTCCTTGAGGAAGTTTACAAAATCTTCCCGTACGACAAACATCGCCATGCTAGCCGTCCAGAATGAATCGAACGTATTGTTGGTATCCCCGTCCGAAGTACTGAACGAAAGCTCGAAGATCGACTCCGTAGAACCGGAATTCTGCTGGGAATTAAACATCTTGCTGAAACCGGTCTTTGCAATTTCCGAACGAAATGCATCTGTATCAGCTGCCGTGAGCGAGGCATTATATAATGGTTCCAACGAATATCCACCTTTGTCGATCACCTCGTTCAATTCAACCAGCGCCTTGGCATATTCCTTTTGCCACATATACACCTGAGCTCTCAAAGCCTGAGCTGCCGGCCGTGTAAATCTGGTGATATTCTTTTCCGAACTGGTCAAATAGACATATGCCGAATCCAAATCACGATGGATTTGCGCAAACACATCTGCTTCCGGACTCCGAGGCATATCAAAATCATCATTGGCCGAAAACACCGGAGTTGTAATCAGCGGGGCGGCACCCCAAATACGTACGACCCAGAAATAAGCCATCGCCCGCAAACAATAAGACTGTCCCAACATATCGTTTACCTCTTCGGCATCGAGCGTACCGTCGGCTACCATACGTGGAATATGATATATATTCAGATTGGCTTGCTTGATCGCCTGATAAAAGTTGGACCAACTGGCTTGGGACATATCGTTTTCCAAGTTGCTGTGTACAATTTTATCGGCAGTCACCGCCGTAGAGCTGGTCGTGTAATAGACATCGGCCCGGGCATCGCCATAGTAGACAAAACCCGACAATAACGAAGCCCCCAAACGTACATAAGCTCCATTGAGAATAGCTTCGATATGACTCTGTTCCGTAGGCATGCTGGCTCCGCCCCATTCGGAGGTTGGTTCTATGTCCAAAATACTGCAAGAACAGAGTAATACAGAAAAACTGGCAAGTATATATGTTATTTTTTTCATCTTTTTCTTGTGTTTATAGATTTAGAAAGTAGCCTCTATACCGAAATTGAACGAACGAGCCTTGGGATAAGCACCCTTGTCGACTCCCATAACGAAAGGAGACGACGAAGTATTCACCTCCGGATCATATCCCGAGTAATTACTCCATGTCAGCCAGTTCGTAGCCGTAAAGCTGAGTTTGAGCCTCTTCACATATTTCTTGGGCCTAAGGATATAGGAAAGAGTCAGGTCTTTCAACCGCAGATAGGAACCATCCTCCACCCACATGGAAGATACACGGTAGTTTTCCATCGCATCGGCATAGCGAACCATCGGCACATCGGTCACATCACCCTCTTTTTTCCAGGCATTCAAGACTCTACGACTGGTATTCCGTGTATATTTCATTGCATCGCGATCTCGATGGAATTCATTCAACACATCGTTACCATAGCTCCACTGGAACAAAATATTAAGCGACCATCCTCGCCAGGAGAAGGTGTTTCCGAATCCTCCGATAAATTTAGGATTGGGATCGCCGATCACGACCCGGTCATCATCGTCAATGATTCCATTTCCATCCGCATCGTACCAACGGACATCTCCGCCTTTAAAAGCCACTCCGTCGGCCGAACCCCTCCGATAAGGAATCACCTCACCGGTCTGTTCGTCATATTTGTAGACGTTGTCAGCCGTATAAGCATATACACCCAATGCTTTATGTCCGTAGAACAATCCTACGGGAGCCCCCTGCAAAGCAATAGCCGTTTCGAGTTCGAGAGGTTCGTTGCCCGGCAAACGGCCTACCTTGCTGCGGTTGAAAGAGATATTGAAGGTCGAATTCCAACGGAGTTTATTTTTCCCGCCTTTCAGATTGACTGTCTCCAATAAAAATTCCAATCCCTTATTTTCCAAATCACCGTAGTTCATCGCAATGGTCGTGAAACCCGTATAGTAGGAAACAGGGAAGTTAAACAGCAGATCCTTCGATTTTTTGATATATGCATCTGCCGTGACGTTCATCCGACCGGCAAAGAACGACAGATCAAGACCCACATTATATTGAGTGGTCTTTTCCCACTTCAGATTGGGATTGGGTACGGCCGAATAGAGCACAGCAGGACTTCCGTCGTATTGGCTTGTTGCGGCCTTGAACGATCCCAGCGCGGCATAGTTACCGATAGAGCTGTTTCCGGTCATACCCCAAGTCATACGTAACTTGGCATCGTAAAGCACATCGTTTTTCTTGGCCCACCGCATAAATTTCTCATCCGAAAAACGCCATCCGAGTTGGGCTGCGGGGAAATTACCGAAACGATTGGACCGGCCAAAACGAGAAGAACCGTCGCGACGCAATGTGAAAGAGGCAATATAACGATCCTTCAACGTGTAGTTAATACGACCGTAGAACGAAAGTTCGGCAT
>CALVFY010000017.1 GCA_944326945.1 uncultured Rikenellaceae bacterium
TAATATAATAAACAATTCTATTTGTACGCTGTTTGAGTACATTTCAATCGGATATATTATAAGTTTAAATCACTTCGGTATTATGAATTTGAGTTTATTTTCCAAGTGCGGAGTATTCACTTCTGCTTCACTATCCATTTGCTTGAGTGCATATTCCGATTCGCAACGAAATATAAATCGAAAGCCTAATATTATCTTCATTTTGGCCGACGATTTAGGATATGCCGAACTGGGTTGTTACGGCCAGGAAAAAATAGAAACTCCCAATATTGATCGTTTGGCGGAAACAGGTATGCGGTTTACGAATCACTATTCCGGACAAGCTGTTTCGGCACCTTCGCGTTGTGTACTTTTTACGGGTTTACATACAGGGCATGCCTACATTAGGGGAAACGACGAGGTGAAGTCGCGTGGAGACATTTGGAATTATGCTGCTATGTTGGCTGATTCCACTTTGGAAGGACAGCGTCCGTTGCCCGCGAATACCGTTATGATACCTCACAAGTTAAAAGAAGCCGGATATTCCACGGCGTGTATAGGAAAGTGGGGGTTGGGGTGGCCCGGTTCAGAAAGTACGCCGAACAAAATGGGTTTTGATTTTTTTTATGGATATAATTGTCAGCGTCAGGCCCATACTTACTATCCTCCCTTTTTGTATCGGAATGAGGCAAGGGTGTATCTGAAGAATAGATTATTGCCTCCAAAGACTAAATTGGATGAAGGGGCAGACCCTTATAGTGAAGAAAGTTATGCTAAATTTACACAAAGCCAATATTCTCCCGATCTAATGTATCGAGAACTGCTGTCTTTTGTGGAAGAGTCTAAAGATAGACCGTTTGCTCTATTTTGGACCACTCCTCTTCCTCATATGCCTCTTCAGGCACCTGAAAAATGGGTCCGTTATTATGTGGAAAAATGGGGCGATGAACCACCTTATGTGGGGAATAAGGGATATTTTCCCTGCCGTTATCCTCATGCTACATATGCTGCCATGGTGAGTTATTTCGATGAGCAGGTAGGAGGCTTGGTACAAAAGTTGAAAGAGTTGCACATTTATGAAAATACATTGATCATTTTTACAAGTGACAACGGTCCTGCATCTGGTGGTGCAGGAGGTGCGGATTCACCCTATTTTGAGAGTGCACGTCCGTTTAGTAGCCAGAGTGGTAGAGTGAAATCCTCTTTGTGGGAAGGGGGAATTCGTGTGCCTTTTATTGTTGCATGGCCGGGATATGTCCGACCGGGAACAACGTCAGATCTTTTGTCTGCTTTTTGGGATATAATGCCCACCTTATGCGATGTGGTTGGAGTACACTCTCCCGAAACCGATGGCATTAGCTTTTTACCGGAGATGACGGGAAACCGAAAGATACAAAGAATTCATGAGTTCCTTTATTGGGAGTATCCGGCTGCGGGTGGACAAAAGGCCATTCGTATGGATAATTGGAAAATTTTCGTTCGGAATATCCACAGAGGAGGCCGTAAGTTGGAACTTTACGATTTGAATGTGGATCCTCTTGAACAACATGATGTTGCGGATGAACATCCGGAGATCATTGCGAAAGCGATGAGGATTTTCCGTTCGGAACATATCGACTCGGAAGTAGATCTTTTTGCCATAGATTCCTGGTGATCCATAGGTGTATGTATTGTATATAGTAACGGTTCGATAACTGTCTGAAAAACTTTGATTAGGAGATTGTTGGTTGCTCGGCCACTGAAAATCGGTAGCCGAGTAATTTTTTATGTTCAAATTCCATTGAAATATAAAAAATTTGCAACTTTTTTGGATAGTTCGTATATTGTGTTCGAACACGGGGAGGGTGTGATGAGTGTATTTTGGTTGTACTTGTTTTATTATTAGTGTATTGCTGTTCTTTGTTGCTCGAATTTAGACGGTTTTTTACTTTTTTATTATATTTGTAATGGGAAATTACACGGCATTACACGGTCGGCGGATGGTGGAAAAGCGCGGTTTATGGAACGAAACTTTATACGATATATGAAAAAATGGTTGTGTGTGGGGGCGATGATCTCCTTGGTGCTTCCTTTGTCTGCTCAGCAGGCCTTGAAAGAGGCGGCCAAACCTTTGATGATGCGTCTTAATGAGCAGGTGGTGCGTTGTCAGAACAATGATAAAGGAAGTGCCGATTATGGTGGAATATGGTGTCCGGGGTGTGAATTGTATCATACGCGTGCCGCCGAGGCTCTTTTCCCGCTCGCCTATGAGTATGAAATTACCGGAAATAAGGCGCGATTGGAGCAGGCCATTCGATTGGGAAATTGGCTGGTAGCTCAACAACAATCCAATGGAGCATGGCTCGAGACTCCCGAAACCTGGACAGGGACCTCTACCGATCAGTTGTTGATGATGTTGTTGGCGTGGCCGATCGTCTCTCCGTATCTGAGTTCGGCAGAACGGACGCAATGGAGTGCGGCGATGGAACGGGCCGGTGATTATCTGGCGGAGGTGATGGATAACGGTTTTGCCAGCATCAACTATTGTGCTACCACAACCGCTACACTGGCACACATGAATCAGTTTCTGCCCAAAGCCGCCTATGCGGACAAGGCTCGGGAGTTGGCGCGGATGATTGTGGCCAAGATGAACCCCGAGTATTTCATCGAAGGAGAAGGTTCCCGGGAGGGAAAGTATAAATACGGAGTGGATTTGGGCTACAATATGGAGATGTCGCTCTGGGGATTGGCCGAGTATGCACGGTTGACGGGGGATACATTGGTGACCCGTGCCGTGGAGCGGGCCCTGGAGAATCATTTGTGGTTTATCTATCCCAACGGGGTGCTCGATGCTTCGTGGGCGATCCGGTCCAACAAGTGGACCACCTATGGAAGCGGTACTTCGGATGGTTGTCATCCGTTGTTGGCTCTGATGAGCGATCGGAACGGGGCCTATATCACGGCTGCCGTGAGAAATATGCAACAACTGGAAAAGTCGTTTACCCGGAGCGGATTGTTGGGATCGGGTCCTCACTACGATCGGGTACGTGAGGTGCCTCCTTGTATCTATCCTACTTTTACGAAGGCCAAAAGTCTGGCCATGGCTCAAAATTGGGTGGCCGAAGACGGAACGGGTAAGGTCCCTCTGCCTACGGATGTGAAGGGATGGCGTTATTTTCCCTCGTTACAGGTGGCTGTGGTGCGCAGCGGAAATTTCTGCGGCACGGTGACTGCTTATAATTATAAAGCTAAAGAAGGGTCCAGGAGCAAGTACATGCATCGTCCGGCAGGCGGATCCCTGAGCGCTTTGTGGGTGGATGGATGGGATTTGTTGCAGGCCTCTTCGCAGACCGAGTATCACCGTTGGGAACCGATGAGTTTTCCTGAATTGCCCGCTACGACGCCTCTTACTCCCAGGATTGAGGTGACGATGGATAAAGGGTACTATACCAATCTCTATGAGTATGACGTTACGTTCTCCGTGAAGGAACAAGAGACCGGGGTGGAGTGTGTGGCCTACGGGCAGTTGAAAAACCGGGATCAGCGGCCTTGTGGTGTCGGTTATACGCTTGAGCACCGTTTTGAGGACGATTGTCTGGTCAAGCGTTTTGTGATTGCCCATCAGACCGTGGACGATACGGTACGGATTGTGGAACCCATTGTCCTCAACGAGGGAGTAGAGCTTCTTCAGGTGGATGACCGTACGATCCGTATTTCGTCGGGAGGCAGGGTTATTCGACTCACGATGGAGAGTTCGGGGGCTCGACTGCGGATCGATCGTGAAGGGGCCAAAACATGTTGGAATGTCTATCCTGCACTTCAGGCCATGCCGATCGTGGTGGAGGTGCCCTGTGCCTCCGAAATACGACGTACCCCGGTCATGTTGACTTATCGGATCGAAGCATGAAAGAAAACTATAAATTATTTGGTATGAAATCATTGTATGTATTGTTTTTGTCGTCGTTGTTGACCGTGACGGGTATTTCCATGGCTGCCAATCCGTGGCGGATGGTCAGGCAGATCGAAAAGAATATTGTGGCTCCCGAGTTTCCGGATCGAGACTATACGATCACCGAGTATGGAGCCCTGGCCGATGGGGTGACCGATTCCCGGCCGGCTATTGTCAAGGCAATCGACCGTTGTTCCTCGGAAGGGGGGGGACGGGTGGTCATTCCCCGAGGCAAGTTCTTTTGTAAAGGTCCCGTCGTGTTGAAGAGTAACGTAAACTTTCATTTGTCCGAGGGTGCCGAACTGATTTTCAGTGCCGACGAACGGGATTATCTGCCGGCTGTTCCCACACGGTGGGAGGGGACGGAGGTGTTCAACTACTCGCCGCTGGTGTATGCCTACAATGTGAAGAACATAGCCATTACCGGCAAGGGAACGCTCAACGGCCAGGGATCCAAGAATATTGCTACTTGGAAACCCCGTCAGAAACCCGATCAGAAGAAGCTCCGGGCGATGGGCACCAATCTCGTGCCGCTGTATGAGAGGGTGTTCGGCGAGGGGCATCTGCTCAGACCCGCTTTTGTAGAACCGGTGTCGTGTACCAATGTACTGATCGAGGGAATTACGCTGGTCGACTCGCCTTTCTGGGTGATTCATCCTCTGAGTTGCGAGAATGTCACGGTGCGGGGCGTACGGGTGGATTCGACCAATGACAATAATGACGGATGCGATCCGGAATCGTGTCTGAATGTGCTGATCGAGGATTGTTATTTCCACACGGGCGACGATGGTATCGCCATTAAGTCGGGGCGGGACAACGATGCCTGGCGGATCGGTCAACCCACTCAGAACGTGATTATTCGTAACTGTACGTTCAATTCGAAGATCAACGGGTTGTGTATCGGCAGTGAGATATCGGGCGGTGTGCGGAATGTTTTCGCCGAGAACCTCTATATCCCCAATGCCACCGATGCACTCTATTTCAAATCGAATCTGGATCGGGGCGGTTATATCGAGAATATCCACATTCGGAATGTCCGGGCCGATTCGGTTCGCTCAACGCTGGTGAAGTTCGAGCCGGATTACAAGTCTGAGAGCCGTAACAATTATCCTACGCTTTTCCGAGGATTTCTTATCGAGAATGTAAGATGTGGAGTGGCAGGGATCAGCGGAATCGACATCTCCGGATTTGCGCAGATTCCGGTGGAGAACGTGACTATCCGGAACCTGACTCTCGAGCAGACCCCGACTTCTCTGATCGTTAAAAATGCGAAGAACGTCACGTTGCAGAAGGTGACGATTAATGGCGTTCCTCAGACCGTACAACAGTAATACAGCAGTAGTTATGTCATTTACATCCAAACAGCGTGTGTGGGCGGCCATGAATCTGCAAAAACCCGATCGGGTGCCGCTTATGTGTCAGTTCAGTATCGGATTCATGATGACCCAACTCAAACCGGATCCGGTGGCATTCTGGTATGATCGGGAGACTTTTGCCGAAGGATTGATCGAGTTGTGCCGGCAGTTCAGATTCGATGGCATTCTGGTCAGTCTTCACGGACATTCCGATGCATGGAAGAAGGATTTGATCAGACGGGAGGAGATGGAACCCGGCAAGGTGAAACTTCATTATCCGGACCGGGTGGAGATCCATTCCTGGATCGATTTGCCGATAGTGGAGTTCAATTCGCCTGTCCAGAATCCGACCATCGAGGCGGTCGATCCCGAGAAGGATATTCCTTCGGAGATAGATTATATTCCGGTATCCAATAATCTGCATTTTCCGCTTTGCAAGGATCATATGTTCGACATATTCGATCTGCTGTACGGGAAAGTGGGCGATGAACTCTCCATTCATGGGGAGATTACCTCTCCGTTCGATTATTTTCTGGACTATTTCGGATATGAAAACGGGTTGATTGCCCTGATGCTCGAGCCCGAGAAGAGTAAACGGATATTGGCTAAGTTCACCGACGGCATCGTGGCTCTGGCCGAAGGAATGTGTCGTAAACCTATCGATGCCGTTAAGATCTCATCGCCGTTTGCCGGTCAGGGGTTCATCTCGAAGGATGCTTACCGGGAGTTTGTGCTTCCATTCGAGAGTCGGATCATAGAGACGATTAAAGCGGCCGGAAAGAAGGTGTATATTCATACTTGTGGGTCCATTGGCGATCGTCTTGAATTGATGAGAGAGAGCGGAGCTTCCGGATTAGAGTGCCTTGATCCGGTGCCTGTCGGAAATGTCGATATTGAGGATGCTTTCGAGCGGATCGGAGAAACGATGTTCATCAAGGGGAATATCGACTCGATCAATACGTTGCTGTTCGGTTCCGACGAGAAGATTCTTCAAGACGTGCGGCATATCATGGAGGTGGGCATGACCAAAGGCAAAGGATTCATTCTGAGTACGGCCTGCTCCATCGCGCCGAAAGTCCCGAGAGAGAATATCTTGAAATTATCCGAATTGATACAAGAATACGGATTCTATCGGTAGAACGCGGCAGCGTGTTTCCGGAAAGGATAGAGTGAATGAATACCCGGGGCCTAATCTTCCCCGGGTATTGTTATGCTTTGACCTGCATATTCTCCCTGTGGCAGTTCGACAGCCAGTCGGGAGACACCCTGTTCGGCATCCCATTCTGTACGGCAGTGTTCCCGGTTGAATCTTGTCTGTCGGTTCAGAGTCAGATGAATTCGGGATTGTTTGCGGGTCGGATCGGCCACAGAAATCGACAGAAGGTTGCCTGTCGGTTCGTATTTTAACATCACCATACCTGGTCCATCCATGCTCAGAGTTAACTTGTCGGTCAGGGCAATGCTTCCGCCACGGTAGAAGACGGCATAGGCTATCCCGAGTTTTTCGTGTCGGACGGCTTGCAGCGATGGGGTATTGGCGAGAATTGTGATTTTGGGAGTTCGTGCGGCAGCCTCCACCGTTTTTTTGTCGGCCGCCGGCATCACGATATAGGCGTATTGGGCATTGCGAGGTCGGGAACCGTGATCGAGCCAGAGTTTGAATACCTTTTCCCGGACTGTATCTTTGGGTGAAGAGGTCTGTTGGTTGATCGAGTACCAACTGCCTGTTTGGATGGTGTCGGAAAGATATACATCGTTCTCTTTAGGAAAGATATATCCGACTTTTCCATGATGTACCCAACGGGCTTTTTCTATCTTACGGCATCCGAGCGGAGGTGTTTCGCATCCGGCGGCGGAGTGTACGACGACCTCTCCCTCCAATTGAGTCTGATTTACGGTTGTGGCGATCGGGTCTCCTGTACGCGAGGTAATGCCTGCACCCAAACATACATATTCCTCGTCGAAAAAGAACCACGATTTTTGAGCTCGCAGAGGATCGTGAATGCTTGCGAAATCGAATGCAGCCGCACCATAGAGACCGTCGGTCACTCCTCCCACAAACTCGGTGATGCCCCAATCTCGTATCTTATCTTCTGACGGCATGCCCGGTTTTTGTACGACAGTAGTACCCGGAATTTTTCTCCAGTCGTAGACGGGTGGCAAACGGTCATATTCATAACCTGTCAGGGAGAGATAGTTTGCACCGTCGGCTCTGTAATGGTTGGTGAGTCCCTCTCCATTGTGAGGGGTTTCCATATTGGAATTGCGTACGGAGTACATTCGGACCGAAGTATAATAGTTCGGTCGTTGGAATACGAAATGTTCTGTCTGCCAGAAGAATTTCGCAAACGGGATTATTTCGAACGGTTCTCCCCGGCGTGCCTTGATTACGTTTTCAAGCTCCTCGTGACGGTAGTCGGTCGTACGGAGAAATCGTTCGGGAGTGTCTGTATTGAGTGCATAATCCTGTCCTTTGCGGCTGATCTCTCTGTTTTTGACACCCGTGTCGGGAGTGCGTCCGTAGACCATTTGTTTGCAGATTCCGTCGAGATAGTAGTCGATAGCGATTTGCAGTTGTTTTTCCGAAAAACGGTACCGTGTATCCGCAACCATGGCTGCCCATTCGGCAAAAGCATCCACGTATCCGGCGCCATAGATGAGTGTCGTATTGACCCGGTCTTCCCTGTGGTGGAAACTGTAATCGCTTTGGATGCCTCTCTGACCGGTTACTACTTTGATTTCGCCCTCTATGATTCGGATAATTTTTTCGAATGTTTCGGCATCTCGGGTAAAGAGTAGCTGTTTGGCTTGCAGACCGGCGATTTTGATCCGGTCGCCACTTTGTCGGGCTCCCCATGCATGGATATGTGCCCGACCGGCAATGGGTAAAATTCCGGCTATTTGCTCGCCGGTCAGATCCTGATCCATGGTCAGAAGAATGGAGACCATGGCTTGAGGTGTGCCGATTTCGTTATTCCACCAGTTGTCGCAGACAAAATCGTGAGAGATCCAGAATGCCAGAGCGGTATCGAATACACGTTTGAGCTGTTTGTCGTGGTAGTATTTCGATGTTTTCGATTCGTATGCCCGGGCCAGTTGGACCATGTTATCCAAGTGAATAGTATGTTGGAAGCCTACTCTACGTAGGTCGGTATAGTCGATTCCAGGCCAGATGGAGTCGGCCGGAAGAAATGTCCGGAGAATTTTTTCGATTTTATTGTCTTGTACAGAATGGGACCGTTCCTGGACGATGAATCGTTGGCGAAGTCGTGAGATATCGGGATTATTGGCCCATGCCATGTCTCCCCACCCGAACACTGTCAGCAGAATTACCAGCAGTCGGTAATCTTTTTGTATGATTCGAATCATTATGGTCAGTAGATTATGAAACTTCGAGAAAGGTTATTTGATCCCAAAGATATGAAGATTGTGCGAAAGGGTAGTGTTTGTTTTTTTTACGATGAGTGATTTTTACCGGAAAAATTACGGGTGAAGGAGATCCGGACCTTCCTCAATGGAATACCTCTCTGTATCAGGAGAAAGAGAAGGTCTGAATCGACGGCAATTAGGGATGTTTCGCTGAAGATCCCGGATTCGTGGCAGGTTTGGCGAAATTGTTTTTGCTGATTCGAGTCATGAATCTCTTGTTGCCGGCCACTTTAACGGCAATGGTTACCGAATCATCCCATTGAACAAGATCGGCTAACGAAGAGATATCGCACGACACTGTACCATAATCGACAGTAGTGTTGGTCCATTGCGAGGGGATTTCAGGACGGTAACATAATTCTAATCGTAATGTATCGGGGGTCTGTTCGCTCGGATCGTATATGATATCCATCGGAATGGGGACATTTTCGCCATTGGCCTGATTGAAAATGCGTACACCCGTATTCAGATCGAAGTATCCGCCCCATCCCTGTCCCAACAATAACCGCGGAGGCTCTTGACAATGATTCGGATCCGAGAAGTGATCGGATTCGGCTTCGTCGTTCCGGATCGGATGGATTATCTCGAAAACCGAATAGGGCAGCACATGAGCATTGCGAATATAGCTTGTATCGCCGGCGGTTGTCCAGTCTGTTTCCATGTAGTGGAACGCGAAATATCCACGTTCGATTCCTTCGAGATTCTGATCCTGAGAGACGACCAATCCTCCTCCGTCCAGATAACAGTAATAGCCGTTGGCGGCATCTCCGGTAACCGTAGCATTACTCATGAAGGCGCGAGATCCATCGTCCTCGTTGTCGTTGCAGCCGGTTATGCCTGCTGCGCAGACAATCAACAAGAACAGTCTGTATAGAATAGAGTTTTTAAGCATAAGGTTCATGAAAATATTAGGTTAATATTTTTCCTGAAAAATCTATTTTGCAGCTCTTTTCCGTTCGTTTTCGTCGAGCAGGATTTTCCTCAGACGCATCGCTTTCGGCGTTACCTCGACATATTCGTCTGCTTTGATGTACTCGAGAGCCTCCTCCAGAGAGAAGATCACCGGTGGAGCGAGGCTGACTTTTTCATCTGAACCGCTGGCACGCATGTTGGTCAATTTCTTGCTTTTGGTCAGATTGACAACGATATCCTGGTCACGGGTACTTTCGCCGATCACCTGTCCTGCATAGATTTCGTCCTGCGGAGAGACGAAGAATCGTCCTCGGTCCTGCAATTTGTTGAGGGCATAAGCGTAGGCCGTTCCTGTTTCCATGGCGATCAACGAACCGTTGGTCCGCATTTCGATTTCGCCCTTGTAGGGTTCGAATCCGCGCAGACGATGGGTTATGACCGCTTCGCCAGCCGTGGCCGTGAGCAAATTGCTTCTCAGACCGATCAGACCGCGAGAAGGAATTTCGAATTCGAGACGGGTACGATCGTGATTGGCGGTCATATTGAGCAGATTCCCTTTGCGTTTGGTAACCATTTCGATCGCTTTGCCGGAATATTCGTCCGGCAGATCGATCATCAGTTCTTCTACCGGCTCACATTTTACACCGTCGATCTCTTTGATGATGACTTGCGGTTGACCGACCTGTAGTTCATACCCTTCGCGGCGCATGGTTTCGATCAGCACCGACAGATGCAACACTCCCCGACCATAGACCACGAAACTGTCTGAATTTTCACCGGGCTCTACTCTCAGAGCGAGATTTTTCTCCAGTTCTCGTTCCAGACGCTCTTTCAGGTGACGGGAGGTGACATATTTCCCATCCTTGCCGAAGAAAGGCGAATCGTTAATCGTAAACAGCATACTCATCGTAGGCTCGTCGATGGCGATGGGGGGCAGGGGTTCGGGATTTTCGAAGTCGCAGATCGTATCGCCGATTTCGAATCCTTCGATTCCGACCAAAGCACATATTTCGCCACATTGCACCTCTCCGACTTTGCTTTTTCCCAGTCCGTCGAAGACCATCAGGTCCTTGATCCGGGTTTTGATCATTGTTTTTCCGTCGCGTTTGGCCAGTGTGACGGGCATTCCGGCTCGAAGCGTCCCCCGGGTAAGTTTTCCTACGGCGACACGTCCCACATAGTTCGAGTATTCCAGCGAGGTGATCAGCAACTGGGGTGTCCCTTCCACGTACGCCGGTTCGGGGATTTCGTCGATAATCGTATCGAGCAGGGGGGTGATGCTATTGGTAGGTTCATTCCATTTGTGAGACATCCATCCGTTTTTGGCACTACCGTAGATGGTTTTGAAATCGAGCTGATCTTCCGTAGCGTCGAGGGTGAACATCAGATCGAATACCTGTTCATGCACCTCTTCCGGACGGCAATTTGGTTTGTCTACTTTATTGATGACGACGATCGGTTTTTTACCTAACGCCAATGCTTTCTGGAGGACGAACCGTGTTTGAGGCATTGTCCCCTCGAATGCATCCACCAGCAACAATACGCCGTCGGCCATATTGAGTACTCGCTCCACTTCCCCGCCGAAATCGGAGTGTCCGGGGGTGTCGATGATATTGATTTTGTATCCGTTGTAATTTACCGACACGTTTTTGGAGAGGATTGTGATTCCACGTTCTCTTTCCAGGTCGTTGTTGTCCATAATCAATTCGCCGGTCTCTTTGCCTTCGCGCAGCAGGTGACCCTGGAGGATCATTTTATCCACGAGAGTCGTTTTGCCGTGGTCGACATGGGCGATAATAGCGATGTTGCGTAATTTTTGCATATTTCTTTCAGAGTTTATCCGCATAAATTTCGGAGGCAAAGATAGAAAATAAATCAGGGAATAGCATTATATTTGTAAACTATTCTGACGCATATGAAAGAGATTATCGAGGTGAAAAGGGGGGCGGGAGGCCTCTCGCGTATCGTGGTCGGGGATGTGATCGGGGAGCTCCGTTCGTATCTTCCCCAACGGAGGGTGATTGTGGTGACCGACGCGAATGTGCATCGTCGTTATAAACCGATTATTGACTCCTTCGAGCATATCATTATCGGGATGGGGGAGACCAATAAGACCCTTTATACGGTGGAGAAGATTTACGACGAGTTGATCGCTCTGGGGGCCGATCGTGAATGTTTCATATTGGGCTTCGGGGGCGGTATCGTGACCGATGTTACCGGTTTTGTGGCCTCGACATATATGCGTGGATTACACTTTGGTTTTGTGGCAACGACTCTTCTGGCTCAGGTGGATGCCAGTGTGGGCGGCAAGAACGGGGTGAATGTCGAAGGGTATAAGAATATGGTAGGGGTGTTCAATCAGCCCGAATTTGTGTTGTGCGACACTTCGCTGTTAAAGACATTACCCGAACGGGAGTTCCGGGCCGGATTGGCCGAGATTATCAAGGCAGGCATTATTGCCGATCCGACGCTTTTTTCGTTGTTTGAAGATCATGCTTTGGATGAGTTTCGCCAGGATGGGGCATTGTTGACACGCATCATCACCGCATCCATACGGGTGAAGGCTCAGATCGTGGAGGCGGACGAACGGGAAGCCGGAGTGCGGAAAAAGCTCAATCTGGGTCACACGTTTGCTCATGCCATTGAGAAGTGCAGTTCGGAATTCTTGCACGGCGAAGCAGTGGCGATCGGGACGGTCATGATGGCCGGGGTATCCGTGCGACTGGGTACTTTGACGGAGGATGAGGCTGCGCGTATTTCCCGTGTGATAGCTAAAATGGGTCTGCCCACAGAATCAGGAGTCGATATAAAACGGCTTCTGAAGGCGCTTAAACTCGATAAAAAACGCGATGCTGATCAGATCAGTCTCGTTCTGGTCCATCGCATAGGAAGTTGCGAAATTCGAAAGACCTCCTTTGCTGATTTGGAAAAATTGTTTGTTTAGAGGCGTTCCGAGGGGTTGTCTGAGGAATAGAATGGGGAAAAGGATCCTATTTCCACAGTTGGCGATTGTTCTCTTTGAGTTTTTCCACGGCTTCGGCCTGCCGATCGTTGACCGAAAGGGTTTGGATGGCTTTCAGGTGAGGAAACGAGTGTATATCGGTCCCCACGAAGGTATACAAATTCCTTTTGATAAGTTCGTTGGCCAATTCTTGGGCATGTTGTCCGTGCCAGCCGGTGAGCGATAGCAGATTGAGTTGGAATTTGCATCCGGCTGCGAGCAGGCGTTCGAGCATCTCTTCCCGTCGCATTCGGTGTTGCAGGAAGGCATATCGTTCCGGATGGGCCAGAAGCGGAGTATATCCCTGCATGGATATTTCGAATAGGGTGTCGAACGTATTGGAGGGGAATCCTCCGAGAGTAAATTCGACCAGTACGTATTCCTCTGCCAGAGAGAGCGGGTCGCTTTGCAGGTGTTGCAGAAACTTTTCGTCGATCAGATGTTCGGCAGCCAGCTTCAGTTTTATCGGACCGTTGTAGACAAACGTTTCGAATCGTTTACTCAGCGAGATACGGTTGTTGCCTCCGTAATTTCCGGCCATGATATGGGGGGTCAGATAAATTCCCTTGACGCCCATTTGTTCCAACGATTCGAGCAGTTTCAGACTCACTTCAGCCGAGGGACTGCCGTCGTCTACCCCAGGCAGCAGATGGGAATGTACATCGTACAATCCTGACATTAATTGTCGTACCGGTGTTTTCTTCCTCCCGAACCCAAACATACTTCTCTGTTATTATACGTAATGGTGTTTCTTCAGTTGTTTCCAGAATTTCATGAATTTCCGGGAGGCGCGGACGCAATAAGGAATGTTCAGTACGGTCAAGAGTCTGTACTGGGCACACGCCAATTGACAACGATGCCTTATGTTTCTCTTGAACAGACATTTCAGGCCCGACTCCAGTGTGCTCATCGTTGCTTTATACAGGCTTTTGAACCAGAATCTGACCAGGTAGAAATAACTCATCGAGCGTCGGCGTAGACCTTTGACGTACATACGCAGCACATAGTCCTGTACGCCGTCGCCCCGTCTCAGACTGAACAATTTTGCGAGCGTCATCCGCGAGGCGGGCATCAGATGATGGAAAACCAACCGTTCGTCATACCATATCTTATAGCCGGCCAGGGCCAGTGCATGACACAGTTCGTAGTCCTCTCCGGAGGCATCCACACGTTGTCCTCTTCGGGTACTGAGAATATTTTCGAATCCTAACTCCTTTAGTTTGTTGAGTGCCGACATCCGGTAGATACATCCTGCCCCGAAGACGGCACATCGTTCACCTTTGGTAATATCCGATATGTCTCCGTTGTGACTTCCTTGCGGACCGCAGGCATATCCTTCCGGACACCACGAGGGAGCCTCCTGCTCGAATACGGCGATTCCTAAACCGCCCAAAGCTCCGATTTGGGGAATTGCTTCCATGATCCGGTAACCGGTCTTCAGGTAATTCGGATCCAGGAAATTGTCGTCGTCGCAGATGGCTACATATTCATATCGGGCTTCGGCATATCCCATTTCCAAGGCGGCATTCTTCCCTGGGATGGGCTGGCGCAGTACCCGTGATACGATTTTTTCCGGCAATCGGGCGCAGGCAGCTTCTGCTACGGCAAACGTATCGTCTTTGGAGGCATTGTCTATCACCAACAGTTCGCAGTCGAACTCATCGAGACCTTTCTGGGCACCGATATGTTCGATCGTTTCCGTGATTCGGGAAGCCCCGTTATAGGTTGCGATCAGGATACTAATACCTCTTTGGTGCTTGCTGGTTGAAACCATAATTGAATTCCTATTTGATGAGTGCATCGAAGTATTCGATGGTTTTTTTCAAACCTTCTTCCAGTCTGACTTTGGGTTCCCATCCTCCGAGTTTTTCTTTGGCCAGCGAGATGTCGGGTTTGCGTTGACGGGGGTCGTCGCTGGGCAGGGGCATGAATACCAGTTTCGATTTCGATCCGGTCAACCGGATTACCATTTCGGCCAGTTCCAACATGGTAAATTCGCCGGGATTACCCGTGTTGACGGGGCCGGTGAAGTCGTCGTCGGTAGCCATCATGCGCACCATGGCCTCTACCAGATCGTCTACGTATTGGAAACTGCGTGTTTGGGAGCCGTCGCCGTAGATCGTGATATCTTCTCCTCGCAGGGCCTGTACGATGAAGTTCGATACGACTCTCCCGTCGTTGGGATTCATCCTCGGGCCGTAGGTATTGAAGATGCGCACGATTTTGATACGTACGCCGTTTTGCCGATGGTAGTCCATGAATAGGGTCTCCGCACACCGTTTCCCCTCGTCGTAGCAGGAGCGCAGACCGATCGGGTTTACATTTCCCCAATACGACTCTACCTGAGGGTGGACGGCCGGATCGCCATAGACTTCGCTGGTCGATGCCTGAAGAATTTTTGCCCGGGTACGTTTGGCCAGCCCCAGCATATTCATGGCACCCAATACGGAGGTTTTGGTCGTTTTGATGGGGTTGTACTGGTAGTGAACCGGCGAGGCGGGGCAGGCCAGATTGTAGATTTCATCCACTTCTGCATGATAGGGAGTGGTCACATCGTGACGTACCAATTCGAAATGGTGGTCGTCCATCAGATGACGGATATTGTCTTTACTGCCGGTGAAATAGTTGTCCAGACAGATCACGTCGTTGCCCTCGCTGAGCAATCGTTCACAAAGATGGGAACCGATAAATCCGGCTCCTCCTGTAATCAGTATGCGGCTCATACGTCTCTATTTGATGCCGATTCCCATGTAGGCGAATCCGTTACGTTCCAGTTGTCTTTTGTCGTAAATATTGCGTCCGTCTACCACGACGAGCGTTCTCATACTTTGGCGCAGACGATCCCAGTTTGGCATTCTGAACTCTTTCCATTCGGTCAGCAACAGAATGGCATCGGCACCTTCAGCGGCCTCGTAGATGTCTTGAGTATAGGTGATTTTGTCGCCGATTCTGCGTTTGGACTCTTCCATGGCGATCGGATCGTAGGCTTTGATCGAACATCCGGCTTCGAGCAGAGCATCGATTACCGTCAACGAGGGGGCTTCCCGCATATCATCGGTTTGGGGTTTGAACGAAAGGCCCCACAATGCGATCCGTTTGCCTTTCAGATCGCCGCCGAAATGGTCGTACAGCTTTTTGAATACGATTCGTTTCTGATCTTCGTTCACAGCTTCGACCGCTTCGAGTACCCGCAGACGATAACCGTTTTCCTGAGCCGTATTGACCAGTGCTTTCACGTCTTTCGGGAAACAGGATCCTCCGTAACCGCATCCCGCATAAAGGAAACGGCTTCCGATCCGGTCGTCCGTAGCGATACCCTTGCGCACCATCGACACGTCGGCTCCTACGATTTCACACAGGTTGGCAATGTCGTTCATGAAACTGATGCGGGTAGCCAACATGGCATTAGCGGCATATTTGGTCATCTCGGCCGACGGAATATCCATGAAGATGATCGGGTGACCGTTCAGCGTGAACGGTTTGTAAAGGCTGTCCATCATGGCCCGAGCCAGGTCGGATTCCACGCCCACCACGATTCGGTTGGGACGGCTGAAATCGTTGATAGCATCTCCTTCTTTCAGAAATTCGGGATTGGACGCCACGTCGAATTTATAGGATACGCCTCGTTTTTTAAGCTCTTCGGCGATGACTTTTTTGACTTTACGAGCAGTGCCTACGGGAACAGTACTTTTGGTTACGACCAGTTTGTATCCGTCCATGGTACGGCCCACTTCGCGAGCCACTTCCAATACATATTTCAGGTCGGCGCTACCATCTTCGTTGGGAGGGGTTCCCACGGCCGAAAAGATGATATCCACCTGATTGACCACTTCAGCCAGTTTGGTGGCGAAATGGAGTCGTCCGGCCTTTACATTGTTGTGGACCAAAGCTTCGAGTCCGGGTTCGTAGATGGGAATAATCCCGTTGCGCAGATTTTCGATTTTACGGGTATCTACGTCCACGCAAGTGACATCGATACCCATCTCTGCAAAACAGGTACCTGTTACCAGTCCTACATATCCGGTTCCTACGATGGCAATTTTCATGCTTTTCAGATTTTCTATAAATAAGCTATTTTGGGGACGCTAAATTAGAATTAATTATCCGGATTTACAATCTCGGCTTCATAATTTGCATATAAATGGCTAAAAGAGGCTTTTAATCATATAAAAAACCCCGGGAATCATATCTGTTCCCGGGACTTTTTATTCTCCGTGAGGAGAATGACCTAACTAACCTTTTATCCTAAAACTAACCTTGTCTTTATTTGTTTTCGTACAGTAAACGTGGAACTCGGCGAATTTATTATGAATTTGGGTCAATTTTTTTCACTTTGTTCTTTTACGCGTTGAATACCACGAAGAAGCGATTCGAATCCGAATCGTTTATCGCCGGCATACCACTGCTCGAATACACCGTGTTGGGTACGCCACAGACTTTCTCGGGCGGCGACCATTTCCGAATAGGACTTGTCGAGTTCGGTGATCAATGTCTCCTTTTGCTGTTGTTGTTTGTAGGCATACACGAAATGACGGAACGATCGGCTCAAGTGGGTCATGTAGTCGGCATAGGCTCTGAGATTGGCGTCGAAAAACAGACGACGATCTTCTGGTAACTGGTCCTGTATCTGTGCACATCGTTTCGCTACGGCTTCGAAGCGGGGGATGGCAGCGTCCATGCCGGCCAATATGGCATCGACTTGGTTGTCCGTTCCGTTGTCGGCCGGATCGATGCGGAAAGTACGGCCCGGAACCCGTTCGTAGCCGATGTCTTTCAGCGGATTGGGATTGTAGTTGAAGAAATTTTTGGCGATTTGCCCGATGGCCCGTGCGTAACGTTGGTCCTGGAAGATGTATTGCCGCTCCAGACCGCCTCCCGGAAAATCGGGTTTTTTGGGCTCCCAATAGGCATAGAAGTAATCGTGATAGAGATCTGCGATGGCTTTTGCATGCTCTTCTCCGAAATATTGGGCGGCGTATTCCTGCAGGAAAGTGTCTGTCGAGTAATTGTCGTAGTCCCACAGCATGCGGGCATTGGCCGAGAGCGTGAGCAGGAATTCCCTGAAGTTTCCGGCATTCACCACCGAGAAATAGAGCGGCGATTTATTGTTCACATACCGATAGTTGAACTCCATTTTCCAAGGTCCTTCGGCCGGGGCCAGGTGTGCACCGGTGGATGAGAACTGGAAATTCATGTAGTAGCCCAGTTTTACCTTGTTACGGGGGTCGAATTGCTGGATGTCGTCATAGGGATAGTGGTCACGCCGTCCGGCCACGTAGGTCCAGATCATGTTTTCTCCTTTGGGAGGGGTGACGACTCCCTTGGCCAACAGGTCGGCCATTTCGTCGTAGAAGGTGATGCGGACATAGGGTTCGGTTTCTCCGGTGTGTTTGCGGATGATCTCCATTTGGGCGGCGAGCATCTGGGTGATGATCGCCCCGCGTTCTTTTTCGTCTTCGGGAGCATCTTTGAAGGTGGCCCAAAAGGGCTTGTCCCCGTCGCCCCGGAAAGCGATGTTCCAGATGTTTTCCACTTTGTTGCGGGTGACTGTTTCGGCACAGTAGTTCCAGAATTCGAGCAGTTTGTCTCGGTTGGCCAGCGAAAGTTCGGGAGCGGGTTTGATGCCGCGTATTTTCTCCCAATATTTGGGCCAGGTGTTGAGCGTACTGTTCATCGAGACCGTGTGGTGGGAGGCGATAATCAGACCGTATTTGGTGGTCAGACGGGCTGAAGAGCTCATCTTATAGGGAAAGTCGATCGTATTGCCATACTCCACGGCGTTGAGTTTCAGACGGAGCATGGTTTCCATCCACAGTTCGTTGTTTACATCCGAAAGTTTGCGCCATGGAGTCAACAGATCGGTGTCGTTGGGCAGCCAGGTGCGGAAACGTACCTGCGGAGAAGGAAAATAGAGATCGCAGTCGGAGGGAATGGCAATGGTTTGTTTGATTTGCGGCTCCCACCAGCACCAGAACCAGAGAGGAGGTACATCCAGAAATTGTTCGCTGAAGGTATAGATGGCATAGATGGTTCCCCGCATATCGGCTCCGTCCAGATAGAGACGGTTGGCCGTGGGATCGAACCATACGCGGTGGGATTCGAATCCGTCCAGTGGACGAAATTTTTTCAGGGGTAATTTCAAAGTATTGGTTTCCCGGTTGAGGATGACTATGACGGGAGATTTCTGTTTTTCCGGAAATCTGCCAATTACTTCGGGACCGGTTTGCATCACGGTGCGGAAGTCGCGGCAGAGTGTCTCCATGGCCAATATCAGGGGGGCTGGTTCGTTGTCACCCATGACGATTTTGATTTGGTCTTTGGCCAATTCGATTGGGTTTTGGGCTGCGATGGCGACACTGGTCGTCGATAGCAACAGAGCAGCCATCGCAATTCGGAAAAATAGTTTGTACATTTTTTTAGGGTTTAGGGGGTTAGTTTTGTCTTTTTGCTGAAAAAGAATTATATTCGTGCAACAAATTTATTCAAAAAATAGTAAATCGGGTTTAACTTGACTTAGATATTTTTGAATTAACCCTAATAACTAAACTACTTGCTCTATGAGAAAAACATTACTCTGTTTTCTGCTGTTGGCCTTTTGTGCTTCGTTGAATTGCTTTGCGGCCGGAGGCGAACGAAAAGCCCCGAAATCATCGGAAGAAAAGTATGACATCTATCTGTTGATCGGTCAGTCTAACATGGCCGGTCGGGGAGCGATGCTTTTGCCGGAGGATACGGCACGTGTCATGAAAGGCGTCTGGCTGCTCAATGCGGAGGGGAAGCCCGAGCCTGCCCGAAATCCGTTGAATCGTTACTCTTCGGTGCGTAAGTCGATGAAAATGCAGCAGATCTGTCCGGGGACGGCTTTCGGTGAAAAGGTCGCCAAGAAGACCGGACGTAAGATCTTGCTCGTGGTCAATGCATTGGGGGGATCTTCGATCAGGGCCTGGGCGAAAGATGCTCCGCTGGTGGCCTATAAGGGCAGTATTGCCTTGGGAGAGAAACAGTTGTATGCCGAGGCGATTCGTCGGACCAAAGAGGCCCTGGCTTATGGTGAATTGAAGGCTATTCTGTGGCACCAGGGTGAGGCCGATGCGCGGAATCCGGAAGCTTATAAGGCTCGTCTGTCTGCTTTGGTGGAGAATCTGAGAAAGGATCTGAATGCTCCCGATGTGCCGTTTATTGCGGGCGAGATTGCTCACTGGCGTTCTACGGCGAGCGGTTTTAATGGAATGATTCAGACGATATCTACATTTGTTCCCAACAGCGATTGGGTGAGTTCCGAGGGCGCAGGAATGCTCAAGGGCAAATCCGATCCCCATTTCAGCCGTGACGGTCAGTTGCTGATCGGGGAGCGTTATGCTGATAAGGTGCTGAAAATGTGCTATCCGGACAAAAAAAGGTCGAAACGTAAATAGCCGGAACAGTTATGAAACGTTTCGCGTGGTTGTGTGCAGCAGTCATGTTGCTCATGGGCGCTTGTTCCGAGGAGAACAAGGACGCTTTCGGACCTGTGGTGAAAGCGGGTATAGACTTTGCGACCGAAGGACTCCCTTCGGGAAAGGATTTTTCTTACCGTGTGCTCATCTTCAATGGAGTGAGTCTGGAGCGGGTAGGAGATCATACGCTTTCGGACCTGAGTTCTCTCTCTCAGGTGGAATTGCCTGCGGGCCGCTATGTATGGACGGTGATTGCCGGATACGATCAACAAGCCATGACCCTGTTGGAGACGGAAAATCTCTCCACGTGTCGTTTGTTTCTGAATACGGAAGCAACGATTCCTGCGCTCTATTATGCCAGTCGTCTGGTCTATGTTGGGGAGGAAAAACAGGTCGATCTTTTGTTCAGTCCGATTCTTTCGTCGATCGAAGTCTCGGGTCAGATACCCGGAGAGGCTTCTTCGGTGGAGGCTGTCTGTGCGGGAATTCCGCGTAATTTCAATTTGTCTTCGCGTAGTTGGGATGAACAGGTATTGAGAGATGTCCCTCTGACCGTAACCTCTTCCGGCAGCGATCCGGTATTGTTTACGGCGAAGGGTGTGTTGCCTCCCGCATCGGCTCCCGAACTGGTCGTTACGATAGAAAAAGAGGGTAAACCCTATCAGTTGCGTCATGCCTTGGCGGCTTTGCAGGAGGGTTTGACGAGTGTCGAGCAGGTGGAATATACTTGGGACGATTTTCCCGATAGCGGTGGCTTCGATGTCTTTTTGTTGATCGGACAGTCGAATATGGCCGGACGGGGAACCATGTTGCCCGAGGATGTCACCGAAAAATTGGAAAACGTCTGGCTGCTCAATGAGGAAGGGGAGGCCGTAGAGGCTCATAATCCACTTAATCAGTACTCTACCGTGAGAAAGAATCTCTCCATGCAACAGATCAATCCCGGCTATTCGTTCTCGAAAAAGATTGTGCGTGAAACGGGTCGAAAGGTGTTGCTGGTGGTCAATGCACTGGGAGGCTCCTCGATCGGGATGTGGGAAAAGACGGCCGGATTCGTGACCGATGCAGCCAGTATTGCATATGGGAAGTTGAAACTTTATGACGAAGCAGTTCGACGGACCCGACAGGCCATGGAACTGGGCGAATTGAAGGCGATTTTGTGGCATCAGGGCGAGGCTAATTCGAGTAATCCGGATAGTTATAAGACAGTATTGGCTCAATTTGTCTCCGATTTACGGGCAGATCTGGGTACTCCCGATGTGCCGTTTATTTGCGGGGAGTTGGCTTATTGGCGTTCATCGTCGGCCGGATTCAACGAGATGATTCGTACGGTATCTACGTTTGTACCCTATAGCGATTGGGTGAGTGCCGAGGGAGCCGGGATGCTCAAGGACGAAACCGATCCTCACTTCAGTCGTGACGGTCAGATATTGATCGGGGAACGTTATGCGGATAAGGCGTTGCAGATGTGTTATTCGGCACAATAGTCTACAGGTTTTCCGTTTCGGACATTTTTATATATTATTACTATATATTAATTAGGTGTAACGGAACGGAGGAGTATCAGAATCAAACCTACCTAAAAATAACTTAATTTACCATGAAAAACTTAATGTGTTTGCTGACGGCGGGATTCCTGTTGTTGCTTGGTTCGTGCAGCAAGGAGATCGCCGAAGGCGGAGGAACTTCCGGCGGGATGAAGGTGATTCTCTCCTCGAATGGATCTGTCGAGGTGCCAGAGGATATCTCTTCGTTCAAGTTGCTGGTGTTCAGCCAGGCCGATGGAGCGTTGGTAAAGGAGACCTCTGTCGATGAGTTTGCTGATTTGGGGACCGTATCCCTGCCTATCGGACAATATGTATGGACAGTGATCGCCGGGTTCGATGCTTCGGTGATGAGTATCGAAGGGGATCGTTTTTCCGATTGTAAATTGACTTTTTCCGAGGAGCAGAACGCAACTTTACCCGATTTGCTTTATGCCACCAGCGAGGTCTGGGTCGGTAAGGATAAAGAGGTGACATTCTCATTCGGACGTATTGTCTCGATGCTCGATATGCGTTATGCGCTGCCCGAGAGTGAGGGGGTTACGTTGCGTTATACCTCGGCTTCCTCAAAATTTTCTATTGAGACAGGTACCTGGAGCAGTACGGATCGGTGTACATTCGAATTGGTTGCCACGGCCTATGATCAGGAGGGCGCCAATTTCCGGAATCTGGCGATCGTGACGCCTTCTGTTGCCAAATCGGAGGTGGAAATCGTCATAAAACAAGATGGAAGCGAGTTGCCGGCCAAAAGTTTTGTACTCGATTCGCTGCCTGCCAATCGAACCCTTGTCACGACGTTCAATGCCTCTGAAGCGGAGGCTTCCATCGGGGTGTCCGATTCGCAGGTGACCGAGTGGAGTTCCGAGGGGGCATCCATTATCGGAAGTAATGCGGGCCTGAAGATCTTGTTGACACTTAAAAACAATGAAAATGGAATCGATCCGTCGGCTGTTACTTCTGCCGAACTCTCCGTGGTGACGGAAGATGGCGAGGTCACTCGGGTGACTGCTCCGGTGGTGTATCAGAATGGGGTATTGACCTGTACCCCGGAGTTGGCAGGACTCGATCCAGGCATGTGGCGTCTGTCGAAAATCGAACTGGTGGCCGGATCTCAACGGGTGGCATTGGGAACGTATCGTTTCCTGGCCGTAAATAAAAATATGGAGTTGATAGCCGATATGAAATTACAAGGTATCGGCGAAGGTACGCCCGAGAATCCGTATGAGGTATGCGACAGTTTGACTTTCAGCAACTATATGGCCTATCTGAGTGATAATTCCAATGTGAAGAAGATGTGTGCATTCGATGTGGATCCTGTCCAGATGACTCTTCAGATGGCTGATGTGGCCGAAGTGCCGGTTCCCTCGTGCGACGGAGCCCGGATCTACGTGACGGTCGAAGGTCAACCCGAGGAGTATGTTACATCGGCGGAAGTAGAGGTTACGGGAGGCAATCAGGTGGCTTTGGCCACGGATGTGTCGGCCCTGCCGATCGGGAAATGGATGTTGAGTAAGATCGAATTCTTGAACGGAGGTTCGCCAGTAGAGAATGCGTCGATCGAGATCTATGGTCATAAACTTGAGAAACAGACACTGACGGCCAGTCTGAAATTCGGTGGAGTGGGAGACGGTCAGTCCGTTCCCTATGAGGTATGTTCGGCGGCCCGATTCGATGCCATGCGAAACTTCTTGATGACCAGCGAGAAGAATGTGCAATTGGGCAATTATACTCGTTCGAAATACGTACAGGTTTGCGATATCGACCTGGCTCCTTATTTAGGAATCTATTATGACCGGGCCTCCGGAACCTTCAAAACCAATACGTCTCGTAAAGAGCCCTATTTGGGTCACAGTACGGCCGGATGGCTTCCCCTGGGCTCTACGACGGCGGCTTCTATAGGCTCTGGAAATACTCGTTTTTGCGGTGAGTATGATGGTCAGGGATTTACTATCGATGGAATTTATGTTAAATCGGGAAGTGACAATAAAGCATTGTTCGGGTCTGTAGAGGAGGCAATTATAAAGAATGTAGTGATCGGATCCAATTCCCATATTACGGGACGAGGCAATGTGGCGGCTTTGGCATTTGCCTCAATGGGAACTAATGAATTTGTCGGATGTATTAATAATGCGACCGTAGAGTGTACCATGGGACCAGTAGGAGGTATTTTGGGTGCGGTTATGGGTCTTTCTGATGGAGTGGCTCCGGATAATGGGTCTTTCTTTACTCGCATAGAGAATTGTGTTAATTATGGTTCGATAACCAATCTGTATACTACTACAACTTCTGTATTGGGTACAGGTGGAATTGCAGGTTACCTGAGTTATTACACCCGACTTATTGGATGTGAAAATTATGGAGAGGTGGATAGTCAGATTTCGTATACGGGTGGAATTGCTGGAAATGTTGTCCACAATAATTTCGTACAGCGGTGTATGAATTATGGTAAGGTAACAGCCCGTTACGAGTGTTGTGGAGGCATCATTGGCCGTATCCAGAAGTCAAGCTATGTAATCGAATGTGGTAATTATGCCAATATCTCCGGTGGTGCTTGTACGGGAGGTGTCATTGGGCAATGTTACGCAGGAAATGACTATTGGAGTACTATCGTTGCCTGCTACAATGGAGGTGACGTTTCAGGAACGAATGAAAATAGAAATGCCGTTTCCGGTGGTACGATGGGTACCGGAGGTATTATAGGAATTCAAAAGAGTGCAGATGTTCTTATATGCCTTAATTCAGGTAATGTGTCAGGAGTGGATATTGTAGGCGGTATTTCCGGATGGACGGATACGGAGAACGACAGATTGCATCATTGTGTTTCTACGGGAAAGGTGATGGTGACTTCGGGTAATGCTCCGACCGAAAATGTTTGTCGCGGGGGAATATTGGGGATCGCGAGAACGGGTTCCAAAACGACGGTAACCGAGGCATCATATTCCCGTATGAAGAACAGTTTTTATCTGCAATTGGAATCGGAAAGCGAATGGCCTAAATATGGTATTGGCGGTTGGACTAATGTAGCATATAAAGACATTGTGTGGTCTGATTGCCAGAATACAGGAAATAAGGTATGGGGTGATAACGGAGCCAAGCCGAGAACCCAGAGTCAGATGGCCGACCATTCTGAAGGAAAGACTAAATTGCTTTATACGCTTAATAATGGAGATACCGGAGGTATTTCTAATCCCAATTCTAAATTCTTCCCCAATGAATTGTGGACATCCGATATGTCTGTTCCGTGGAGAGGCAATGTCAATGCCGATGGCTATCCCCGGTTGTGGTGGATAGAGGATGCTGGAACCATTACGGGACTGGGACTTTAATGTTAAAAATGAGAGAATCCGATGAAAAAGATGATAAAATATACAGCGTGGCTGATGGCTTGCGGTTTGCTGGCGATCGGTTGCGACAACAATGAGGGAGACGGAGGCGAAAGAAGTTCCGGAATCCGTGCATCTGTCGAAGCCGCAGCATCCGAGTATGCGTCTGATGCTGACCATATCCGGCTCTATCTGACCGATTTGGATTGCCAGGTCGAGCAGAGCTATTCGTTCAATGACCTGACGGAGTTCAATAACGTGGCTCTGAATCTTCCTCTGGAGGCTTATCGGGTGATATTGTTCGCCAATCTCGATCCCGAAGTGTTCGATGTTCCAGAGGTGGGCGAGCGGATAGATACGTTGGCGAATTTGCCGATCAAATCGAGTGTTTTGGTCAAGAAACCGTTGTTGAGAGCCATATCTTATCTCTCTAACACGGCATCCGAGGTGAATCTGCTGCTGAAAAATCTGATGACCCGTCTTACGTTCAACTATCCGTCTCCGGCTGAGGGAACGTTTGTGCTGACTCTTCAGGCTTCACGTCAGAACGAGGCCTCGTACGAGATCTCCTGTCAGGAGAATTTTGCGGCCGGAGCACCTGATTTTTCGATTGGCTATTATCTCTATCCGGCCAAACGCAGTGAGGTTGCGATTGCAGGAGAGATCGGGACGAGCAGTTTCGTATTTACTCCCGATGAACCGGATACCTGGTATGAGGAGGGACATGACTATCAGTTTACGATCCACAGCGAACCGCTGGGACGTTCCGCAGGAGCTGTTGTTGCCCGTTATTTCATCACATTAAACCGTTGAGGCCATGAAAAAGATATTAGGATATATTATGATGCTTTCGCTGCTGGTGGCAGCCGGATGTGCCAAGACGGATCAGAACGAACCGAATAACTGTTCGGGCAGTGTCACGCTTGCCGGAGGCGACGATGTCGCTGCGGAGGCCTTGAGTGATGGTCAGGTGCATCTGTTCGTCTTTTCGTCGATGGGCGACGATCCTCAGGATATGGATCAATATACGTTGTATCGCGAGTTCGTATCCGAGGGTTACACCGCTCCGTTCGACATGCAACTTCCCGGCGGATGCTATTGTGTGATTGCAGCCGTGATGAACGGCAGCGATGGTTTCCAGATCGAAGCACCGTGGGGTGCGGGACCCGAAGAGGTGAAATTTATGTTGTCCGATCCCTCCGTAGCGAGCGATCTGTTGCTCTCCGAGGCGGAGATATTCGATCTGAGCGGACTTCCGGAGAGCGTGTCGCTGGAGGTAAAACGAGTGGTGGGACGTACGGTATTGCGGATAACCCATGATGCGGGTTCGACGGACCAGGTGAAGATGAATGTAGCATTGTCCGGAGTACCTCGCTCGATTACGCTGTTGGGCGAATGTTCCGAGGTGGAGTCTGATGTTAGTTGGACCACAGAGGCGGTCTATAATGCGGATTCACTGGCTTATGTGGCTGTATTTACTGCCTTCCCGAATAAGGAGGGAGAGCAGCCGGCATACTCTTATCAGGCCGCGGTCGGTTCGGGAACGGAGGAGGCTCTCTATACGATAACGGCCGATGGAAAGCCTTTTGTGGAGAATAAGATTTGGAATACGGCTGTCGCATTGAACTATCTGCGAGGCGTGGCCATTGTCACGGATGTTTCGCAGACGGGATGGCAGACGGAGACGGGAGGAGATATCTATCCCGATCCGATGCCCTGACAATGAATGCGAATGAGAAAAAGTAAAAACGAAAAAGTATGAAAAAGATAAAATATCTGTTTTTCCCGCTCATTGCCGTATTTGTTGCCAGTTTGGCGGTGAGTTGCAAGGACGACGACCCGAACCGACCCGATATGGTGGTCTCCTCTTCGGGCCAGACGACAGGACCGGACAGTGCAGAGCCCGTAAAATTCGTATTTGTTCCTCAGTCGGGACCCTATTACGAACGGGAGATCGAAGGTTCGGTTGCGGGAGGGGTAAACCTCAATAACCTGGCCGATGGTACCTATAATGTATACACTTTCTCCGGCTATCGGAATGAACTCTATACGCGTAATCTGTCCGATGCGAATGCACCGACACTTTCCCTGTGCGACAGTTATGATTATTCGGCCGAAATGCCTGCATTGTGGTTCGGAAGCGGTAGTTATGATACGGAAGACTATACTACACCGACGATCGATCTGCGGCCCATTACGGGTATGTTGACCCTGACTCTTTCAGATCCGCTGGGAGAGATCGTCGATGCGACGGCCGTGGTGACCAATATGTACCGTTCGGTGAGTCTGGCTTCCGGAGAGGGCATCGGCGAAGGAAGTGCTTATGCCGCGATGGAGTTGACCCCTGTTACGCGTGCCGATGGCTCGAGGGAGGTGGCTGGAGGGCGCTATATGCTGCCTACGGTGGGCGAATCCCTTTCGGTGGAGGTAAATGTACGCTATGTGTCGGGCGAGCGTAATTTCACTCAAATTTTCGATACGTGTCTGGTGGCCGGTTCCGACATTCAGTTGTCGATGGAGCGTTCCAATACGGATGTCGTTACCTTGAATTTGGCTCATGCCGAACCTGTAGTCGATCGGGAACCCGACGGAACATTCGTCATCTTCTATAGTGATGCTTCGGGGGCCGCAGTGGCTCGATTCTCGCTGGAGACATTGACCGGAAATACATTTACGTTGCCGCGAGGAACATATAAGGCCATTGCGGTGAGTCATTTCGATGGAGCGCTGTTTGATACGCTTTCGATGGGTAACTATCAGACGGCTCAGATCGCTCTCAAGGAAGGATATACCTCTGCCGAGGAACTTCCCGAGTTATTGGTTGCACGGATTCCGGCATTCGTTACTCAGGAAGAGGGTTCCGTAGTTGAAGGGACACTCAATTGGGCTGGTAATAAATTGACAGTGAATGCGACTCTTCCCGAGGGGGCTGCTTCGATTCGTTTCTTATATACCAATATGGCCAGTGTGCTGACGCTTGCCGATGGAACGGTCTCGGAACCTTTGTCCTATGAGTTGCCGCTTGTCAAAGCGGATGAAACTCAACAGTATGCTGCTACGGCTTATGTGTTGGGTAGTGTCGGGACATTGGCTTACGATTTGGAGATCGGATTGCAGAATGGAAATACGAGTCGTGCCTCTCTGACCGGAACGGGTGCTCTGCCGGAGGGTAGTGCAACGGTATTGACGCTGGAGGATCTTCAGATCAGTGACCAAAATGTGGCTACATGTACACCGGTCTTCTCCACCGAATGGGGCGAGGACATCAATCAGCAACAGGGCGTCTCTTCGTTGAGTGCCGTACGGTGTGTAATATCGGCTACCAACTGTCCTGCAGTAGCCTCGGCCGTGAGTGCAGATCTTTATCTGGGGCGGAATGGCGCCACTACGGTATTCCGTGGTCTTACCGTCACGCCGGAAAGTGATCTCTATACGGTGACCTCTCCGATGGTATTGGAGGCGGATACCTGGACCGTACGACTCGATATTCGAGATGTTTCGGGTCAGATCCAAACCCTTCTCTTCCCTGATGTGCATGTTACGGCCAATGCAACCATTCCGGTGACATATCAACCGTGATAAGATACTTCTAATTGAAAAATAGCAGGCCTGAAGAGGGCCTGCTATTTTTATATGAAGACGATCCCGGATCAAGAAATCGTTTCGGAACGAGTGAATTACAGAATTTTCAGTGCGATTCGGGCACAGGCTTCGGCATCGGCCAATGCATGATGATGGTGCCTCAGGTCGAATCCGCATTGGGCTGAGACTGTATGAAGTTGATGATTGGGTAATTCTTTTCCGAATATCTGCCGAGAAGCCCGAAGCGTACAATAAAAACGATATCCGGGGTATGACATACCGTACAGTTCGAAAACTGCCCGCAGACACCCCTCGTCGAACGGACTGTTGTGAGCTACTAAGGGAAGCCCCTCGATACGAGGTGCAATATCGGCCCAGACTTCCGGGAAATCGGGCGCATCGGCCGTGTCTGCATAAGTCATTCCATGAATTTCGGTTGTGAAACGGCTGTAAAAATTGGGCCGCGGACGAATCAACCGATAGAGTGAATCGACGATTTCACCTTTGCGTACCACAACTACACCCACACTGCATACGCTGGTACGCCGTCCGTTGGCAGTTTCGAAATCGATGGCTGCAAAATTCTCCATTTTCCCATCTCAATGAAATGGTTGCCATTTCTTGATTACGGCAATAGACGAATGGTAAGAGGAATCATTCGCCACTCGAATCCTCGTCTTCCTCCTGATTGGTTTCGATCCAGAATTCGAAAATAAGAGGAGTATAAGGCTGTATTACCGTTTCTCCACTTGAATTTCCATTCATTCCGTATCCCCATTCGGATGTGAATACCATTTTGGCTCTGTCGCCATAGTGCATTCTCGGTACAGCTTCATAGAAAGCCTGGATCATGCCTCCGTCTGCAGGTGTATAGGAGGTTGCCGAATTTTCGTCGTAATCATTGAATACGCGTTGGGCTACCGAGTCGATGTTGGTGTCGAAGATAAATCCGTCGAGGAATGATCCTATATAATAGATATTGACGGTCGAATCTACGGTGATTTTAGTCTCCTCATCCTCGTTCCCTTCGATAATCTGGAAAAAGAAGGTACTGTCCTTTTCCGGGCGTTCTAAGCCCCATTCATCCACTACGTAATCCATCACCAGTTTTGTTTCCCGGGCGGTCGGATCGGTTACCACTTCATTCAGTTCCATGGTCATGATGGCCGGAACATTGGCTGGAAGGGAGTATTGCCCCTCATAGCCTCCGGAGAAGGAGGCGCCGTATGAACCATAGGCCAATGAAGACGGCATATAGATGGTCACCACTTGACCTTCTTTCATTTGTTGGAGAGCGATCAGTTGTCCCTGGGTGAAAGACGTGTTGTAGCTTTCGTATAACAGGTATTGAGGCTCGTAATAAGTGTGGAGTGTATTGGTTCCTTGTTGTTCGGCCACTTCTTTATAGCGGGTTACGAAAACATTTCCTTCGAGACTTTTTCCCGTGTAGTTAATACGCACCCAGTTTCCAGCCACGGGGGCGACAGCTCCTTCCGGTGCAGGAGTTACAGTCTCGATATACATTCCGTTATCCAATCTTTGAGCTTGGGGAGCGTTTTTTGCCATCCATGCGTCCAACGAAGCCTGTTCTATTACATTGTAATCCTCTTCGCTCTTTTTTGCACAGGACATGACCATCAGAGAAGCTGCGGCCAACATGAAAAGTATGCGAAAGCGTATTTTCATTTTGTTTTACTGTTGTTTTTTTACGTTTTCAATCTTAAGAAAGTACATCAGAGCCGTATTTTTCTCCACGACTCCTATGGTTTTGTCGTCGTACCCGAGGTCTGAAGTGATAAAAAGGTATACGGAGTCGCCCGCACGACAATCCGGCAATCCGGCGGTCAATCCTTTGATCAGCGGGGTTGATCCTATTTTGACGGCTTGCGGACCATTGGGCCAATAGCGCGGATTGAGCACTGTATCGCCTTCCACTATTTCTGCGATGTCCGTGAAATATGGAGTCGTAGAGGGCGAGGATTCGAACGTGTACGCGGCGAAATGGAACCAGATGGAATCTCCGTAGTTGGCTATATCCAATTTTGCATATTCCGGGCGATCCATGTTTGTGACACATTTGTAGACTCCGTTTTGTTCGAAATAGTCCGGATATCTGTTCTGGATATAGTTTTCGATTGCGGTACGTTGATCGGGTACGATATTGGCGTCGCTTCCGCAACTGGAAAGCAGTGCGAGAATCAGAATATAACATGCGACATATTTCATATTGGCGTATCCGTTAAAATCGTACAAACGTACGCATTTTTTCGGCCAAAAGCAAAAAAATGCACCGCTGCATATAACTAACTGTCAGCGGTGCAAAATATTGTTCTGCAAGAGATACTTTTTTCCGAAGAGTTTATTCCTGTTCTTCGATGAAGTACTTTTGCGATTTAAGCAGATTCCGGGATTGGAGTACCATTGTTTTTGTTTCGTTCAGGATGTTCAGGTAAAGCATACTGGATTTGGTGCTCGTAGACTTGTTTTTGATTCGTTTGAGCTGGTTTTTCACAGCCATGGCAATCGACTCGAACAGACTGTCGCGGAGACGGAGAACCTGTTCGATTTCGGTATAGTCGTTACTTTTGAGCATCTGGACGATCTTGTCGTAGATGTAAGCCACTTCGTTGTTGATTTTCATCAGATCTTCCACCTGTTCTTTGGTCATTCCCTCGTGATTGTTGTCGATATGGTCGAAACAGGGCCGAGTGATATGGACGAGAGCTTTGGTTACTTCGCTGATATAGTCTACCACCTGTACGTAATAATGCCCCGTATTGATATAGTTGTCCTGCAACTTGTGGAGCGTGGGCATCATCTCATACTTGCGTTCGCGAGCCTGGTAAAAGAGTTCGTTCGACTCCTTGACCATTTTCCTCAGCAGTTTACGGTCCTCGTTGAAAACGCCGATCAGTGTTTCCTTATAGATTTTCGTCGCTTTCTCCATGGTTTCGCTCACTTCGCTCATGCAACGGCGGATCACCTCTTCAGCACCTTCGTTGGCACGATCGGTCCCTTCGCGACGGCTGGCTTTGGACTCTCTTTTCTTGTGGAGAATGTTGCTTTGGACGAGCAGGAATGCGCAGAGAGCTGCGATAACCAACACTGCCACGGTTCCTCCGTACATCAGGGCGATCGACACGACGAATGCGATGATGAATGCGATCAACGCCGTGAGGAACCAGCCCGAAATGACGGCCAATACTCCCGTGATACGATATACGGCGCTCTCACGCCCCCACGCCCGGTCTGCCAGCGAACTGCCCATGGCCACCATGAAGGTTACGTAAGTGGTCGAGAGGGGCAGCTTCAGGGAGGTCGCCATGGAGATCAGCAGTGAGGCCACTGTCAGATTGACCGTAGCACGGATCAGGTCGAACGGCGCTCCATCCTTTTCCGATGCGCGCAACGGGATGAATCGTTTGTTCAGGGCGCGTTGCAAAGATTCGGGTACTATGGCTTCGTAGGTTTTGTTGGCACTTACGGCCAATCTCACCAGTGAACGGGACATAAGGGTCGAACCGAATCGTTCCACACCTTCGTCCTGTTTGGCCAGATTGATTTCGGTGTTGCTCACGCTTTTTGCCTTTTTCGAGGTCCATAGTGTGATTACCATGATGATACCGGCCAGGATCAGAAATCCGATATTGGCGACCACCGGTTTGTTCAATTCACCCATCATCATGTCCGGATTGCCGGTAGCGAGGGCGATTTTATAGGAGTCGAATCCTGCGATGGGAACTCCGATAAAGTTTACCAGATCGTTGCCGGCAAAGGCCAGTGCCAATGAAAAGGTTCCGGCCAGCACGGTTATTTTCAGTATATTCACCTTGAACAGGTGTTGCAGTATGGCCATCAGAATACTCCAGCCGGCCCACATCGACAACAACACGATCCAAAGGTGTGTATTGATATAGTTCAGAGCCTCTTCGCTGATAATCGGAGTACTTTTCAGCCCCTTGAATACGGCGAAATAGGCGATGGCCGAGAAGGCGATACCGCACCACAGAGCACCGATTCTGCTAAACACCTTATGGTATCGGAACGTGAAGATGATCCTCGTGATATACATGATGACCGAGCCACAGGTAAAGGCAATCACCACTGAGACCAGAATCGCCGAGATAATGGCCATGGCTTTTCCCGAGTTGATGAATTGGGCCAGATCGCTTATGTCGAGGGCTTCGTTGCCGGAGATTTTCACCGTGGCTACAGCAATGGCCGCACCCAGCAGACCGAATACCAGAGAGACGGTTGTAGAGGTGGGCAGGCCGAATGTGTTGAATAGATCCAGGAGGATCACATTGGCGAACATGACCCCCAGAAACAACATCATGATCTCCCTGAAGGTAAACATTTCCGGATAAAATACTCCGCTTCGGGCGACCTCCATCATGCCGCTGGAGGTGATGGCGCCGATCAGAATACCGACCGAAGCGACGGTCATGATAACGTAGCGGGGGGCTACTTTCGAACCGAGGGCGGAGTTGAGGAAGTTGACGGCGTCGTTTGCCACGCCGACCATTAGTCCCGAAACCGCCAATGCCATGAGAATGACTACGATAATAGTAAAGATACTATCCATAAATGCTCATTTCGTTCAAACTTGCCGCAAAAATAGGCTTTTTATTTTAAATCAGACAGGGAATTCTTCTCTTAACATTAATTTAATATTTCGCGATGTTCTTTCAGGGGCGTTTTTAGTTGGGGAAACTTTTCGGAAAAACTTCCTGCTTTATGAGGTTTGGAGCTAAAGTTTTTTGAGTGCCTGCCTGATGATCTCTTCCACGGCGGCCGAAGGGTTTTCCTTCATCAGACTGCGAACCACCTTGTCCGAAGCGACTTTCGGGAATCCGAGCATGGTAAGAGCAGCCAGGGCTTCGTCGTAGAGGGCTTCGTTTCCCATGTTCCGCAACAGGGCCGGTTCCACGGTGGCCGTTTGTCCTGTGATCTTGTCGCGCAGTTCCACGATGATTTTCTGAGCCGTTTTCAGACCGAGTCCCTTGACGTTTTTGAGCAGTCCGGCGTTTTCGGTGGAGATAATTCCTGCCAACTCTTTCGGAGAATAGGTGGACAGGATCATGCGAGCCGTTCCTCCGCCTACGCCCGAGACACTGATCAGCAGTCGGAATAACTCTCTTTCCTGTTTCGAGGCGAAACCGTAGAGAATCTGAGCATCTTCCCTTACAATATAATGGGTATAGATACGGGCAGAGGATTGGTGTTCGATTTCCGTGTAGGTCTGCAGGGAGATGTTGATGTAATATCCCACACCGGCGGCTTCGATCACTGCATAGGCGGGAGTCAGTTCGGCGATTTCTCCCGAGATATATTCGTACATAATGCGGCTTAATTTTTCACAAAATTAGTCAAACGTAAGGAAAACTTTATATCTTTGTAGCTGTTATTCACTAAAAATTCGCTCTTCACCATGAGAAAACTCTTATTTATAGCGTCGGTTGTGATATTCGCGCTGGCCGGCTGCAAAAACACTACGCCTCCCCAGGCTGTCGGTTCGTCCGATACTACCCAGGTTCGTGTACCCAGCAGTCAGGTTGCCTATATCAATATCGACTCGTTGGTCAGCCAATATGATATGTATCTGGATTTGCGCGGAGACTACGAAGTAAAAGCCAAAAAGGTAGAGAATGAGCTCACCAGCAAAGGCCGTAGCCTGGAAAAAGACGTGCGTGACTATCAGGACAAGGCACAGAAGGGTTTGATGACCCGTTCGCAGATGGCAGAGACCGAAGAAAAATTGCAGAAACAACAACAGACTTTCATGCAGCACCGTGATACGGCTATGCAGGATTTGGCAGAAGAGGAGCAGGTGATGCTCAATCAGATCCATTACAGCATTGTGGAGTATCTGAAAGAGTTCAATAAGGACTACCGCTACGGAATGATCATCAGCACCACGGCAGCCGGTCCTATCTTGAATGCCGATCCCATGCTCGACATTACCTCGGTCGTGTTGAAGGGGCTTAACGAGCAGTACGCTGCCGAGAAGGCCAAAGAGAAGAAATAAGTCCTGGAAGACAGATAGGTTTTCCTGCGTGTTATATGAAGAAGCCGGTTTCATGAGGACCGGCTTCTGCTTTTTTTATCGAAAAAAAATCGTTTACTTTGTAGCTGTTCAACCGACTATTATGCGTAAGTTGTGGCTTTTCATACGAAAGATGTTCAGACAGTATGTCTCGCCTGTCTTTCTGTTGCTGTTATTACTCTCCACAGTGTTGTGGTATATCACCAAATTGAGCTATACCTATACGGCCGAAATTCCGGTCAATGTGCGGATCGGAGAGAATCATTTTCGGGTTCGGTGCGTGGCGGAGGGGACAGGTTCCCGTCTCTTTGCCCACCGTTTTTTTCTGCACAAAGATTTGGTTCTCGATGTGGACGATGTACAGTTGACCCCCTCTCTGCGAGATAAAAATGCCTATGTCATCAATCCTTTCTCGCTGCAGAATGCCATTTCGGTGCGTAATGGCGATATTCATATCATTTCGGTGGGGGAACTTCCGGAGATCATTTTATCCGACGAGGAACGATGATGCGGGTCGGTATAACGGGAGGAATCGGTAGCGGAAAGAGTACCGTATGTCGGTTGTTCGGGTTGTTGGGCATTCCGGTCTACGACTCGGATAGTCGGGCGCGAGCATTGATGAACAACGATGTGTCGTTGCGTCGGGAAATATCCGCTTTGTTGGGGGAGGATATCTATCAGCAAGGGAACCTCGATCGTAAACGTGTAGCGGCCCTTGTGTTTGCCGACGGATCTCTGTTGCAGGCGTTGAATCGGATTGTTCATCCGGCTGTAGGACGTGATTTCCTGGCCTGGGCCGATCGTTATGCAGAGGGCGGGAATGTCGGGATTCCTCCCTATGTGATACTGGAAAGTGCAATATTGGTGGAGAGCGGTTTCGATCGGTATGTGGATCGGGTAGTGGCTGTTACGGCACCGGAGGAGGTTCGCGTAGCACGTACGGTAGCTCGTGATGGAGTTTCTTCGGAACAGGTGAGGGCTCGCATTGCCGTCCAATCCGGCGATAAGGAGCGTTTGACTCGTGCCGACGAGGTGATCCGTAATGATGAACGGAATTCGTTGGTGGAACAGGTGATGGCGTTACATGAACTATGGAAGTGAAAGAGAGAATAATTGAGATAGGTGGTCGGCGGGTCGATCTGACGACTCCGGTTGTGATGACTATTGTGAACGTTACCCCAGATTCCTTTTTTGCGGGGAGCCGTCGTTTCGATACGGAGGCGATTGCCGAAGGGGTACGAAAAGCGGTGGCCGAAGGGGCATCGATGATTGATGTGGGAGGATACTCTTCTCGTCCGGGTGCCGACGATGTCTCGCCTGAACAGGAGTATGAACGGGTTGCCCGGGGGGTGGAGATGGTTCGGGAAATCTCTCCGGAGATGGTGGTTTCGGTCGACACGTTTCGTTCCGAGGTGGCTCGTCGGATATTGGACGATTTCGGTCCTTGCATCATAAACGATATTTCGGCCGGAGAGCTCGATCCGCAGATGATTCCGCTGGTGGCTCAATATGACGTGCCGTATGTGGCCATGCATATGCGGGCGACGCCGGCAACGATGCAGGATCACACGGAATATGCGGATGTGGTGACAGCCGTAGAGGATTTTTTCGAGGCGAAGATGGAGCAACTGACCCGGGCAGGGGTGAGGCAGACGATTCTCGATCCCGGCTTCGGTTTTGCCAAGACCACGGAACAGAATTACAGGCTGTTGCGAGAGTTGGGGCGGTTTTCCCGATTCGGAGTGCCCGTTTTGGCGGGTATTTCTCGCAAGTCGATGATATATAAAGTGCTGGATGTGACACCGGCCGAGGCATTGTATGGGACTACGGCACTTCATTGGGAGTGCCTGCGGGGCGGAGCATCCATTCTCCGTGTCCACGATACTCGGGCGGCTCACGATGTGATTCGATTGTTCAATTATTATAATAAGTGCCATGGAGACGAAACCCATGATTGAAGTACGGGATATTCATAAAAGTTACGGTTCGCTCGAAGTGCTTCGGGGGATCGACCTGGTCGTGCAACGGGGCGAAGTGGTCTCTGTGGTGGGGGCCAGTGGGGCGGGGAAGACTACTTTGTTGCAGATCGTGGGAACGTTGAACCGTCCAGATCGGGGTACGGTCACTATTGACGGCGAACAGACCGATACGCTTTCGGACAGTGCACTCTCCTCGTTCCGTAATCGGAAGATCGGTTTCGTATTTCAGTTCCACCACTTGTTGCCGGAGTTTACGGCATTGGAAAATGTCTGTATTCCGGGGTATATCGGCGGACGCGACCGACGTCAGGTGGAGGAGCAGGCACGGGAACTTATCTCACTGTTGGGAATGAATCACCGCATGGGGCACAAACCTGCGGAGTTGTCGGGCGGTGAGCAGCAGCGTATTGCTATTGCCCGGGCTTTGATCAACCGGCCTGCCGTGCTGTTGGCCGACGAGCCTTCGGGAAATCTCGACTCGAAGAATCGGGACGAGATTCACCGGCTGTTTTTCGATCTGCGTGACCGGTTCGGACAGACGGTGATGATCGTTACCCACGACGAACACCTGGCCGAGATGGCCGATCGTCGGATCGTGATGAGCGACGGGCAGATCGTGGAGTGAGATGAAGCTGGAGACGAATTTTTTTCCTGATCGGGAGGCTCTTGCGGAGTTGCTCGAACGACTCTATGATCGGTATGATTCGCCCGATTTCATTGATGAGGATCCGATCGCTGTTCCGCATTGTTTCGCCCGGCGGGAAGATATCGAGATAGCGGGATTTCTCTCCTCGACCATTGCGTGGGGAAACCGGAAGATAATCGTACGAAACGGGCATCGTCTGATGGCGTTGATGGACAACGATCCTCATGATTTTGTGATGCACGCTTCGTCGCAGGAGATGGAGTGTCTGCACCGGTTTGTCCACCGTACGTTCAATGGTGAGGATCTGACGGCTTATGTGATGTCGTTGCGCCGGATATGTCGGGAATATGGTGGTATAGGGGCTTTTTTCGAACAGGAATACACCCGTGAAAGAGACTTGCGTCCGGTACTTTCCTGTTTCCGAAGTCTCTTTTTTTGCGGGGACCATCCCTCCAGAACAGAAAAGCATCTCTCATCGATCGACAAAGGGGCTGCCTGCAAACGGCTCAACATGTATCTGCGATGGATGGTGCGTCGTGATGACCGGGGGGTGGATTTCGGACTCTGGACCGAGATACCCGCTTCGGCTCTGTATCTTCCGCTCGACGTACACACAGCCTCGATGGGACGTGCTTTGGGACTTCTGCACCGACGACAAAATGACTGGCGGGCCGTGGAGGAGATTACCGAAGCCCTCCGCGGATTCGATCCTGCAGATCCCGTCCGGTTCGATTTTGCTCTTTTCGGAGCAGGTATGGATGGGTTTCTCAAACATTGAAGGGGGGAAAGTGTATGTCGAACAGTTGGTTTCGTTTCAAGCGGTTTCGGATCGAACAGGGTGGTTCGGCCATGAAGGTGGGTACGGACGGGGTCTTGTTGGGTGCCTGGAGCCGGATTGTTCCGGAACAGAGTCGTTTGCTGGATATCGGTACGGGAACGGGATTGATAGCGTTGATGATGGCCCAACGCCGGGAGATTTGCGACGCTGAATCAGGGTTTCGGGTGGAGGCTCTCGAGATAGACGAGGCAAGTGCTGTGCAGGCTCGGGAGAATGTCGAAGCCAGTCCGTGGGCGGATGCCGTGAGAGTGATTCCGGAGTCGTTGCAACACTTTACAGCGCGATATGCAGGCCCGGGATATGATCATATCGTTTCGAATCCGCCCTATTTTGTCGATTCATTACGGTGTCCCGATCCGGCCCGTTCCGCGGCTCGTCATGCAGATACGCTTCCTTTCCACGAATTGATAGACTGTGTAAGCCGGTTGCTTGCTCCGGAGGGGATTTTTTCGGTTATCCTACCTCCCGGAGGGATGGAGTGTCTGATGGCTTTGGCGTCGGAGAGAGGCTTGTCTCTTTGGCGTCGGACGGTAGTCGTTCCGGCTCCCGGATTACCTGTCAAACGGGTTCTTGCCGAATTCGGCAAGAAAATGGAGGGCTGCCCGGTAGAGAATGTATTGGCCATATCCACTCCGGATCGGAGCGACTTTTCGGAGGAATACAAGATGCTGACACGTGATTTTTATCTGAAATTTTGATATCTGTTCGGGGTTTTGCCGGAAAAAATGTAAATTCGCCCATTATACGATAGTTCGTAAAACGATTGATTATGAAAAGAACGGTAAAAATAGCGTTGCTGGGAGTACTCTCCTCGGCGACGGTGCTCTCGGTTGAGGCCCAAAGCGTACGTATTGCTCGTGTCGGATTGGTGGAGACTCCTTCGGGAGCGGTCTATTCCATGCCTTCGACCACATTGAAGGTGAATATCGTCGTCCAGAAAGAGACTATTCGGCGGGGTCCTTATGCTCGTTTCGCCCAAAAATACCTGGGGGTTATGGCTCCGTTGGCCGACAAGGATATTTATACCATTAAGGATGCCTCATTGGGCTATTCCGATTCGGATATCCGTGAAGCCGATGCTACGATTGTCGCTCCGTTGGCCGGTCCGACGAATCATTTCGGAGAACCGGTGCCGGGACGCGAATTCAATGAGGTTCGTTTCGACGATCGGGGACTCGAGCCAGTGATTACGGAACGGGTAGTTGTCTCTCATGTGGCGAGCGACACTTCGTTCGTGAAGATTGCTCCGGATCGTACGGAGACTGTCGAAAGAAGTACGGAAGAGATGGCAAAGGCGGCTGCCGATGCGATTTTTACTCTGCGTAAGCGCCGTTTTGAACTGGTGACCGGTGAGGCGGGAGAAAATGTATTCGGGGCCGGAATGAAGGCGGCTTTGGATGAGATTGCACGACTCGAACAGGAGTATCTGTCGCTGTTCCTGGGTAAGCAATATGTGCAGCAGATGGTGCGTGAGTATACGATTCTTCCCGATTCGGGAAAGGTGAATTATATCGTATGTCGTTTTTCCGATACGGCCGGACTGATGGCCGGGAGCGATCTGAGCGGCCGTCCGCTGGTGTTGGAACTGCATCCCGAAGGGCGGGCAGATGCCAAGTCGTTGCCTCGCCGTTCTCCGCGAGACAATCGTCCCGGGATCAATTTTCGGGTGGCAGATTTCGTGAACTGCCGGTTGGTGGACGGAACCTCTGAATTGGCTGCCCGTCGGGTACCGATCTATCAATGGGGTACGACGATCGACGTACCGACCGGAGCTGCCAAATAATCGGCCGGAGATGGGAGATTCCAAAGGGGAGCGGATGGCTGCCATGATGCGCTCTCTGCACCAGGAGATGAACGGTGCTGTCGTAGAGGCGATGACGTCACGGGGAATTGTCTATCCGTTGAGTTATGGCGTGGCGGTTCCTGCTATCCGGCAAGTTGCCGCACAATATGCTCCGGATCATGAATTGGCTCGTCTGCTTTATCGGCAACAGGTACGGGAATTGCGTCTGGCGGGAGTTTATGTGGCCGATCCGGAGCAAGTGACGGCCGAGGAACTGGATTTCTGGGCCCGGGGTGTGATCAATTCCGAAGTGGCGGAGCATTTGGCTTACGGTCTGTTAGGACGTACAAGGTGGGTCGAGACATTGCTGTTGCATTGGCTCGACGGGGCCGAGTCGGTGATATTGGCAGTGGACGGGAAAGAACATGGAGGATTGGATACTCCTCGAGCGGAATATGTGCGTTATGCGGCACTGATGGCAGGAGCTCAGACCTTGAGTCGGGGGAATGCCTCGTGGGATTATGCTCGTCTGGAGAGGCTTCTTCCCGGAGCGTGTGCCAAATCTCTTTCGGTGGAGGGACCTGCATGGGCTGCTTTTCTGGGGCGTATGATTCGTCGGGCACCGCAAGGAAAAGAGCGGGTACGTGTTTTCCTGGAGAATCCTTTGGTCCAACAAGCGGTACTTTATCCATTCCTCAAGGAAGAGGTGGAGTGGCAGTTCGAAGATTTCGATTAGCTTATTTCGATCCACGATAGAAAGGGATGATGCCGGTCCTCTTTCTTCAGAAGCGATTCCATATACCGTATGGTGTGGATCAAACCTTCGTCGAGGGATATGTTTGGTTCCCAGTCGAGCAGTTGGCGAGCTCGGGTGATGTCGGGTGTTTTGTGACGGGGATCGTCGTGCAGTGGCGCCAGGTGTACGATTTTCGAGCTGCTTGCGGTGAGGGTTACGATGCGGGAGGCCAATTCGTTGATGGTGGTTTCCCGGTTGCTGCCCAGATTGACGGGAAGCGAATAGCCGGGCAGCGGATCGTTCATCAGCCGGATGAGTCCGTCGACCATATCCTCTACATAGCAGAAACAACGCGTCTGTTCGCCGTTTCCGTAGATCAACAGCTCTTTCCCGAGCAGGGCATCGGCGATGAAACGAAACAATACCCGACTGTCGCCGAATTGGACCCCGGGTCCATAAGTATTGAAGATACGGGCAATTCTGACCGGTTGTTTTCTTTGGTCATGGCAGGCTTTACACAGGCTTTCCGATGCACGTTTACCCTCTTCGTTGGCGGCTCGGACACCGGTTGGGTCGACATTGCCCCAGAAGTCTTCTCCCTGGACCAACAGACGGGATGAACCATATACGTCGCCTGCCGAGGCCTGGAGCAGGGTGGCACCGGTGTTGTAGGCTGCTTCGAGCGCATGGAGGGTACCCAAAATATTCGTTTTCAGGGTCTCGATCGGGTGGCGTCGGAAAAAATAAGGGGTGGCAGGAGCTGCCAGATTGTATATTTGGTCGGCCTCGATGCGATAGGGGTTGGTCACATCGTGGAGGATGAATCGGAAATTCGGGTATTGTTCCAATTCCGAAAGGTTATGTTTGTCTCCATGCGGGAGCGAGTCGATACAGATCACCTCGTGGCCTTCCTGAAGAAGTCTGACACATAAATGCGATCCGATCAGGCCGGCACCTCCTGTTACTGCGATTCTCAACTTTTCCATGATCGATTTTTCTGTCGTGGGGAAAAGAAGAGTATCAAGAATTGTTCCAACGTTTCGTTTCCGCTATCCGTAGGAGACAAAAACGGGCCGTTTTCATAAAACGGCCCGTCTATACAGGGGAAACTCTTTTTTACCACCAGATGGCATAGATGTAGATCAGAATGGCGATGATCAGCAAAGAACCGATTTTGAATCCCGTAGTGGTGCGGAACAGCCCTTTGGGATAGGTTACTTTGGCTACGTCGACCGGTTTGCGTTCGATCAGAGCAAAGATCACGATCAACGCGAAGCAGATCAGGAATACATATCCCATACGATCCATGAATGGAACTTCGGGGAGAAGGAATTTGAATATCACCGAGAATACAAAAGTACCGATAGCTGCGGCCAATGCTCCGTTGGATGTGGCTTTTTTGTAGAAGAAGCCTGCCAGGAAGATAGCCAGGGCACCGGGACTGACGAATCCGGTAAATTCCTGAATGTATTGGAAAGCCTGATCGAGTCCGACGAGCAGCGGTGCAATGCATCCCGCAATGATGAGGGCGATGACACTTGAAAGACGTCCTACGGTTACGAGATGGGTTTCCGAAGAGTTTTTCTTGATGTAAGGTTTGTAGATGTCAAGGGTGAAGATGGAGGAAATGGAGTTCATCATCGAGGCCAGAGAACTGACAATGGCCGCCACGAGTGCTGCGAAAGCGAGACCTTTGACTCCGGAGGGCACTATATTGAGCAGAGTAGGATATGCATTGTCCGATTTGCCGATGTCGGGAATCATACCTTCCTTCACCATGACGAAACAGATGATGCCGGGGATGACGATAATCAACGGTAACAAGAGTTTGAGAAATCCGGCGAATACGAGTCCTTTTTGGGCCTGGTCGATCGATTTGGAGGCCAAAGCGCGCTGGATGATATATTGGTTGCAGCCCCAATAATACAGGTTGGCTACCCAAAGGCCGCCGAGCAATACGCCAAGACCCGGAAGTTCTTTATAAGAGGGATGGCTCTTGTCGAGGATCATGTCGAATTTGTCGGGAGCCTTGGCCGCCAGTTCTTTGATGCCTCCAACAAAACCGGTGTCGCCACCGAGCAGATCCAGAGCCACATAAGTCGTGACCAGTCCACCGCCGATCAGGAACACCACCTGGATTACATCGGTCCATGCAACGGCCTTCAATCCGCCGTACAGTGAATAGATGATAGCGAAAACGGCCAGTCCTACAACGCCCCAGAGAAAATCGATACCCATTATGTTTTCGAGAGCCAACGCACCCAGATAGAGAATCGAGGTGAGGTTCACGAAGATGAATACCAGCAGCCAGAAGATGGCCATTACGGTCTTTACGCGTGTATCGAACCGTTGTTCGAGGAATTGAGGCATTGTGTAGATCCCGCGGTTGAGGTAGATAGGCAGGAAGAATACGGCTATGATGATCAGCGTAAGGGCAGCCATAAATTCATAGGAGGCGATACCCATACCGATGGCATAACCCGAACCGGACATACCGATAAATTGTTCGGCACTGATGTTCGATGCGATCAGCGAGGCTCCGACGGCCCACCAGGGCAAGGCTTTACTTGCCAGAAAATAGTCTTTGGAATCTTTTTTGACTCCTTTCTTCTCTCGGGATACCCATAGACCGATACCTACTACCAGAAGGCAGTAGACTATGAAAATAACGGTGTCGAGTAGTTCAAATTTCATAAATACAAAGTTTTAAATGTTTTTTTTAAGTAGTTTTCCTGAAAGTTTCGGGGGATTAGGGGAGGGTCGTAAATTTGTAAATGATCTTTTCCGTATAAAGTTCATCTTTTTCCAGTCGGGCCGACACGAATTGAGGGTGATTCACCGAATCGGGATAACCCTGGCATTCGAGAGCCACTCCGTCGTAATCGTCATATCCCCGACCGCTTTTGCTCTCGGGCGATCCGGAGAGCCAGTTGCCCGTATAGAGCTGAATGGTGGGTTGGGTGGTGTGGATCTCCATGACACGGCCCGAGATGGGATCGGTCAATGTCCCCACTTGTTGCAATTTCCCTGTCTCCCAATGGTCGGCTACCAGACAAGTGTCATAACCTCGTGCATTTTTTAGCGGTGCAAAATCGGCTTCAATATCGCGTCCGAGTGCTTTTGCCGTGCGGAAATCCATCGGAGTTCCTTCGACCGGTGCAATTTCTCCGCTAAAGATCAGGGCTTTATCGGCCGGCAACCATTTCGAGGCATGCAACTGCAAAGTCTGGTTTAGTACGCTTCCGCTATTTTCGCCGGCCAGGTTGAAATAGGTGTGATTGGTGAGATTCAACACGGTCGTCGCATCGCTTTTTGCGTAGAAAGTGATCTCCAGCTCGCAATCTTCATTCCAGTCATAGACCGCCTCGACTCCGACTTCTGCCGGATAACCCTGGTCTCCGTCGGGGCTCACGAGCGAGAATACCACGCGATCGGTCTCCACGCGCGAAGCCCATATCTTGTTGGAGAATCCTCCCGGGCCGCCGTGCAGCTGATTGGGTCCGTCGTTACGGGCCAGATGATACTCCTTGCCATCCAGTGTGAAACGGCTTTCCCGAATCCGGTTGGCAAAACGGCCTACACATTTGCCCAGATAGGGACCGTCGTTGAGATAGCTTTTCCACTCTTTATAACCGAGCACTACGTCGGCCAATACACCCTGCCGGTCGGGTACGCATACGGAAACCACACTGGCTCCCAGGTTGGTGAGCTGCACTGTCGCTCCCGACTCGTTGCGCATGGTATAGAGAATGATGGCTTCACCCTCGGGGGTAAAACCCCATACACTCTGTTCTACTTCCATAGGCTGCGAGGATAAACGCCCTGACCGATCAGTTCTTCTATTTTGGCCACCACTTTCGGACGGTCTTCCTTATAGGTTACACCGAACCATTGGGCATCGGTGTGGAGTACTTTCATCTTGGATGTCCCCTCCGAAATCAGTTTGTTGACCATCGTAGGGATATAATATTCCGCTTTGAGATTGGTTGCATTTTCTTTGAGGAACACCTTGAGATACTCTTCCGAATGTTTGAAATAGTCGGGTGTGAATCCGAACAGATTCATCGATACGGGAGCGTCTTCCGACAAGGAGTGGTCTCCGTCCTCTTCGTGATAGACAACTTGTCCGTTGATACGTTCGATCTTTGTACGTTCAACCATCGAAACCAGGTCTCCCTTTGCATCCACTTCACAGATACCGCGTGATACGGCTCCGAAATCGGACAGGGTGTTCTTTACCTGGTATCCCACCATGCAATAGCGGTCGTGTTGACCGGCAACCTGTTGCAGATATTGCGAGATAGTGGCATAGGCGTCTTTCCCGTAGAAATCATCGGCATTGATCACGGCAAACGGCTCGTGGATCACTCCCGCTGCCATGATAACGGCATGATTGGTTCCCCACGGTTTGACGCGTCCCTCGGGAACGGTGAATCCTTCGGGAAGCATATCCAGCTCCTGGAATACGTATTCAACAGCGATTTTACCGCCGAATCGTTCCGGGGTGAATATTTCCTTGAACTCTTTTTCGAAACTGTGGCGGATGACGAATACCACTTTCCCGAAGCCGGCACGGATGGCATCGTAGATCGAGTAGTCGATAATGGCTTCGCCGTTGGGACCGACTCCGTCCATCTGTTTGAGAGACCCGTAGCGTGAACCCATACCCGCTGCGAGAACCAATAGTGTAGGTTTTACAGTCATTGTGTGTATGTATTATGATGTGTTTCGAGTACGAAATAGTTTATCGCTACAAATTTAGAATTTTTAAATTATTTGCAAAATCTCTGACTCGAAAAAATAATAGCATTCCCTTGTCAAACTCTACCACAATCGTTCAATACCGGGAGGGGAAAGGTGTTTTCTGAAAATAATATCGGATTTTACCCGTTTTATGGAGAAAGTGCGGGATGATGATCCGCATCTATTTTGCAATCTTTTTTTATATTTGTGCTCTAATATTTTCCGGATATCATGAAATCGGAACGAAATTTTGTCTATTTTCTGAGAAATCTGCGCGAAAAGCATCGCCTGAGCCTCAGAAATCAACATAATGACAGCGAAGTCTGGTATATGTATATCAGTCCGGCCAATGTGCTTACGGGGTTCGTGGCTTTGGTGCTGGTCTTGTTTATCATTATCCTTACGACGGTAGCTTATACTCCGATTCTCGACCTGATTCCCGGTTATCCCGGCAATAAATCCCGCGAAATGCTCATTGCCAATATTGTACGGATCGATTCCCTGGAGAGGGAGCTGGCTCAGATGCAGGTGTACAGCGATAATATCGCTCTGATTATGGAGGGAAAGACTCCTGTCGTGCGCGATGTGAGACAGGCGGGCGATTCGATGCGGGTGTCTCGTCCGGAGACAGTGGTCCCCAGTCGGGAAGATTCGATTCTGAGGGCCGAACTGGAAGGGGGCGGCATTTATCAGCTGAGTGACCCGACGCGGGTGGTACGTACCGTGCGTACGGGATTGGAGCTGATGACACCCGTACGGGGTGTGGTGGCCGAACATTTCAACCCGAAGGAGAATCGTTTCGGAGTGGGGATCGCTACGGCGGCCAGTCAGCAGGTAATGGCTGTGGAAGATGGCACGGTAGTGCTGTCGACCTGGTCTCCCGACGACGGATTTGTGGTGCAGATACAACATCCGGGCAATTTGCTCTCGGTCTACAAACACGCGACGAGGGTTCTCCCGGCGACTGGTGCACGTGTCAAGAGCGGAGAGGTGATCGGATTTACCGGAGAGGGACTCTCGGGCGATGCCGGGAAAGGACTGTTTGAGTTTGAGTTGTGGCACAACGGAACACCGGTCGATCCGGAGGGTTATGTCGTATTCTGATGCGATTTCTGGTGAATGAAACCGGTGTTATGTGATATATTGACGAAGTGAAAGAGAAACAAAAAATAGTATTGTTGGGATCGACGGGGTCAATCGGAGAACAGACGCTCGATGTGGTGCGGCAACATGCCGACCGTTTCGAGGTGAGTGCGCTTACTGCCCATAATAATTGGGCCCGGCTGGTGGAACAGGCTGTCGAAATGGAGCCCGACAGTGTGGTGATTGCCAATCGGGAACATTATCCGAAGGTCAAGGAGGCGTTGGCGGCTCTCCCCGTGAAGGTATACACGGGTGCCGAGTCGTTGGAACAGGTGGTTCGCAGTACGGAGGCCGATGTAGTGGTCAATGCCCTGGTGGGATATGCCGGGCTGGCACCCACGATCAGTGCATTGCGGGCCGGACGTAAAATCGCATTGGCCAATAAGGAGAGTTTGGTGGTGGCCGGGGAGTTGATCATGAAGACGGCTCTCGAGAAACGGGTGCCGATCGTGCCGATCGACTCGGAACATTCGGCCGTATTCCAGTGTCTGGTGGGCGAGCAGACGCCCTATGAGAAGATTATTCTGACGGCTTCAGGAGGACCGTTTTTGCATACGCCGGTGGAGGAGTTGGAGAAAGTGTCGGTCGAACAGGCTCTGCAACATCCGAACTGGAAGATGGGTGCCAAGATCACGATCGATTCGGCCACGATGATGAACAAGGGGTTCGAGGTGATCGAAGCCCGGTGGTTGTTCGGGGCGCATCCCTCTCAGATAGAGGTTGTTATTCATCCTCAATCGGTGATCCATTCGATGGTGGAGTTTGCCGATGGGGCGGTGAAGGCTCAGTTGGGTACGCCCGATATGCGTCTGCCGATTCAATATGCGTTGACTTTTCCTCAGCGGTGGCCGCTTGAAGGGGAACGGCTCGATCTGGCCCGTTGCGGGCGATTGACTTTTCTGCAGGCCGATTTTGAGAAATTCCCTAATCTGGGGTTGGCTTACGAGGCGCTGGACCGGGGTGGAAATAGCTGTTGTGTGCTCAATGCCGCCAACGAGGTGGCGGTGACAGCATTCCTGGAGCGAAGGATCGGATTCCGGCAGATCACAACCGTCTTGGAAAAGACCCTCGAGAGGGCTACGTTTATGGCTGCTCCCGGATTTGAGGATTTTGGACCCAGCGATGCAGAAGCCCGAAAGATTGCCCGGGATGAGGTGAAAAAATTATAAGGAACAATCATTTTTTAATAAACAGATAATAACAGAAAATGGAGGTTGTAATCAAAATACTTCAATTCGTACTGAGTTTCTCGCTGTTGGTGCTTGTACATGAGTTCGGACACTTTATTTTTGCCCGGATGTTCGGCATTCGGGTCGAGAAGTTCTACCTGTTCTTTAACCCGTGGTTCTCGCTCTTCAAGTTCAAACCCAAGAACAGTCACACGGAGTATGGAATCGGATGGGTCCCCTTCGGCGGGTATGTGAAGATCGCCGGCATGATCGACGAATCGATGGATACCGAACAGATGAAACAACCCGTTCAGCCATGGGAATTCCGTGCCAAACCGGCCTGGCAGCGATTGTTGGTGATGGTAGGTGGTGTGCTGATGAATGTGGTGCTGGCTTTTGCCATCTATATCGGGATGAGTTACACCTGGGGCGATGCCTATTTCGCCAGTTCCGATATCAAATACGGATATGTGTATAACGATCTGGCTCATGAGATCGGTTTCCGCGATGGCGACCGGGTGGTGAGTGTCGAGGGTGAAGTGATCGAAGATGCGTTCCAGATCTTTCCGGCCATTGTCATCAATCAGGCCCGTCATGTGGATGTACAGCGTGGCGACTCGGTAGTGCGGATCACGATCGGGGAGGAGTATCTGCCCCGTCTGCTCAACAGTCCCGACTTCATGATGCCTCGTATGCCCTTTGTGGTGGCCTATGCCGAGAAGGGAATGCCTGCAGCCGAGGCCGGATTGCAACCGGGCGATACGCTGGTGGCTTTCAACGGTGCTCCGATGCGTTATTTCGATCAGTACCAGAAGGCGTTGGCCGAGGCCTCCGGGCAGACGGTCGATATTACTGTGGTACGTGGAAACGAAGGCTCTTCCGAGACTCTTTCGCTGCCGGTCAAGGTCTCCGATGCGGGGAAAATAGGCGCTGCTTTGGTGCCGTTGCAGAACCTGATACCGGTGCAGACGCGTGAGTATAGTTTCTGGGAGGCTATTCCGGCCGGATTCCACCGTACGGGTGCCGAGCTGAGTAACTATTGGAAGCAGGTGAAGATGATCTTCTCGCCAAAAACCGAAGCCTATAAATCGTTGGGAGGAGTGATTGCAATCGGTAATATTTTCCCGTCCTACTGGAGTTGGGAGGTGTTCTGGAAGATCACGGCTTTCCTGTCGATCGTGTTGGCCGTGATGAATATACTGCCCATTCCTGTGTTGGACGGCGGTCATGTCATGTTCCTGCTCTATGAGGTGATTTCGCGTCGCAAGCCGAGCGACAAGTTTATGACCCAGGCTCAGACCGTGGGTATGATCATCCTGCTCGCGTTGTTGCTCTTTGCCAACGGGAACGACATATATCGATTCTTTATTAAATAGCGGGAGAGCAAAATCGTCCTGCTCGCTTTAAAACCGGTCGATGATGGCAAAGGTGAAAAAAGCCTATTTCTGTCGCAATTGCGGCTACGAGGCCTCCAAATGGCTGGGACGGTGTCCGGCCTGCGGAGAGTGGAATACGTTTGCAGAGGAGATTCTGCAGAAGGAGAGCGGGGCCGTGGCGGCTTCGTTGGCTCGGAGTACCGCTGCACGACCGATGCCTATTGCAGAGATCGAGGAGCAACCTCATCGGAGAATCGACCTGGGAAATGGCGAGATGAATCGGGTGTTGGGCGGTGGATTGGTTCATGGATCGCTGGTGCTGCTCGGAGGAGAGCCGGGAATCGGTAAATCGACCCTCAGCCTGCAGATTGCTTTGGGAACACCCGGTCTGAAGACCCTTTACGTGTCGGGAGAGGAGTCGCCCCAGCAGATTAAAATGCGTGCACAGCGACTCCAGGTGGAAAATCCCGATTGTCTGATCTATGCCGATACCCTGTTGGAAAATATCGTGGCGCAGATCGACGAAATCCATCCCGATTTGGTGATCGTCGATTCGATTCAGACCATCTATACCGAATTGATCGATTCTTCGCCAGGAAGTGTCTCCCAGATCAGAGAGTGTGCGGCCACGCTGCTCAAGTATGCCAAAAGTAACGGAACCTCTATCTTCATTATCGGTCACATCACCAAAGACGGTACGATTGCCGGGCCCAAGATTCTGGAGCATATTGTGGATGTGGTGTTGCAGTTCGAGGGGGATAATAACAATATCTATCGCATTCTGCGCGGAATTAAAAACCGGTTCGGTGCTACGTTCGAGATCGGCGTGTTCGAGATGCGTGCAGAAGGTCTGATCGAGGTGACGAATCCTTCCGAGATTCTGCTCTCTCATTACGACGAGCCGTTGAGCGGAATTGCCGTGGGAGCTGCCGTGGATGGTATCCGACCCTATCTGATCGAGACCCAGGCGCTGGTGTCCAATGCGGCATACGGTACACCTCAGCGTTCGGCTACCGGATACGATCTGCGCCGGCTGAATATGTTGCTGGCCGTGCTCGAAAAGCGTCTGGGAATGAAAATGTACCAGAAGGACGTGTTTCTCAATTTCGCGGGAGGATTCAAGGTCTCCGATCCGGGATTGGACCTGGCCGTGGTATCGGCGATTATCTCTTCGTATTTCGATCGACCGTTGGCCGAGGGGGTCTGTTGTACGGCCGAGATCGGTCTGTCCGGAGAGGTGCGTCCTGCGCCACGTAGCGAGCAGCGTATCAGCGAAGCGGCTCGATTGGGTTTCCGCCGGATCGTGGTGTCGGGATATTTGCGTAAAAATATGCCCCGACCGCCCAAAGGGATCGAGGTGATCTATGTCAATCGGATCGACGAGATTCCGAAAGCCGTATTTTGAGAAGGAAATGGTTAGTCTGCAGAACCGGAAGTGAATGCGTACCAGAGAAGTACGATAAATAGAATAATGACGGCTACTATTGCTACGTATCCTAATATTTTATTGACTTTTTCATAAGTGGGGTTAATGAACCCGCCATCCAGCTTTTTTTTGATCAATATGTTCTGACGATTCTTTTTCATTTTTTGACATAAAAAAAATTCTGCTCTCAAGGGGAGCATTGCAGCATACGTATTTTTTGGCTGCAAATATATAATAAAAATATTCGTGTATCGTAGACAGGGCTTGAAAAAATGGAAATTTGGGGATAAGTGGAACGTTTTGGTGGAAGATTGGACAACTGCACAAAGCGAAACAATGTGTGCGATGTGGGGATTGCTTCGGGAGGACGAGAAAACAGGGCGGAATGATCAATGGTTTTATACAAGAAACGACAAACCCTAAGTTTGCCGTTTCTTGATTTATTGTCGGTCAGTCTGACCGTCGGGTGGTCGCGAGAAGTTGTCAGGGCGAATGCTCCGACAGTCAGCAGCAGACACGCAGTGATAAGAGCCAATTTTTCATGATGCATACGTTTTTTTGTTTTTAATATCCGTTACATCATTTTTTATGCCATGTTAGAGTTTGTAACCCTCGAAATCGTAGAGTGCGGTCGACAGGTAACGTTCACCCGTGTCGGGTAGCAGGGCTACGATCACTTTGTGGCGATTTTCTGGACGTTGAGCCAGTCGGGTGGCTGCATGGAGGGCCGCTCCGGACGAAATGCCGCTCAGAACCCCTTCTTTCTGGGCCAGTTTACGGGCTGCCCGGAATGCATCGTCGCTCTCTACGGGGATTACTTCATCCACGATTTCGGCCGAATAGGTGGCCGGAACGAATCCTGCTCCGATTCCCTGAATCTTGTGAGGACCTGCTTTGCCTCCGGAAAGAACTGGAGAATCGGCCGGTTCTACGGCTACGATACGGATGTTGGGATTGTGGCGTTTGAGTATGCGTCCCACTCCGCTTATTGTACCTCCTGTACCCACTCCGGCGACAAAGATGTCGATCTTTCCCTGGGTGTCTTGCCAGATCTCCTCTCCGGTCGTCTTTTCGTGCATGGCCGGATTGGCTGGGTTGTCGAACTGACGAAGAATAACCGATCCCGGAATTTCCCGTTGCAGACTCTCCGATCGGGCAATGGCTCCCACCATGCCTTCTGTTCCGGGAGTCAATACCAATTCCGCTCCCAGGGCCTTGAGTATGTTGCGACGTTCCATACTCATCGTGTCGGGCATCGTGAGAATGAGTTTGTAACCTTTGGCTGCTGCCACTACGGCCAGACCGATTCCCGTATTGCCGCTGGTGGGCTCGATCAGAGTGGCTCCCGGCGAGAGTATGCCTCGTTGTTCGGCATCTTCCACCATGGCCAGGGCTATACGGTCTTTCACACTGCCTCCGGGGTTGAAATATTCCAATTTTACGAGCAGGGCAGCTTCAGGACATTCTGTCCGGTTATAATTTTCGATCGCCAATAGAGGGGTGTTTCCGATTAATTGAGTGATTTTTGTTGCGATCTTTTTCATGATGGAATCTGATTTTATGTGGTTTAGAATTGAATGTTTTCTTTCGTGATATCAGTAGGTCCGCCTTAGACAAAATTAGACCAAAAAAACAAAACTTACAATTGAACGGAAACGAGGGGTGTTTTATTTTCTGGAAAAAAATGATTATCTTGTAATCGGAATCCGATTCCGGGAGAATCGTGAAATGAAATCACTAAACTATCCTAAAAAAAATGCTTATGAAAATGAAATGTCTATTGGTGGCGGGCTTGCTCTTTTCTTTGACGGCGGCCGCCCAGGTTACTCAGGAAGATTTCGATGCGCTGAAAGTTTTTTATGAAGCGACTGGCGGCGAAAATTGGAAAGATAATTCCGGATGGGATTTTACGAATAAAGGTCCGGCCGATGTGAAAGCCTATGACAAGGCTACCGGAGAGGGTTGGTATGGAATCACCTCCGTAGGTCGCGGACGGGTGCTGAAGATCGATTTGCGTGATAATAACCTGGTGGGTGAGATTCCGGATGCCTTTTATTCGATGACCTATCTGCGTCAGGTGTTGTTGACGCGCAATAAACTTTCGGGGACGATCTCTCCGAAAATCGGAGGTATGACTCGTCTGATGAACATCAGTCTGGGATATAATCAGCTGACGGGAACAATTCCCGCGGAGATCGTGGCCATGGGTAAAGATACGGAGAATACGGCTCCCCGGCCCGATGGTAAGGGAGGTTCCCAATTGTTGCTGGATTTGCGTTACAATCAGTTGTCGGGTCCCATTCCTGCGGCTATCGGTACCATGACACTTTTTACCAAACCCTGTTCATCGGCCAGAATCGATTTGAGCCATAATCAACTCTCGGGCGAATTGCCTGCCGGTCTTGGTGAATTGGTCTCTCTGACAGGATTGGTGTTGAATGCCAATCAATTCTCGGGAACTGTGCCTCCCTCGATTGAAAAATTGCCGAATCTGGAGACGTTGATCCTATCCCAGAATCGGTTTACCGGTAAAGTACCTTCCATCAAAAAATAGTGTGACTGTTTCGGCTGTATGGCTCGATGCGACAACAAAAAAACCGCTCTTTGCAAAGAGCGGTTTTTTTGTCGGAAGCGGTTATTTCGAGACAGTCAAACTGACGGTTTGCAACTGATCGGAACTGTTACCCACCATGATGTCGAAATCGCCCGGCTCCACGATGAAATTCCCTTCGTTGGTGTAGAATCCGAGCTGTTCCTGATCGATGGGAAACTCCACCGTGCGCGATTCTCCCGGAGAGAGCATGATCTTTTGAAATCCTCTCAACTCCTTTACAGGACGAGTCAGTGAAGCAAAACGATCGCGTACGTAGAGTTGAACGACCTCTTCTCCGGAACGTTTTCCGGTATTGGTTACCGTAACCCGGAGGCAGGTCTTTTCGCCCGGGGCGATCATCGTTTTTTCCAGCCGAGGGGTCGAAAAAGTGAAAGTCGTGTAGCTCAAACCATAGCCAAAGGGGTAGGCCGGAGCATTGTCGATGTCAATAAAACGGGTCGTGTGCGGTTTGTTCGGATCGGCCGGTCGACCGGTACTTTTGTAATAATAGTAGATGGGAATTTGGCCCATGTGTGCCGGAAAGGTCATCGGCAGTTTGGCTCCCGGATTATAGTCGCCGAAGAGAACGTCGCAGAGAGCATTGCCGGCCTCCGTACCCAGCCACCATGTGAAAAGAATGGCCGGTGCATGGTTTTTTATATCATTGAAAATCAATGGTCTGCCTCCCATTACCAATACTACTACCGGTTTCCCCGTGGAGACCAGTTTCTTTACCAGTTCCTGCTGGCCGGAGGGCAGATTCAGTTCTCCACGGGAACGGGCTTCTCCACTGTCCCGGGCTCGTTCGCCCACGGCCACGATCACCGCATCCGATTGGCAGGCCGCCTGAAGTGCCTGTGCCGTGTTGCTTTCCAGGCCGGTCTCTGCGTTGTAGCCTTCGGCATAATGGATCGTATAGCCCCGGTCGGTCAGGGCACGACGCAGGGTGACGATTGAATCGACGACACCTTCTGCCGCCCAACCGCCTCGCATGTCGAGTTGAGAATCGCATAAAGGACCGATCAGCGCGATATGTTTTATTTTCGGGGACAGGGGTAATGTCTGATTGTCGTTTTTGAGCAGGACGATCGAGCGTTTGGCCATGTCTCGTGCTGCGGCCCGGATTTGGGATGAGAGTACGGTTTGGCGTAAGCGGTTCGTGTCGCAGTAGCGCATGGGATCGTCGAAGAGTCCCAGTTCGAACTTGGCGTACAGGATTCGGCGTACTGCCTCGTCGATCTTTTGTTCGGGAATCTCTCCGCTCTCAACCAACTCTTTCAGATGATCGAAATAGCACAGTGAGCACATCTCCATGTCGCAACCGGCATTGGCGGCGGCTTTGGCTGCCTCTTTGCGGTTGGCTGCATAACCGTGCGGTACCATCTCCTCTACCGAATTCCAGTCCGATACGACGAATCCCTGGTAGTGCCACCGCCCGCGCAACAGCTCCTGCAGAAGGAACGTATTGCCCGTACAGGGAATCCCGTCGAAATCGTTGAAGGCATTCATGAAGGTTGCTACACCCGCTTCGGCTGCCGCTTTATAGGGAGGCATATAGTAGTTGTAGAAGTGACCCCGGGACATGTCCACACTGTTGTAATCTTTTCCGGAGGTTGCAGCTCCGTAGCCCGCGAAATGTTTGCAGCAGGCCATGATCGTATTCGGAGCGCTCAGATCGTCGCCCTGGAAACCTCGAATGCGTGCCCGGGCGACTTGGGCTCCGTAGTAGGGATCTTCGCCGGCGCCCTCCATTACCCGTCCCCAGCGGGCATCGGTACTGATGTCTACCATCGGGGCAAAGGTCCAGTGGATACCTGAGGCTGCTGTTTCCGTGGCGGCCCATCGGGCGCTGCGTTCGATCGCCTCCAGATCGAAACTGGCCGCCTCGCCCAGCGGAATCGGCGAGATGGTGCGCATACCGTGGATCACATCCAGCCCGAAGATCAGCGGAATACCCAGACGGGAACGCAGGGCGGCTTCCTGATAGGTACGTATGGATTGTAGATCGGTGACGTTGAGCAGGGAACCGGCCATCCCATTTTCGACCAGTTCGACCAGGGATTTGAATCCGCGTTCTGATACGGGACCCGTCAGTTTGCTTTTATTCGATATTTGGTTCATCTGGCCGATTTTCTCTTCCAGGGTCATTTGCTGGAGCAGAAGGTCGGCCCGTTGCCAATTGTCTGTGGGGGTCGAGGCCGAAAGGTGTGAAACCGACAGAAGCAATAGGCCGGAGAGAAACGTGTATTTCATAATGAGAAACGGGTTTAGGTGATGGACAAATATACTGAAAAAATCTTTTTCCCGAATTGAGGAATTGGAAGAATGAAGTATAGGGTATGGCTTTTAAAAGGGAGGGGTAGGGCAGAAAAAAAAGATGCCGACGGAGAATCGGCATCTTTCTGTTGAGCTACCTGGACTCGAACCAAGAAAGGCAGAACCAGAATCTGCAGTGTTACCATTACACCATAGCTCAATGTTACGTCTTGAAACGTGCTGCAAAGTTAAAGCATAAATTTTTATATCGCAAAATTTTTTTCGAAAATTTTTCTGTTCGATCGTTTTTTCGGGGATCTTTTATCTGTTTGTCGGAAATTTCGTTCGTTCCTGAACCGATTTGATAAAAAAGAGGACCGATCATTGTACCGGTCCTCTGGGGGAAAAGTAAAAGGTTTTTCAGTGATCTTCCGAGTGTGGGGAGTCCCTGAAAGGGATGTTTAGTAGGCTTTGTTCTGGGG
>CALVFY010000018.1 GCA_944326945.1 uncultured Rikenellaceae bacterium
CTTTGTGCTAAAGTGTCCGGAAGTGGACACCATGACCGAATGGGAACCCCTCTCGTTAATATTTCGTTGTACATCGTAAATAGCTTTTATTTTTCACAAAGTACATAAACGTCTATGCCATTTCCCAGCATAGGGGGTGAAAAAATCGCGGCTTCATTTGTTGCCCATGAAGTTCCATCAACAAAGACGCCATCAACAAAATTTCGTAGATACTACCACTAATATGCAACTATCCTGCACACATTGATATTATGTTTGCATCAAGTAAAATGGATAAAAATATCGTGCATGCGGCTAAAGGATTTACTGCGATCTTGTGATTTCGAGGATATCGTACCATACCTGCTGAAAATAGATTCAGCTTTGTTGATATCGAAGTTTAAAGTGGCATACGATCTTCTTTGTCATATGGATTACCGGATAAATGAGGAGGTGATTTCGGTCGAATGGGATGACGAGCAACTCTACGAAACACACCCTATTCGTATCGGTAATTGCGAGGGCGATTCGTGGGAGAATAATTTAGGTAAACGGATCGTTACAGCAGACTCCATAAAAATTTCCGGGGAAGAACTTGCCGCCCTTTGCCTGTGGAGCACGACCTTTTTCCCACGGGACAAAAAATGGGATGAAACGAAGCCCTTAAATCAATTTGAAAAAGCTGCGGAGAACTTGGTTAACAAACAATTTAACAATTATCTCTACAAAAAGCGAATAAAAGCTGATAGACGGAAAGACGAAAATGGAATAGAGTCAGACAGCCTCGAGGAAATCATAGCGGTAAACAAAAGACAACGGAAACGCAATAGATTGAAACGAATGCGTGATCACAGGCAGGATCTGAGGATCGAACAACTGGATCGAATGGGGGAAATCGAGCGAATCATACAAACACTTCTCTCTAATGCATCTAGGCTAACATACCAGGAGGTTTCGTATCTGTTTCACTCAGAGAAAGTCCGTGCCATCGTCTACCAATCCTGTTCCCAAAATACGGCACAGCGTCTTTCCTATCTGGTGGAACTATTTTCCAGATACGACAGAGAATATTTTTCTCGCTTTACGAAACTGATCTTGAGCCTATCGACTTCAGCCTCTTATCCATTGTCTGAAGAAGAAAAGAGTCGGTTAAAAGAGTTGGAAAGCTGTTTCTCTCCTTCGGCAGGATTTCTTTGGAACTATGTGTCTGACGAATCTGTCGGACAAGAGATAAAACTGTGGATAGTGGGTAGCTATTAGAGGAATGTTTACTCAAAAAAGATAGGGTATTGTTATTTATGGCTACCCTTTGGCTACCCGGCAAAACAAAAACGGCTGTAAATCAAATGACTTACAGCCGTTTTAAGTACCCAGAGCCGGGATCGAACCGGCACGGATCGCTCCACTGGTGTTTGAGACCAGCGCGTCTACCAATTCCGCCATCTGGGCCTTTTTTTCTCGACAAGAGAAAATACCTTATCTCCTTTCGAGTGTGCAAATATAGTGATTAATTATCAACCTGCAAAAAACAGTTCGAATTTTAATCACATTTCATCAGCTTTCGATAAATTCCCTCCGCATCGAACCCGCAAATTCGATGTAATTGAGCCGGTGTGCCGTGCGTAACAAACTCATCGGGGATACCCAGCATCTCCACATGACAACCGTATCCATTCTGTTCCATAAACTCCAGTACGGCACTTCCCACGCCTCCCTTTACGACACCATCCTCGACCGTAATCACTCGCGAAAACTCCTTGCCTACCCGATGCAGCAACTCCTCGTCCAACGGTTTGACATAACGCAAATCAATATGGGCTGCCGAAGGCCCACCCTCAGCCGCAGCCCGCTCGATCGCTTCGGCTGCGAAACGTCCCACCGGTCCCAACGTCAACACGGCCACACCTTTACCTTCCCGTAAAAGACGTCCTTTACCAACAGGCAATTCCTGCAAAGAACAACGCCAATTTTCCGTGACTCCTCTGCCCCGCGGATACCGAATCACAAACGGACCCCGACCCAGCGATGCCGTATACATAAGATTTCTCAACTCCATTTCATCCATCGGAGCGGCGATCGTCAGATTCGGTATGGGACGGAAGAATGCGACATCGAAAGCTCCGTGATGAGTCGGACCGTCTTCGCCTACCAGACCGGCCCGGTCGAGACAGAAAACCACATTCAGATTCTGCAATGCCACGTCGTGAATCACATTGTCATAGGCCCTCTGCATGAACGACGAGTAGATGTTGCAGAAAGGTATCATTCCCTGTGCAGCCAGTCCGGCCGAAAAGGTCACCGCATGTCCTTCGGCAATCCCCACATCGAAACAGCGTTCGGGCATATGTTCCATCATAATGCTCAACGAACATCCCGAAGGCATGGCCGGCGTAATCCCGACAATACGCTTGTCCGCACGGGCCAATTCGAGAATCGTCTCCCCGAACACATCCTGGAAACGGGGCGGTGCCGAGAGATCCGCCGGGGTAAGCAACTCGCCCGTTTCGGGATTGAAACGTCCCGGAGCATGCCACAGTGGCTGATTGTCTTCGGCCGGCTTGTAACCTTTACCCTTGACCGTCAACACATGCAACAATTTCGGTCCCGGTATCTCTTTCAGGTCACGCAACACTTTCACCAGCATTCCCACATCGTGCCCGTCTACCGGTCCGAAATAACGGAAATTGAGACTCTCGAACAGATTGCTCTGCTGGAGGACTCCCTGTTTGAGGGCATTGCCCGTTTTCTGGAGCAGGCGACGCAATCGGGGCACTCCGGAGAGCATATTCCAGATCTGAGTCTTTACTTTGTTATAATGCCGCGACGTGGAGATGTGAAGCAAATACTCCTTGAGGGCTCCCACATTGGGGTCGATCGACATATGGTTGTCATTAAGAATCACCAGCAAATCGGTATTCGAGGCTCCGGCATTATTCAGACCCTCAAAAGCCAATCCTCCGGTCAGTGCCCCGTCGCCGATGACTGCCACCACCTCCCGTTTCTCACCTTTCAAAGTGGCAGCCTTGGCCATACCCAGCGCCGCAGAGATGGAAACCGAAGCATGTCCTCCCCCAAAAGCATCATATGGACTCTCGCTCATCTTGGGGAATCCACTCAACCCCTCCAATTTACGATTCGTGTAGAAACGATCCCTCCGTCCGGTGATGATCTTGTGTGCATACGCCTGGTGCCCCACATCCCAAATCAACTGATCGTAGGGCGTATTCAACACATAGTGCAAAGCTGCGGTAAGTTCCACCACCCCCAGACTCGACCCCAGATGACCGGGATTGGCAGCCAACTGTTCGATAATGAAATGGCGCAACTCGTCGCAATAGCTCTTCAATTCCGACACCGAGAGCTTTTTCAGATCATCGGGCGAATCGACCCGGTTCAGATATATGTAGTTCGTCTCAGACATTACACCACGCGGATTGTTACGCAAAGATATTCAATATATACATATTTTGAAAAAATTCGTATCTTCGTGCACATAAACGCTTAACAAAGCCTGAACCCATGAAAAAAATCGTGATAATCTGTACAGTGGCACTTTTGGGTGCCTCTTGTGTCTCCAATAAAACGTTCAACTCGATGAAGGCACAAGCCTTGCGAGCCGAAGGAGAATTGGCCTCGGCCAATACCCGGATCGAGGAGCTGAGCGTCCGCAACCGGAAACTGACCCAAACGGTAGACGAACTCAAAAAGGATACCGCACGCATGGCTGCCGACTATCTTTATCTGAATCAAAAGTACAAAAAACTGCTGGCCGACGGTTCAGCCGAGGCAGCACGCATGCTCCGCCAACTGGAGGAGAGTCAGAACGAACTGAACGAACGTTCACAACGGGTGGACGAACTGGAACAGATGCTCCGTGCCCGTGAAGAGTCGATCGCCGCCATCCGCCGCAAAGTGGCCGACGCCCTGCTCGGTTTCGAAGGCAAGGGACTTTCGATCTCCACCCGCGACGGCAAGGTATATGTCTCGATGGAGGATAAACTGCTGTTCCGTTCGGGCAGTTTCGAAATCGACCCCAACGGAGCACGTGCCGTACGCGATTTGGCTACGGTACTGGCCCAGAACCCCGACATCAACGTCATGGTCGAGGGTCACACGGACGATGTGCCCTATCGTCCGAACGGACAGCTGAAAGACAACCTCGACCTGAGTGCCAAACGTGCCACGACCATAGTGCGTCTGCTGCTGGAAAACAAAGAGATTGCTCCCGAGAGGATTATTGCTGCCGGTCGTGGCGAATCACTGCCGGTCGACCCGGACAAAACTCCGGAAGCACGGGCCAAGAACCGTCGTACGGAGATTATCCTCACTCCGAAACTCGACGAACTGATGCAATTAATGGATAAAGAGTAACGACAATGAAATACCAGAGAATTCTCCTGAAATTGAGCGGCGAATCGCTGATGGGAGGACAAAAATACGGTCTCTCGACCGAAGTTCTCACCTCCTATGCCCGACAGATCCGGTCGGTAACCGAAAACGGAGTGCAATTGGCCATCGTGATCGGAGGAGGCAATATTTTCCGGGGATTGAGCGGTGTGAGCCGCGGTTTCGACCGGGTGAAGGGTGACCAGATGGGTATGCTTGCCACCATCATCAATTCACTGGCACTCCAGTCGGCTCTCGAAAGCGAAGGTGTCAAAACCCGCGTACTCACCTCGATCCGCATGGAACCGATCGGAGAATATTACTCGAAAGCCAAAGCCCTGGAGTATATGCGAGCCGGCGAAGTGGTCATCATCGGCGGAGGTACGTCCAATCCTTTCTTTTCGACCGACACGGCTTCGGCCCTGCGCGGCGTGGAAATAGAGGCCGACGTGATGCTGAAGGGAACCCGTGTAGATGGTGTCTATACGGCCGATCCGGAAAAAGATCCCACAGCAGTCCGTTTCGACGAAATCACCTTCGACGAGGTATATGCCCGTGGACTGAAAGTAATGGACCTCACCGCATTCACGCTTTGCAAAGAGAATAGACTACCGATCATTGTATTCGATATGGATACCGAAGGCAATTTGGGCAAGGTCGTTGCAGGAGATAAGATCGGAACACTCGTACACAATTAATCCGAGAATCCCCTCACAAAAAAAACGATATGAAAAAGCTATCCGTTTTACTGACAACACTGTTTACGATTTTCAGTATGGGTATCACATCCGCCCAGGAGCAGAGTACCCAAGAAGATAGAGATCTGATAGTGAAAGTGGGTCAAAAAGTACCAGACTTTACGGTCACGATGATCGACGGCAGTACAATCCGCATGTCAGATCTGAAAGGCAAAGTGGTGGTGGTCAATTTCTGGGCGACATGGTGTCCGCCCTGCCAGGCTGAGTTGGCTCGCGTACAAAAAGCCGTTATCGACCGCTTTCAGGGCGAGGACTTTCTCTTTTTGCCCATCTCCCGAGGAGAAACCGCTTCCACGGTCGAAGCCTTCCGCAAAAAGAAAGGTTACACGTTCCCGATGGGCCTCGATCCCGACCAAAAAATCTACTCGCGTTTCGCCATGAAAGGTATTCCGAGAAATTTCCTCGTGGATCGCAACGGAATCATCGTCGAATGTGAACTCGGCTATTCAGCCACCTTGTTCGACCAATTCTGCAACCGTATCGAAAAACTGTTAAAAACCAAATAGAGATGACTGACGAATACAAACTGATCCTCGACATTGCATCGGAAAAGATGCAAAAAGCCATCGAACACCTGACCGAATCACTGTTGAGCGTACGTGCCGGCAAAGCCAGTCCCAACGTGCTGAACGGAGTGATGGTGGAATATTACGGCACCCCGACCGCTATACCACAGGTAGCCAGCGTGACCGTACCGGATGCGAAAACGGTCCTGATCCAGCCGTGGGAGAAGAAAATGATCCCTGCCATCGAAAAAGCTATTCTGGTAGCCAACCTGGGCCTGACACCCTCGAACAACGGCGAACAGATTCGTCTGACCATCCCTGCCTTGACCGAAGAACGCCGTAAACAACTGGTCAAACAGGTTCGTGCCGATGCCGAGACAGCTCGTGTCAGCCTGCGCAATGCCCGTCGCGATGCTGTGGAAGGTTTCAAGAAGGCCCAAAAAGATGGCATGCCCGAAGATCTGGCCAAAGACGGAGAGACCGAAGCCCAGAAACTGACCGACAAATTCTCCAAGAAACTCGAAGATCTGCTCAATGCCAAAGAGAAAGAGATTATGACCGTATAGTCCGAAAAAATCGGAATCCAACAAAAAGGTTGCCGGTTTTTTCCGGCAACCCTTTTTATATCCGGATATTATATCACTGAAATTCAAAAACATACAAATATCTATTCCCCTCCATACACCCTTTTGCCTACTCCATTCACCCCAAAAACCCCATTCAAAATTTGGTAGATTCACAACTAACGGCTATATTTATCACACAAATATTATAAATCACACTTAATCTGCCCGAACCATGAACCGAAGAGAGATGTTGAAATACCTGGCGGCCCTCGGATTGACTCCATTGCTGTCGGGATGCGAAAAGGCAACCGCAGCTGTTGATCCGGGAGGAGACTCGAAACAGAAAGGATCCACAGACGAAATGTTGGCTGCACGAAAAAAAGCACGTCGTCACACCCGACGTATCATCATGAACAATGACGGCAACGATGCCCGTTGGAACGAGAACAAACCGGTTACCCCAGAACTCTTTCTAAGTAAACGAACTCAGGGATTGGTCGACACGCAAGTAGACGCAATCTTCTATTGTACCGGTGTCACCAACGTCCATACACATAAAAGTTCCGTCAGCGAACGTCAAACCAACTCCGGGAAAGGCTACCTGGCCGACGAGCTGGCGAAATACGGGACCGACACTTTGGGAGTGATCACAGACTTCTGCCGTCAGCACGGCAAAGAGGTCTTTTGGTCATTACGCATGAACGACACTCACGATTCGGGTCAAGAGTACGAATTCATCAGCGCCTTCAAACGGGAACACCCCGAACTGCTTGTCAGTAAAAAAGGGGCAAAAACACCGGTACTTTCGGGCCGTTGGTCGGCATTCGACTACGGACAGGAGCCCGTACGACGGCTGATTGTGGCCATGCTTAACGATGTGGTGACCCGTTACGACATAGACGGTGTCGAACTCGACTTTTTCCGTCACCCCCACTATTTCAAAGCCCAATTCTTAGGCGAACCGGTCACTCAAGCCGATTGCGACAAGATGACCGCCATGATCCGGGAGATCCGAGCATTGTGTGACAGAGAAGGAAAACGCCGGGGCCGTCCCGTACTGATTGCCATCCGGGTTCCTGATTCATTTGCCTTCGCCAAAGCAATCGGACTGGACTGGGAACAGTGGCTCAAAGAGGATCTGATCGACCTGGTAACCGCTGCCGACTATCTGAAATTCGAACCGTGGACCAATCTGGCCGCTATCGGACGGCAATACGATGTTCCCGTCTATGCCTGCATTGAACAGAGAAGACTGGTCGGCGGAGGACAACCGGAAACCGCATCCGAAGAAGAACTGTGGCGTTCAGAGGCATACAGAGCTTGGCAAGCCGGAGTAAACGGGATCTACACATTCAATCGTTTCGACCCCTACGACAAGATTTTCAGAGAATTAGGAGATCCGACATTATTGGCTACCCTTCCCCATTCGGGTAAAGAATCCATGACAACCCGTTCGAGCAAAGGTATGTTGAGTGCCACTTACTGGCTTATCAATGGCAACGATTTTGTGAAATAACATCAAGGATCTCTTCCCTATATTTCCATTTTGAATTAAAAGGCCGACCGATTCACTTCGCGTCGGCTTTTTCTATCCGCGCACGATAAAGAATGTGTTCGGCAAGGGGACTTTCCCGAGAAAGCGCCGGATGCATGAACCGACCCACAGATTCCATACCGATCTTCTCCATCACTCGCTGAGAACGAAGATTCCTGACAGCAGTAAACGAATAAATCTCTTTGATTCCCAACAAACCAAAAGCATAGTCCAACACGGCAGAAGCGGCTTCCGGCGCAAATCCGTTTCCCCACGCACCATGGCACAATCGCCACCCGATCTCCACACAGGGAGTGAAATCGGCCTGGAACCGAGCCCAATGCAATCCGGTAAACCCGATAAAACATCCATCACACTTTCGCTCTACGGCATACAATCCATACCCATACTGAGCAAATTCCTCCCGAATGCAATGGTAGAACGACAAGGTCTGTTCCGGAGTCAGGGTCCCGGGAAAACACTCCATCACAACAGGATCCGCATTCATGGCAGTAAACAGAGGCAGATCGGCATCCGACCAATCGCGCAATAAAAGACGCGGTGTTTCAATATAAATCATGGTTCCAAAAAATATTCATATTCCTCCTTTTTCGGGGCCCGGCCCGGAGAGAGAGGGTGAGCAGTCAACAATTCATTACGCGAAACGGCCAGCGTAGCCACACTCAGCCGACAGTCGGGTACCTGCCGCAGGATCTCTTCCGCGCAAGAGACGATCGTAAAACCGGAGGTAAAGACATCGTCCACCAACAAGATGTGTTTCCCATTCAATCTCTCGGGATATCGCACACCGAAAATCCCCTGTACATTTTCCCATCGACGGTCTCTGCCGCTGAGAGCCTGACTCTTATTGTGCACCCTGCGTACGACACTGCGTGTATCCACTTCACAGCCAAGCATACGGGCCATTCCTTCGGCCAGATATTCCGACTGATTATACCCTCTATGCAACCGTTTTCTCCAATGCAACGGCACGGGTACCAACACCTCCACATCGTCATACAGACCGCCCTCCTTCATCTCGGCACCAAACCATTCACCCATCTCGACCGCCAATCTCCATCCGCCCCGATATTTGAAAGCATGGATCAACCGACGAAAATCGCTGCCCGCCACATAAAAATAGAACGCACACGCATTCACAACCGGCAGTTTCAATTCCCGAAGCCGCTCTGCCACAGGATTGTCGGCCCGACGACAGAACCCGGTCAGTGGAATCTCGCCCCGACAACGCGTACAAATCGTCCGGCTCCCCTCGGTCATCGGTCGTCCGCAAGCCGGACAAACCGACGGAAAGAAGAGACGAAACAGATCGTCAGCAATACTCCGAATCGAAAATTCACTCATAGGGCACATCTCATTGAGGATCCACATTGCAGACAACCGTCAGATGTTTATACTCCGGCTCGGCCTGCAGTTGCTCCAGCATACCTGCCAGCAGTTTCCGGGCCCGGGCAAACGACTGTTCCCGTTCTATCTTGAGCGTATATCCAACCAGGAACTCCTCTCGTATCCGGTCAACCGGAGGCGCTTCGGGCCCGAGCAGCCGTCGGCCGAAAACCGGACGGCACAACTCTCCGAAACGAGCAGCCGCCCGCCACAGAAGGGTCTTGTCCCGGCCACGCAACGTAATGGAGATCACCCGGCAATAGGGCGGATAGAAAAAGGAGTGCCTTTCGGCCAACTCCCGACGCGCCATTCCTTCATAATCGCCGTTCATCACCTGCCGAATCACCGGATGCTCGGGTTGCGAAGTCTGAATCACCACCTCTCCCGGCACCTGTCGCCGACCGGCCCGACCCGCCACCTGCGTCATCAATTGGAAAGCCCGTTCCGAGGCTCTGAAATCGGGATAATTCAACAAGTTATCGGCATTGAGCACCCCCACCAACACCACTCGCGAGAAATCGAATCCCTTGGCGATCATCTGGGTTCCGATCAGAATGTCGGTCTCTCCTCGTTCGAAATCGGCAATAATCTGCCGATAACGACGTTCGCTCACCGCCGTATCCCGATCCAGGCGGGCAATCCGTGCCGCAGGGAAAATCCGCTGCAACTCCTCCTCCACCTTTTCCGTACCGAATCCTTTCGCTTCGGGTTCCCCCTTTCCGCAGGCCGGACAGAGCCGTGGAGCCGCCACCGCATATCCACAGTAATGACAACGGAGCATATTCTCCCGCTTGTGATAGGTAAGCGTAACGTTACAATGGGGACAGCCGGCCACCCAGCCGCACTCTCCGCACTCGACATAGGGCGAAAACCCTCGTCTGTTCTGAAACAACATCACCTGCAGACGGGCAGCAAGTGCCTCTTCGATCTTATCGAGCAATATCTTATTGAAATGCGAGTATCGTTCTCCACGCCGCGAGGCACACAACGTGTCGGAAACAATCACCTGCGGCAACGGAACATTGCCATAACGCTCCTTGAGAGTCACCAGTCCATATTTCCCGGAGGTGGCATTAAGCCAGCTCTCCACCGAAGGCGTCGCACTGCCCAACAACGCATACGCCCCATGAAAACGAGCCAACATCAATGCACAATCACGGGCCTGATACCTCGGGGCAGGATCCGCCTGCTTGTAACTGGCATCATGCTCCTCATCCACAATCACCAGGCCGATCCGGGGCAAAGGCATGAAAAGGGCCGACCGAGCACCCATCACGATCCATCCGCCTCCTTTCTCCACCTGACGGTAAAGTTCGGCCCGCCGACGATCCGTGAACCGGGAATGACAGGGCACCACCCGATCGCCGAAAAAACGACGCATCCGCTCAATGAGTTGGGCCGTCAGCGCGATCTCCGGCAAGAGATAGAGCACATCCTCTCCCCGGGCAACCACTTCGGCAATCTGCCGCACATAAAGCTCGGTCTTACCGCTACCGGTCACCCCATGCAGCAATACGACCTTTTTCTCCCGGAACCCTTCCCGCAACGCCTCCTCAGCCACCGTCTGCGCAGGAGTCAATTCGGGCATTCGTGTCGTAAAAGCCGAAGGATCGCCTACGCTCTCTTCCCTCTGCTCGACAATCAATATGTTTTTCTTCACCAACGCCCCCAACAATACTCCATCGGCTGCCGCCGCCTCCCGAGACACCGTCTTCCCGACCGGAAACGGAGGATCTTTCTGTCCGGATCCGGAAAGCAAATCAGCCACCCTCACTAAAAGAGCATACTGTTTCGGAGCACGTCGCAACTTCTCAAAACAATCGTTCAATTCCTCCCACGATCCGATCGAAGGATGGATTCCGATCCACGACTGCATCTTCGGGCGGAACACATCAGCTTCAAACTCCTCCTCGCTAAAGCCTTCCGGTTTCAACGCTGCCGGCAAAGCAGCCCGCATCACCTCTCCGAGCGTACACATATAATAGGAAGCTATCCACTCCCAAAACTCCATCTGAATCGAAGAGACCAACGGTTTCGAACCCACCATCCGTTCAACAGGGCGGATCGTAGAAAACGAAGGGCGCTCGGAATGAATCCTCCACACCACCCCCTGATACATTTTACGAGGTCCGATCCGCACAACCACTCCCCACCCGGGCCGAAGCACTCCGGCCAATTCCGCCCCCACTTCGAAAGTGAGTGGAGCCACCGTCAAGGGCAATACGACATCGGCATAGAGCGAGGATCCATCCATGTAGCGACTAAATTTCCACAAAGGTAAAATTTACAGAGATTTTATCGTTCCGAATCCGAAAAAAACTTCTACATTTGTGTCTATAACTTTGATTACAAGACCTCCCGTAGCCTATGGCAAAACTTTCACTCCACGACCTTTCTCCTGCCCTGGTTCTGCGTACCGTCAAAGAGTACGTTTTCATCACCTTCGGTCTGTTTCTCTACTCATTTGCGTGGACCGGAATCATCCTGCCCGCCAAAATCGTGGGCGGCGGTGTGAGTGGTATGGCCATGCTGATCTATTTCGCCACGGGAGGCACTAACGGAGGTATCCCGATCGGATATTCGCTCTTTGTCATCAATGCCGTACTGATTCTTTTCGCAGCCTTCATCATCGGGGTCCAATTCGGTGCGAAGACCATTTTTGCCGTCTTCATGCTCTCAGTGGCCATGAGCATCATGCAAAGTATCGTCCCTCCCGACCTGATCGGACTCGAAAACGACCGACTCCTTTCCGCCATCCTCGGAGGAGCCTGTTCCGGTATCGGCATCAGTATCTGTTTCATGCAAGGGGGAAGCACGGGAGGAACCGACATCATCGCCATGATTATCAACAAGTACCGGAATATCAGCTACGGAAAGGTGATCATGTTCTGTGACTTTATCATCATCGGCTGCTCCTACTTTATCGGCAACGGCATTTCGACCGTAATATACAGCTACGTTATTGTGGCCGTGTCGGGATATATGCTCGATACGGTATTGGCCGGCAATCGACAATCCTCTCAGATTTTGATTGTTTCCAAAAATTACAAAGCGATTGCCGAACACATCTCCACCGAACTCAAACGCGGCGTAACCCTGATCGACGGCGAAGGCTGGTACACCAAAGAACCGATCAAAATAGTCATGGTCGTCTGCCGCAAAAACGAAACCAGTTCTCTGTTCCGCATCATCAAGGAGTTCGACTCTCAGGCCTTCATCACCGTGGGCAGCGTCATGGGCGTCTACGGTCTGGGCTTCGAAGCCTTGAAAAAATAGAGGGTGACACACGAAATTCCCCGGAAAAATCCCTACCTTTGTAAAATCATCTTTTATCGCTAAATACCGAACATGAAAAAATTCAAGCGTTATCTGGTCACATCGGCACTTCCATATGCCAACGGTCCGGTACATATCGGCCACCTGGCAGGCGTCTATATTCCCTCCGATATCTACACCCGTTACCTGCGTCTGCGGGGTGAGGATGTGATTTCGGTATGCGGATCGGACGAACACGGCGTACCGATCACCATCAAGGCCCGCCAGGAGGGTGTAACGCCACAGGATATTGTCGACAAATACCACAATATCATCAAAAAATCCTTCGAAGGATTGGGCATGTCGTTCGACATCTATTCGCGGACCTCATCGCCGGTACACCATAAAACGGCGTCCGATTTCTTCCGTACGCTCTACGACAAAGGCGTCTTCACGGAACAGACCACCATGCAGTATTACGACGAAGAGGCAGGACAATTCCTGGCCGACCGTTATATCATGGGTACCTGTCCCCATTGCCAGAACGACCGGGCCTACGGCGACCAATGCGAAAAGTGCGGCAGTTCACTGGCAGCAACCGACCTGATCAACCCCCGGAGCACGATCACCGGTTCGGTTCCCGTAATGCGGGAGACCAAACACTGGTATCTGCCGCTGGACCGATACGAGGATTTCCTGCGGAAATGGATCCTGGAAGGACACAAAGAGTGGAAGGTAAATGTCTACGGGCAATGTAAAAGCTGGCTCGATCTGGGCCTGCAACCCCGTGCCGTAAGCCGTGACCTGGATTGGGGAATCCCGGTTCCGGTAGAGGGGGCCGAAGGCAAAGTACTCTATGTGTGGTTCGATGCGCCGATCGGTTATATCTCGGCCACGAAAGAGCTGACTCCCGATTGGGAAAAATACTGGAAGAGCGAAGACACCAAAATGGTACACTTCATCGGGAAAGACAACATCGTCTTCCACTGTATCGTCTTCCCGTCGATGCTGAAAGCCCATGGCGGATACATTTTGCCGGAAAACGTCCCGGCCAACGAATTCCTCAACCTGGAGGGAGACAAAATCTCCACCTCACGCAACTGGGCCGTATGGCTGCATGAGTATCTGGAGGAATTCCCCGGCAAACAGGACGTTCTTCGTTACGTACTCTGTGCCAATGCCCCCGAAACCAAAGACAACGATTTCACGTGGAAAGATTTCCAGGCCCGCAACAACAATGAACTGGTAGCCGTATTGGGCAACTTCGTCAATCGGGCACTGGTACTGACCGACAAATATTTCGAAGGAGTAGTCCCCACCGCAGGCACTCTCACCGACTACGACCGAGACACCTTGGGCGAATTGCCCTCGTTGAAAAAGTCACTGGAGGAAAACATCGAAAACTACCGTTTCCGCGAAGCCCTCAAGGATGCCATGGGAATCGCCCGCCTGGGGAACAAATATCTGGCCGATACCGAACCGTGGAAAGTGATCAAGAGCGATCCGGAACGCGTAGCCACGATCCTCAATATCGCCATTCAGATCACAGCCAATCTGGCTATCGCCATCGAACCGTTCATGCCCTTTACTGCGGCCAAAATTCTGAAGATGCTGGCCGTAGAGAAACTCGGATGGGAAAAATTGGGCGTTTCGGAGCTCATCCCCGCCGGACACCGGATCGGCAAAGCCGAACTGCTCTTCGAAAAGATCGACGACAGCGTAATCGAACGTCAGTTGCAAAAACTGGCCGACACGAAACGTGCCAACCAGGAACGCGAAGCCAGCAAAAAAGTCGCCGAACAGAAAGAGAGCATCTCGTTCGACGATTTCCAACGGATGGATATCCGCGTATCGACGATCCTGGCAGCCGAGAAAGTCGCCAAGACAAAAAAACTGCTCAAGTTGACCGTCGACACCGGTATCGACAAACGAGAAATCGTCTCGGGAATCGCCGAATACTACACTCCCGAAGAGCTGACAGGACGCCAAGTGCTGGTATTGGTCAATCTGGAGCCGCGCGAACTGAAAGGAATTCTTTCCCGAGGCATGATCCTCATGGGCGAAGATGCCACAGGGAAACTGGTTCTCCTCTCACCGTCTACCGCCGTAAAGAGCGGATCCACAGTAGGATAAGATACACATAAACAGATAACGTTATGGAGCATATGGATTGGGGTAATCTGGGATTCGGATACCGGAAGACAGATTACAATATCAGAAGTTATTTCCGCAACGGAAAATGGGAGGAACTCACCCTCTCGACCGACGAAAACATCTCAATGAGCATGGCGGCTTCCTGCCTGCACTATGGACAGGAGTGCTTCGAAGGCCTGAAAGCATTCCGCGGCAAGGATGGACGTATCCGACTTTTCCGTGTGGATGAAAACGCCAAACGCATGATCTCCTCGGCAGAATATCTCTGTATGGCTCCTCCTTCGGTAGAAATGTTCACCGAAGCAGTGAAAAAGGTGGTTTTAGCCAACGAACGTTTCGTACCTCCGTATGGAACGGGAGCTTCACTCTATATCCGTCCACTGCTGATCGGTACGGGGCCTCAAATCGGAGTCCATCCCACCGATGAATATCTGTTCATCGTCTTTGTAATGCCCGTAGGCCCCTACTACAAAGAGGGATTCCATCCGATCAAAGTGATCATCGACCGCGACCATGACCGTGCAGCTCCACTCGGCACAGGTCACATCAAGGCAGGCGGTAACTACGGAGCCAGTCTGATCTCGGGCGAAATCGGCCATGAAAAAGGTTATCCCAGTGTACTTTATCTGGATGCCAGCCATAAAAAATACATCGACGAGTGTGGCGCAGCCAACTTTTTCGCCATCCGCAACGGCAGCTACATCACTCCCGACTCTCATTCGGTACTCCCTTCGATCACCAATAAAAGTCTGCGTCAGTTGGCAGAAGACATGGGGCTGAAGGTGGAACGCCGGCTGGTAGAGGTGACCGAACTACCCACTTTCGAAGAGGCCGGTGCTTGCGGAACCGCAGCCGTAATCTCCCCCATCGGTTCGATTTACGATCCGGAGAGCAATCAGACCATCGTCTACGGCGACGGGACAAAAGCAGGCCCCTGGAGCGAAAAGCTCTATCATGCCCTGCGCCAAATACAATTGGGAGAGAGTCCCGACCCCTACGGCTGGGTGACAATCTTATAATTCGAGGAGCTTTTACCTGCCTTTACATAAAGTAAAAGCACTTTTCGACCATCTTTCGAGCAAAGATTTTCAAACAAAGATCCGTATCGAGTGATACGGATCTCTTGTTTTTATGGCGATTTTACTACATTTGTTTCATGAGAATCCCGCAGGGCAGAATTCCACTGCCACAACCGGGATACGACCAGAACAGCAAAAGCGAATCGACCATGAAAAACGCTTCGATCCTACTCATCTATACCGGAGGCACCATCGGAATGAAAACCGATCCGCAAACAGGGGTCCTCGTACCTTTCGATTTCAACGACATCTACGACGAATTTCCCTACCTGCGCAAATTGAATGTCGACATCGAAGTCCTCACGTTCAAACCCATCGACTCCTCGAACGTCACCCCGGAACTATGGATCAAATTAGCCCGATTGATCCAGGACAACTATCACTCTTTCGACGGTTTTGTGATCCTCCACGGAACCGACACCATGTCCTATACAGCTTCCGCCCTGAGTTTCATGTTGGAAAATCTGGAAAAACCGGTCGTTTTTACCGGAAGTCAGATCCCGATCGGCGTATTGCGAACCGACGGACGGGAAAATCTTATCACGGCTGTCGAAATCGCTGCTGCAAAAAAAGACGGCATGGCCCTTGTTCCCGAAGTCTGTCTCTATTTCCAGAACCGTCTGTTCCGGGCCAACCGGACCACCAAACACAGCGCCGAACAACTCAATGCCTTCCGTTCGGACAACTATCCTCCATTAGCCGAAGTGGGTGTGAACATCCACTACAATACACCTTTCATCAAACGACCGAGTTCTCCGACACAATCCCTGGACATCATCACCACTCTCGATACGGGCGTATTGATTATCAAGATATTTCCCGGCCTTACCGAATCCACATTCCGCGCCATGCTCTCTATCGAAGGCATTCGAGGTATCATTCTGGAAACTTACGGAGCAGGTAATGCCCCCACTGCCGAATGGTTCATTCAGGCCGTGACCGAAGCCATCCATCAGGGAATAATCGTGATCAATGTCACCCAATGTCCGGGAGGCAGTGTCTCAATGGAGATGTATGAAACAGGCATTCGCCTGCAGGAAATAGGTGTCATCAGCGGCCACGACATCACCACCGAAGCAGCCGTCACCAAACTGATGGTGTTATTGGGAAGATACCCCTCCCGAGAGGAACTCCTGACCCGCCTAAAAAGTTCCATACGGGGAGAAATTAGCGACTAAATTTTTTTTGAAAAGATTTTTTTTTCTATCTTTCGCAAAGATTTGTGTCATGTTTTAAAGAAGCTATAAGCAAAAGAGACTGCCCGGAGATTATAGCGCACTGAAAACCAACGACATAAACCTCGTTCTTATATGCAAATCAAGGAGAAATGACCGAGTGGCTGAAGGTGCGCGCCTGGAAAGTGCGTATACCCCAAAAGGGTATCGTGGGTTCGAATCCCGCTTTCTCCGCAAAAAAATTAACAAAAATTTTACCGCTTAATTCTCAAACAAAAACAAAAAGAATAAGTACTAATTAATTCAACTCTAACTATGAAAAAATTGTTTTTGATTTTGTCAGTGGCCGGGGCTTTGAGCCTGGGTACAGTGAATGCTTTCGCACAAGACGCTGCTGCCGCTACGGCAGACACCGCCGCTACGGAACAAGTCACCGAAGAAGCAGCCATTGCCGAGGAAGCTTCCGCAGTTAATCCCGAGACAGACGTCGAAGGAACTCCACTGCATCAGGTTATCAAACAAAAATTCCTGGAAGGTGGTGCACCCTGGATGGCTCCTATCCTCCTCTGCCTTGTGCTGGGTCTTGCCATCGTGATCGAGCGCGTGATCTACCTGAACTTGGCCACCACCAATACGAAGAAGCTGATCGCTAACGTAGAAGAGGCTCTTGCCAATGGCGGTATCGAAGCAGCCAAGGAAATTTGCCGCAATACCCGCGGTCCTGTTGCCAGCATCTTCTATCAAGGTTTGAGCCGTTATGACGAAGGTCTGGACGCAGTCGAGAAATCGGTTGTATCGTACGGATCGGTTCAGATGGGCCAAATGGAGAGCGGTTTGTCGTGGATTTCGCTGTTCATCGCCCTGTCTCCTATGTTGGGATTTATGGGAACCGTTGTTGGTATGGTGGATGCATTCGACGCCATCCAGGCAGCAGGTGATATCTCCCCGGCATTGGTTGCAGGTGGTATCAAAGTGGCCTTGTTGACAACGTTGGCCGGTCTGATCGCCGCTGTGGTTCTGCAGTTGTTCTACAACTATATCATATCAAAAATCGACTCGTTGGTAGTAACCATGGAAGATACTTCGATTACGCTGGTTGATATCCTGACCAAATACAGCAAAAAGTAATAACCTGTTATGAAGAAATTATCAATCATTCAATATGTTCTCATCGCCATCTCGGTTATCACCGTCGCCCTCTATTTTGTAGGCGCAAGTGATGTCGACCTGATGCTGATCTGGGGATATATACTGTTGGGCATTGCAGTAGCTGCGGTGATTATCCTGCCGCTACTGAATCTGGTAAAGAACCCGAAAGGGGCAGTTCGTTCTCTGGTAGGGCTGGCAATCGTAGTCGTATTGGCTGGTATCTGCTACACCCTGAGTAGTGATACGCCGGTGGTCAATTCTGCCGGAGGATTCTTCGAAGACTCTACCGTACTGAAGATCAGTGATACAGGACTTTATCTGACCTATATCGCATTGGCCGTGGCTATCTTGGTAGCTATCGGAGGTGAAATACGGAACGCATTTAAATAGACAAAGGTAAAAACCACAAAGAATGGCTAATAAGAAAGTTCAGGAAATCAATGCAGGTTCGATGGCTGATATCTCCTTTCTGCTGTTGATCTTCTTCCTGGTAGCCACAACCATGAATACTGATTCGGGTATTCAGCGGGTTCTTCCCCCAATGCCCGACGAAACCCAACCACAACAAGCAATGGATGTTAAGAAAAGAAACATTCTGTTGGTGTTCGTAAGTAAATTCGACGATATCATGGTGGGCGGCGAACGGATGGATATCACTCAGCTCAAAGACAAGGTGAAGGAATTTGTCCTCAATCAGACCGACGACCCCAACTTGCCTGAGAAAGAGATGACCAAAATCGACCTGATCGGGAACTTCCCCGTCAGCAAAGGTGTGGTTTCTCTGCAAAATGACCGTGGTACCAGCTACAATCGTTACATAATGGTTCAGAACGAACTGACACGGGCTTTCAACGAAATTCGAGATATGGTTGCCTCCCAATACTTCGGAGGAAAGAAATTCCTCGACTTGGAGGAAGACCAGCGTAAAGCCGTACAGAAAGCAGTACCGTTGAAGATTTCGGAAGCTGAACCGCGTAATATCGAAGGAGGGAAATAGCGATGGCAGTAATGAAGAAAAAGGGAGATAAAACTACTCCCGCAATATCCACAGCATCACTACCGGACGTTATCTTCATGATCCTGTTCTTCTTCATGGTGTCGACCACGATGCGTGAACAAGACATCCTCGTGAAATTCACTCTTCCGGAAGCTACCGAGGTGCAGAAACTGGAGAAAAAATCTCTGGCAAGTTACATTTTCATCGGACAACCTATCCCATCGCTTCAAGCGAAGTTCGGTACGGCTCCGCGTATCCAGCTCAATGACAGTTACAAATCAACTCAGGACATTCTGGAATTCGTAGCATCGGAGCGGGATAAACTGAGTGAAAACGACCGTCTTCAAATGACCGTGGCAATCAAAGCCGACTTCATGACTCGAATGGGTATCATTACCGACGTAAAACAAGAGTTACGACGCGCAAACGCCTTGAAAGTGAGCTATACTGCTCAAAAAACTTTGGGTTACTAATCGGTATATAACCTCAATAAAAAACGGAATCCTTAACAGATTCCGTTTTTTATTTGTCTCTAAAATCCAGGAAATCCAACCACTTCCCGCCTTTCATGTCCCCAGCACTGTTAAGGAGGAGAAAAAGACTTTATAGCTTGATAAATTTAGCACCTAACAAAAACAAGGACACGACAAAACACAAAATGTCTTATCGTTTAACGACACGATTCATAAGTTCCAAAACCAGCGACAAACCCAAAAATATAATCCATCCCAAGCCGATCCGAAATGAAAACTCCACTTGCAAGTTTTTAATGAGATCGACCAGACAAAATCCGGCTGCAATAGCCAGCAGCACCCAGGACTGAGAAAAAATCCGAGGCAACAGAGCTTTACGACAAGTCGGAGCCTCCCAACTCAATAGACGCGGGAAAACAGCATTGGTTTGACGGGCCCACTGTACAAAATCATCTCCAAGACGATTGACCAAAGAATTTTCTTCAGCCAATATAATCCTCTCAGCAAAAAACCAACACAAAAGAATAACCAAAACGATATACCACCCCACTCCCGAATAAAGGGTCAAACCCAAAACGATCAAAATATTGGCCAGGTAATCCGGGAAACGCACCACCGAATAAATACCCTTGGAAGCTATTTTATCTTCCCACGAAGGCGATTCAATTCTCCTGGCAGCCACTCTTACGGCAAATCCACACAAAGTCAACAGCAACGAAAAAAGAGCCCAAAACAAACTCCCATAGATAATCGAGAAAGGCGTCGTTAGGAGCAATGCCACCACAATCGACAAGGCAAACAATATGGGAAACCATTTTTTACGTCGGCTCAGCCAGCGACCATTCCGCATGGCACGTTCATAAGTCATCATCGTTCCAGATAATTTATAGTCTTACGATACAATTTCAATGCAATAACAGCCATCAATACACCCAAAATCATCCCCAAAATAATATCCATCGGAAAATGGACACCCAAATAGATCCGACTGTAGGAGACAAACAGTGCCCACAGCAAAATACAGATCGTATAAACGCGTGAACGTATCAGGGCCAAAGAAAATACGGCAATCGAAAAGAGAGTTGCTGCATGGGCCGAAACAGTGCCATAAAGACCTCCACGATAGCCGTTGACAGTATGGACCAGTTCAGCGATCGCTTCGGTATGTGTAGGACGAAACTTAGGAGTAAAGGTTTTGAAGAAATTCGCAATCTGATCGACACAAACCACACTCAATGCCATGAAAACCACAGCCAATAGGGTTTGTTTCCATCCATAGCGACGCCACAAGAGACAAATGATCAATAAATAAAGAGGCACCCATGTCAGTTTACCCGACGCCAGCCAAAACAGACGATCGGCAAAGAGACCTCCGTCGAAATTCAGCGCCAGGAACAACTCCTGATCCAGATGTAACAATTCATTCAACATATATAGATAACGGCTTCTTTAGAACTGAAAGTATATAAAAGGTTGTATATCGGAAGATTTAATCTGCATTACTCCCCAAATCAAGACGGCAATCAGGAGAGCCTGAACCAACATCGGCCATTGTACGACCTTATGTTGAGCAGCACACTCCCAACGATCTGGCAGGAAATGGAGCAAATAGCCTATCGCCATCAGAGCAATGACACCCGTGTAGCCCGCCAATACCTGGGGGATAAGTTCCGGAGTAAACTGGTTGAATATCTGGCTCAACATTTGGATACCGGTCTGCATATCCTTCGCCCGGAAGAGGATCCACCCCAGACAAACCACATGGAAGGTAATAAGTATTCCCAATATCCGTCTCCAGGGACTCATCTGACTTCCCAAAGGCTTGAATCCGAACCTTTCGATGGCGAACTTATGCACCGCAAGAGCCCCTCCATGCAACGCCCCCCACAACACGAAACGTATGGCAGCACCATGCCACAACCCTCCCAATAACATGGTAATCATCAGGTTGAGATAAGTACGCCAACGCCCTTTCCGGTTACCGCCGAGCGAAATATAGAGATAATCCTTCAGCCAACTCGAAAGCGAAATATGCCACCGCCGCCAAAATTCGGTGATAGTAGCCGATTTATAGGGCGAATCGAAGTTCTTATTGAAGTGGAAACCCAACAACAGAGCGATTCCGATCGCCATATCCGAATATCCGGAGAAATCACAATAAATCTGCAGGGCATAGCCATAGACCCCGAGCAGATTTTCGAACCCGCTGTACAACAGAGGATCGTCGAAGACACGATCCACGAAGTTGAGGCTGATGAAATCGGAGATCACCGCCTTTTTGAAGAGTCCAGAAATAATCAGAAAGACTCCCGTACCGAACATCTGTCGGGTCACCACCAGAGGATTCTGCCGTATCTGCGGAATGAAATCGCGAGCCCGAACAATAGGTCCGGCCACCAATTGAGGGAAAAAGGAGAGATAGAAGAGATAGTCCACCCAACAACGCAACGGTTCGATCTTCCGACGATAGATATCGATCGTATAACTCATCGACTGAAAGACGAAAAACGAGATCCCGACCGGTAAAAAAATGTGCTGAAAGTCGAGCCAGTCCTCTCTGGCCAAATCATTGGCAATCTGGATAAAGAAATCCGTGTACTTGAAATAGACCAACATCCCCAGATTGATACAGATGCTCAAAACCACGAGCCACCGGCGGGCGGCAGGCTTCGAAGTCCGTCCCAGAATCAACCCTATCAGATAGTCCGAAGTGGCGGTAAATACAAGCAACAGAAAATAGATGCCACTGGTCTTATAGTAAAAATACAGCGAGAACAGAATAACGTAGATCATACGCAACATCACGGTCCGGCGCATGAATCCATAAAAAAACGAGAATCCGGCAAACAGAAACAAAAACAGTCCGCTGCTGAAGATCAGCGGAGCTTTCGGATCGTAACTCAGAATCCGCACGAGCGATTCCCCTATGTCAGCCCACTCCCATGTCATTGAACGATACGATTATAGTAATCAACAAAAGCGTTATAAAGCATCCGGGCCTGCAGCGTGTAGCCCTCCTCGGAGAGATGAATCCGATCGGCTCTCACCAAACCCGCCTTCTTCCATCGGCCGTTGGCTCCGTTTCCGCCGGCCGCCCGATAGAAATCCCAGAAAGCCGTTCCGCACTCGGCCGCAGCACACTGAATCAAAGCGGCCGTACGTGCTCCATTCGGATTAACCACCCTCACATAACGCCCCTTCGAGTATTGTCTCTTATAAAACTCCATCGGCGAGGTCAGCAACAAGGGAACTCCCGGATTGGCTCGTTGCAAACTCCGCACAAAAGCGACTATCTGATCATACACATGCTTCGTATTGTAATTACGCCCGAATGAATCGTTCGTCCCCAACGACACCACGATCAGATCGGGCATGAGTAACGTCGACTGCCGTACCAATAGTTCCCCATTGCGATTCAGGTGTTCGAAAGCCGTACCGTTGATACCCGAAGCATGGTAGAGTACTCCCGGGCTTCCATTCTCCAGGGAAAAGCCATAAAACACGGGAGTAGCATATGCCGTATCCCGCACCGGAGCCCATAAAGTCACCTCAGCCACCGGACGATCAAGTACCACGGTCGTCATCTCTTCGGTATCCTCACACCCGCACCCAATCCCTGCGGACAACGAATCGGGCGCCAATAACAGGGGAGCTTGCGGATGATGAAATGCCCTCACCAGCGAAAAAGAGTCACGCGCCGAAATCGTAAAACGGGCATCGGGTTCGTCGGTAGCCAATGCCATGGCCGTCACCCCCACCAGACACTCCCCGGCAGCACTCGTACAACGGTAACCCGACCATTGATTGGGCGAAGTGATCCGGTAACCAAACGGCTCATTGGTTCCCATCAATCGCAAAGGTGCCACCAGACCTCGTCCGGCACTTCCGAAATCGCGTTGAAAATAGCTTCGAAGCGTATCGGTCAGAAACCCCGCCTGCACATGGGAATCGCCCACATGGAACACCGAAACGATCTGTCGGCCACCCTGTCGCAGTTTTTCGAGTTTACGTACAAAGGGTTCCAATACCCCGAGACTGTCTTCGATCCGACACGCAGCCGAATCGATCAACTCTTTCTCGACTCCTGAAATCTCGATCGGCCGCACCGGTTCTGCCGCACTCATGCCGCTTATTCCTCCCCACGCCATCACACTGGCCCAAAGCATCCATACCCGACGTATCGCTTTCTTACTCATACCCACCTCCTTCGACCGTTAACGAATCCTCTGCCAAGGCACGCAAAATCGAATCTTGCCGACGCTTCTCCTCCTGTTCCATTCTCAGCAGATAGACCGATTCACCCTTGGCCAGGGCCGCAGCCAAACGTCGGGCGAGATAACGTCCTCCGGCAAATCCGATATGAGTATAATCTTTAGCAGCCCATCCCCGATCCACAAAACCGGGCATACTTCCTTCGCCACCCATGGCCCGGAAAGTATCCCAAAAGGCTACTCCACAACGACGAGCCGCATTACGTTGCGCCTCGATCATCTCCGGAATACCGGGCATGGTAACCATCTCACCTTCTCTCCGGGTACTTCGATCGCCGACTCCCATCACCAGCAACGAACTGCCCGGATAACAACGTTTCACATAATCGATAATCCGACGAAGCTGCACCCCATAACCCGTATAATCGGTCATCTCGGGAGACATGGCATTGAGTCCGTATTGAAGCACGATCAGATCGAAACCGAGCAACTTACCGATCTGCGTATTAATCACGCTATTGGTTCCGAACAGGGCCAATCCGCTGTTTCCCCGAATCGAATAGTTGTCCAAAGCCACTCCCGTTTCATCACCGAACACCACTCCATAACCATAGAAGCCGGCCGGTTCGGTGATCCGTACCTGTAACTTACAGATCTTTCCAGTCACATTGATCTGCTGCACGAAAGGGGAGCTCTCGGGCCGGAAAAGCCGTTCTATGGAGTCATTGACCGTTACATGAATCGCACTCTGGCCCTCCTGAATGAAAAGCAGACGAGCCGATCGGCAAAAACGCAGATGCTTACGGAACGAGGTCCCTTCGAAAACCGTTTCGGCCCCCTCATCGGGAACTGAAACTGAACCCGAAACAAAGAATTTATCCTGAATCTCCTCGGGTGCCGACTTTTTTTGCACCACACTGTAAGTGGTCCATCCGGAAAAAGTATGTTTGACCGACCCCCGGAACTGGGCTATCGGCGAAGAGAAAGGCACAAATCCCACTCCGTGTCCTCCGTAAAGCGTCTGAAACTGTTCTCTCAGATCGACTGTAAAGATATCCCCCTCAATAAATGAATCACCCAATACGGCTATTCTCACCGGTCGGCCCGAAGATGCCGTCAAAGCATGATAGAAATGGTCCATTTGCCGCCCATCCGTACTGAAATCCTCGATCTCCACCACCCCGGCCGTATCACTTACGGCCGCAGGGTGTGTTTCGGCCACCGTCTCCGCCTTCGTCGACGAATCACCCTCGAGGGATGTTGTACCGGGAATCATCCAATCCTGACTGGTTGCTGCCGGCAATGAACGGGCAGAATCGATACGTTCGGCGCTGGTGGCTTCGACGCTCTCCCCCAAAAATGTGGTATCGAAATAGGCATCAGCCATCAATTTCCCTGCAGAATCCTCAACATGAATCAAATCGGAAACAATATTAGCCCGCTTTATATAGGTTTTTCCCACCCGGAATCCTGGCACAAAACTCACTCCCAACAACAGGATAATCACCATTGCCGTGATTCCGAAACTACGAAACGTATAATCTTTCTGATCTGACATTTTTCTCGATCCTTTACGGAAGTTGCAAAGGTACGAATTTGTTCTGTATTTCTTCACACAGAAGGTTTTTCAATAAAAAAATCCGATTCCTTTTCTGAAACCGGATTATAAAACATAAAAAAGCAGCCTTGTCAACGCTGGCTCAACGGCAGGAATTTTTTCAATTCGGCCACATTCTTATAAGCCGGACGAATAATGCGTCGACTGTCGAAATTGAGCTCTTCGATCCGGTGAGCGGTCCAACCCGTGATACGGCTCATGGCAAACAGAGGCGTATAGACCTCCTGAGGCAATCCGATCATGTCGTACACGAATCCCGAATAGAAATCCACATTGGCGCAAACCCGTTTATTGACCTGATTACCCTTGAAATTCATGAAACACTCCACGGCCCGCTCCTCGAGCAACTCCAGGAAAGCGAATTCCCGTTCACGCCCCTTTTCGGCAGCCAGTTCACGAGCTTTCTCCTTGAGCAAAAGGGCTCTCGGATCGGAGATAGTATAGACAGCATGACCGATACCATAGATCAGCCCCTTTTTGTCATAGACCTCCTTACGGAGTATCTTCATCAGATAATCGTCGATCTCCTGCACATCCGTCCAATCCTTAATCGCCTCTTTCAAATGGAAGAACTGATCGGTCACGGCCTTGTTGGCGCCTCCGTGCAAAGGCCCCTTCAGCGAACCGATAGCCGCCGCGATCGAAGAATAGGTATCCGTACCCGAAGAACTGGTCACTCGTACCGTAAAGGTAGAGTTATTACCGCCTCCGTGTTCGGCATGGAGCACCAAAGCCAAATCGAGTACCCGTGCCTCCAGATCGGTAAACTCCCCCTTGAGCATATAGAGAAAATTCTCCGCCACGGAGAGATTTTCTTTCGGATGGCGAATATGAAGGGATCGTCCCTGACGACTATGACGTACCACATTATAGGCATAGGCGATGATCGTCGGGAAACGGGCAATCAATTCGATCGACTGACGGATCAGATTCTCTCGCGAAGTATCGTCGGGAGCCGGATCGAAAATATACATCTCCAGCACACAACGCGCCAAAATATTCATAATATTCTGTCCCTCCAGATCGAGAATATTCATCTTTGTTTTCTGTTCCAGAGGCATATAAGAGGCTATCAGACTCCGGAACACTTCGTCTTCCTCCTTATCGGGCAAATAGCCTGAAAGCAACAGGAACGCAGTTTCCTCGAAACCGAATCGGTTCTCGGCATAAAATCCCTTCACCAAGTCTTCCACATTGATTCCCCGATAGACCAATTTACCGGGAATGGCTTTCAGTCCACCTTCGGGCAGACGTTCGTAACCCACCACATCACCGATTTTGGTCAAACCGACCAATACTCCCGAATGGTCTTCGTTACGCAACCCCCTCTTGACATTGTATTTAACGAACAGTTCCGGATCAATCCGACTCGTAGTCTTAATCGACTCCGAGAGTTTATAAATAATATATTCCTGCTTCATGTCCATTGTTTCGCTTGGCTTCCTCTATTTATCAATGCGCAATATACACAAAATATTGCAAAATTAAACAAGTTGTTATAATATTTTCACAACCTGTCCCGCAAAAAACATTTTCTATGACTCAGCCAATTTTTTACGCAGCCCCTCATCGAGTGCCGAGAGGAACTCCTGGGTATTGAGATAATCCTCACGGGAGATCTTTCCTCCCTTCACCAATAGCGCCAGGTCTTTGGTCATCTTACCCGATTCGACAGTCTCCACACAAACCGTTTCGAGAGCCTCGGCGAAGCGACGAAGTGCATCGTTGTTGTCGAGTGCCGCCCGATGCGCGAGCCCCCGGGTCCAGGCAAAGATCGAAGCGATCGGATTGGTCGAAGTCTCCTCTCCCCGTTGATGCAGCCGATAGTGACGCGTAACGGTACCGTGAGCAGCCTCGGCCTCCATGGTTTTTCCATCCGGCGTAACCAGTACCGAAGTCATCAGACCCAGCGAACCGAATCCTTGTGCCACGGTATCCGACTGCACATCGCCGTCGTAATTCTTGCAGGCCCATACGAAACCGCCTTCCCACTTCAGGGCCGATGCCACCATATCATCGATCAGCCGATGCTCGTAGGTCAATCCGCGTGCATCCATCCGTTCCTTGTAATCCGAACGGTACACCTCCTCGAAAATATCCTTGAAACGACCGTCATACCGTTTGAGGATCGTATTTTTCGTACTCAGATAGAGCGGCCATCCCTTGCTCAAGGCCATATTGAAACAGGCATGGGCAAATCCACGAATCGAGGCATCCGTATTGTACATACACATTGCCACTCCGTCGCCTGCGAAATCATACACTTTCCAGCTCTGGGTCGTTCCGTCCTCCGCCGTAAAGGTCATTGTCAAGGTCCCCCGGCCCTTGGTCACCACATCCGTCGCCCGATACTGATCGCCGAAAGCATGACGACCGATACAGATCGGACGGGTCCACCCCGGCACCAACCGTGGCACATTACGACAGATGATCGGTTCGCGGAACACCGTTCCATCCAAAATGTTGCGGATCGTGCCATTGGGCGATTTCCACATCTTCTTCAGACCGAATTCCCGGACCCGAGCCTCGTCCGGGGTGATCGTAGCACACTTGATCCCCACATTGTACTGTCTGATCGCCTCGGCAGCCTCAACCGTCACCTGATCGTCCGTGGCATCCCGGTTTTCGATCCCCAAGTCATAATATTTGATATCTATATCCAGATAGGGTAAAATCAGTTTCTCCTTGATGAATTTCCAAATCACCCGTGTCATCTCGTCTCCGTCCAGTTCCACCACGGGATTGGCTACTTTAATCTTTTCCATAATCATCCGTTTCTGTCGATTGTTTAACCTTTGTAATTGAGTGCCGAACCCGCCTTGAACCACTCGATCTGGAGGGCATTATAGGAGTGATGGGCCATGAAAGCCTCTTCCGTACCGTCGACATGTTCGAGCACGATACGCAAAGGCTTGCCGGGAGCAAATTCCGAGAGACCCTGCACGGAGATGCGGTCATCCTCCCGAATCCGATCGTAATCGGCCTTATTGGCAAACGTGAGGGCCAATACTCCCTGTTTCTTCAAGTTCGTTTCATGAATCCGGGCGAACGACTTCACCAGAATAGCCTTCACGCCAAGATATCGGGGCTCCATGGCAGCATGTTCCCGGGACGAGCCCTCGCCGTAATTCTCTTCGGCCACCACTACCGAACCGATTCCGCGTTTTTTATAGGCCTTGGCCACGGCCGACACCGCACCACAACTTCCGTCCAATTGATTGAGCACCTCATTTGTTTTCCCCGTAAAGGCATTCACGGCCCCCATCAAGAGATTGTCAGAGATATTCTCCAGATGGCCCCGGAACCGAAGCCAACTGCCGGCCATCGAGATATGATCGGTCGTACACTTTCCTGCCACCTTGATCAGCAACGGCAGCTTATGGAAATCACTTCCATCCCAGGCATCGAAAGGCTTCAGCTTCTGCAAGCGTTGCGAATCCGGACGAATAGTCACCTCCACACCACTTCCATCCTCGGAAGGAGCCACATATCCGTTGTCATCCACCGTCATTCCCCGAGCAGGAAGCGCATCGGCCCGAGGAGGATCGAGCCGCACACCCTCACCCTTCTCATTGGTCAAAGAGTCGGTCAGTGGGTTGAAACACAGATCGCCCGCCAGCGTCAGAGCCGTCACCAATTCGGGCGAAGCTACAAATGCATGGGTATTGGGATTGCCGTCTGCCCGTTTGGCGAAATTACGGTTGAACGACGTAACAATCGAATTGGCTCGTTGCGGATCGTCCGTACGACGGTTCCACTGTCCGATACAGGGACCGCAGGCATTGGTCATCACCACCGCTCCGATCGCCTCGAAATCGGCAATAATCCCATCGCGACGAGCCGTACACAACACCTGTTCCGAACCGGGATTGACGATGAACTGAGCCTTCACCTCCACACCCTTTTCCGCTGCCTGACGCGCCACCGAAGCTGCCCGTCCCAGATCTTCGTAGGAAGAGTTGGTACACGATCCGATCAACCCCACCTCCATACGGCGCGGATACCCCATCTCCTGCACAACGGCGGCAAACTCCGAAATCGGATGAGCCGCATCGGGCGTAAAGGGACCGTTAATATAGGGTTCCAGTTTGGAAAGATCAATCTCGATTACCCGATCATAATAGTGTTCAGGGGCGGCTTCCACCGCCGGATCGGCCCGTAAATACTCTTTCATTCCGCCGGCCAGTTCAGCCACCGCTTCCCGACCGGTAGTCCTCAAATATTCCGCCATTCGTTCATCATACGGGAACAATGATGTCGTGGCACCTACTTCAGCCCCCATGTTACAAATGGTTGCCTTTCCTGTAGCTGAGAGCGACTCCGCTCCCTCACCGAAATATTCGATAATGGCATTGGTTCCCCCTTTCACCGTAAGAATACCTGCCAATTTCAATATCACATCCTTCGGGGCAGCCCATCCGTTGAGTTTTCCCGTCAGCCGTACGCCGATCAAACGGGGCATTTTCAACTCCCACGGCATACCGGCCATCACATCCACCGCATCGGCTCCGCCCACACCAATGGCCACCATGCCCAAACCTCCCGCATTGGGCGTGTGGGAATCGGTTCCCACCATCATCCCGCCCGGGAAAGCATAATTCTCCAACACCACCTGATGGATAATTCCCGCCCCGGGCTTCCAGAACCCGATACCGTATTTGTCGGCCACCGTACGCAGAAAGTCATACACCTCCCGATTGGTGTCGAGTGCCCGAGGCAGATCGCTCGCCGCACCGTTCTCGGCCTGGATCAAATGGTCGCAATGGACCGAAGAGGGCACGGCTGTCCGCTTGCGTCCGGCGTTCATGAACTGCAACAGTGCCATTTGAGCCGTAGCATCCTGCATGGCCACCCGATCCGGGGCAAAATTGACATAATCCTCTCCCCGCCGATACCGTGCGATCTGTTCCGAATCATATAGATGTGCATACAGTATCTTCTCGGCCAACGTCATGGGACGTCCCAACACCTCTCGTGCTCGGTCTACCCGTCCGGCCAACGAACCATAGACCTTCTCGATCAAATCCAAATCAAACATAGTATCTCGGTTAAAACTAATTTTGTACAAAGATAAACATTTTGTTAAAATAGCGGCCGTTCTATTCCTGATTTTCACGCCCGACATTCACTTTATGCATTTCACGCAACAACGTTTCCGAAAAAACCGCCGGATCAATGCGCCTCCAACCAATTGTTTCCTTCGCCGAAATCGACCGTCAGGGACACTTTCAGATCAGCCGCATGTTCCATGGCATCGACCACGATCCGAATCACCTCTTCGCGTTCGGGTTTGTACATATCAATAACCAATTCGTCATGTACCTGGAGAATCACCTTCGAACGCAGACCGAGTCGTTCGAATTCCCGATGCACGGCAATCATGGCCAATTTCATGATATCGGCCGCACTACCCTGGATCGGCGCATTGATCGCGTTGCGTTCGGCCAGTCCGCGCGCCACGGCATTGTGCGATCGGATATCGGACAGATAACGTTTACGCCCGAAGATCGTACTCACGTAACCATCCTCACGAGCCTGCGCAATCACCCGATCCATATACTCCTTTACACCTTTATAGGAGGCAAAATAACCGTCTATGATCTCCTTGGCCTCCGTCCGCGGAATATTGAGCCGCTGAGCCAGACCAAATGCAGAGATCCCGTAAATAATGCCGAAATTGGCCGTCTTGGCTCTTCTCCGTTGTTCAGAAGTAACTTCCGAAAGGGACACCCCGAACAGACGGGCAGCCGTGGCCGCATGAATATCCTCTCCATGCCGGAAAGCCTCGATCAACGCCGGATCCCCACTCAGATGAGCCATCAGGCGCAACTCCACCTGACTATAATCGGCCGACAGAAGCAAATGGTCGTCATCGGCCGGCACGAATGCCTTGCGAATCTCCCGGCCACGCTCGTCGCGTACGGGAATATTCTGAAGATTGGGGTTGGTCGAACTGAGACGACCGGTAGCCGTCACCGCCTGATTGAACGACGCATGTACACGGCCTGTCTTCGGATTGACCAACTGAGGCAACGCCTCCACATAGGTGGAAAGCAGTTTTTTCACCCCCCGGTAGTCGAGAATCAACCCAATGATGGGATGACGGTCCGAAAGCATCTGGAGATACTCCTCGTCAGTACGATATTGTTTCGTTTTGGTCAATTTGGGTTTCGGATCGATATTCAGTTTCGTGAAGAGGACCTCCCCCAATTGACGAGCCGAATTGATATTGAGAGTCGGCTCGCCGGCCAGTTCACGGATACGCTCCTCGATACCGCTCAACTCCTCATTCAGGCGTCGTCCGTAATCAGAAAGAATGTCACAATCGATTCGTACTCCGGCCAGCTCAATATCGGCCAATACATCGATCAGAGGCTCCTCGATCTGCCGGTAAAGGGTTTCGAACCCCTGCTCCACCACCTTCGGCCAAAGCACCTCTTTCAGTTGGAAGGTCACATCGGCATCCTCGGCCGCATATTCGGCCACCGTTTCCACGGCAACCCGATCCATGGTCAGTTGCTTCGCCCCGCGACCGATCAACGTCTCGATCTCCACGGGCGAATAGTTCAAATAAGTGCGTGCCAGGAAATTCATATTGTGTCGCGACTCGGGATCGAGCAGATAGTGCAACAGCATGGTATCGTATTTGAACCCACGAACCCGAATGCCGAGACGATCGAGTACCATGATGTCGAATTTGATGTTTTGGCCGATCTTCGCTATGGCTTCATCCTCAAAAAGAGGTTTGAGCAACGCGGCATAGGCAGCCGTATTATCCGGACCGCATGGCAGATACCAGGCCTCATGTGCCTTGACACTGAACGACATCCCCACTATACGATCGCCAAAGACATCAAATCCCGTAGTCTCCGTATCAAAACAGAACTCTCCACAGGCCCGTAACCGCGCCACCACCGAAGAGAGATCCTCCTCCGAGCGGATAATCCGATAGTCGTGAGGCGTATCGGCTACGGTTGCATACTGACTGACGGCAAACAAATCGCCCTGTGGATTTTCCGCGGCAACCGCTTCCGAGACCTCATCTCCGGCTCCGGCAAACAGATCTCCCTGACCGGAAAGTGATGTCTGGGCCGCCCTGGCAACCTTACGGCTGCCTGTTGTCGGAGCCGGAGCCGCTGCTTTCAGCTCTGCAACCGCTCCCTCGGAAAGATTCCCCGAACTGCCCTCCTCCATACTGGATGCAGAGCACGCCGGAATAAAAAGACCGGCCTCCACTTCCCGAATAAACATATTGAATCCCAGTTGCCGGAACACCTCTTTCAATCGATCACAGTCGGGATCCTCCATTACCAAGGCTTCGGGATTAAAATCGATCGGAACATCCATCTCGATCGTAGCCAATCTTTTGGAAAGAGCCAACTGTTCGGCCGTAGCCAACAGATTTTCCCGCTGGCGACCCCCTATTTCATCGGCATGGGCCAGAATCTCCTCTACGGTCCCGAACCGAGAGACAAGTTTCACGGCCCCTTTCTCTCCGATGCCCGGCACTCCGGGAATATTGTCGGAGGCATCGCCCCACAGAGCCAAAATGTCGATAATCAAACGGGGATCATCCACCCCATAGTGCTCCCGAATCTGATCGCAACCGATAATTTCGACCCCTTCGCCACCTTTCCCCTGTTTATAGATGTAAACCGTGGGACGCACCAACTGTCCGTAATCTTTATCCGGAGTCACCATATAGACCGTATAGCCTGCGGCCGAAGCCTTCCCTGAAAGCGTACCGATCACGTCGTCGGCTTCGTATCCCGCCACCTCAAGAATCGGTATACGCAATGCCTGCACGATCTCCTTGATATAGGGCACCGAGGCGATAATATCTTCCGGCGTAGCCGAACGATTGGCCTTGTATTCGGGATAGAGATCGTGCCGGAAATTACCTCCGGGAGGATCGAACGCCACTCCTAAATAATGAGGATGTTCGCGTTTGATGATATCCCGAAGAAATTTGGTAAATCCGAATATGGCCGAGGTATTCAATCCCTCCCGGTTACGCATCGGACGACCAATGAAGGCGTAATAACTACGGAAAATCAATGCATAGGCATCAATCAGAAACAGTCTTTTGGAATCGTCGTTCATGTCGGAAAAGGTTATCGGACAAATGCAAAACAGGGATGCCTCACTAAAAAGACATCCCTGCAAAGATAACAAAAGATTTCGCGCAATGGCTCCCTTTACACCACCCTCACATGAAAAACCATCTCTCTATCCTCTCCATAGGAAACGGCCATCCCCCCATCGGCACATTCTCCGTCACGGATTGTCGCAACTCAACCACTCGGCATAGGAAGTCGCCGTTTCGTGCATCTTCACGGCCCGCAACGAAACCCCTTCCGGCAATTCGGCCGAAATGGCCGCCGCAAAACGGGCCACCATATTTTCGCACGTAGGTTGATAATCCACCACTTCGATCCGATCGAAGCGCGACCGAAGAGCCTCCACCAAAGGACGGTTCGACTCCGTATCACGGATCACCAGGGCATGGTCGTATCGCGAAACGATTAATCGATTCACCAATGCCTTGAGCATCCCGAAATCCATCACCATACCGAATTTCGGATGGGAAGGATCCTCCAAAGGTTCTCCGGCCACCGTCACGAACAGCTTGTACGAATGACCATGTATCTGACTGCATGCACCGTCGTAACCCTCCAGCGCATGAGCCATCTCAAACGAGAACTCCTTGGTCAACCGAATCACACTCATCCCTATTCGAGGATCACATTATCGACATTCACCTGACGGGAGAATGCCTCGTTCAACGAAATAAAGGTCTCCGTATTGGAAATGCCCGGAATCTTGAGCACATGATCGAATATCGTGTGCATCAAATGCTCATTATCCACACAGTAGAGTTTGATGAGAATATTGTACTGTCCCGTAATGAAATGACACTCCACAATCTCCGGGACCTGACGCAGAGCTTCCACCGTATCGAGATTCATGCTCGGATCGGAAACCCGGATCCCGATAATGGCACAGACATCGAATCCCAACGTTTTAGGATCGACCTCCAGTCGCGAACCGAGGATCACTCCCTGGTCATCCAATTTCTTAACCCGTTGATGAATCGCCGCTCCCGAAATACCGCATTCGCGCGCGATCTCCAGGAAAGGCATCCGAGCATTTTTTATCAAATACTGAAGTATCTTACGGTCAATAGCGTCGATGTTAACTTTCGGCATAATAATATGGTTTACAGTAAGCAACTTATTTCAACACACCCAGTTCACGTCCCACCTTGGTAAAGGCGGCGATGCAACGGTCGAGTTGTTCGATGGTGTGACCGGCCGAAACCTGCACCCGGATACGAGCCTGCCCTTTCGGCACCACCGGATAATAGAATCCTGTCACATAAATACCCTCATCCAGCAATTTCGAGGCCATCCGTTGCGACAACGGAGCATCGTAGAGCATCACGGCACAAATCGCCGACTGCGTAGGCTTGATATCGAATCCGGCAGCCATCATCCCCGAGCGGAAATGTTCCACATTAGCCACCAGACGATCATGCAGCTCATTACTTTCGGCCAGCATTTTGAACACCTCCAATCCGGCACCCACCACAGCAGGCGGCAGCGAGTTGGAGAACAGATACGGCCGCGAACGCTGACGCAACATGGCAATAATCTCCTTACGTCCGGTCGTAAAACCGCCGATCGCACCACCAAAAGCCTTGCCGAGCGTACCCGTAATGATGTCTACCCGACCGCGGACGTTGAATTTCTCGGTCACGCCCCGTCCGGTAGCACCCACCACACCGGCCGAATGGCATTCGTCCACCATGACCAATGCATCGTACTTTTCGGCCAGTTCACAAATCCTGTCCATCGGTGCCACGTTACCGTCCATCGAGAAGACTCCGTCCGTAACGACGATCCTGAAACGCTGGGCCTGAGCCAGTTTCAGACAATTTTCCAGCTCCTCCATATCGGCATTGGCATAACGATAACGCACCGCCTTGCACAGGCGCACACCGTCGATAATCGAGGCATGATTGAGCGAATCGGAAATAATTGCATCGTTCTCACCCAACAGAGGCTCAAACACACCACCATTGGCATCGAAACAAGCGGCATAGAGAATCGTATCTTCAGTTCCGAAATAGTCGGCAATCGCCTTTTCGAGTTGCTTGTGAATATCCTGTGTACCGCAGATAAAACGAACCGAAGACATACCGTAGCCGCGAACATCCATCATCTTCTTGGCAGCCTCTGCCAACCGCGGATGATCCGACAGACCCAGATAATTATTGGCGCAGAAATTGAGTACTTTTTTTCCACCCACTTCGATTTCGGCCCGCTGAGGCGATTCAATGATCCGCTCCTCCTTATACAGTCCCGCTTCACGAATGGAAGCGAGTTCCTGTTCCAAAAATGTTTTGATTTCGCCGTACATAACTCCGAATTTTTAACTTAAAACTTCGTTAATGTTACAATGTGTTAGCAAAGTTACTTTTTTCCAGGAAAAAACCCTACGATATTGCAAAAATTATTGACGAATTGTGTAACTTTGGGCGCAAAAGGCGATTTTTTAAAGAAACTTAAAAACGTTTGACAAACATAAAACCGTAAGCTATGCAATCGATTGACAGTTATGATTTCACGGGCAAACGCGCCATTATCCGCGTGGATTTCAACGTGCCCCTGAACGAAAAGTTCGAAGTGACGGACGACACCCGTATCCGGGCCGCCATTCCCACCATCAAGAAAGTGCTCGAAAAGGGCGGATCGGTAATCCTGATGTCTCACCTGGGACGTCCCAAAAAGAACAACGACGATAAATTCTCTCTGTCGCACATCGTGTCGGCCGTAGAGAAACGCCTCGGTGTAAAGGTTCAGTTCGCCGGCGACTGCATGGGCGAAAAGGCTGCCGAAATGGCCAAAAACCTGAAACCCGGCGAGGTGATGCTGCTCGAAAACCTCCGTTTCTATGCCGAAGAGGAGGGTAAACCCCGGGGTCTGGCCGACGATGCCACCGACGAAGAGAAGGCTGCCGCCAAAAAAGAGGTAAAAGCCAGCCAGAAAGAGTTTGTCAAAAAACTGGCTTCCTACGCCGACGCATATATCAACGATGCATTCGGAACGGCCCACCGCGCCCATGCATCGACGGCTCTGATCGCCGACTACTTCCCCAACGACAAGATGTTCGGTTACGTGATGAACGGCGAATTGAAGGCCATCGACCAAGTAATGGAGTCGCCTGCACGCCCGTTCGTAGCCATCATCGGTGGTTCGAAAGTGTCGTCGAAGATCACCATCATCGAGAAGTTGATGGAAAAGGTCGACAGTCTGATCATCGGCGGTGGCATGACCTACACCTTCATGGCTGCTCAAGGTGGCAAGATCGGCGGTTCGATCTGCGAGCCCGATCAATTCCCCGTAGCCTTGTCGATTCTGGCCAAGGCCAAAGAGAAAGGCATCAAGATCGTGATGGCTGAAGATGCACTTTGCGCCGACGCCTTCAGCGAGGATGCCAATACACAGGTATGCCCCTCGAACGACATTCCCGACGGATGGGAAGGTCTGGATATCGGTCCCAAAGCCAAAGAGAGTTTCCGCGAGCACATTCTGGGCTGCAAGACGATCCTGTGGAACGGTCCGGTAGGTGTATTCGAAATAGACAAATTCGCACAGGGTTCGAAGGCCGTAGCCGTAGCCATTGCCGACGCAACCGCCCAGGGCGCCTACTCTCTGATCGGAGGAGGTGACTCGGTGGCTTGTATCAACAAGTTCGGTCTGGCCGACAAGGTAAGCTATGTATCGACCGGTGGAGGTGCCCTGCTCGAATACATGGAAGGCAAAGAACTGCCCGGAGTGGCGGCTATCCGCAAATAGTCCGGTAATACCGATAAAAAAACGGAGTCGGAATTTCCCGACTCCGTTTTTTTATGTTAATTTCGTCACCAAAACAGAAATTTGGCATCATGAGAATATTGATCCAACGGGTTACACGAGCCTCGGTCTCCATCGACGGCAAACTCCACTCCTCCATTGGAAAGGGATTGCTCATTCTGGTCGGCATCGAGGAATCAGACACCCAAACCGATGTCGATTACCTTGCAGGCAAAACAGCCCGATTGCGCATTTTCGACGACGAGGCAGGAGTAATGAATCTCGACCTAAGGCAAATCGGCGGCGAGATATTGGCCGTCAGTCAGTTCACCCTGCACGCCTCCACACGCAAAGGGAATCGCCCCTCCTACATCAGGGCCGCAGGAGAACCTATTGCCCGCCCACTATACGAAGCATTTCTCACGGCACTGGAACAGGAAACCGGTCGCAAACCGGCAGCCGGTGTATTCGGAGCCAACATGCAGGTGGAGTTGGTGAACGACGGTCCGGTAACCATCTGGATGGATTCGAAAAACAAAGAATATTAACTCCCTAAAACAGCTATACGATGACGATCAAAGAGGCACAAGAGTTGATCGAAGCATGGGTCGGCAAGCATCCCTCACGATACAGAAGCGAATTGACCAATATGGCCGTATTGACGGAAGAGGTGGGCGAATTGGCTCGCGTGATCGCCCGCAGACATGGCGACCCGTCACAAAATCAAGAAGCATTGAAGGCAGACATGGCCAATGAATTAGGAGACGTATTATGGGTATTGCTACACCTGGCCTCTCAATCGGGAATCGATCTGACCGAAGCCCTGATCGAAAATCTCGAAAAGAAAAACATGCTCGATACGGCTGCCAGAATGGAAGCAGAACATCCCAAGGGAAAACAAAAAAAATAATCAAATACCCTCCGTTTGCATGGAAATTGCTCGAGAAGAGTACCATATTCGACATTTTTTCGTACCTTCGTAGCGCTTAAAGAGGGGAGATTCCGTGCATCGCAACACTTTTCTTACACGAAATCCGAGCATCATTCCCCTGATTGTCAAACGAAATTTCGACTCTATATGGACGATGGTGGGGCGCAGAATAACGACGGTTGCTTATGCAGATGCCGTCTGGTTGACAGGCATCGTCCTGCGCGCGGATAATCCGTGCGCCATAGATGCGTTTTCCCTTCACGTTTCGTCCGCCTCCCTTTTCCCCAAACAAAAACAACGTGCCCTCCGGCGACGCTGGCACAAGGGTATGAAGTGGTCTCCGCGCGTCAATCCCGGCTGAAGATCCGCGAGGGAACTATCCCTCCGTTCGAGAAACCGGGTTATGAACGCGTAAAAAGAGAGATTATGATTACCATCTACCTGAAACAATACAACAAGATCGTACGCAATGCAGACATCAAACTTTTCGATGATCTGGGTTACGACGACATTCTCTGGATCGACATGCTATCTCCGTCGATCAAGGAACAGAAGGCCGTAGAGAATTTTATGGAAATCAATCTCCAGACCCGCCAACAGGTCGAAGAGATCGAAAGTACTTCAAAATATTTCGAAACGGAAAACGCCATTATCTCCAACTCCAACTTCTTTCTGCCAACGGAAGAAAGTTTCACCATCGAACCCGTATCGTTCATCATTTCTGAAGGAGTATTGATTTCCGTACGGAATTCGGAATTCCGTACATTCAGCGAAGCGGCCAAGCGTCTGCAAATGAACTATCGCAGCTATCCCACCGGATACCACCTGCTGATCTCGATCCTCGAGGTAAGAATCGACTTCGATGCCGACCTTGTGGAGTCGTTGGCGCGACAGATCGCCGTCCTGAGCAAGGATATCAGTATGAATGAACACGTAGACAAAGAGATCATGAAACAGATCAATCATCTGCAAGAGAATACGATGTTGATCCGAGAGAATATTTTCGACCGGCAAAGGGTACTTTCTGGAATTTTGCGTAGTGAACGATTCCCGAATGACATCTACCCCAAACTCTCGCTGATGATCAAAGACGTTAATTCACTCATCAACCACGCAGACTTCAGTTCCGACCGACTCGACTACATGCAAGACACGGCATTGGGTTTGATCAACATCGAGCAAAGCAATGTAACCAAAATCTTCACCGTAGCAGCACTATTCTTCATGCCTCCCACCATGATCGCCAGCCTCTACGGTATGAATTTCAAACATATGCCCGAAACCGAATGGGAATACGGCTATGTCTTCGCACTGGGACTGATGGTCCTGGTATCTTGTCTTACCTACATCTATTTCAAATGGAAGAAATGGCTATAAACAACCTTCCCGCACAATAAAAAACTCCGCAGACAGCGGAGTTTTTTATTGTGCGACACCGGATCGGATCCTTATATTCCTAAAAATATTTGACCGGTTTTCCTTCGATTGCTCCCAGCAAATCATTAGCTAACGAACTGGCTCCAATACGGAAAAGCGAGGGATTAAGCCACTCTTTTCCCAGGATCATCTCCACAATCGTATAATAAAGCACAGCTTCGGAAGCCGTACGCACTCCACCGGCAGCCTTGAATCCCACCTTGCGTCCCGTCTTCGCATAATAATCGCGAATTGCTTCGCACATCACCACAGCCGCTTCCGGTGTTGCCGATACAGCCACCTTTCCGGTTGATGTCTTAATGAAATCGGCCCCGGCGATCATTGACAACAGCGATGCCTTCCGAATCAATTCAGGAGTCTTCAACTCTCCGGTCTCCAGAATCACCTTCAACACCGTATCCGGTCCCACTTCGCTTTTAAGCATCTCTACCTCATTGGCCATACGATCATATTCTCCGCCAAGCAACTCCCCGATACTGATCACAATATCTATCTCATCGGCCCCATTCTCTACGGCCATGGCTGTCTCGAGCATCTTCACCTCCAGATAGGTCTGAGATGAGGGGAATCCTCCAGAGACACTGGTAATGGCCATATTACCCTCTCCGACAGCCAATCCGACCACCTCCACGAAATTGGGATAAACACATATCGACGCCACATTGGGAATCCCTTTGAAATGCTGGTCGAATTCCATCGCCTTACGAACCCAGGCACCGATCTTCGCATCCGAATCGGTACTATTGAGCGAAGTCAGGTCGATACAACTATAACATAATTTGTAGACATCGGCAGTCTCGTTGTGAGCAGCCGCTTCTCGTGCACGCACAAGCACTTGTTCAACAGCTTCGGACGTAGCTGTCAAGTCATACTGGTTAAGTTGATTGGTATATTCCATATATCAAAAGATTTTACAATCCATAAACGCAACTCGCTCGCCAATCTTCACTCACCCCTAAAAAACAGTTGCAGTTACAAGGTACGAATAATTCGCAAAGTTGAGACATCTTTCACATAAAAAAAGATGAGCGACCTTTCGGGCCGCTCATCCTCATTATCTTCTCGAAGAGACTACAAAGCCACGAACTCTTGAGTTCCGAACAACTTTGCAAATTCCACGTCGGTTTTTGCTTTTTCTTTCAAGCTCTTATCTTTCGAGAATGCACTCTTCAGATTAGCGATAGCAGCTTTCGAATCGCCCTCACGCATAGCGATCACAGCGCGCAGATAATCCGCATCAGCACTCTTCTCTTTAGCCAGAGCCGTTTTAGCTTTTGCCAAATTGCCATTAGCTACTTCAGCAACAGCCAGATTGTATCCGCTCAGACCTTTCGTTGCCTCAGAGTAGTTTCCTTCTGCCAAAGCAACCAATGCCATGTTGCGTTTTGCATCTTTCGTATTGAGCGACGAGAGATATTTCTTAGCCTCAGCAACATTGCCTTGTGCCAGTGCAACTACACCCAGGTTATTGCTGATTTCGGGAGCCGACTGCAATTTGGCAGCCTGATCCAATGCCTTTTTAGCCTCATCAAGTTTACCCTGTTTTGCCAAGGCAACACCCAAGTTGTTGTAAGCACGTGCATCATTGTACTTCGTAGCGGCAGCCTTGTAGATCTTGGCCTTTTCCGAATTTTTCTTGTACAGCGTAGCGGCATACATCATCTCTTCCACATCCAGCGAATTGAGATCCTTATCAACGGCCTCTTTCAATTCAGCATCGGTTTTCGATTGAATGTCGGCGGTAGCCACCATTTTCGTACGACGTAACTGTGGCAGAATTTCCTCGGCCAGCACTTTGAATACAGAAGACATATTCTTGATCTCCTCGTCGCGTTTTACAGGCGAGCTATACATCTGGAGAACCTGAAGAATCAGCTCTTTGTCTTTGATGTCAGATTTTTCAACCAATTCTTTGAAACCATCCCAGTCTTCACCGTAAGCAGCGATGTCATATTTAACATCTATACCCAGTTGCTTGCTATAAGCTTCCTGACCGCTTTCGCTACGTTTTTTGGACAACTCGTCGTTGAACTCAACCGGACCGTCAGGAGAAGCATAACCTTTGGCTGCAATGCTACCCAACGTTACTTTCTCCTTGTTGGAGTTTTCTTTCACGAAATCGTTCAACATCTTCACTTGCTCGGTGGTCAACTGGTCTTTGCGCACATTGGCACGATTGATCTGATAGAGGATATCGGCATCCTGCGAAACCGTAATCACTTTCTTGAAGTTGTCGGACATCATGGCCATATAGCGGGTCTGGTTGGCATCATTCTGTACAGTGCTGATACCCTGAGCAACCGGCATAGCGGCAAACGGCATGAATTCACGATACTTCTTGCCGCACTTGTTGGAGCATTTGCTCTCCATGCGCAGTTCGAGCGTCGACAGACGTGCTTTCGCATCATAGGGGAAGGTCACGGTTTGGGTATAGGAACCTCCGGTCTTCCAAGGAATGACAGTGTAGTTATCTTTCACATTCTCACCCTGTACGAACTTAGGTGTTCCGGCTATTTCACCACCTTCGAACACCAATACAGGCGTTACTTTCAACACGGCAACTTCGTCGAAATATTTCGGAGGGAAAGTCACCTTGATATCAGCCGTAACGGTCGAACCTTTCAAACTCAGCACAGCAGGTGTGCAAGAAGTCTGAACCGTATCGACCTTTTTCAACATCTTCTTGTAGCAGTTGCAGCTCGAAAGCACCAACGCCATACAAGAAAGAATCAGACTCACTTTTACCAATCTTTTCATAATCAATGCGTTAAGATAAGTTAATTATTTTTATTTATTCACTGTCTCTTACAGTTAAGGATACGGTAGTTACAAAAATAACAATATATTTCAGATAATGTACAACTTTTGTAAAAAAAATCTGACACACCGGCAGACATTACCTATCATATATTAACGTGTCAAATTTTATGCCACTACGCTTTCTGAGGCTTAGGGATCAGAACTTTTCGAGACAATTTCAGCTTATTGGTCTTGGGGTCGATCCCGATCAGCTTCACTTCGATCTCCTGACCCTCTTTCAGACCGGTCTGCTCCATGGTTTCGAAACGTTTGTGATCGATCTCCGAAATATGCAACAGCGCATCCTTTCCGGGCAGAATCTCCACGAATGCGCCAAACGACACAATCGATTTGATCTTACCTTTATATATTTCGCCCACTTCAGGAATTGCAACGATACCCTTAATACGGGCATAAGCGGCATCCAGACCCTCCTTATCCTGGCTGAAGATATCCACATATCCTTTGTTGTCGGCTTCGGTGATGGTGATAGTCGTACCCGTAGCTTTCTGAATTTCCTGAATCACTTTTCCTCCCGGGCCGATCACGGCTCCAATGAACTCACTGGGAATTACCATCTGAACGATACGAGGCACGAACGGACGGAAGTCTGCACGAGGCTCGGCAATCGTTTCGGTAATCTTATCCATGATGTGCATACGACCCCGTTTAGCCTGCTCGAGAGCCTTGGCAAGCACTTCATACGAAAGTCCGTCCACTTTGATATCCATCTGAGTAGCGGTAATTCCGTCACGTGTACCAGCCACCTTGAAGTCCATGTCACCCAAATGATCCTCGTCACCCAAAATATCGGACAAAATGGCATACTTACCTGTCTCGGAATCGGAAATCAATCCCATGGCGATACCCGAAACGGGTTTTTTCATCTTCAGACCGGAATCCATCAGGGCCAGTGTACCGGCACAAACCGTTGCCATTGACGACGAACCGTTCGACTCCAGAATATCCGATACCACACGAACGGCATAAGGATTCTCCTCACCTACCGGCACCATCGGTTTCAATGCACGCCATGCCAGGTTTCCGTGGCCGATCTCGCGGCGAGAAAGCCCCCGAGAAGCCTTGGCCTCACCCGTAGAGAAAGGAGGGAAGTTATAATGCAACACAAACTGTTCGCTACCCTGAACCAACACCTCGTCGATCTGTTTTTCGTCGAGTTTCGTACCCAACGTTACAGTCGTCAACGACTGGGTTTCACCACGAGTGAAGATGGCCGAACCGTGAGCGGCGGGCAAGTAACCCACCTCGCACCAGATAGGACGGATCTCGTCGGTCTTACGGCCGTCCAGACGGATACCCTCGTCAAGAATCATGTTGCGCATGGCTTTCTTGAGTACGTCGTCGTGGAAATATTTCTTGATCAAGGGCAGTTTCTCGACCAGTTCCTCCTCGGTATAACGCAAGGCGAATTCAGCTTCCAGAGCATCGAAAGCATCCATCCGCTCATGTTTCGAACTGGCATTGCGGGCGATGGCATAAGCCTTGTCATAGGTCTCCTTAATCACCAACTGACGAAGCTCCTCGTCATTGACCTCATGACAATAGGTGCGCTTCACATCCTTACCCAGTTCTTTGCTCAATTCCACCTGGGCGGCACACTGTTTTTTGATCTCTTCGTGAGCGAACTTGATGGCTTCGAGCATCACCTCTTCCGAAACCTCCTTCATTTCGCCCTCGACCATCATGATGTTATCCAACGTGCCGGCCACGATCAGATCCAAATCCACATGCTCCATCTGCGAGAAGGTGGGGTTGATCATGAACTCACCGTCGATACGTGCCACACGAACTTCCGAAATGGGACCGCCGAAGGGGATATCCGATACGGCCAATGCAGCCGAAGCGGCCAGACCGGCCAACGCATCGGGCTGAATATCCTTGTCGGCCGAAATCAGATTGACGGTCACATATACTTCGGCATGGTAATCGGCCGGGAAAAGGGGGCGCAGGGCACGGTCGATGAGACGGGCTACCAAAATTTCACTATCATTGGGACGAGCCTCACGTTTGAGGAATCCTCCGGGATAGCGGCCACAGGCGGCATATTTCTCTTTATAATCTACCTGAAGCGGCATGAAGTCGCAATCGGGTTTGGCGTCTTTGGCGGCAACTACCGTGGCCAGAAGCATCGTATCGCCCTGTTTGACCACAACCGAACCATCGGCCTGTTTGGCAAGTTTGCCCGTTTCGATGACAATCTCGCGACCTCCGCTCAGACTGATCACCTTTTGTGTTGCATTGTACATCATAACTATTATATTTTCCTCTTGAATGTCTCTTTTTTAAGAGAATAAAGGCAATTTATACAAATTGCCTTTATTCCTCTTCTCTCTGCAGGGAAGCCTATTTTCTTAGGTTCAATGCCTTGATGATGGCACGATACCGCTCAATATCCACCTTCTTCAGATACTCCAGCAACTGGCGGCGTTTACCCACCAGGCGCAACAATGCACGCTGTGTGCCGAAGTCATGTTTGTTCGATTTCAAATGTTCTGTAAGGTGGTTGATACGGTAGGAAAACAACGCGATCTGGCTCTCGGGAGAACCCGTATCGGTTTTAGACGTTCCGTACTGACCGAAAAGCTCCTGCTTTTTCTCTGCTGTTAAATAGCCCATATAAAATTATTTTAACACACTTTACGATGGATTCGCCTTACCGAATGCCACCAAAGCGTGGTGCAAAGGTACATTATTTTTGATAACCAACCAATTTATTATCAATTTTTTTATCTTTGTCGATGTTTCATTTTCAAGGCACACTCATGCGCATATTCATTTCTCTGATATTTCTTCTGTTTTTCTGCGTCGGAAACGCCTTCTCCCAATCCTCTCCGGCAACAGATGCTGCCGACTCACTCCCCTTGCACAAAACACCGGGTCGGAAGGTATATGTTTTCCCGATCCACGAACAGATTATGCCCGCAGCCGTGCGTCTGACCGACAAATGTCTGAAAGAGGCCGAGTCATGGGGTGCACAACTGGTGGTGATCGATCTGAACACCTACGGAGGGCTGATGGACGCGGCCGACACGATCCGTACCCGTATTCTGAACTGCCCTGTCCCTGTTTATGTCTTCATCAACAATCAGGCCGCAAGTGCCGGAGCATTGATTGCCCTGGCCGCCGACTCGATCTATATGCGCGAGGGAGCAAGCATGGGTGCTGCCACGGTGGTGGACCAACAGGGAAACGCCGTAGCGGACAAATACCAGAGTTTCATGCGCAGCATGATGCGCTCCACGGCCGAAGCCCAGGGTAAAGTGGCCGAAATTCGGGGAACGGACACCGTATGGCGCTGGAGACGCGATCCGCACATCGCCGAAGCGATGGTCGATCCCCGAGTGGTGATCCCCGGGCTGATCGACTCGTCGAAAGTACTGACACTCACCACTCAGGAAGCTATCCGTTGGGGGTTTTGCGAAGGCAAGGCCTCTTCCGTAAAAGAGGTCCTCCAGCAAACCGGAATGGACGAATGCGAAGTCAAAGAGTATCACCCCACCGGACTGGATACGCTGATCGGATTTCTCACCAATCCGGCCTTTCAAGGGGTGATGATCATGCTGATGATCGGAGGCATCTATTTCGAACTGCAAACTCCGGGCATCGGATTTCCTCTGATAGCGGCCATCTGCGGGGCGCTGCTCTATTTCGCCCCACTCTACGTGGAGGGAGTGGTCGCCCACTGGGAACTGATCCTCTTCCTGGCCGGTATCGCACTGCTCATATTGGAAATTTTCATCACTCCCGGATTCGGCGTTTTGGGCATCACGGGAATCATCGCCATGATACTGGGACTCGTCTTCGCAACAATCGACACGGATCTGCTCAAATACATTCCCTCGGGACAGATCTCCATCGGTTACCTATTGAAACCCCTGGCCACGGTTCTGGTCAGCATCACACTCTCGTTCATACTCTCTCTCTGGCTGGGCCGCCGATTCCTCACCGGGCACTCCCGCCTGAGGGAACGAGTCGTACTCACCTCCAGCATCGGATCGGAATATATATCCCGAGAGACGGATCGCCATCTGGTGGGCCACCACGGAGTGGCGACAACCGTATTACGTCCGACAGGGAAAATACGCATCGGAGACTCCTACTACGAAGCCGCAGCCGAAAACGGACTCTTCATCCCCAAAGACACCCAGGTAGAGGTCGTCCGCGACGAGGCAGGTATCCTCTATTGTCGGACATTATAAAGTTTTCGTATCTTTGTCCCCCAAATTCAACTCCAAGACCATGCACCAAGGAAACAACCGACTTACAAATATACTCTTGCTCCTTCTGACCGGCACGTTACTCGGCAGCGGATGTAACCACACAAATAACGTGGTGACCACAATCGACGGATTCGCACAGGGATCCACTTACCATATCGTCATCAAAAGCAACCGCGAACGTCCCGACCTGCAACAAGCCATCGATTCCCTGCTCGAGGAGATCGACCAGTCCATGTCGCTGTTCAACGACAGTTCTCTGCTCAACCGGATCAATCGGGGAGAAACCGATTCCGTGGATACCCATATTGCCTACTGCGTGGAGACGGCTCAGCGGATCAGTCAGGAATCGGACGGGATGTACGACATCACGATCAAACCCATCTTCGAGGCGTGGGGATTCACCGGCAAAGAGGTCAAAGAGGATCCGAACATCGATTCGCTGTTGCAATATGTGGGCTACGACAAAATTCATATCGAGAACAATCGGCTCATACGGAGTATGCCCGGCGTGCAGATCGACCTGAGTTCCATCGCCCAGGGCTATTCGGCCGACCAACTGTCGCGCATGCTGGAAAAACACGGAATCACCGAATATCTGGTGGAGATCGGCGGTGAGATATTCTGCCGCGGCACCAATCCCGCCGGAACCGACTGGAGAGTGGGTATCGACAAACCGATCGAAGGCAATTTCACTCCCGGAACCGACATGCAGGTAAAACTCCACCTGACGGAACTGGGACTGGCCACCTCGGGTAATTACAGAAAATACCATACAGACTCTCAAGGTCGCAAAATCGTTCACACGATCAATCCCAAAACCGGATACAGCGAGATCAGCAATCTGCTTTCGGCTACGGTGATCGCCGGAAACGCCACACTGGCCGATGCCTACGGCACACTGATGATGGTGATCGGTCTGGATCGTTCGATCGAACTGCTGAACCGCCACCCCGAATTGATGGGTTACCTGGTCTACACGGACGACGAGGGTCACTTTGCCACCTATGTTTCCCCCTCCCTCGAACAACATATTATCCAAGAATAGCCATGGAACGGGTTAAATTCGTATACAATCCCGTTTCGGGAGAGAATATGGTGACTGAACGTCTGGACGACATCATCGCCATCCATCAGCACAAAGGTTATTCGATCGTACCCTATCGACTCTCGTTCGAAGGGAATCCCGACGAAGAGATTATCGCCGATCTTGACAGCGGTTACCATCACATGCTGATCGCCGGCGGCGACGGAACCGTCAACTACGTGGTCAACCTGCTCAAAAGTCATCACATAGACCTGCCGATCGCCGTACTGCCCACCGGAACCGCCAATGATTTCGCCTCCATGCTCGATATCCCATCGGACATCGGACAGGCTTGCCGGCTACTCTTGAACGGAGAGATCCGCCGAATCGACCTGGGGAAAGTCAACGGACTCTATTTCGTGAATGTATTCAGTTGCGGCCTTTTTACCGATGTATCGCAACGAACCCCCACCGTTCTAAAAAACACATTCGGCAAACTGGCCTATTACGTGGGCGGAATCGGCGAACTCTCCAAACTTAGGAAAATGCACATCCGCATTACGACCGACCATGGAGAATTTACCGGCAGTTCGCTCATCTTTTTCGTTTTCAACGGCAAAACAGCCGGACAGCTCAGACTGGCCTATCTGTCGGAACCGGATGACGGTCAACTGGACGTACTGATCGTCAAAGGAGACAATCCGATAGAGACCGCTCGCACGATTTTTCAATACATGACCCGATCCCGTTCCCGTCAGGCCAGCACCTATCCGGCCGGAGTGGTTCATATTCGATGCAGTCGGTTGTATGCCGAATCGATTACTCCCGAAACCACCGACATAGACGGACAACCCGGCCCTCCTTTCCCGCTGGAAATCACTTGTGAACAGGGAGCCCTGCAGATTCTTTGCCCTTTGCCCCAAAAATAGTCCGGAAAATACGCATTTATACCCACCCAAAATAGGCATAACAGCCACCTTTCGCCTTAAATATTGGTAATAAATTTGTTACGAAATTTATTATATCCACTCGAAGGGTCTGTTTATGGGTAAATATTTCGATATGTTGATGCAGGATGTGCGGATGAGAGAAGGTCTCACGGCCTGCATGAATTGCGGTGTCTGCACGGGAGTCTGCCCGGCAGCCGAATTCTATGATTACGACCCGCGTCAGATTGTCAGTACCGTCCAAACCCAGGACGACGATGCCATCGAAAAACTGCTCAAAAGCGATACAATCTGGTACTGCGGCGAATGCATGTCCTGCCGTCCGCGCTGTCCGCGAGCCAATACTCCCGGCTACGTGATCCAGTCGCTGCGCACATTGTCGCAAAAACTGGGCTTTTTCGTCGAGTCCGAAAAAGGACGGCAGCAACTGGCCCTCAAACGTACGATCGGCGAGAGTATTCTCACAACCGGATACTGTGTGCATCCGAAACTGGTAAAACCGGCCATGCATCCCGAACAGGGTCCCGTGTGGGAGTGGATCTACGACCACGATCAAGAAGTGTACGAACAATTCACCTCGGCTTATCAACGCGAAGGAGAAGGCGCTCTGCGTCGGATCGACGACCAATCCATGAAGGAATTACGCAGTATTTTCGAAGTGACGGGAGGCAAAGCCTTTTTCGACCATATCGAGGAGTGTTCCGAACGGAAAGCCCGCGAAATGGGATATCCATCGGCCAACGACGACTATTTCAACCGTGTTTACACCGCCAACAACGGGGAACATCACTAACACCATGAGAAACAGCTGGACAGAATATCAGAAAGAGATTGCGGACGACAACTATTTTTACGTACGCAGTTGTATCCGACAAAACTTCTTCCCCGGATCGGAGGCTGCATTCCTCAATATCATGCGCAACGATCTGAACCGGGATGTAAAAGAGGAAGCAATCCACACCTCATGCACAGGAATCGGTTATCACTCGGATATCGTGCCGCTGGACACGATCATGACGGTCGTGGCACGCCAGTTCGCCCTGATGACCGAAGCCGGATACGAAAACTTCATCTCCTCGTGTATCACCTCCTTCGGTATCTACAACGAGGCCATGGAGATGTGGAGCGAATTCCCCGAAACGGAGGAACGGGCCCGCGAACACCTCTATAAAGCGACGGGACGGGAGTTCAAAAAGCCGAAAAGCATTGCCCACACCTCGGACATCATCTTCCATCACCGGGAGGAGATCGCCCGCAAGGCCCAACACAAACTGATCAATGTCGAAACGGGTCGTCCACTACGGGTAGTGGAACACATCGGCTGCCACTACGCCAAAATATTCCCGAAAACCGGATTCGGCGGTTCGGAATTTCCCTATGTGCTGGCCGGCATGATCGAGTCGTGGGGCGGCGATGTGATCGACTATCCCGAACGGAGACACTGTTGCGGATTCGGATTCCGCAACTACCTGGTACAGGCCAACCGCGGCTATTCGGTGGCCAATTCCCAGAAAAAATTCGAGTCGATGGCCCCCTACAAACCCGATTTCATCGTAGCCAACTGCCCGGGATGCGCCATGTTCCTCGACAAGTGGCAATACACCATCGCCGAAATGGAGGGTACGGTCTACGGACAGGACGGACAGGGAATCCCGGTTCTCACCTACGAGGAGATGGCCGGACTGGTGCTGGGATACGACCCGTGGCAACTGGGCATGCAGATGCATCAGGTGAACGTAGAACCCCTGCTCGACAAAATGGGTATCCGCTACGACCCGACCGCCAAATATCTGGGCAAAAACGGAAAATACATCGGACAGCCCGCCGATGCACTGGTCAATAACAGTTCGCACATACAATTATGAGTCATAAAGTGATTGTCGTCGGCGGAGGTATCGCCGGCATGCAGACCGCCTTGTCGTTGGCGGAGAGAGGCATCCAGCCGTTGCTGCTCGAAAAATCGGAACGCATCGGTGGAAAACTGACCGGATGGCATCAGCTCTTCCCGTCATTCACCCCCGCATCCGAAGTGCTCGGGGATCTTTCGGCCCGACTGAAAGACTCGGGAGCCGAAGTGCGAACCAATTCCGAAGTACGCAAAATCGACAAACAAGGTGTGGAACTGACCGACGGCACCTCTCTGGAAGCCGATGCCGTGGTGGTTTGCTCGGGATTCGATCTTTTCAATGCCCGGCTCAAAGAGGAATACGGCTACGGAATCTACCCGAATGTCTACACCTCGGCCGATCTGGAGGCCATGTTCAACGAGAATCGGGTACTCACGGCCGAAGGGAAAAAACCACAGCGAATCGCCCTGCTCCACTGTGTGGGTTCTCGGGACGAAAAGGTGGGACAACGCCATTGCTCTCGCGTGTGCTGTATTACGGGCGTCAAACAGGCCATCGAACTCAAAAAACTATACCCTACGGCCGATATCTACAATTTTTATATGGATATCCGCATGTTCGGCCCCGGTTATGAAGAGATGTATCGGCAGGCCCAACAAGAGTACGGGATCCATTTCGTCCGCGGACGCATCTCCGAAGCAAGCGAAACGATCGATCATCGCGTACAGATCAAAGCCGAGGACACACTGGTGGGTCGGCCGCTGAAAATGACCGTCGACATGCTGATCCTGTTGATCGGCATGAAACCGGGAGAGAGCAATCGCCGTTTTGCCGAAAACAGCGCCATAAAACTGGCCCCGAGCAACTTCGTGCAACCGCACGATTCATTTCTGCACAATGTCTGCTCGGAGGCGCCCAACATCTTCTATGCGGGGACAGTCACCGCTCCGAAGAACGTAGGTGAGAGCCTCAACGAAGCCATCACCGCCGCCGATCGCGTGGCCCAATATCTTTCAGCAAGGCAATGATACAGTGGGGATTCAACATCAATCAGCCGAGAGCGATCAATCTCGACAAGAACGACCGGTTGGTGGCCGATCGCATTCTGGAACAGATGCCGGAGCTGGAGGCCTGTATTGCCTGCGGCAGTTGTACGGCCACGTGTACGGCCGGCAATCTGACTTCGTTCAACTTCCGCAAGGTCCACACCCTCGTACGCCGAGGCGAGTATAAGGGAGCCTACGAAGAGATGAACAAATGTATGCTGTGCGGCAAATGCCGACTGGTCTGTCCGCGGGGGATCAACACCCGGGGCGTGGTGCTACTTATCAAACAGGAACTGGGAGACTACTAAGATGAACTACTACGACCATTTTATCCTGCCCTTCACCATCGGAGTCGTCGTACTGTTTGCCGTCGTACTCTATAAATACATCCGCTGGTTCGTTCGTCTCCCGTTCGAAGACAAAAAACGTTTCCGCAAGGGACTATTCACCACCAAAACCTTCAAGGCCGTAGGCGAAGTCTTTTCGGAGTCGCTGCTCCACCGCCGGATCTTCCGGATCAATCCCCTGCTCGGCTATATGCACATGAGTCTGGCATTCGGATGGTTCCTGCTGATCGTGGTCGGATGGATCGAAACCTCGTTCCACCTCGGAGGAGAGTTTGCGCCGTTGCACACCCATATCTTCTTCAAATATTTCTTCAGCGATGCCGGATCGGAAGGCTTATTCCCCTTCCTGATGGATCTGTTCCTGTTGTTCGTCCTCTCGGGAGTAGTATTGGCCTGGGGCAAGCGTATGCGTTCGAAGATGATGGGCATGCGCCGCACCACAAAACACACCCCCGGCGATCGGATTGCACTCTCGGCTCTGTGGCTCATCTTCCCCGCACGACTCGCGGCCGAAAGCGTCACAAGCGGCCTGCATCACAGCGGAAGTTTCCTCACGGGCAGTATCGGCCGGACCCTGGCGTCGGTCCTCACCCCGGAACAGCTCGCGGCCGCGGAACCCGCAACGTGGTGGTTCTACTCCATCGTACTCGGGGTCTTCTTCCTGGCGATGCCTTTCTCGCGCTATATGCACATCTTTACGGAGATTCCGCTGATCTTCCTGCGCCGCTACGGAGTGAAAAGCGAAACGAAGGAGAAGAGTTTCGACCGTTTCCAGCTCGAAGCCTGCTCCCGGTGCGGCATCTGCATCGACCCCTGCCAACTGCAACGGGATGCGGGGATCAACAACGTGCAGTCGGTCTATTTCCTGCGTGACCGCCGCTACGGGCACCTGACGCAGGCGGTAGCGGACAACTGCCTGATGTGCGGACGCTGCGAAACAAAATGTCCGGTGGGAATCGAACTCAACACGCTGCGCCTCAACAGCCGGGAAAAGTTCCGCAACACCCCGGCCGACAACCGTTATGCCTACCTGGCCGGAACGGACCGCTCGTCGGGCACAGGGAAAACGGGATATTTCGCGGGCTGCATGACCCTCCTCACACCCCGCATCCTGCAGGCGATGGACCGTATCTTCGAAGCGGCAGGCGAAAAGGTATGGCGTGCCGACCAAGAGGGTGGAGTCTGCTGCGGCCGCCCGCTGAAGCTCTCCGGCGAGGTGGATGCCGCCGCAAAGATGATGGAATATAACCGGGAACTTTTCCGCAAACACGGAATCACCACGCTGGTCACATCCTGTCCGATCTGTCTGAAAGTGTTCCGGGAGGATTACAATCTGGAGGGAATCGAAGTGTTGCACCACTCCCAGTACATCGAACGGCTGATCGAAAGCGGACGGCTGCACGTGGAGGCCGGATCGAAGCTGTTCACCTACCACGACCCTTGCGAACTGGGGCGTGGTTGCGGCATCTACGACGAACCCCGTGCCGTAATCGCCGCAGTAGGACGGCTGACGGAACCGGAAGAGACCCGGGAAGGGGCTCTTTGCTGCGGCAGCAGCGTGGCGAATACGGCCATCGACGACGCCGGACAGGAAAAAATCGGCCGGGCTGTGACGGCCTCTTTGGAATCCACCGGGGCCGATGCGGTGGTGACCGCCTGTCCTCTCTGCAAAAAAGCGATCGCACGCAATGCCACACGTCCGGTATATGATCTTTCGGAGATCGTCTCCGCTTCACTTACCCGCCCCACAACATGACCGGCACAAAAAAATATCTTCACGGAACGCACTGAATACAAGACAGCCATGCATCCGGAAACGATACATACCAAACACATTCCGAAAAAATATTTTGGAATTACGAAAAAAAACATTACTTTTGTAATCCCTTTCGGGGAAAACTGAATTACAATCAGTAATACACCATACCGCGGGGTGGAGCAGTTGGCAGCTCGTTGGGCTCATAACCCAAA
>CALVFY010000019.1 GCA_944326945.1 uncultured Rikenellaceae bacterium
ACAAGAATGCCAAAGTGAAAGACGGCATGGAGTCGTTGGTGAATGCCTATAAGCAGGATGCTCAGAATGCCTATTCGATGATTAAATATAAGGATGCTGCCAAATTGTTCCGTGCGGCATACGATATCGAGAAACATCCTGTGCTGAATCGTGTAGATACAGCTTCTGTTTTCAATGCCGGATATCTTTACACGTTGGCTAACGACTTCAAAAACGGAGAGAAAAACCTGAAAATCGCGAAAGATCTCGGTTATGAGAACAATGGCGATATCTATTATCTGATGTACTATTGTTACAACGGTATGAAGGATTCGGTCAATGCCAAACAAATTCTGTTGGACGGTCTGGCCAAATATCCTAAAAATACCAATATCGTAACCTATCTGCTCAGCTTCTATGCCAATGGCGGTGGCGATCCGCAGGAGATTATTCCTATCGTGTTGAAATCTATCGAGGATGATCCGAAAAATCCCGATTTGTGGAGCGGTTTGGGTCGTATCTATGATAAACTCGGTCAACCCGACAAATCGATCGAGGCATTTGCCAAAGCAGCAGAGTTGATGCCGAAAGATTTTGGCGCACACTTCAATCTGGGGCTGCTTTATATCAAAAAAGGCGACGAGATGAACAAAGAGATGAACAGTCGTCAATTCGATAGTCAGAAAGAGTATAACGATGCTTTGGCTACGGTCAACGCCGTTTACGCACAGTCGATTGCTCCGCTGGAGAAAGCTCTCGAACTCAATCCGAAGGAGTCGGCTACGGTGGAACTGCTCAAGAATGTATGCTTCCGTCTGCGCGATGAGCCGGGTATCATGGAGAAGTACAACAAGTATAATGAGATGTTCAAAAATATGCCGCAACAACCCGCTCAATAAAAGTCGGAAAGCCTAAAGAGTAAAGGGCAGGAGAAATCCTGCCCTTTCTGTTTATTTTTGGTTAAAATTTTGCACTCTCTGTACAGATCATTAACTTTGTCACCTATTGTGTGAATATGGAAGATCAGAATCAAATACTGAACAATATCACGGAGCAGGAGTATAAATACGGCTTCGTGACCGACATAGAGACCGATACGATTCCTCGAGGACTCAATGAGGAGATCGTACGGTTGATTTCGGCAAAAAAAGAGGAGCCGGAATGGATGACAGAGTATCGACTGAAAGCTTATGCCCATTGGAAAACACTCCCGATGCCTTCATGGGCCCATCTGGATATTCCGGAAATCGACTATCAGGACATTATCTATTACGCCGCACCGCGTACCACACCCAAGTATAACAGTCTGGACGAGGTGGATCCCGAACTATTGGCTACGTTCGAGAAATTGGGGATCCCGCTCGAGGAACGGATGGCCTTGGCCGGAGTGGCTGTCGATGCGGTGATGGACTCGGTATCGGTGAAAACTACGTTCAAGGATACGCTTTCCGAATTGGGAATCGTTTTCTGTTCGATGAGCGAGGCTGTCAGAGACTATCCCGATCTGGTTCGCAAGTATCTGGGAAGCGTGGTTCCCTATACCGATAATTTCTTTGCAGCCTTGAATGCCGCCGTTTTCTCCGACGGTTCGTTCTGTTATATTCCCAAGGGTGTGCGTTGCCCGATGGAGTTGAGTACCTATTTCAGGATCAATGCGGCCGGAACCGGACAATTCGAGCGGACGCTGATCGTGGCCGATGAGGGAGCCTATGTGAGTTATCTGGAAGGGTGTACGGCGCCTCGTCGGGACGAGAATCAGTTGCATGCGGCGGTGGTAGAGATTGTCGTGATGAAGGATGCCGAGGTGAAATACTCCACGGTGCAGAACTGGTATCCCGGAGATAAGGACGGGAAGGGCGGAATCTATAATTTCGTGACCAAGCGAGGGATCTGTCGGGGCGAAAATGCTCGTCTGTCGTGGACTCAGGTCGAAACCGGTTCGGCCATTACGTGGAAATATCCAAGCTGTATTCTGGCAGGTGACAACAGCGTGGGCGAATTCTATTCGGTGGCGCTGACCAACAATTTTCAGCAGGCCGATACGGGAACCAAGATGATTCATTTAGGGAAAAATACCCGTAGCCGGATCGTTTCGAAGGGCATTTCGGCCGGCCGGAGTCAGAACAGTTATCGCGGTTTGGTGAAAGTGGGGCGTAAGGCCGAGGGGGCACGTAACTATTCCCAGTGTGATTCGTTGTTGATCGGCGATCGTTGTGGCGCCCATACGTTCCCTTATCTGGAGGTGGAGAACAAGAGTGCCGTGGTGGAGCATGAGGCTACGACCTCGAAGATCAGTGAGGATCAACTCTTCTATTGTAATCAGCGGGGTCTCTCGACGGAGGATGCCGTAGCGTTGATCGTGGGAGGATATGCTCGGGAGGTGCTCAATAAACTGCCGATGGAGTTTGCGATCGAAGCACAGAAACTGTTGTCGGTGAGTCTGGAGGGGACCGTGGGCTAAATGACAAGATCGGATGCCGGTGGAGCATCGATGTTAAAGAGTGAAAATAATAAAAAGAGCAAGATATGTTGGAGATCAAGAATCTGCATTGCAATGTAGAGAATAAGGAGATCCTGCGGGGTATCAATCTTTCGGTTCAGGCCGGAGAGGTCCATGCCATTATGGGACCCAACGGGTCGGGTAAGAGTACGCTGGCTTCGGTGTTGGCCGGAAATGAAAAATTCGAGGTTACTCAGGGAGAGGTGATGTTTGAGGGGATGAATCTGTTGGATATGAGTATCGAGGAGCGTGCCAGAGCGGGACTTTTTCTGGGATTTCAGTATCCGGTGGAGATTCCCGGGGTAAGTATGGCCAATTTCATGAAAGTGGCCGTGAATGAACGTCGTAAATACCTGGGATTGGATCCGCTCTCTTCGACCGATTTTCTGCGGATGATGCGCGAAAAGGGTAAGATCGTCGAGCTGGACAGTAAATTGACCTCCAGGGCAGTCAACGAGGGTTTCTCGGGTGGCGAAAAGAAGAAAAACGAAATATTCCAGATGGCGATGCTCGATCCGAAATTGGCTATTTTGGATGAAACCGATAGTGGTTTGGATATTGATGCTCTTCGGATTGTAGCTACGGGAGTGACCAAGTTGCATCGTCCGGATAATGCCACGATTGTGATTACCCACTATCAGCGATTGCTGGATTATATCGTGCCCGATTATGTGCATGTGCTTTATAAGGGGCGGATTATTTATTCCGGTACGAAAGAGCTGGCTCTCAAATTGGAAGCCGAGGGATACGACTGGTTGATCAATCAATATCAATAGACCATGAACCGATCTGTGGAACAGCGACTGTTGGACCTGTATGTCGCCAATGTGGATATCGTGGGCGAAGGGTTTTCCGTGGGCCTTAACAGTCAGCGCAGGGAGTATATCGAAGCGTTCAATCTGGCGGGAATCCCGGACCGGAAGGATGAACGTTACGGATTGAGCGATCTGCGTACTTTATTCGATAGCCGGGAATGGGAACACTACTTTACTCCGGTGCAATTGTCGGCCCTTGGGGGAGAGAGTCTCCCCTCGTCCCGTTATCGGATCGAGGTGAATAACGGTTTCTGTACGGAGACCGAACTGTGTCGTTTGGAGAATGGAGTGGTGTACGGATCGCTTCGCACAGCCTTGCAGGAAGAGGTGGACAGTGCTCGGCTCCATTACAATACGGTGGCCGACAATAAGGGCGCCTCGCTTACGGCACTCAATAGCGCATTCATGCAGGATGGTAGTTTCGTCTATGTGCCAGAGGGGGTTGAGTTGGACGAGCCTATTCTTGTCTTTCACCGGTATGGAGCCGGAGCAGAGGATGTGATGGGCTTCGGTCGTACGTTGCTTGTCTTCGGGGCCGGATGTCGGGCACGGGTACAATTGATTCATGCGGGCGATCACGGAGAAGGCGTAGACGATCGGGGATCCTATCTGGCCGATTATGTTCGGGAGATTTGTGTGGGCGAAGGTGCCGATGTTCATCTCTCGGAGGTGTCCGATTTTTCGGGGAATTGTCATTTGTTGTTGGAAAGTTATGTGAGCCAGGAGACCCGAAGTCGGTGCGAAATCCATACGGTGGATTTGGGTGAGGGTACAGCCCGGCTCGATTATACGACCGATTTGACGGGACGGGAGGCCGAATCGTATCTGTACGGACTCTATCTGCATGGAGAGAGGGAGCGTTGCGATGTGGGAGTGACGGTCAATCATCTGGTGCCCGAGTGTCGTAGTTACGAGATGGTGAAAGGAGTCGCTTCGGGAGAGGCTACGGGATCTTTTACGGGAAGAGTCTATGTGGCTCAGGATGCCCAACATACCGATGCCTTCCAGCAGAGTCGGAATCTGTTGTTGAGTCCGGAGGCTCATATCTATACCCGTCCGCAATTGGAGATTTATGCCGACGACGTGAAGTGCAGTCATGGGGCGACGGTGGGACAACTCGATGCGGAGGCGATTTATTATATGCGTCAACGGGGAATAGGCGAAGATGAGGCCCGACGGTTGCAATTGCATGGTTTTGTGAACGATGTTATCTCCCATTGTTGCTGTGAGAGTTTTTGCGACTGGATGACTGCACGTGCGGAGAGGAAAATAGCGACGATATGATGTTCGATGTAGAGAAAATACGGGCCGATTTTCCGATATTAGGTCGTTCGGTACACGGTAAGCCGTTGGTCTATCTCGATAGCGGAGCTACGGCTCAGAAACCTTTGCGGGTAATCGAAGAGGTGGATCGGCTGCATCGCGAGCTGAATGCCAATGTTCATCGGGGCGTGCATTTTCTGAGCGAGGAGAGCACAAAGCTCTACGAGGAGGCACGCGAAACGGTGCGTAGGTTTATCGGTGCCGGAAACCGTTCGGAGGTGGTCTTTACGGCGGGTGCTACGGCTGGAATCAATCTGGTAGCATACAGTTTTGCCGAACGTTATATCGGTCCGGGCGATAATGTGATTCTCTCGGAGATGGAGCATCATTCGAATATTGTGCCCTGGCAGTTGGTCTGCGAGCGGAAAGGAGCCCAGATCAGAGTGCTTCCGTTCGACGACCAGGGACGTCTGGAGATTGAAAAATTGGCCGGTTTGATCGATGCACGTACACGAATCGTGGCCGTTACACAAGCCTCGAATGTGTTGGGTACGCGGCCAGATCTTTCCCGGATCGTTGCCGTGGCTCATGCCGCAGGAGTGCCTGTGTTGGTAGACGGATGCCAGGGCATTGTCCATGGGGGTGTGGATGTCGTCGCATTGGATTGTGATTTTTATGCCTTTTCGGGACACAAACTCTTTGGTCCTACCGGAGTAGGTGTGCTCTATGGCAAGGAAAAATATCTGGCCGAGATGCCGCCGTTCATGGGAGGCGGCGACATGGTGCAGACCGTAACCTTTAACGGAACGACCTATGCCGAACTGCCGCTCAAGTTCGAAGCGGGTACGGCCAATTATATCGGAGCGATCGGAATGGCCGAGGCAATCCGTTATTTGAAGGCTTTTGATCCTCAGGCCATCGAGGAACATGAACAGGCGTTGTTGAGGTATGCTACCGAACGATTGCAGGCGCTCGACGGTGTACGAATCTATGGTACGACACCGGAGAAATGCTGTATTGTTTCCTTCACGGCCGAGGGGACACATCCTTCGGATATCGGCATGATTCTCGACAAACTGGGGATAGCGATTCGGACGGGGACCCATTGTGCCGAACCGGTCATGACCCATTACGGTTTGACGGGAATGTGTCGGGCATCGTTTGCCTTCTATAATACGTTGGCCGAGGTGGATGCTTTGGCCGAAGGATTGCAGCGGGCGTTGATGATGTTGAGATAGTGGCCTCTCGCGCGATTGGGGAGGATGGGTTGATGGACCGAAACGGATTGATTCGGTCCGATAATGAGATAAAAACTACTGACGACTATGCCATTGGTTGTATTGGAAGGTTTGGACGGAGCAGGAAAATCGACTCAGGTGCATCTGCTGCAAGAGTTGCTCCGCGAACGGGGATTCGAATACGAGTATCTTCATTTTCCTCGGTTCGATGCTCCTGTGTATGGGGAACTGATCGCTCGATTCCTGCGTGGAGAATTGGGATCGGTGGAGAGCGTCGATCCCTATCTGGTGGCGCTTCTCTATGCGGGTGACCGGGTTGATGCCGCATCGATGATCCGCGGATGGTTGGATGCCGGAAGATTTGTGATACTCGATCGTTATGTCTACTCCAATGTGGGATACCAATGCGCCAAATTGACCGGAGAGGCTCGCGACCGACTTCGGAATTGGATTCTGGATCTGGAATTCGGGTACAACCAGTTGCCTCGACCCGATCTTTCGCTTTTTTTGGATGTACCTTTTGAATTTACCCGTCGTCGTCTGACTGAAACCCGTGAGGGTGAGGATCGCGATTATCTGAAAGGAAGAGAAGATATTCATGAGGCGGATCTTTCCCTGCAGGAACAGGTACGGCAGGTCTATTGGGACAGTGCTCGGCTTGATGACGGTTTGCAGGTGGTGGATTGTTCTGACGGAGAAGGGAGAATGGATTTGCCCGAACGAATTTTTGAACGAATTACCGCGAAAATAGAGCCTTTGTTGAAAAAGAAATAATATTCCGTCATGCTTGCCCGTGTCCGTCGACAAAATTATGCAATTCTTTTTTGCCGTTTTCTATTGGCGGCGGTGTTTCTCTTTTCCGGTTTTGTGAAGGGGGTGGATCCTTGGGGGACAGCCATCAAGTTCGGGGAGTATTTCGCTGCTTTCGGGTGGGGAAATACGGGCGATTTTACATTCGTACTCTCCGTATTGCTTTCGGCTGTGGAGATGACCCTCGGTCTGGGCCTGCTGTTCGGAGTGGGGCTGCGTTTTACGGGAATGTGCACGTTCCTTTTTATGACGGGCTTTACGTTGCTTACGCTGTGGATCGCGTTGACGGATCCTGTGGCCGACTGCGGATGTTTCGGCGATGCGGTGAAGTTGACTAACTGGCAGACTTTCTGGAAGAATATCGTACTTTGGCCCATGAGTGCCGCCGTGTGGTTATGGGCCCGGAGAAAACGGACAGCTGCCGAATTTGGATATGCCGAGCCGGCGGCAGTGTTTGTGCGTGCATTCGACGGCGTGCAGATTGGGAAAGACGAAGAGCGTCGTCGTACCCGATGGCAGGAAATCGTTCTGCTGGGACTGTTTTTTCTGCTTTCGTGCGGAGTGGGTGGATACGCATTGCTGCATCTGCCGGTGATCGATTTTCTGCCTTTCCGGGTGGGTGTGAATATTCCTCAGGCCATGCAGGCTTCGGATGAGGGAACCACAGAGACTACTCTGATCTATCGGGATCGACTCGATGGCAGTGAACATGAATTTTCGTTGAACGATACGGTGTGGTACGATACGGTGAGATGGGAGTATGTCGACACGCGGATCGTGTCCAAAGGGGAAAGTGGAGCCCCGGCTATCCGGGAATTTGCCGTGTTCGACGATCGGGAGGATGTGACGGCCTCTCTGTTGGAAGATCCGGGTCGGGTGTGTCTGCTTTGCGTGACCGACCCTGTCCGAGTGCGGGGACGTTGTCTGCAGGGTATGGAACAGGTTGCTCGTCGGGCCAGGGAAGAGGGGGCTCGGGTACTTTGTGTCACGCCGACTCCACTGGAGGGTATGTCTCTGATGCGATTAGGCTCGGAACAGGTTGCTTGTTACAATATCGACGCCACAACGCTTAAAACCATGCTTCGGGCACGGACAGGACTCGTTGTGCTCGAAGGTGGCGTGATCGTCGAAAAGCGTAACTGTCGCGATTTGCTCTCCGACTGATCTTATGATTCTTTACGCAATACATATTCGACTCTTCCTGCTATCTTAACCGATTGCATTTCTTGTTGTTGGCATGATTGTTGGCGGTTCTGCGAGCTAAAAGAACCGATTCTGAATCATGTCCGATATGTTGCGTAGTGTGTTGTTGTTTGGTTTGTTGTTTGGGGCTGTTTCCTGCGAAAGGAATCGACAACAGCCTGTCATGGTACGTCCTGTGAAGGTATTTCAGGTACACTCCATGGGGTATGTCAGTCAAAATTATGCAGGAATGGCGGTGGCCGACCAGGCAACCAATCTGGCTTTTACCGTCTCCGGACAGATCATTGCCCTCAATATCGAGGAGGGAAAACAGATTCCGGCCGGTTATGTGATTGCACAGATCAATCCTCGTGATTTTCGGCTTTCGGTCGAGTCGGCCCGTTCGGCTTATCTCACTGCGGAAGCCCAGTTGCAGCGGAGCAAACGTCTGGTCGAACAGCAGGCCATTTCTCGACAGGATTACGAAATAGCCCAGACGCAGTATGTGGAGTCGAAAGCGGCCTATGAGAATGCCGAGGGGCTGCTCTATGACACACGTCTGCGCGCTCCCTTCGCCGGGGTGGTCGAGAAACAATATGTGGACAATTATCAACGTGTAGGCGCCGGTGAATCAGTCATACGACTCGTACGGCCCGAGACACGTAAGGTCCGGTTTACGATGCCCGAAAGCGGATTGTCTCTTTTGAGGGAGAAACGGAAACATTTCACCGTCGAATTCGATAACTATCGAGGGGTGGAGTTTGTGGCGGCACTCAAAGAGTATGTACCCACCTCCTCCGATGGGACGGGAGTGCCCGTCTCGCTTGTGTTGGACGATCCGCGTCTGTTGTCCGACGACACCCTGTATATCATCACTCCGGGAATGTCCTGTACGGTCAATCTGAGGATCGACAATCCGGAGGAGATTCCGGAGACTTCGGTTCCCGTGACGGCTGTTTTTACACCCGATGGAAGCAGCCGTCCCTGTGTATGGGTGGTTACATCGAACCGTAGGGTGGAACGGCGTGAGGTGGTGTTGGGCGAGCTGTTCGGAACCGATCGGGTGGTCGTGCGCAGCGGACTTTCTCCGGGAGATGAGGTGGTAACGGCCGGAGTCTATCAGATCCGGGAAGGCGAGACGGTGAAAATTCTGAAATCCAATTGAACCCATGTTGAATCTGCCTAAATATTCGCTTGATCATGCGAAGATCGTGCTGTTTTTTCTGGCCGTGATGCTGGTCGGGGGCGTTGTGGCATTCGGACAACTCGGAAAGAAAGAGGATGCTCCCTTTGTGATCAAGAGTGCCGCCATCGTGACCTATTATCCCGGGGCCACACCCCGCGAGGTGGAGGAGTTGATTACCGAACCGATCGAGCGTGAGATACAGTCCATGCGTCGGGTCTATAAGATCACCTCCGATTCCTATTACGGCTTTTCGAAGATCATGATCGAGCTGTTGCCTTCTACGCCGGCCGGGGAGATGCCTCAGATGTGGGATGAGTTGCGTCGCAAGGTGTTGAGTGTCCAGTCGCGTCTTCCGGAGGGGGCTTCCCAGATCAATGTATCGGACGATTTCGGTGATGTCTATGGCATTTATTACGGACTTTCGGCCGGAGAGGGATTCGACTACGAGAGTCTGCGAGCGTGGGCCCAACGTATCAAGACGGAATTGGTGACCATTGACGGGGTGCAGAAAGTGACGCTGTTCGGTGAACAGAGCCCCGTAGTCAATGTGTTTGTCAGCCTTTCTGCCCTGAGTAATTTTGCCCTCAAACCAGACGACGTGATCCGGATTCTTCAGTCGCAGAATGCTCTGGTATCCAGTGGTGCGAAATTGGCCGGACAGATGGAGATCAAGATCATCGAGAGTGGTACCTATCAGACACTCGACGATATTGCCAATCAGTTGCTAACCACACCGGCGGGACGTCAGATCCGTCTTCGCGACATCGCTCGGGTGGAGCAGGGATATGTGGAACCTCCGGCGGCGCTGATGCGGATCGACGGTCGAAAGGGGATCGGAATCGGAATATCCACCGCCTCTGACAAAGATGTGGTGAAGACTGGCGAAGAGATCGAATCGCATTTGCGGACTTTGATGCCGTTGATACCTGTCGGAATAGACCTTACTACCCTCTATCCCGAAAACCGGATCGCTCGGGAGGCTAACAACGTGTTCATCATGAATCTGTTGGAATCGGTGGCCATTGTGGTTCTTATTATTATGGCCGTCATGGGTTTTCGGGCAGGATGGCTGATCGGTTCGTCGTTGATCTTTTCGATCGGTGGAACGCTGCTGGTCATGCAGTTTATTGGCGAAGGACTCAATCGGACTTCGTTGGCGGGATTCATCATCGCCATGGGAATGCTCGTGGATAATGCCATTGTGGTGACGGACAATGCCCAACAGGCTATGTTACGGGGTGTGTCGCGACGCGATGCCCTGATCCGTGGAGCGACCGTTCCTCAGTGGGGGCTGCTCGGAGCGACTTTTATTGCCATTTTCTCGTTTCTGCCACTCTATCTGGCCCCTTCTTCCGTGGCCGAGATCGTCAAACCGCTGTTCGTCGTCCTGGCTGTTTCGTTGGCATTGAGTTGGGTACTGGCTCTCTCGCAGACACCGTTGTTCGGTGACTGGATGCTCAAAAACAAAAAAAATGTCCGGCGGGACCCTTACAATAATCGTTTCTATCGGGGATTCGATCGTTTGTTGGCCGGATTGATTCGTCACCGTTGGTTGACGCTCATCGGTGTGGGGATACTGTTCGTGGTATCGTTGATGGCTATGGGAACGATGCCTCAGAATTTCTTTCCCAATTTGGACAAGCCCTATTTCCGGGCCGATTGTTTCATGCCGGACGGCTATAATATTCGTGACGTGGAACGCAATATGATCCGAATCGAATCGTGGCTCCGGCAGCAACCGGCCGTGAAACACGTTTCGGTTACCATGGGAGGGTCTCCTCCGCGTTACTACCTGGCCAGCAGTTCATTCGGGCCAAAGCCCAATTTCGCCAACATCCTGGTCGAACTTCATTCGAAGGACTCCACGGCAACCGTCGAGGAGCGATTCAACCGTTATGTTCAGACGAATTATCCGGATATCTTGATACGTTCCTCGTTGTTCAAGCTTTCGCCGGCGGTGGAGGCGGCCATTGAGATCGGGTTTATCGGGGAGAATATCGACACGTTGGTTCGGCTCACGAATCAGGCCCGGCAGATCATGTTCGAGCATCCTCAGACAGTCTCCGTACGTAACAGTTGGGGCAACAAGATTCCCGTCTGGACACCGGTTTATTCGCAGGTCAAGGGACTTCGTATGGGAATATCGCGTAATACGATGGCCCGGCAACTCACGCTTGCTTCCACGGGGTACCGGTTGGGCGAGTTTCGCGAGGGGGATCAGTTGATGCCGATTTTGATGAAAGACGAACGGTTGAGTAATTATGATTTGAGTAATCTGCGTACCCTGCCGCTCTATACGCCCGGAGGGAGGGTCGTGCCGTTGGAACAGGTGGTGGATCGGTTCGATTTCGGGTACGATTTCGGGGTGGTGAAACGCTATAATCGTCAACGGGTGATGATGGCCCAATGCGATCCTGTACGGGGGGCCAATACGAAAGAGGTGTTCGGAGAATTGCTCGCGTCGATTCGTGACAGGGTGGATGTTCCCGAAGGATACACCCTGAAGGTGTTCGGCGAAGAGGAGAGTCAGGAACAGTCGAATCGAGCACTGTCCGCCAATATGCCGCTTACGTTTTTATTGATATTCATCACATTGTTGCTTCTTTTCGATGGATTCAAGAAACCGATCGTCATTCTGTTGATGGTACCGCTGATCTTTATCGGAGTAGTGCTCGGACTGCTTGTTTCGGGTAGGATGTTCGACTTTTTCGCTCTGCTCGGGTTGCTCGGACTGGTGGGAATGAACATCAAGAATGCGGTTGTCCTGGTCGATCAGATCGGAATAGAGAATCGCAGAGGGAAGAGTCCCTACGAAGCTCTTGTTTCGGCCACCCGTTCGCGTGTAGTTCCTGTAGCGATGGCCTCGGGGACCACGATTCTCGGTATGATGCCTTTGTTGTTCGATTCGATGTTCGGGGGGATGGCGGCAACCATCATGGGCGGTCTCTTCGTGGCTACATTCCTTACGATACTGGTCCTGCCGGTGACCTATTCCTTGTTCTTCGGGGTAAAGCCCGATAAAACCGATACTCAGAGATGATACGATCGATCTTTATTCTCTCAATTGTTCTGTCGACTGCCCACCATTCGGCTACGGCCCAATCGTCCTTGCGGATCGAGCAATACCGCGATTCGGTGGTGGCATACAGTTATGGTCTTAAAATATCGGATCAGACCCTGCAGGCCGCTTCTCGGGATGCCCTGCGTCAGAAGAAGGGATTTTTGCCCCGATTGGATCTTTCGGGCGATTTCTCGGTCAATTTCCGGGATCGCTGGGCCTCGTCGGGATCTTCCGGTTTGCAGTGGTTGTATCCCTATTCGTTTTCGGTGCAGCCGGGGGTGATTCAGACGATCTATGGCGGCGGTAATCTGCGCAACGCCTGCCGTCAGGCTCAAATAACAGAGGAGATGGCCGCATTGGATCGACAGTTCGTGTGGATGGATGTGGCCTATGCAGCCGATTATGCCTATTGGAATCTCGCAGCCACTCAGGAATTGCTCAAGGCTACGTTGCAGTACGTGGAGATTATCCGGGAACTCAAGCGGGTGATTTCGGCCCGTTTCGAAGACGGATACATTGCCAAAACCGACCTGTTGATGGTCGAATCACGTTTGAGTGAGGCAGAGTATCAGTCGATCAATGCCGAAAAAAACTATCGGGTAGCGCTTCATAATTTCAATCTGTTGATGGGGGCGCCGGTCGATCGGAACGTGAAACTGGCCAACGATATCTTGACCGGAGTACTCCTGCCGGCACGGGTCGATCCCGGTCGGATTTTGGAACGGCGGCCCGATTACCTGGCGGCGTTGCGCCGGATCGACTATGAAAATTATGGTCTGAAATTGGCGGCATCGCCCTATCTTCCACAACTTTCTCTGGGAGTGAATGGAATCTGGCGGAATACCTCGCCCAATTTTCGTGGAGCTACGGAACTCGACGGATTGGCTTTCGTGAAATTGAGTGTTCCGATCTTTGCCTGGGGCGAGCGTCGGCATACCGTAGCGGCTCGACGTGCGGCCGTACGTTCGAGCGAATATGCTGCCTTGCAGGCCAGGGATCGGATCATACAGGAGGTGCGCAATGCCTGGACCGGAATAGAGGAGAGTACGGTGCAGGTATCGGCTTCGCTTCGCAGTCTGGATATTGCCCGGCAGAATCTCGATCTGAGTACTTTCAGCTACAACGAAGGGCAGTTGGCTGTTCTGGATGTACTCTCGGCCCAACTCTCCTGGATACAGCTCTATACCAATGCTGTGACGGCCAATTTCAATCAAAAGGTGTCGATCGCTCAATATCGGCGGGCCGTGGGCGAATCCGTGCCTTAAATACGTTGACTGATCCCGGTTCGGAGTCAGGCGGGAAGATAATCGAAGACGATTACCCATGAAAAAAGGGGGGGTAATCGTCTTCACTTGTTGTATCTTAACAGGATATTATGGGACAGACCTCGGGTAAACTTTTGAGCAAAGCCCAATGTTTGTCACTTGACTTTCGCTATATTTGTGACAGAGGAAGTGGAAATCCTTCCCCAAAGTCCGATAAATTTTTATAAATTTGCCCGGGAAAAACAGTCCGACTATGCGTAAGATTCTCTTCGGGGCGATGGTTGCCTCCCTGTTTATCATAACGGGATCCGTGTCCGCACAAGCGGAGGGACCCAAAGTACATTTCCACCGGGGGGTGGAACTCTATCAAGCCGGTAAGTTCGGAGCCGCTCAGGCCGAGTTTGCACGGGCCCTTCCTTTGACGGGAAAGGGCGATGCCCGTTTGGTCATGCACTTACGCTATTACGATGCCATGTGTGCTGCTGAATTGGGTCAGGAAAATGCTCCCGTGTTGCTGGCTTCGTTTCTGCAGGAGTACCCCAATTCGGTCTATAACAATGATGTGCGTTTTGCTTCGGCCGTGCTCGATTACTCGAAAGGCAACTGGGGGCGGGCTCGCGATGGGTTTCTGGCTGTCAATCCGTTCGAATTGTCGCGGGAGAAACAGGATGAGTATCAGTTCAAACTGGGGCACACGTTCTTCATGCAGGAGGACTACGACAAGGCCTATCCCTATTTCCGACAGGTGGATGCATCCGGGGAATACGGTCGCCATGCGCTCTATTGTATCTCCTATATCGACTATGTCAAGGAGAATTACAATGCTGCCAAGGAGGGGTTCCGGAAATTGCAGTCGGATGAAGCCTATGAGAAGGTGATTCCCTATTATCTTTTGCAGATAGCCTTTTTGCAGAACGATTATGATTATGTGACGGCCAATGGCGATGCCCTGATGCAGGGAGCAACCGATGCCCGAGCCAAAGAGGTGGCTCGTCTGTTGGCCGAAGCCTGGTTCCATAAGAGCGATTATGCCAAGACGATTGCCTATTTGGACCGTTATCAGAAACTGGGCGGAGAGATGAATCGACAGGAGCTCTATCTGCGAGGATTTTCCGACTATATGGAGGGCTATTTTGCCGATGCGGCCAAAGGGCTGGCTCCGGTGTGTGCGGCCGACGACCGGTTGGCACAGAATGCCAGTTATCATTTGGCCGACTGTTATCTGAGACTGGGCGACAAACAGCGGGCCATGCATTCGTTTTTGGTGGCGTCGTCCGGCCAGTGGGACGATGCGATCCGGGAAGATGCCTTGTTCAATTACGGAAAATTACAGTATGAATTGGGGGGAGGTGTCTTCAACGAGGCTATCAACGTGTTGACCCGTTATCTGGAGGAGTATCCCGATTCGCCCCGTCGCGACCAGGTGCAGGAGTATTTGATTGCTGCGTATTATAATTCTCGTAATTACGAGGCGGCCTGGGAGGCGATCAGCCGGATACCCGATCCCGATAACAATATCCGGACGGCTTATCAGAAGATTGCCTATTTCCGGGGCTTGGAATATTTCAATGCCGGTGATCTGGATAATGCCGATCGTTTGCTCGATCTTTCGATGGACAATCGGTTCAATCCGAAATATACGGCACTTACTTCGTTCTGGAAAGCGGAGATCCTTTGCCAACGGGGACAGTGGGAAAAGGCAATTCCGCTTTATCTTAGCTATATAAGACTTTCGCCTGTATCCGAGCAAGAAAATAAATTGGCCCACTATAACTTGGGCTATTGCTACTTCAATATGGAGCGTTGGGGAGAAGCCCGGGAGTGGTTCGACAAGTTTTTAAGCCGTTATAAGCTACGCGACAGTTATCGGGCCGATACCTATAACCGGATGGGTGATATTCTTTATGCGGAGCGTTCCTACTGGAAAGCGATCGAATCCTATGACCAGTCCATCCGATTGGCGACCGACGAACGTTTCTATGCTCAATTCCAACGAGCCATTGCCTTGGGGTTGGTGAATCGTCCCGAGCGGAAGATCGAAACGTTGCAGGAGATCATCTCGGCCAACAAGGGCGACTATGTGGACGATGCCATGTATGAATTGGCACGTACGTATATTGCCGGCGAACGGTTTGCCGACGGAGCCGCCCAACTTAAACGGTATATTGCTAAATATCCTTCGGGGGCCAACTATACGGCTGCGTTGTCCGATCTGGGACTCGTGTACCAGAACCTGGGCGACAATGCACAAGCTTTGAAATATTACAAGACGGTGGTTGAAAAGGCCCCTTCGTCGCCACAGGCCAAGGATGCTTTGTTGGCTATTCGTGGCATATACGTGGACCAGAATGATGTGGATTCCTATTTCGACTATGCGAAGAAGGCCGGGGTTGAAACCGATCTGACGGTTTTGCGTCGTGATTCACTGGCCTATGTGAGTGCCGAGCATGTCTATCTGTCGGGCGATGCATCCCGTTCCGTACAGGCTTTGAACGGTTATCTGAATAACTATCCACGAGGAGCCTATCGGCCTAATGCATTGTATTATCTGAGCGAGAGTTTGCTCAGAGAGGACAATCGTAAGGGCGCGATCGGTACGCTTGAAGAACTTTCATCGCTCTATTTCAATGATTTCACGGTGCGCGGATTGGAGAAATTGGCAACGTTGAGTTTTGAAGAGAAGGAGTATCTCACCGCGGCGGATGCTTATCTGAAATTGAGCCGTGCGGCTACGAATCCTACTACGGTGGCCGGGGCTTTGAATGGATATCTGAAAGCGGTTGAAGCCCAGGGTGATGCTGACGAGACGTTGGCTGCTGCCGATCGGGTACTCGAATCTTCCTATGCCGATGTGGATGTGACTCGTCGGGCTCGGTATATCAAAGCCACCGCTTTGGATAAAGAGGGTAAGAAGGAGCAGGCTCTGGATCTCTACAAGATGTTGGCCGGAGAGAGCCGTACGGCGGAAGGGGCCGAAGCAACCTATCGGGTGATCGAGTCGTTCTATGATGCCGGTGATACGGCAGAGGCCGAAAAACGTATTTTTGCCTTCTCCGAGCAGAATTCGCCCCATACCTATTGGGTGGCGAAGGCATTCCTGCTGTTGGGGGATATTTACGCCAAAGCGGGTGATGCCTTCCAGGCCAGAGCAACTTACCAAAGTATCGTGGAGGGGTATTCGCCAGCCGACGATGGAATTGTAGACGCGGCTCGTGAACGAATCAAGGCATTGAAATAGAGCAGATACGCCAGGGCGGGTGCGTGTCGGATGAAAACAGAATCGAAAAAAAGAACCATAACGATATGAATCGGATATTAGGGGTGATTACGGCCGGAGTCAGTCTCTGCCTGTTCGGGGGAGCGGAATCGGCCATGGCCCAGGAGGGCGAATTGAATAAACAGGTGGAGGTGAACAAGGAGTATGTGCCCGATGTGGGCAAAGCCGTCAAACTTGGGATCGTTCCGCGTATGACCGATACGGTGTCGCTGCGTCCGGAGATCGACTACTCGATTCGTCCTTCGGTCTGGCATACGGGTTTCGGAGTGCCGGCTATCAATCCGGTGCGACTTAATGCGACTTCATTCCGTCTGTCTGAACCTTTTTTCCTGAAAGCCGGATTGGGATACCCCCTGCAAAGCCAGGTGGATTTTTATGGCCACTGGGATAGCCGGCAAGGAGGGGGAGGTGTCTATGTCAACCATTACGGCCAGTATGCCGATATAGAGAATGATATGGGACGAAAGGAGTCGGCTACGGGAACCTCCAACAGCTTGGGCATTTATGGTGTGCATCGATGGGGGCGTACGGCAATCCGGGGAGAAGTGGGGTATGATTATCGTCTGGTGTCTCGCTATGGTACGGTACTCCAGTTGCGTCCGAATGCTACGGAAGGGGAAACGGGTGTCAGCTCCTATTTTCCCGATGTCACGCGTCAACATTACTCTACACCCCGAGCCCGGGTTGAGTTAGGAAATGATTTCAGGGATCTTTCGAAGTTCAATTTCCGCATCGGTTTGGAGACCTATTATATGACGGATCGTTATGATAATGAGGAGACGGGATTTCAGGCAATTGTCGAAATGGGTAAGAAATTCGGCGTTCATACGTTTATGTTGAAAGGTGGTTTCGACGGCTGTTGGGGTAACGAACGTCTTGATTATGTCGATCGGATCGCTATGGCAGGTATTCGTTACGGAATCGATAAAGAGCGCTTCAAATTGACTTTGGGCTTCGATTATTTCTATGATGATAGAATGCTGAATGAATGGCTTTTCCCCGATTTCCGTATCGCTTTCGACGTGACCAGAGGGTATTTTGTGCCTTTCGTGGAGGTGGACGGTCGTCTGCAGACTAATGGTTATCGTAATACTTCGTTGCAGAATCCTTTCATAGCGGCAGGGCTTGTGATGCCCAATACGGCCGAATACAATGGCAGAGCCGGTATTTCGGGCAGTTTTTCCTCCTCGTTTTCTTATAAAGTTTATGCGGAAGCGACCATTTTTAATGACCTTGGTTTTTTTGTTTATCAGCCAGGAGAAGCTACTTTCGGTTGCCTGGTCGGACAGGCTTCCTGTAGGAGTGAAAATGCTTTCTGTTTTACGGCAGGTGCGGAATTAGATGGGCGTATTTCGGGCAGTTTTTTGTTTGAGGCTGCTGCCCATTACTATGGATATGCAGCGAATGATTTTCCTGAGGTCGGTGATCGTCCTGATTTCGACGCATCGCTGAACCTGCGATACGATTATCGAGATAAATTTACGATCCGGGCCGGAGCTGAAGTGATAGGAAGTCGTTATTGTTACGAATTGCCTTATATGAAAGAGAATGTGACGATGGATGACTACGAGATAGTAAAACTTTCGCCGGTGGTGGATGTGAATCTGGAAGCCCAATTACGTGTTAGTCGTGTGACGAAGATTTTTGTGGCCGGGCATAATTTGGCTTGCAGTAAACTCTATCTGTTCAACCACTATCCTTCGTTGGGTATCAATGTAATGGCCGGAGCAATTCTGTCATTTTGATAGATTTCTCTCAGAATTGTTTTCGAATTGTTTATGATACAAAAAACGATCTGTCATAAAGGACAGATCGTTTTTTGTATTCCGTTACGTAATGTTTTATCGGTATATAGCATCCGGATCATCCTCTTCATCGTCGGTCGGATCCTCTTCGAAAGAGATGTATTGGTAATCGTCATCCGGTTTTTGCGGTTCGGAAGATGCGTTTGCAGGTGTTTCTGTCGGCGCAGATGCCGTTTCGATAGGAGCGGCGGGGATCGGTTCTTCTTGGGCTACGGCGGCAACTGCGGCATCGGGTGTGTCGGGACCTTGCGGCGTATCGTTGTCCGAGGGGTTGTTTTGTTCCTCTTCCTCTTCTTTTGCCATTTTCCGTTCAACCTTGGAGGCCAGATAGATACTTAATTCATAGAGCGCATAGAGAGGAATAACCACCAATACCAGACTGAATAGGTCGGGAGGGGTGATGATGGCTGAGAGAATAGTCAACAATACAATGGCATGACGACGATATCGTTTGAGAAACGATGTCGTAATAAGCCCCATTTTCGTCAGGAAATAGACTAGGAGCGGAAGTTGGAAAACGATGGCACAAGCCAGAGAGACATGGAGTACGGTCGACAGATAGCTCTTTACGTCGATCATATTGGTGATTTCGGCACTTGCCTGATAGGTTACGAAGAAACTGATCGACAGAGGCGTGATGATGTAGTAACCGAACAAGAGTCCCGTAAAAAAGCAGAGCGATACGTAAAAGACAAACATCCGGCTTTTATGGCGTTCGCGAGGCGTAAGTGCAGGCAGTACGAATCGCCACAACTCCCACAGCAGGTAAGGAACAGCCACCACGACTGCCGCCACCATAGCTACTTGCATATGCAGGTTGAATTGACCCGAAAGAGCCGTGTTCACCATGTTGAATTTGACCTGATTGATGCAGAGAGTGTCGTCGTTCATCAGCAGATGCGACATATAACACAGGAAGCGATTGGTGGGAAAATCGGGCGATTGGGGACCCATCAGCACCCAGTCGATGATGAATTTCTTGGCCAGAAAAGCGACTACCATCATCACCAGCAAAGCCATTACGCCTCGTACCAAATGAGGACGCAAGGCATCGATGTGTTCAAAAAAAGTCATCTCATCGGATGACTTTTTCGTTTTTTCGGACATAGGCCGTCAATGTTTTTTATTTCTCGTACAGGGAATTACTGTGCGGCATTGTCTCGGGTCGAAGTCGTTTTTTTCTGGGTGTCCTCCTGGTTGTCCGGCTCGGAATAATCCTTGTTGAGTGCATCTTTGAACTCTTTCATGCCTCGGCCCATTCCTCGCATCAGTTCGGGGATTTTGCGGCCCCCGAAGAGCAATACGATCAGAAGAACGATCACGACAATCTGCCAGGGACCTATAACGCCTAACGGCAACATGGTTGCTAACATGATATTTTCGGTTTTAGGGGTAATTGATATGGTTGATTCTTTAATTGCATTGCAGTTTGCAAATATATAAAAAAAAAAGGATTCACCTAATTCTTAAAGCCGATTTGACTGCTATTTTAGTATATCGTTTGATTTTTTGACGCAAAACCCTATCTTTGTCTTCAATAGTTTATTGGTATTTGCTGTAAAATTAGTAATGATGAATGTAGGTGTTAAAATGCTGACTATGAGTCGGCCTGCTGTGTACGGGTGGAGTGCATTGTTCGTAGTGGCCAATGTGCTTTTCCCTCAATTGTGTCATCTTACTCCCTGGGGTGGGAAAGTTCTTCTGCCCATCATGCTTTTTACGCTGGTTGCCGCCATGCGGTTCGGCATCGGGTGTGGACTGCTGACGGCTGTGGCTTCGCCGTTGGTCAGTACGTTGATTTTCGGAATGCCTTCGGGGATGCTGTTGGCTGCCGTATGGGTTAAGTCGCTGGTTATTGCTCTGGTTTTCGGGCTATGGAGAGAGTCGGGCAGGGCATTCACGTTGCCTGTTATTCTGTTACTCGTGTTGTTCTGCCAACTGTTTTGTTTCCTGACCGAAGGGGGTCTGATGTTCGGATGGACCGTTTCATGGTCCGATCTGTTGATCAGTTGGCCTGGGATGTTGCTTCAGGTATTGACCGGATGGATCGTGGTGAAATACTGGAAATAGGCGGACAATGGACAGAAGGGAGTTTTTAAAGGCGATGGCATTGGCAGGGGCTGCCGCGGCTGTCGATTTGAGTGCTGCGAGTGAGGTGCTGGCGCAGAACGGAGGGAGTAAAGGGACCGATCTGGTGGCGATCATGGGGGGAGAACCTGCGGTCATGCTTCGGCGTATGCTGGCTGAATACGGAGGAATCGGAACCTTCGTGAAAAAAGGAATGAAAGTGGTTCTTAAACCTAATATCGGTTGGGACCGTACGCCGGAGATGGCCGGAAATACCAATCCCGAATTGGTAGGAGAGATGGTGAAACAATGTCTGGCTGCAGGAGCATCCGAGGTATTGGTATTCGACCATACATGTCATAACTGGGTGAAATGTTACGAAAATAGCGGTATCAAAAAGGCTGTCGAGGCGGCCGGGGGTAAGATGGTCCCTGCTGCTGACGAGAGTTACTATGTGGAGGTGAAACTGCCCAAGGGTGTGAAACTCAAGAGTGCCAAAATACACAAGGCTCTGGTAGATTGTGACGTATGGTTCAATATGCCGGTTCTGAAACATCACGGAGGTGCCAAATTGACCGTGTCGATGAAGAATTATATGGGAATTGTGTGGGATAGGAGGGCCTTTCACAGTCTCGAATTACAGCAATGTATTGCCGATGTGGTAACCTATGCCAAAAAACCGGCGTTACACATAGTGGACGCCTATCGTTCGGTGGTGAAAAATGGTCCACAGGGACGCAGTTTGGACGATGTGGTGAAATTGGGATCATTGTTGGCGTCGGCCGATCCGGTGGCGGTGGATACGGCTGCCTTGAAACTGTTCAGCCAGGCCAAACCGGTAACCCTTGCTGATGTTTCCCATATCGGGAAAGCCGAGGCGTTGGGCGTGGGAACGACGCATCTGGAAAAACTGAATGTGAAGCGAATCAAAATGTAGTACAAAGTCCGGTTTTGACCGGACTTTGTCTTTGTTCAGGATGGTTTTCGAATTATGAATCGATTTCTTCGTTACTTGAGGCGGACGCTTGCTGTGGTCGTCGGAGGAGCGATATTGCTCTTTTTCCTCGATGTGACACACACGATGCCTCGTTGGATGAGTGCTCTGCTACAAATTCAGGTAGTACCGGCTCTGTTGGCAGGAAGCGCAGCGATTCTTGCCGTGCTGTTCCTGGTTACGTTGCTTTTCGGCCGGGTTTATTGCTCGGTGGTCTGTCCGTTGGGAATTTTGCAGGATGTGATTCTGCGGTTCAAGAAATGGTGGCTGCGGATCGTGCGTAAACGCAAGAGATTGCGTACTCGATATGCCCGACCGTTGAATGTCCTGCGTTATGGCGTGTTGGTCCTGGTGGGTGTACCTCTGCTCATCGGACTCACCTATCCGTTGTTGTTGCTCGATCCCTACTCGGGATTCGGCCGCATTGCAGTGGGTCTTTTCCGGCCTGTGGCTGTTTGGATCAATAATCTGCTGGCAGGAATCCTGAATGCGGCGGGAAACTACTCATTGTATCTTGTGCCGGAACTTTCGGTGGGGGGGGTGATTGTGGCATTCGCCGTGATATTGCTGGTGGCGCTGATCGTGTTGGTGTGGACTCGGGAACGTCTGTGGTGTAACGCTATCTGTCCGGTGGGTACCTTGCTCGGACTCATTTCTCGTTTTTCACTGTTTCGTGTCACGATGGATCGTAGCAAGTGTAACAGTTGCGGTACTTGTGCTTCTAATTGCAAATCGCGGTGTATCGATTCGAAGTCCAAGACGGTGGATACCAGTCGTTGCGTGACTTGTTTCGATTGTCTTGAAAGATGTCCTCAAGGAGGAATCACCTATGCTCCTACGGGATGGAGCAGAGCCCGTAAAGCCGATTTGCAACAGATGAAAAAAACTGTGGAAGAGACTGTCCCTGTGCCACAGGAACAAAAAGAGATTGTCGCTTGTTCGGATCTCGAAGCAGAGAATGAGTTGAGTTTGACAGGATTGGCCCGGCGGCGTTTTCTGAAAGGTTCTCTGTTGACTTTGGCTGCGTTACCGATGTCGGCGGCTTTGGGCAAAAATGGTCACGGACGGGGTAGAATCCAGCAGCATAGGGTGCCACTACCTCCGGGAGCTGTCTCTTTCGACCATTTTATGGAGAAGTGTACGGCATGCCAGCTTTGTGTGAGCAAATGCCCTACGCAGGTATTGCAACCGGCTTTCCTCGAAAATGGATTGACCGGAATGATGCGGCCCTATATGCGTTTTAAGGTGGAGAGTTTCTGTAATTTTGAGTGTAATGTATGCAGTGAGGTGTGCCCGAACGACGCCATCATCAAGCAGACACTCGAGGAGAAAAAATTGACGAGAGTAGGTGTGGCGCATTTTCGTCGCGGTCATTGTGTAGTGTTCCGGGATCATCAGGATTGCGGGGCTTGTGCCGAGCATTGTCCTACTCAGGCCGTGCATATGGTTCCTTTTCAGGATGGATTGACGATTCCCCAGGTGGAACCCGAACTCTGTATCGGATGCGGAGGATGCGAATCCATTTGTCCGGTTGTTTCGCCGGCCATATATGTGGAGGGATTGGAGGTGCAGGAGAAAGCCACTCCTCCCGAAGATCAGAAACTCGATGTGGGTACGATCGACGATTTCGGATTCTGATTGCGTCGGGAATTAATAATGATCACCCCCGTGCAGGTTGCTCTGAACGGGGGTGAATGATGTGTAAAGCAGGCAATGGAAGTCTACCTGTATATTTTAGCACGATTCAAAGCCCGGGCATAGGCTTGGGCATTGCGATTATGACCGGCAAGTGTAGCCGAAAACACATGATAGCCCGAGAAGTCCGGTTTGGCGCAGAAATAGAGATAGTTGTGATGTTTGTAATGCAGGACGGCATCCACGGCCCGGATGGACGGCATACAGATCGGACCCGGGGGGAGTCCGGCATGTTTGTAAGTGTTGTAGGGCGACTCCACATCCAAATGACGGCGGAGGATTCGACGCAGGGTGAAGTCTCCGATGGCGAATTTTACCGTAGGATCGGCTTGCAGAGGCATCCCGTTTCGCAGGCGATTCATATAAACTCCGGCCACCATGGGCATCTCATCGCTCATTTTGGTCTCCTCGTAGACGATCGAGGCGAGTGTGACGGCTTCTGTCCGGTTTAGTCCGATCGAATCCAATCGGGCGGTTCTGTCCCGATTCCAGAACCGATCGTATTCCTTTTTCATGCGAGAGATGAATCCTTTGGGCGATGTGTTCCAGTAGAATTCGTAGGTATTCGGCACGAACATTCCCAGAAAAGTGGCGGAAGTGAATCCGTAGGTTTGGGCAACCGAATCGCAGAGAAGGGTACGGACCAGAAGAATTGAATCGGGTTCCAGTTGTCGGGCGATGACTCCTGCCAATTGGGGTAATGTGCGAATGTTGTTGAATGTCACGCGGACCGGAGTCTGATGACCGTGTTTGAACATGGCGATCACCTCGCGATAGCTCATTCCCTTCCTGAGACGGTAATGTCCCGGATGAACTCCTTTATAGAGTCCCGCAATCATGGCATGGTTCCGGAATTTGGGCATTTTCCGGATGATTTTTCCGCTGCGTCCCAGAGAATCGAGCAGTGTAGTGTAGTTTGCACCGGTGGGAAGATAGAGGTTGGTATCGGTCACAACGGCATTGCTGCGCGGACTCAGATAGAAAAACGCCGTAGCTCCGACCACCACGACCAGAATAACGGCTATGAACAGGCGAAACAGGCGGGAGGCTTGTTTTATTTCGTTTGTTGTCATCCGGAAATGATTTTCTGTTTGCAAAGATAACTATTTTGTTTAACTTTGTGCCGGGTAAGTCTTACACGACCAGCTCCTGCTGAATCCCCCAGGGCCGGAAGGCAGCAAGGGTAGGCGGTTGTAGCGGTGCGATGTAAGTAGCTTACCCTTTTTTTATTGCCCTTTTTCCGGAATTGCGGAATTTTTGTAACTTTATCCCGATATTCAAATTTTTCGCCATGATCGTCAAGATATATCCCGAAAATCCCAATGAGAAACAGGTGGCCCAAGTGGTCTCCGTGTTGCAACAGGGCGGGGTGATCATCTACCCGACGGATAGTGTCTATGCTTTTGGCTGTTCGATCCGCAGTGCTCGGGCTTTGGAACGGATCAAGCAGATCAAGGGTAAAAAAGAGACCGAATTGGCTGTGGTGTGCGACGATTTGAGTCATATTGCCGATTATGCCCGGGTGGACAATCCAACCTTCAAACTGCTCAAGCGTAATTTGCCGGCTCCCTTCACTTTTGTGCTGAAGGCATCGTCGAAGGTGCCGGATAAGGTGTTGGAGCGTCGGAAAAATATCGGCGTGCGTATTCCTTCCAATCCGATTGCACGGGCAATTGTGGCCGCGTTGGGATGTCCGATGCTTACCTCTTCGGTCAAGGACGACGATCAGGTGGTGGAATACACGACTGATCCCGAGTTGATTCATGAACGCTATGGGTCGTTGGTGGATCTGGTGGTCGACGGAGGATATGGAGATAATCGTCCCACGACGCTGGTGGATTTGACAGGGGATGAACCCGAGATCCTGCGGGAGGGAAAAGGAGAACTGAAATGGTAAAACGAAAAGATGGAAAATTATACGAAAACACATTGGAAAGATGCGGCGCAGGGAGGAACGTCGCTCGGGGTGGCGATTGCCCTGTTTTCGATAGTCGCGGGTGCACTCGGACTTTATGAACGGGCTCCGTGGGTTATCAGTATGTTTAATTTTGCGGCCATTGCCGTGACGGTCTATGTGTTCGGTCAACGGCGTGCGGCCTGTTACGGGGAGCGGGGATTCAGTTACGGACAAAGTCTGGCATTCATTGCTTCGATGATGCTGTTTGCGGGCTTTTTGGCGGGTATCGGTAATTTTATCACCTATCGTTGGGTGATCACCGATTACTATGCAAACTATATAGAGGAGTATCTGGATGTTTTTTCGGCTACCATGAAGACAAATTTGCCTGAGGGATGGAGAGCGATGATGCGTGCGATGATGAGCAATCCGGTGATGATAATCTTCAGTACACTGTTTAATATCGTGATATACGGGGTTTTTATCGGCCTGGTGGCCTCGGTTTTTATTAAACGTCCGGAGATACAGAAACATGGAGAATAATACGATAGATATATCTGTGGTCGTTCCCCTCTACAACGAGGAGGAGTCCCTGCCCGAACTGCTGGCGTGGATCGAGCGGGTGATGAACGACAATAAGTTCGTCTACGAGGTGGTTTTCGTGGACGACGGGAGTAAGGACGGCTCATGGAACGTGGTGAGCGAATTGGCTCGCAGCAATGCTTCGGTGCGGGGTATCCGTTTTCTGCGTAATTATGGAAAATCGGCTGCATTGTACAGCGGATTCGAAGCTGCCAGAGGACGTGTGGTCATCACCATGGATGCCGATCTGCAGGATTCGCCGGACGAGATCCCGGAACTCTATCGGATGGTGACCGAGGAGGGATACGATCTGGTTTCGGGTTGGAAAAAGAAACGTTACGATCCTTTGGGAAAGACCATTCCCAGTAAGTTTTTCAATGCGACAGCCCGGTTGGTGACGGGGATTCGGCTTCATGATTTCAACTGTGGGTTGAAAGCCTATCGGAACAAGGTGGTCAAGAGCATCGAGGTCTACGGCGAGATGCACCGGTTTATTCCCGTACTGGCCAAACAAGCCGGATTCAGCAGGATCGGCGAGAAGGTGGTACATCATCGGGCCCGTAAATATGGCGTGTCTAAATTCGGCTGGGAACGGATGATAAAAGGGTATCTCGACCTGATTTCGGTGATGTTTATGTCCCGATTCGGGAAGAGCCCGATGTATCTGTTCGGCGGAATGGGAACATTTATGTTTTTGGTGGGCGGCGCTACAACCGTGTGGCTGATTGCCGAGAAACTTTGGAAACAATCTCAGGGTTTGGCCGTGCGCGGAGTGACCGATCAACCGCTGTTCTATATTGCCATAATGGCTGTTATTTTAGGTGTACAACTTTTCCTTGCTGGATTTTTGGGAGAGTTGATCGGTCGTGGATCTCCCGATCGCAATCGGTATTTGATAGAGGAAAGAATCGAAAATAAAAAGGAATAAATTATGATACAACGTATTCAGACTATTTATCTGTTTGTTTTGACGGCGCTGATGGCCGCTATGCTGTTCACTCCTATTGCCCGGTTTTTGGGAGGAGAGGAGGAGTTCCGTTTGATGGCTTTCGGGGTGCAGAACATGGGAGATCATAACGCTGCGTCGTTCTATGTGGTTTCGACGGTTTATATGGGAATATTGATGGGACTGGCTACGGTACTGCCGTTAGTGAATATATTTTTGTACAAATGGCGGTGGCTTCAGATTCGCCTGTGTATTGTGGAGATCGTGTTTTTGGTGGGTGTACAGATCTATGTGTGCTATTACGTTTTTAAGGCATGGAGCAGTGTGGCAGGCTTCGAGATCCATTCGGTAAGTTATTCTCTGGTAGATGTTTTCCCTGTGATAGGAATCATACTCGCCTATATGGCTATGCGGGGTATTATTAAAGACGAGACATTGGTTAAGTCGCTCGATCGGATTCGGTAAATCCCTGTTGATGCGAAAGATAAGAATCCCCGGTCCAAAACCGGGGATTCTTTTATGGCAAGGGTGGTTCTGCCGGTTTCAGAGACGTTTTCCCTGAGAGTCTATCCAGAATTGTTCTCCGTTTACCTCCACCAGGGCTTTGCCTTGTTCGAAACTGAATGCATCGTCGAACTGAAAAGGAATAGCTTCACTGCCGTCTTTCCGCAGATAGCCGTATCGTTCTTCGATTCGGGCCACGATCAGTCCATCGCCAGAGCTGCCCATCCAATCGAACTTCATTGGGGTGAGTGGTTGCCCGCACCGATCGAAGATGCCCCATTTGCCGTCGATCATTACTTTGGCGATTCCCGTGACAGGATCCCATTCCAGATCCTCGCAGATGAAAGGTATAATTGGGTTGCCTTCCCGATCTATCAATGCATAGTTGTCTCCGATCACCACAACGGCTCTTCCCTCGAAGAAATCATAAGCGAAGTCGTATTCCTGGTCGGTGACGCGTGTACCGTGGCGATCGGTATAGAAATACTTTCCCTGATGTTCAACCCGGACCAGTGTGTCATAAATGCCGCTTTTCCAGTCGTAGTCCGGAAAGTCGGAAAACGTAGTACTTTTTTCCGGAGATATTTGTTTGAATGCGAGTCCTTTTTCGGGATTTTTTATCTTGGTCAACGGAGCCAATAATATTTCGTGTAGCTGGCTGTCCTGTAAGGGGCCATAATCGATAAGACCCTTGATCAACAGGTTTAATTTTTGACGTCCTTTCAACTTTCCGTTGTTGTACCGAATGGCGTTGGCCAGTTCGAGCAACGGTTTGTGATCAGTCTTTTCGACTCGCTGACACAATTTGGGCAAGATTTTTCTCAGGTCATGAAGCCTGTGAAGAATACTTTGACGCAGTTGGACATAGAGCTGCGGATCACATGAAGCTATATAGAGCACGACAGCCAGATTGGCCAGGGCCAAATTGTCGATTGCATAGGGTTCCGTAGATTGTCCCGTATCCTCCTCGGAGAGGATGCGTATCCTTTCGAAATTGATCAGCCGCAGACTCTCTCCGTTTATGACTCGGATATTGATCAGCCTGATATTGTTATGGGCGATTCCTCTCTCGAACATTCCGCAAGAGAGTTCATATAATGACCGGAGCAGTTTGCGAGGAGTTTCCGCATCGCCGTTAGTGCTGCATTTGAGTAGAACATCGTCTAATTTTGCCCCGTTGTCTGTTTGCTGAAGCACTACATCGCGATAGGAACCTACTCCTATTTCATTGAAGACCAGCATTTCTCGGTCTATGTAGCGGGATGGAGCCAGATAGGGGCATTGTTGAACGGCAGGATGAGCGATTATCATGCGGACTCGATTGCGCAGCAACAGAGAATCATTCAGGAAGCAGATCAATCGATAATTTTCCCCTTTCCATTCTACTTCGAATTTCACGGTGTTCTCCGAGGCGGTGAACAGCGGTGCGTTGTTCTGACCGCGTCGGACAAAGATCCCATCCAGGGATTTGAAACATCCCTGAGGATTGAGCATACTCTCCAGATAGTTTATCAGATTGGTCGGCATGGAGTTTATTGGATTAGATTGACGCTGAGCGATCCGATGTTCATCATGGCGATCAGATGGGTGATGGAGGTATTGTAGCTCATGCCCCGAAACGGAGGGGCGATGGAATCGTCCCGTATTTGAAATATATTTTCGTTGTAAGTCGAGGGCATTGTGCTGGACATGTCGTAGAGCAATTGGGCGTATTTGTCCTGAGGTACTTCTCCTTTCGAGGCGGGGAAGATTACCGGGGAACTGTTGTCGTGAGAAGATATGTGGATATTGAGCAGGAGAACATTCCCATCGTCGGTATGCAGATTTTGGATCTTTTCCGAGATATCCAACAGATTTGCGGGATCTCCGTCCGAAGCCTCTCCGTCCGTGATGTTGAAAATGGTTATCGGGTAGGAGTGCCTGTTATGGATTTTGCGACACCAACGTTCGGCCAGATCGTAGGCAGACAACAGTGCGGCATACATAGGCGTGCTTCCTTCGGCTTTGGGTGTGATCCAATATCGTTGTTCGATGGTAGTGATGAGGCTTTCTCCATTAGGGAGTATTCTTTCGCGGGAGATCTTGCGTTTAGGACACTCCATTTGTACCAGTTGAGACGCGCGGACGAATTGGCTGTTGTCGCTGAGCAGAGAGGTGGCCTTGTCTCCGGAATAACCGATGACTGCAATGTCGAAATAATCTCTGACGCCGTCTTCCCGGCAGGATCGGAGGATAAGCTCGCTGATCAGCCGATTGGTGACCAGTGCCACGGAATCGGCCTTGGTCATTTTTATGGAGTTGAACATGACCCGCTCTTCCATCGAACCGGATTGATCGATCAAGATGATGAATGCCGTAGGGTTGAGGCGAGTTATTCTGGCAGAATACATAGTTTGTATGTTTTTTAACTCGTTAAAGATAACGCTTTTTATCCTATAACATATAAACTACGACCCGATTTGTCTATTTGATATATTTTTGTCTCTTTTTGGACCTTGGCTTTCCCGTCTCTGAAACTGATGGCGTATTCGAATTGAGGGGAGATGATCCATTCTCCGTTACGGTCGATATATCCGTAGAGTCCGTTTTCTTTTGCTACGGCCATGCCTTCACGCAGGGCACTGGCGATTTCGAAAAGAGGCGGAACGATTTCTGTCCCTCGGGTGTCGATGTAGCCCCACAATCCGTTACGTTTGACTGCGGCCCGGCCTTCGTGGAATGATTGTACACATTCGTATCGATCACAATTGATTCGTACATGGCCGCGTGTATCTATGAATTGCCATTTGCCGCTTATTCGGACGGCGGCTAAACCTTCCCGAAACTCTGTGGCGTCTTCGAATATCGGTTCGATGATTGTCTGGCCGGTTATGTCGTTGTATCCCCACTTGCCACTTTTTCTGAAGAGGAAAAGTTGACTGAGAGATGCTGTGTCGTGTGCCGGATAAGGTAATAAGCTGTCGATATTGTCGATGACCGGAACCGGTGATTTCAGCGCTCTGGTCATGCGGATCAGTGCGAGATCTCCTGTTTCGATTGCGATTCTGATGACTTCTTCATAGGCAGGACTGTCTTCTGTCAAAATCTCTGCCGGAGAGAAGATAATGTTGTCCGAGTCGTTGAATCTGTGATAGAGTGCCGGATCGAGAGCCAAAGCATGAAGACTGGCAGAGATCAACACGATGGAATAGTCATCGATGTGTTTGTTGAACATCGAGGTGTCACGTAGAGGGTGTTGATAGTTGAGCGTACCCACTTCCGAAGTCTGTTTGCCGGCCAGTGAAGGGATAAACATGGCGTCGCAGTCGATCAGGACTAACGTTCCGTCGTTGCGTACGATAATGTTTTCCGGTTTCAGATCGCCGTGAGCCCACTCCTGACCGAGCAGCGTGAGAGCCAGCGTGTCGAACCGTTCGGCCAGCGACTGCAATAGTGTACGGTCATTGCGTTGCACGGCATACCGGATCATGCGATCGAGACTTTCGCCCTCCACCCATTCCGAGACCGTGACATCGTAATAACAGCCGCATTCGCAATGGTCATACACATATAATTCCTTGCGCAATCGACGAATCCCTGACGCCAAAAGCGGTGAGGGATGATTTTCGATATAGTCGTAGATCTGATCCGCAAAGCGACTCTGTTTGATATAGCATTTGAGGGCCAATGCGGAACCATCTCCCTCCATACGGAACACGGCAGCATTATTTCCTGAACGGACACTTATCTCACCGTACATGTCGCGTTCAGCTTCGAATCCTTTCAGTGTACGGAACAGTCCGAATGGGTGGCTGAGGCTGTCGACATATTGTCCGATGGTAGGGAGTTTCACGGGGAGTGGGTTTATTCGTATTTGTTCATCACTTCGTTCTGACGATTGATGCTCTCGATGTGGATTGCTTCGAGTACAGTCTTCAGAAATTCCTCGCTCAATCCCAATTTGGGAGCTTGAGAAGTGACCTTCTCCACGATACTCGACCAGCGTCCTCCCTGGAGGATAGCCACATTATTCTCTTTTTTCACTTCTCCGATCTTTTCTGCCACTTTCATCCGGCGACTCAACAGATCGAACACTTCCGAGTCGATTTGGTCGATCTGGTCGCGCAGATCGGAGAGCGCTTTTACGAATTCCGGATTATCGGTGCTGTCGGCTCGCCAATTGATGCTGCGGATCATCTTTTCGAAATCAGGCGGGGTGAGCTGTTGCGAGGCATCGCTCCATGCCTTGTCCGGACAGATATGGCTCTCCACGATCAGTCCGTCGAACCGCAGATCGGCCGCTTTTTGCGAGACTTCCAGCAGATGGGTCCTGTTGCCGCAGATGTGCGAGGGATCGCAGATCATCTTCATTTCCGGGAACCGGTTACGCATTTCAATCGCCAGATGCCACATGGGTGCATTGCGGTATTCGCTGTGTCCGAAGTACGAGAATCCGCGGTGAATCAATCCGATATGAGCCATCGGTATTCCGACATTTGCCAGACGGGCCACGGCACCGGCCCATAGTTCAAGATCGGGGTTCATGGGATTCTTCACCAGCACGGTCACGTTTGAACCGCGCAAGGCATCGGCTACTTCCTGTACGCTGAACGGATTTCCTGTGGTACGGGCTCCGAGCCACACCAGGTCGGCGCCGAATTCGAGGGCACTCTCCACGTGTTTGGCGTTGGCCACCTCCACACCGAAAGGCAGGCCGGTCTGTTCTTTGGCCCGGGCCATCCACGACAGGCCCACCAGACCGATCCCTTCGAAGGTGCCCGGCCGAGTCCTGGGTTTCCAGATGCCGGCCCTCAGTACATCGACCAGGCCTGTAGCAGCCAGTTGGATACAGGTATCGAGTGTTTGCTGCTCCGTTTCCGCACTGCACGGACCGGAGATAATCAGCGGACGTTTTCTATTTTCGAGAGAGAAATTTGTTTTCATCGGATGCAAAGTTATTTAATTATTTGAGAATCCGTTTGATTGTATTGGCTTTTTCCATGGCTGTTGTCAAACCTTTCACGTCGTCACGCTCAATCATTCGCCGGAAGATTTGCAGCTGATGAATATGCTCACGCAATACGTCGAGGATGTTGTATTTGTTTTGCAGGAGGATCGGGACCCACATACGGGCCGAACTTTTGGCCAGACGTACCGTACTTTCGAAACCTCCGCCGGCCAGATCGAAGATATGCTCCTCTTCCCGTTCCTTTTCCAGAACGGTGAGGGCCAGTGCAAACGAAGTGATGTGCGAGATGTGTGATACATAGGCCGAGTGCAGATCCTGGTCTTCGGCAGCCATATAGACGATAGGCATTCCGATTGTTGAGTAGATGTTTTCGACCAGTTTCAGTGCATCGGGATCGCTCTGTTCCCGATTGCAAATGACCACTGTACGTCCGGTGAAGGCCCCTTTGACGGCAGCTTCCGGACCGCTGTATTCCGTACCCCACATGGGATGGGTGGCCACGAAACGTCCCCGATTGGGATGACGGTCGATCACCTCGCATAGCTCTGTCTTGATTGAGCCCATATCCATCACCACTTGCCGTTCGTTTACTTTATTGAGTAATTTTACGGCCAGCAGGGGGATGGTATCCACGGGGGTAGCCAACACGATCAGGTCTGTGCCGGCCACAGCCTCGTCCAGGGTGACGATTCGGTCGACCAATCCCAATTCCAGGGCTTTATTCTGGTTTTGTTCCGATTTGTCTATTCCCCATACTTCGTCGCTCAATCCGTGCTCCTTCAGGCTCAGAGCGAAAGAGCCTCCGATCAATCCGATACCTATAATTGCTGTTTTCATTTCAGACCTTTTTTGATTTTTTCGATAGCTGCCCGTAGTGTCTCGGCCGTGGCACAGAGACTGATGCGGATGTAGCGGTTGCCTTCGCTGCCGAAGATGCCGCCCGGTGTGACGAATACCCCGCAATCGTAGAGTACCCGGTCCGAGAAGGCGTAACAGTCGCCCTCGAAATCTTCGGGCAGCGAGGCCCAGACGAAGAGGCCGGCCTGTCCTTTGCGGTAGGTGCATCCCAGTGTGTCGAGCAGTTCGTACCCCAATGCCTCGCGAGAGTAGTAGAGTTCGTTCAGCGAACGGTACCAGTCGTCGCCCAGCGAGAGGGCCGTAGCTGCAGCCGCCTGCATCGGATAGAACATACCCGAATCCATATTGCTTTTGAAACGGATCACTTCGTTGAGTCGTTCGGCACTTCCCCCGATCATTCCGATACGCCATCCGGCCATGTTGTGACTTTTGCTCAGCGAGTTGAGCTCCAGAGCCACCTCTTTGGCTTCCGGCACCGAGAGCAGACTCAACGGACGGTCGTTACGTACGAAACTATACGGATTGTCGTGTAGCAGCAATATGTTGTGTTTGCGGGCGAAATCTACCAGTCGAGCGAATAGCTCCGGGGTGGCATGGGTTCCGGTCGGCATCTGCGGATAGTTGACGATCATCATCTTCACGCCTTCCAGTCCGTTGGCCTCGATCTGATCGAAGTCGGGCAACCAATCGTTTTCAGCCGTCAGCCGATAGTCCACACAGACTCCCCCGGCGATGGTGGCGGCAGAACGATAGGTCGGATACCCGGGATTGGGAATCAATACACGGTCGCCCGGATTGAGATAGGCCATACAGACATGCATGACACCCTCTTTCGAACCGATCAGGGGCAGGATTTCGGTTTCGGGATCGAGTTTGACGCCGTAACGAGTATCATACCACTCCGAAAAGGCACGTCGCAGGATAGCAGCTCCTTTGTAAGGTTGATAGGCGTGGGTGTCCGGACGAGCGGCTTCGGCAGCCAGACGTTCCACCACCGAGGGGTGGGGTGGTTGGTCGGGACTTCCCACGCCCAGACTGATGACGGGAGTACCCGCCGCCCGCATTTGATCTATTTCGCGCAGTTTCTTCGAGAAATAGTATTCACCTACTCCTGAGAGCCTTTCGGCAACCTCGATTTGCAAACCTTTTTCGTTCATATTGTTTTGGCTTTTTGAATGTTCAGATTAAATGTTTTCTCCTTTCTTATATACGCCGTAGACGTAGATTTCTTCAGCTACCCGACGCATTTTTTCGATCGTATAATTGAAATCCCCCAACGATTCGAATTCCATATCGATGTGAAACAGGTAGTGCCAGGGTTCGCTGGGAATGGGATAGGATTGGAGTTTGCTCATGTTGATTCCCGAATCTTCCATCTGGCGTAATACACGCAGCAGGGAACCCCTCTGATGATCGGTTTTGATATAGAGCGAGGCTTTATTGGCCCCTTCGGGTACCAGATGGTCCGTCTGTTTGAGAATCATGAATCGTGTGTAATTGTTTTTTATGGTGTGGATATCGGGTGCGATGACCTTCAGACCGAACAATTCTGCTGCCAGTGTACTGGCTATTCCTGCCACGTTTTTCAATTGCTTCTCGGCGATGATCCGGGCACTGAGGGCCGTATCCTCTGTCTCCACCAGTCTCCATCCTTTGGGGTCGAGGTAGTCCATGCATTGGAGCAGAGCCATCGGATGGGAGTGAACTTCGTGGATATCCTCCATTTCCGTATCGGGCAACACCAGCAGGTTTTGCCGGATCAACAGATAGGCTTCGCCGGCCACCTGTAGCCGACTGTTCTGAAGAATGCTGTAGTTGGAGATGATACTTCCTGCAATGGAGTTCTCGATGGCCATGACTCCGTAGTCAACTTCACCTCGCTCCACCTGATGGGCCACTTCGCGAAAGGTGGCACAAGGGACGGTCTCTATGTTGTTCCCGAAATAGTGGCGGGCTACAATCTGATGGAAGCAACCTTCATATCCTTGGATGGCGACTCTCATGGTTATAAATCTTTTTTTAAGCAAAAATCCCGGTCTCTGATTGAGATCGGGATTTTCCATATACGTTAATTATTTTCAATGCTACGCCGGCATACGCAAAACCCCGTCTACTCTGTTGGTAAAGTAGAAGTAATAAAAGAATGCGTAAAACGGCGAAAATTTCTTCATGGTTCTGTTGTCTTTAGTCGACTGTGCAAATATAAAATAAAAATGTTAAAAATGTTTCGTGTCTGCCGATTTTTTTACAGAGTGCAGATGGTTTTATGGCTTTGGACCATTGTTTTTCCGATTTTGGGCGATTCGATAGACTATTTTCCGTTTGAGATGATGCAGGGCGGATATGTGCCTGCGGAGATAATCGTGCATATATCGACGGTCTGCCTGTTGATCCTGTTCCACTCGGGTCGGATGGATTAACGGCAGGATTGGCCGGATTTCGCGCTGGGACAGACGAAGGTCTTCGCGGGTGGTGTGGGTGGCATTGGGCGAGAATCCGATATTGCGGATCAGTGCGGTTGAAGGGATGATGCAGAGAGCTCCCGAAAACATGATCGAGATCGAAAGTTGATAGTCCCACGTGTCGATCTTCCCGAGTTTCATTTTCATGAATATATTCTCCCAGTATCGACGTTCGGTGGGGGAGATAAACAGCTTGTGGAGGATTGCATGGAATTCGGGCAATGATTTGTCTTTGAGTGTGAAATCATATAGATCCCAGGTTCTTTTCCATGCGGCCCAGCCCCAAACATGGCTGTATGCCGAGAAGTAGTAGGATTCTTTTCTTGGGGGAGTATCGAAATCGAAGTTGTTTCCGGAGATAAAAGCCACTTGTTTGTTGTCGCGGTAACGTGCCAGCAATTCTTCGCAATAGGGGAAGAAGTCGGGATGGGGCAGGCAATCGTCTTCCAGGACGATTCCTTCGGGTTCTTGGGAGAAGAACCATTCGATTGCTCCGCTGACGGCATGTCCGCATCCTAAATTATCCTCTCTGAAAAGGGTTTTTACTTCGCAATTCCAGTCAACTTTGTGAATGATATCTCTTGTTTGAAGACAAAGTTCCTCTTCACCCGGACGGTTTTTACGTGGGCCGTCGGCTGCCACATAGAGTCGGGGAGGCTGGGCCTGACGGATGGCTTCGAATACTCGAGAGGTGGTGTCCGGGCGATTGAATATGAGGAAAAGTACGGCTGTTTGCATACAGATTGCGTTTATCTTATACACAAAGATACGCAGAAAATATGAAATACCCGGTTTGCCTGCCTGTGAAAAAAGAAAGAGAACCTCACATGAGAGAGGTTCTCTTGATAGAACAGGTTTTGTTTTCCGGGTTTATTTGTTACGTTCCGGACGCAGTGCGCGTACGGCTTCGCCGGCTTGCCACATTTCACTTTCACGCATTTCACGCAGTTCTGCATCCAATTTTTCGCGGTAGTCGGGTTTGCTGTTGGAATCGATCGAGCGTTGGGCTTCATGACCGGCAGCCACCTCGGCATACAGTTTCTTGAACACGGGCAGAGTAGCGTCGCGGAAGGGTTTCCACCAGTCGAGTGCACCGCGTTGAGCCGTGGTCGAACAGTTGGCGTACATCCAGTCCATACCGTTTTCGCCGATCAGCGGCATCAGACTCTGTGTGAGTTCCTCGACCGTTTCGTTGAAGGCTTCCGAGGGGGTGTGACCGTTTTCGCGTAATACTTGATATTGTGCGGCGAAGATACCCTGAATGGCACCCATCAGTGTTCCTCGTTCGCCGGTCAGGTCGGAGTAGACCTCCCGTTTGAAATCGGTCTCGAACAGGTATCCCGAACCTACGCCGATACCGAGTGCGATTACGCGGTCCCAAGCTTTGCCCGTAGCATCCTGAAAGACTGCATAACTGGAATTCAGACCGCGTCCCTCGAGAAAGAGACGGCGCAATGACGTACCCGAACCTTTCGGGGCGATCATGATGACGTCCACATCGGCCGGGGGGATGATGCCGGTCCGTTCCTTATAAGTAATGGCGAATCCATGCGAAAAGTAAAGGGCTTTACCCGCGGTAAGATGTTTCTTTACCGTGGGCCACATAGCGATCTGGGCGGCATCCGACAGCAGATACTGAATAATGGTGGCACGTTTGCAGGCCTCTTCGATTTCGAAGAGAGTTTCTCCGGGGACCCAACCGTCAGCCACGGCCTTATCCCATGTTTTGGAGTTTTTACGCTGACCGACGATCACGTTGAACCCGTTGTCTTTCAGGTTCAGCGACTGGCCCGGACCCTGTACTCCGTAGCCGATGACTGCGATTGTTTCGTTTTTCAACACTTCCTGGGCCTTTGCCAGGGGGAATTCTTCACGGGTTACGACGTTCTCTTCTACGCCCCCGAAATTCATTTTTGCCATACTTTTTATGAATTATATGTTGTTACTCGATTATCGTTGTTGTTTTGTGCCGTTTTCAATGGTTTCATGCAGCTGGTCAAAGACCGAATCCCGGTGGATGATGACGCTGCCCGAGCGGGTAAACTCTTGTAACAGATTATTGGCTTCCAGTTCCTGTTTCAACTCTTCGATCTCCTCGCGGGTCCCTGTTTTTTCAAGAACCACGTATTTCGAAGAGAATTCGATCAGTCGGGTTCCCCATTGCCGGGAGAGGGCATCCACGCGTCCGTTTTCGCGGAACGGGCGGGATGATATTTTGTAAAGGGCGATCTCCTGCGTGATGAGCTCCGCTTCGTCGTAAAAGTTGACCTGCAGTACGTCGATGATGTTGCGGATCTGTTTGGCAACTTTTTCGATTGTTTCGGCCGTGGTGAACGCCGAGATTACGAACATACTGATTCCCTTGATCGGCGATTCGGATACCTTCAGACTCTCGATATTGATTTTTCGGCGCAGATAGCAACTGGTGATCCGGTTCAGTACTCCGATCTGGTTCTCGGTAAATGCGATGATGATATATTCTTTGTTCATGTTTTTCTTTTTTTATTCGCCTACGAGTTGAAGATCAGATCCGACAGTGATGCTCCGGCGGGAACCATCGGGAATACATTCTCTTCGGGCAAGACTACTATTTCCAGCAGATACGATCCGGAGGCTTGTTTCATTCGCTCCAGAGCCCCGTTCAATTCTTCGGGGCGCATGATGCGTTCCGAGGGAATATCGTAGGCTTTTGCGATTAACGAGAAGTCGGGGTTTTCCAATTGGGTGAACGAGTAACGGTGATTGAAGAAGAGCTCCTGCCACTGACGTACCATGCCTAAATAGGTGTTGTTCAGAATGATGATCTTCACTCCGATCCGGTTCTGCATGATCGTGCCCAGTTCCTGCATGGTCATTTGGAAACCGCCGTCGCCCAATACGGCTACCACTTCGCGGTCGGGTACACCCAATTTGGCTCCCAGTGCAGCCGGCAGACCGAATCCCATGGTCCCCAGACCGCCCGAGGTGATGAAACTGCGCGTACGGTTGAATTTCGAATAGAGAGCCGCGAACATTTGGTTCTGACCTACATCCGTAACGATGACGGCATTCCCCTGTTCCGTTTCGGCCAGGGAACGAATCACCTCAGCCATGGAGATGTATTGATTTTTGTGGTCGGTGGTATGACTCAGCCGTTCGCGTTCGATCTCCCACTGTTGGCGGGCGAAATCGAACCATTGACTGCGATCCTTGTGTTTCAGTCCCACTTTAAGCGCTTCCAGAGCATCGCCGGCATCGGCATGGATCGGCAGATCTACTCGTAGATTCTTGCCCAGTTCGGCCGGGTCGATGTCTATATGGATAATTTTGGCCTGGGGTGCGTATTGACTTACATCGCCTGTGATACGGTCGCTGAAACGCATTCCCACGGCGAGAATCAGATCGCTGTGCTGGGTCATTTGGTTGGCGGCCAGATTGCCGTGCATACCCAGATTGCCCACGAACTGGGGATGATCGTTCGGAATGGCCGAAATGCCCATCAACGTAGTGGTCATGGGCAGATTGCCTGTTTCGGCCAGTTCGATCATCTTTTGTTCGGCTCCGGCCAGTTTGACACCTTGTCCTACCAGCACCAGAGGCCGTTCTGCGGCGTTGATCATCTCCACGGCACGGGCTATCGTTTCCGGTTGGAGCATAGGACGGGGAATATAGCTCCGCAGACTGATACATGGTTTGTAGGCAAATTCCATCTCTTCTACCTGTGCGTTTTTAGCAATATCGATCACCACGGGTCCCGGACGGCCCGATCGGGCGATATAGAAAGCCTTTGCGACGGCCTTCGGAATTTCCGAAGCGGTCGTTACCTGGTAGTTCCACTTGGTGATGGGCATGGTCATGCTGATGGTATCGGCTTCCTGGAAAGCATCCGATCCCAACAGCGACGAAGGAACCTGTCCCGTAATGCAGACCAGAGGGGTAGAATCGAGCATGGCATCGGCGATGCCGGTCATCAGATTCGTCGCACCCGGTCCCGAAGTGGCCAGACAGACTCCTACGCGTCCCGTAGCCCGGGCATACCCTTGGGCTGCATGAACCGCACCCTGTTCATGACGGGTGAGAATATGATGGATTCTGTCTTTGTAGTCGTAGATATGGTCATAGATGGGGATCACCTGTCCGCCCGGATACCCGAACAGTACATCGACGCCTTCTTCGATCAGCGAGAGCAAAAGTGCCTCTCCTCCTTTTACCTTTATTTTATTTGCCATTTTTTACCTCTTTGTTTTAGTTACTCCACGATCCGTACGCCACCTTTGTCGGCCGATGCCACCATGGCCGCATAGGCCTTTAGGGCCCGGCTGACGACTCGGTCGCGGTGTCGAGGTTGGAATACGCTCACAGCAGCCCGTCTCCGATCCAATTCCTCCTGAGACAGTTGGACGTTGATCGCCCTCGAAGCGATGTCGATAACGATCCGGTCGCCGTCTTCCAACAGTGCGATTGCACCTCCGGCCGCCGCTTCGGGCGATACGTGTCCGATGGAAAGGCCCGAGGTTCCGCCCGAGAAACGTCCGTCGGTCACCAGAGCACAAGCCTTGTCCAGTTTGACCGACTTGAGATAGGAGGTCGGATAGAGCATCTCCTGCATGCCGGGACCGCCCTTGGGGCCCTCGTAGCGGATCACCACCACGTCGCCGGCCTGGACTTTCCCGCCCAGAATACCGACACAAGCCTCTTCCTGAGACTCGAATACGCAGGCTTTACCCTCGAAATGGAGGATCGAGGGATCGACTCCGGCCGTCTTGACAATACATCCCTGAGGGGCAATATTCCCGAACAGTACGGCCAGACCTCCGTCTTTCAGATAGGGGTGAGCCACATCGCGGATACACCCTGCGGTTCGGTCCGTATCGTGTTCCCTGTAATGGTTTTCCTGTGATCCGAGTGTGATGTTGTACACGCCTCCCGGGGCGGCCAATGTTCTGAGCAGGGCCTCCTGCGATACTTTCGGACTGAGAATATCGTTTTCGTCGATGGCATCGTTCAGCGTGGGATAGTCCACCCTCAGTACATTGCCGTCGATCACGCCGGCCCGACGCAGTTCGCTCAGAATGGCCATGATACCTCCGGCCCGGTTCACATCCTGAATGTGGTAGTGGGAATTGGGGGCCACCTTGCACAATACGGGAATACGGCGTGAAAGGGTGTCGATATCTTTCATGGTGAAATCCACGCCGGCCTCATACGCTACGGCCAACAGGTGAAGTACCGTATTGGACGAACCTCCCATGGCGATATCCATGCTCATGGCATTGAGAAATGCCTGCCGTGTGGCGATCGAGCGCGGTAATACTTTGTCGTTGTCGTTGAAATAGTACTCTTTTGCATTCTTCACGATCAGCGAGGCTGCCTTGCGGAAGAGTTCCTTCCGTTGGACATGGGTGGCAACTACCGTTCCGTTGCCGGGCAGGGCGAGACCCAATGCTTCGGTCAGACAGTTCATCGAGTTAGCGGTGAACATACCCGAACAGCAACCGCACGTGGGACAGGCTCCGCGTTCCACGGCAGCGAGATCGTCTTCGGAGACCGTTTCATCGGCTCCCTTGACCATCACGTCGATCAGGTCGTACTCCTTGTCGCCAACCTTTCCTGCCTCCATGGCACCGCCCGAGACGAATACCGTGGGAATGTTGAGCCGCATGGTGGCCATAAGCATCCCGGGGGTGATTTTGTCACAGTTCGAGATACAGATCATGGCATCGGCCTTGTGGGCGTTGACCATGTATTCCACACTGTCTGCGATGATTTCTCTCGAAGGAAGCGAGTATAGCATGCCATCGTGTCCCATGGCGATACCGTCGTCGATGGCGATGGTATTGAATTCGGCGGCGAAACATCCCTCCTGTTCGATCCACTCTTTAATCTGTTGACCGATTTCGTGTAGATGGGTATGTCCCGGCACAAACTGGGTGAACGAATTGACAATAGCAATGACCGGTTTCCCGATCTGCTCCTCTTTCATGCCGTTGGCTCTCCATAGGCTGCGTGCGCCTGCCATTTTTCGGCCCTGTGTAGTGATACTGCTTCTGAGTGGTTTCATTATTTGTCTATCTCTTTCGTTTCCTTGCAACGTGGTGCATAAATGCCAAGGTCTCTTTTGCCAAACCTTCTGAGGTGTTACGCCCCATCAAAGATTATTTCGGTGCAAGACTCTTTTATTCAGAGGAATAAGGTGGTCTTTTTTACCGTGACAAAACTTCGAAATCTTGTGTGATGTTAATTTTCTCTTGCAAAGGTAAAAATTTCTACAAAAATAAGGAAAAACAAAGGCTCTTTTTTGTGATTTCATGAGAATGACGGATTTCGTGGGGGATGCTTCGGAATCGGTTATTTGGAGAGGAAGATAATTTTTTGCAATTTTACAGGTCCTATTCGACCCTTTCGGAGGGGCGGAAAAGTTGTAATGGAGAACAAATTAACCGATATATTATGAAAGAGGAATATAAGCCCTTTGTAAAGGAACTGATTGAACTGGCTATTAAAGAAGATATCGGCGACGGAGACCACTCTTCGCTGGCATGTATCCCGGGAGGAGCCCGTGGACGCATGAAGTTGCTGGTCAAACAGGAAGGTATATTGGCCGGGGTGGAGGTGGCCGAGATGATTCTGCAGCGACTCGATCCCCAGGTGAAATTCGAGCGTAAAATCGAGGACGGTACGCCCGTACGGCCCGGAGATATTGCTTTTTATGTGGAGGGACGCGAACAGTCGTTGCTTCAGGCCGAACGTATTCTGCTCAATGTCATGCAACGAATGAGCGGTGTGGCTACGCAGACGGCCCGTTATGTCAAACAGCTCGAAGGTCTCAAGTGCAAGGTGCTCGATACGCGCAAGACTACGCCGGGGATGCGGGTGCTCGACAAGATGGCCGTAAAATTGGGCGGCGGGGAGAATCACCGGATGGGATTGTTCGATATGGTGCTGCTGAAGGATAATCATATAGATTTTGCCGGTGGAGTGTATGAGGCGATTACCCGTACACGCGAGTATTTGAAAAAAGTTCATCGCGAACATCTGAAAATAGAGGTGGAGGTACGTACGCTCGAGGATATCGACGAAGTGTTCCGTGCCGGGGTGGTCGATCGAATTATGCTCGACAACTTTACTCCCGAACAGACCCGTCAGGCTGTGGCGAAGATAGGCGGACGTTGTGAGATAGAATCTTCGGGCGGCATTACCTTCGATACACTTCGGGAGTATGCCGAGTGCGGGGTGGATTTCATCTCCGTGGGTGCGCTGACCCACCAGATCAAGAGTCTCGATCTGAGTCTGAAAGCCTGCTAAAAGAGAATGATTATGACCGATTGGAGACAGATCTTGAGTGGACTGACGCTGGCAGCGGGACTGTTCGGTATGGTTCGGACGGCGGCCCATCCGGCTTTTGATTATAAGACGCTTTCGGAGAAATTCGTGCCGAAAACGGTGGCCGGAGTACGCTCTATGGCCGACGGAGAACACTATACGGCGATGAAAGAGGGGCGGATCGTACGCTATCGTTATCGGGACGGCGGTCAGGACGGGGTGATTTTCGATGCCAGGGGATCGGAATTGCCCGACGGTCAGTTTTCGGGTTACGTATTCAGTTCCGACGAACGGAAAATATTGTTGATTACGAAAATAGAGCCGATCTATCGTCGGTCCTACACGGCCGACTACTGGATTTACGATCGGGACTCGGAGACATTACGTCGTCTTTCCGAGGCGGGACGAGAACAGGTGGCATGTTTTTCGCCGGACGGACGGCGGGTGGCTTTCGTCAGGGAGAACAATCTCTATGTGGTGGATCTGGCCGATTTTTCGCTGAAACAGATCACCTCCGACGGTCGGTTTAATCATATTATCAATGGTATACCCGATTGGGTGTATGAAGAGGAGTTTGCCTTTTCGCGGGCCTTCGAATGGTCGCCAGACGGGCGGAAGATCGCTTTTTTGCGTTTCGACGAGAGTCGGGTGCGGGAATTTTCTTTTATGCGTTTTCAGGGACGGCTCTATCCGGAACCCTATACTTATAAATATCCCAAAGCCGGAGAACGTAATTCTGAGGTGGAGTTGCGTTTGTACGATCTGGAATCGGGCATCGAGAGTCGCGTAGACACGGGAAGTGAAACCGACCAGTATCTGCCCCGGATCGGATGGACTCCGGGAGGTGATCTTTGGTTCTATCGGGTCAATCGTCGGCAGAACCGGTTCGAATTGATGCTGGCCGGGCGGGATGGGCTGACTCCCGCCGCGAATATTCCCGTCGCCGCCCGGGCGATCTATACGGAGTATTCCGATCGATATGTGGAACGTGTGGACGATCAGACCGTTACCTTTTTGCCCGATTCACGGCGTTTTCTGGTGCGCAGCGAACGGGACGGATTCATGCATCTCTATTTGTGCGATATGCAGGGCAGTGAGCCACAACCGGTTACATCCGGACCTTGGGAGGTGACGTCGGTTGTGGGTGTGGAGGACGACAAGGTCTATTATCTCTCCACGGAGGAGTCGCCCCTGCGTCGCAATCTCTATGTAATAGGTATCGACGGACGGGGTAAACATCGGCTGACAGGTGTTTCGGGTAAAAATATGGCCGCCGAGCAGGGTACCTATCGGATTGCACCCTCGCGAGGTTTCCGCTATTTTTTGAGCTATTTTTCCAATGCCTCTACGCCCAATGTGGTGCGACTCCACACATCGGACGGACGTGTGGTGCGTGTGCTCGAGGAGAATGAGTCGTTGCGTGACACGCTTCGTTGTCTGCAGGTGCCTGTGAAAGAGTTCTTTACGTTTCGTACATCGGAAGGCGTGGAACTGAACGGTTATCGGCTGGTCCCGCAGGGATTCGACGGGAGCGGAGCGGTGAAGTATCCCGTATTGATGAGTCAGTACAGCGGACCCGGTTCCCAACAGGTGGCCGACAGTTGGAGTATGGACTGGACGGATGTGTTGGTGCAGTCGGGCTATGTGGTGGTCTGCGTCGATGGTCGGGGAACCGGTTTCCGGGGAGAGGCCTTTAAAAAATGTACGTATGGTAATCTGGGACGGATCGAAACGCTGGACCAGATTGAGGCGGCCCGGTGGGTGGCAGCTCAGTCGTGGGCCGATCCGAAAAGGATCGGAATCTACGGTTGGAGCTACGGCGGTTTCATGGCCTTGAACTGTATTCTGAAGGGTAACGATCTTTATAAAATGGCCGTGGCTGTTGCTCCGGTCACCTCCTGGCGTTTCTACGATACGATCTATACGGAGATATACAACGGTTTGCCACAGGAGAATGCCGCAGGATACGACGATAATTCGCCGATTCACTATGCAGACAGTCTGCGAGGCAGGTTGTTGCTGGTACATGGTACGGGGGATGACAATGTCCATGTGCAGAACAGTTATGAAATGGCTTCGGCGCTGGTGAAGGCGGGCAAGATGTTCGACATGATGATCTATCCCGATGACAATCACGGTATGCGTCCCACCGGACATCATCATGTCCTGGAGAAATTGATCGAATATACGAAGACACATTTGTAAGAATATGATAATATAGAGGGAAATCGGGGTGTGAATGGGAGGTAGTGGAAACCCGGTTTGATGATTGAAACGATGCGTAGATACGAACGATATATATTCATTGTCGTCTTGGTGTGTGGAATCGGTTGGTGTTCAGTCCTGCGGGCGGAACGTCGTCCGGATTCCTTGCGCCGTCCGTCGTATTTGGCTGTCAACGGAACTGCCGGTACGGTGTTCGTGACCAATGAGTTCGTGCAGGGAGATCGTCGTATTCCATTCTATGGAGCCGGGTCGATCAAATATGCTCTTTGTCCGGTGGGTGACCATTGGGAGGATATCGCCTATGGAATGCCCTATTATGGAATGGGTGTTTATACGGCGGCATTCGGCAGGGATGATGACTTGGGGCGTCCTTTTTCATTGTATCTGTTTCAGGGAGCAACCCTTTCCCAGCTCTCCCGACGTGTGGGATTGAATTATGAATGGAATCTGGGGGTATCGTCTCATTGGAAATATTATGATCCGTTTGACAATCCGGACAATGTGGCCCTCGGTTCTGCGATTAATGCCCATGTCGGGGTGAATCTCTATTTGAAATTCTACCTTTCGCGCAGGATTGACCTTCATTTCGGAGCCGGACTCACCCATTTCTCCAACGGGTCGACCCGCCAACCCAATCATGGAATGAATATGGGCGGACTTTTCCTGGAAATGGCCTATAATTTCAATCGCGACAGGGTGATCAGAGATTTTAATCCGTTGGCCCTTCCACCCCGTTTCGAGCGACGGATCGACCACGATTTTCTGGTCAATATCTCCATGCGTCAGATCGATATCGATACAACCGGTACCGGACTTCCTTCGGGGTATGTGAATCAGAAGTTCAATATCTTCGGATTCAGTTATGCTGCCTTGTACGTGCCTGGATATAAATACAAATATGGACTGTCGGTAGATCTGCTTTATGATGAGAGTTCGGGTGCACGTATGTGGCGGGAGTTGAATCCGGCCGACGGCAACTATTATGACCGGGTGAAATTGGCTCCTTTCGGACGACGACTTTCGCTGGGTATCTCCGCTAAAGGCGAGATGGTGTTGCCCCATTATTCTATTTTCGCCAATCTAGGCTACAATGTCATTCATGGCAACAAGCGCGACTTCCGGCTATATCAGGTGTTGGGCGTTAAGATCTATTTACAGGAGAATCTGTTCGGAACATTCGGTATTCGGGCGACTCATTTCAGTCAGGCTCAATATTTGTATTGGAGTTTGGGTTATACGCTTAAGGGTCGGAAATTGGCCGATCGTTCCCGACATCGATAGAGTTTTGGCTTTTTGTCCCTGTGCAGATAAAAAATCGCCGGAAAATCTATTTCCGGCGATTTTCTTTATGAAGGGTAGCTCATTGCTCTTCGAAGCGTTTTTCCACCACTTTCCAGTCTACCCGATCCCATAGGGCTTGAAGAAAATCGGGCCGACGATTGCGGTAGTCGATGTAATAGGCGTGTTCCCATACGTCGATGTTGAGCAGCGGTTTGAGACCCCGAGTCATCGGATTCCCCGCATTGGATTCGGCCACTATCGACAGTTTTCCGTTTTTGTCTTTCACCAGCCAGGCCCAGCCCGAACCGAATTGTCCTGCGGCGGTTTTGGTCATGGTCTCTTTCATTGCATCGAAAGAACCGAAATCACGATTGATTGCTTCGGCCAGGGCTCCAGTTGGCACTGATTTTGGATCGGGAGAGAGAGAAAGGAAGAAGAACGTATGGTTCCAGGTTTGTGCCGCATTATTGAAGATGGCTCCGTCGGCGCCGAGAACGATCTTTTCCAGCGAAGCGTCTTGCCAAGGGGTTCCCACGATCAGGCGGTTGAGGTTGTCGACATAGGCCTTATGGTGTTTGCCATAATGGTAGAGCATGGTCTCTTCGCTGATCTGGGGTGCCAGTGCATCCAGTGCATAGGGAAGTTTTGGTAATTCGTGTGTCATGGTTATTAGATTTAAAATGAGTAATAGAGTTGTCATGGCAGATAAGTTTTATGGAAATGAGTGACAAATATTATACCACCTATCAAATATACTAAAAACTATGGGAATAAAGAGTTTAAAAGGAACGGAAACGGAAAAGAATCTGATGAAAGCCTTTTCGGGAGAGTCTCAGGCTAGAAACCGGTACACATTTTTTGCTTCAGTGGCCCGTAAAGAGGGTTACGAACAGATTGCCCAGATTTTCGAGGAGACGGCGGCCAATGAGAAAGAGCATGCCGAAGTGTTTTTCAAGTTTCTCGAGGGAGGGATGCTTGAGTTTACGGGAAGTTATCCGGCCGGAGTGATTTCCAACACACTCGATAATCTGGCGGCTGCGGCTCAGGGTGAATATGAGGAGTGGGATCAACTCTATCCGGAATTTGCCCGTGTGGCCGAACAGGAGGGGTTTAAGGAGGTGGCCCGGGCATTTCGGATGATTGCTTCGGTCGAACAGGCCCACGAAAAGCGTTATCGTGAATTTTATGGAAGAGTTGCTTCCGGACGGGTATTCAGTTCGGAAGAGCCGCAGGAGTGGATCTGTCGCAAATGCGGCTATCGGGCTAAGGGAAGACAGGCTCCCGGAAAGTGCCCCATTTGCGGACATCCCCAGGCATTTTTCGAGATGGCCCAGGAGACTACCTATTGATAAAAAAGCACCGGAATTCCGGTGCTTTTTTATTGGTTGAAACGTGGGTTAGTCGTCGATGTCGATCAGATTGAATTTCATGTCGAATGTCAGTTCCAACCGGTTGGTGAGTTTGACTTCGTAATCGTGTTTGTCCCGATCTATTTTTACTACCGAAGTGTCGGGGTAATTCTGAGAGATGTGGTTTTTGATCTGGACGGGGATGATTGCTACAGGTACTGTGGAATATTTGCAATCTACCTCTTTCCATTCGCCGTCTTTTGTGAATTCCACTTTCGAACTGTTGGTGAAGACCACTTCGTAGGTGACTTCCATGAAATCGCGTTCCTGTTTGGCATAGGCGACTTTTTCTTTCGGAAAATGTTGTTTGATGAATTGTTGTGCCTTTTGCGGCAGTTGGTTCACGTTGATCGGGCGGTCGTTGTCGGCTTTTGCGGTGAAGGTTCCCAGAGTCAGTACGGCCAGAGCGAGAATCATTAACTTTTTCATGTTCGTTTTAGTTTTATTTGTTAGACTTTGTTTTTAATCTCTGGTACAAAGTACGGGGGCAATTTTGAAATGAATTTGAAATTTTCGCTTCTGACTCGAAAAAAATCATTTTTTATGAAATTTTTTAGGGCCATGTCACGGAAAACCGATGCATGCCTGCTGAAAAATGGTATTCGATACGTAGTCCGTAATATTTGCCCACGGCCTGTACCAGCGACAGTCCCAGTCCGGTGGATCCCTCTTTTTTGTGACCCTGGTAGAACCGTTCGAAGATACGTTGTCCGTCGAGCGGCTCTTTTCCGCTGTTGGCCATCGTCCATGTACGGTCGCGAAGTTCGATTTCGATTCGGCCACCTTCTTGTGTGTGGATATAGGCATTTTTCAACAGGTTCGAAACCAGTGTCGAGGCGAGCGACCGATTCATCTGTACGGTGAGAGGTTCTGTTTTATTCTGAATGCACTCTATGTGGCGGTGTGCATAGATTTCGGCATAAGTTTCGGCCTGTTCACGAATCATGGCACTGATCTCCACATCGGTACTTTCGGGGAATTGTCCGTTCTCGATCTTGGTGAGCAGCAACAGGGTTTTGTTCAGGCGGACAATATCGCCCAATGTACGTTGAATTTTGAGCAATTCTCCGGTTTGGATTTCGGATGGATCGGTGTTGTCCAGCAGCCATTCGATGCGGTTGCCCAGAATGGCCAACGGAGTTTGTAGCTCGTGCGAAGCGTTGCCGATGAATTGTTTCTGCTGTTCGAACAACTCCTCCGAACGGTTGACTGCCTGTCGGGCGGCCGCATTGAGCCGACGGAATTCCGTAATGTTCGTATCGTCGGGCGGAAGTACGCTTTTCTGACCGGGAATATAGCTGTCGAGCCAGTGCAGCAGGGCGTACAGCGGACGCATATTGCGATGGAAGACCCATACGGTTACCCCCAGAATAGTCACGAGCAACGTACAGTAGAGAATGACTATCCACAGAAGAATCGAATGGATCAGATCATCTTTTTCGAAGGTGGGGGTGGCCACTTTCAATTCGTAATATTGGCCTCGGTCGTCTTGGAAAATAGTGGTCAGAATACGGGCGGGTTCGGTCTCTTCCTTCTCGGGAATATACACTTCGGCGTCGTAATAATCTATGTGAGGGTGACTTGCCGCATAGGCTTCGTCGACCAGTGTGACCGAGTAGTTGTTGTTCGATCCATTGTTCGGGAGGGGAAGCTCCCTGCCGGCGAGGATACGTACGATAATGAGTTCCGAATAGTTGTCCAGCGCGTCATCGGTTTCGTCGTTGATTTCGTTCACCATTCTGAAATAGAACAGTACCGCCCATAAGACCAGCAAAGGCAACAGAACGAGCGACAGACGCAGTGTGATACGATAGATGAGTTTCATGGCGGGCTGGGGATTTATGCCTCTTCGACCGGGGGAATCAGTTTATACCCGAATCCGTAGACGGCTTTGATCTCGAGCGAGGCACCTGCTTCGGTGAGTTTATGGCGCAGGTTTTTCATCTGGGCATAGACGAACTGGAAGTTGTCGGCCTGGTCGGCGTGGTCGCCCCAGACGGCTTCGGCCAATACGCTTTTATCCACCAGGTGGTTCGGACGCTGCATGAAATAGAGCAATATGTCGAACTCCTTTTTCAGGAGAGGGAGTTCCTTGCCGGCTACCGTGACACGACCGTTGTCCGGTTCGAGCGATACATTACCCAATGTCAGAGCCCGTTCGCCTCCGCTGCGTCCACGACGTAATACGCTGCGGATTCGAGCCAGTAACTCCGCCGTGTGAAAAGGTTTGGGCAGATAGTCATCTGCGCCCTGTTCCAGTCCCAGCACCTTGTCTTCGATTGAATCCCGGGCGGAGATGATAATGACGTTTTCTCGTTTGTGCAGTTCTTTCAGGCGCTCGAGCAGTTTGAGTCCATTGCCGTCGGGCAACATGATATCCAACAGAATGCAGTCGTAACTGTATCCCGATATTTTGATGTCGGCTTCGGTAAAGGTGGCCGCCGTCTCCACCACGTAGCGTTCTTGGACAAGTGCACGCTGCATGATCTCCCTCAAGGAGGGTTCGTCTTCTACGATCAGTATTTTCATACCGACAAATTTAAGATTAGATTTTGTAATGAAATTGAAATGGGGAAAAATAATCTCTTAAACAGTGAAAAATAACCGCGTTTTCGGACGATTTTTCCCGTGTCGAGGGTGTGCCGGGAGACGATGTGCCGGAAATCACTTATAGATAGTAAGTCCTGGGCGAAAGAATAATTATCTGTTTCGCCGTTTTTCTGTGAATAGGGTCTTTTTATCCTCCTTGGAAGTTTCATTTTTTAAGAAAATTCAAATTATCTCCCGATTTGAATACCTACCATTGGTAAATTTTCATACTTTTGTACCCTAAACGTATATTAACAATTTACATTTAGCTGGTTGAAATGACAATCGACGATTTTGTGGTGAGGGTCGCCACCGAAGAGGACTCTTCTTTTGCACAGGCAATTTGTGACGAGATGGCCGAGTCGGCCAAAGCCCGCGGAACCGGTATCGCGAAACGTACGGCAGAGTATGTCTCCTCCAAAATGAGAGAAGGAAAGGCCGTGATCGCTTTCCACAAGGACGGCCGATGGGCCGGATTCAGTTACATCGAGTCGTGGGGACATGGCGACTATGTGGCCAATTCGGGTCTGATTATCAATCCCCTGTTCCGTAAACTGGGGCTGGCCAAAGCCATTAAGATCCGAACTTTCTTCCTCTCTCGGAAGCGGTTCCCCGAGGCCAAACTTTTCGGTTTGACCACAGGATTGGCTGTTATGAAGATCAATTCCGAAATCGGTTACCGTCCGGTTACCTTTTCCGAACTGACCGACGACCAGATGTTCTGGCACGGCTGCGAAAGTTGTGTGAACTATCCCATTCTTTTGAGTAAGGAGCATAAGAACTGTCTCTGTACGGCCATGCTCTTCGATCCGAAGATCGACACCGTTAAAGTGTCGAAACCGGATGATCCTAATTTGTAATTTTAACGACATTAAAACCGAAATATGATGAAAAAAGTGGTTCTGGCCTTTAGTGGAGGTCTCGATACGTCTTACTGTGCTATTTATTTGGCCAAGGAGATGGGCCTTGAAGTCCATGCAGCATTGGCGAATACGGGCGGTTTTTCGCCCGAGGAGCTGGAGCGGATCGAGCGACGAGCCAAAGGGCTGGGCGTCAAGAGTTATGTGGCGCTCGACGTGGCCCAGGACTATTATCGGCACGCCATTAAGTACATGGTATTTGGCAATGTGCTTAAAAATGGTACTTATCCTATCTCGGTCAGTTCCGAGCGTATTTCGCAGGCTACGGCCATCGCCAAATATGCCCGTAGTATCGGTGCCGATTATCTTTGCCACGGCAGTACGGGAGCAGGAAACGACCAGGTGCGTTTCGATATGATTTTCGACATCATGGCGCCGGAAATCGAGGTGATTGCTCTGATTCGTGAGAAACGGCTCAGCCGTGAGGAAGAGATCGCCTATCTGCGTTCGCATGGCGTGGATTTCGATTTTAAAAAGGCTGAATATTCTATTAATCAGGGGCTTTGGGGAACCTCTGTGGGAGGTAAGGAGACCCTGACTTCGTCGGAGACATTGCCCGAGGAAGCCTATCCTTCTCAATTGACCCAGACCGAACCTCGTCGTATTACCTTGACTTTCGAGAAGGGAGAGTTTGTCGGTTTGGATGGAAAACATTTCGAGGATCGTGTCGAGGCGATTCGTGCTTTGCAGGCTGTGGCAGCCCCGTATGCCATCGGCCGCGATATGCACATCGGCGATACGATCATCGGTATCAAGGGCCGTGTAGGGTTCGAGGCGGCTGCCCCGATGGTTATCATCAAGGCTCACCATATGCTCGAAAAACATGTTCTGACTCAGTGGCAGCTCTTCTGGAAGGACCAGATCGCGGCTTTCTATGGCAATCATCTGCATGAGGGACAGTATTACGATCCCGTGATGCGTGACATGGAAGCAATGCTCGAAAAGAGTCAGCGTAATGTCACCGGTGACGTCTATGTGGAGTTGCATCCCTATCGTTTCGTATTGGTGGGTATCAAGAGCGAACACGATCTGATGAGTAACAAGTTCGGTGCTTACGGCGAGACCATGAGCGACTGGACCAGTGACGATGTGAAGGGCTTCGGTAAGATTTTCGGTAACCAGAACCGTATTTACTATAAGGTGAACGGAGGCGGGGAGTAATCCTGTCCTGTTTCTTGAATACGCTTGGAAGCATATCCGTTTCGGCCGGGCCGACAGGGATAGTGTCTCGTGGGCGCGGGAAAGAGTCGTATCTCATAGTATTTGGAAAAATGAAGGTAAGAGTCGGAATCATAGGTGGTGCCGGTTATACGGGAGGCGAGGCCATCCGTATTCTGTTGCGGCATCCTCAGGTTGAGCTTGTATTTGTGCACAGTAACAGTAACGGGGGGAACCTTCTTAGCGATGTGCATGCCGATCTGTTCGGCGAAACGGATATGCGGTTCACGGATGAATTGCGTACGGATGTCGATGCTCTGCTCCTGTGTGTAGGACATGGCGATGCCCGCAAATGGATGGAGGCCCATCCTCTGCCCGGGAGTGTACGGGTGATCGATCTCAGTCAGGATTTTCGTCTGGCGGCCGGGGCTTCGTTCGGAGAGAGAAAATTTATCTACGGTTTGCCCGAGATGAATCGGGAAAAGATTCGTACGGCCCGAAATATTGCCAATCCGGGCTGTTTCGCCACCTGTTTGCAGTTGGCCATGTTGCCGTTGGCAGCCGGTGGACTGCTTGCATCCGATGTTCATATCAGTGCCGCTACCGGGAGTACCGGGGCCGGGCAGAAATTGGCCGCCACCTCTCATTTCAGTTGGAGAGCCAATAATCTGTCGGTCTATAAGGCTTTCGAACACCAACATCTGAAGGAGATCGGGGAGAGTATCCGTTCGCTCATGCCGGACTTCTCGTCTGAGATAGACTTTATTCCCTATCGGGGCGACTTTACACGGGGTATTATCGCATCGGGCTATACCGATTCCGACTTGACACAGGAGCAGGCCCTGGAATTATATAAGGAATATTATCATGAGGCTGCCTTTACGTTTGTGAGCGACCGGAACGTGAATCTCAAACAGGTGGTAAACACCAATAAATGTCTCCTTTCGGTAGAAAAACATGGCGACAAATTGTTGGTCGTAAGTGTGATCGACAACCTGCTGAAGGGTGCCAGCGGACAGGCCGTGCAGAATCTGAACCTGATGTTCGGACTCGACGAACGGGCAGGCCTGCTACTTAAACCG
>CALVFY010000020.1 GCA_944326945.1 uncultured Rikenellaceae bacterium
CGCGTAAGATGCCTGCTCCCATGTGGGGCGAGGGAGGTGCCGGAGGAAGTGATTTTGCGGGCGGTGTCTCTGATGGAAGGAATGGCGTTTGTGGGTTTATCTATTCGAAAGACAGTCTGGAAGCGCGTAAGAGCTGGTTCTATTTTGACAATTATTTTGTGGCGCTCGGAGCCGGAATCAACTCCTTGAGGAAGGATGCTCCTGCAAAGACCACGGTGAATCAGACTATGCTTTCAGGAAAGGTGGCCCTGGCGGATGCTTCGGGCAGTGTGTCGGAGATGTCGGGGTCTAAAACCACGGGGCCTTTCAGTCGGCTATGGCATAACGATGTGGGATATTGTTTCGAGGCGGGAAGCGAGCCTGTGGCCGAGACCTACAAGAGCGGTAAACGGGATGCGCTTTATATCTCGTTCGATCATGGTGTCGGACAGCAGGGCGGAACTTATGCTTATGCGGTCTATCCTGCCATGAGTCGTGCCGATTTCTTCGGGAATAAGGGTGAAGACTACAAGATTCTTTCCAATACGCCGCAGGTACAGGCCGTGCAGGATGTGAAATCGGGGCGGGTGATGGCCGTATTCTACGAGGCAGGAAAGGTGCAGACCGATGGATTGGGCGATTTGTCGGTCGATAAGCCGTGTATGTTGATCGTAATAAAGGATGGTAATGCGATAAAGGTACAGGCTGGCGATCCTTATGGGCAGCCTGCACAAAAATCGGTTGCCGTACAGGCGACGGCACAGGGAGTGTCTGTATCGCTTAAATAAAGTAATAGAGAGACAAACAGGGACCGTAATCAGATTTACGGTCCCTGTTTTGTTTTCTGGAACGGAGAGGTTATCGTCCCCGACCGAATAGAAAGCTGGAAAGGTAGCCGATCAAACAGCAGGAGATCAGTCCGATCAATCCGTAGAGAAGGAAAGAGATGTTCGAATAGTTGTTGAATAACAACAGAACGATCATGCTGCCGACAAATCCGGTGATGGCAGAGAGTGTGCCGATCCTCTTGAAGAAGATACCCATCATGAAGAAGCCGCCCAGTCCGCTGGTGAAGAGTCCGAGGAAGAAGTTGAATTGATCCCAGAGCGAAGCAATGTCATACGAAGCCAAGAGCACGGCCATCAGAATACCCAGTCCTCCTACCAGAATACCCGACCAACGGGCAAAACGCATTCGACTGCGATCGCTGGCTCCCCGACGCAGATTGCCGAGGAAATCTTCGGTTAATACCGTGGAGATCGAGTTGATATTCGACGAAAGGGTACTCATGGCAGCAGAGAAGACGGCTGCGATTAACAATCCTGCCATACCTGCCGGCAGACGGCACATCATGAAGTGAGGGAAAATGGAGTCTGTATTCTGCATGCCGATACTGAGTAGTTCGGGATGCGATTTAAAGAACGTATAGAGTCCGGTTCCGATCAGGAAGAAGAGCACGGTGATGGGTACACTTAACAGACCGTTAAGCCAAAGACTTTTCTTGGCTCCTCCCATGGTCTTGGTGGTCATGTATTTTTGAATCACCGACTGATCGCTGGTATAGGTGAGCAGCTGGTTGGCAAATCCTCCGAAGAAAGTGACCCAGAAGACAGGTTTGGTCAGATCGAAGGTGAAGTCGAGCAGATTGAACTTGCTGTCCTCGACCGCCACGGAGACGAAGGTTGAAAATCCGCCTTCCGTACCCCCGATTATGTAGAAAAGGGAGGCAAGGGCTCCCCCGACGAGAATGAATCCCTGGATCACATCGCCCCAAACTACGGCTTCTATACCGCCCATTGTGCAATAGATCAGGGTAACTATACCCATGAGCAGGATACATAGGTAGATGTCGATTCCGGTTACGGCATTCAGTGCCAAAGAGGGCAGGAAGAGTACAATGGCGATCCGGGCGAACATGAAGACGCAGAAGAATGCCGCTGCAATGTAGCGAACCGGCCGGCTGAAACGTTGTTCGAGGTATTCGTAGGCCGAGGCAACACTCAATTTACGGAAGAAGGGCAGATAGAAAAGAATCACTACCGGTACGATGACCAGAATCGACATGTTGAACATGAACATGCTCCAGTCGGCAGCGTAGGCTTTGGCCGGGATCGAAAGGAACGTAATGGCGCTCAGGGCCGTAGCGAAGATACTGATACCGGCGGCCCACCAGGGAATGCGACTGCCTCCCTTGAAGAATTGATCCGTGCTGTTGTCCTTACGCATGAAATAGAATCCCATACCCAACATGATAAGCAGGTAGAGGGCTACGACCGAATAGTTGATCCATCCGAACGAGGCGTGTTCCAATATCCGTATCGAAAGTATTTTATCACTGCGAACACCGGGGGTGATTTCGCCCGAAGGAAGCAGAATCTCGTTGCCGGAAAGAAGGGCTGTGGTGACGGCAGGAAGAGGTTCGGGTGAGCTGCCCAACCTTATCCATGTATTGGTGATGGCATGATAGGCAAGAATGTCTCGAGAAAAACCGGGATGTTCGGTAAATGCCCGGGTGAGTTCCTGACGCAGCGAATCTTTCATGTGCGAGTCGTCGGTTGAGGCGATGGCCTGTTCCAGGGAAAAACGACGAGAAAACTCTTGACCGTCATCGCCGCCGATCAGCAGAATGTGTCCCGATCCGTAAGGAATGGCTGCCGGAGCCATCACAACGACCGGGGTGTGATCGCCTTCGGGGATAATGTCTCCTTTATGTTTCCACGTATTGTGGACGGGAGTGTACTCCCATACGTCGCTAAAGAGGGTCAATTTCCCGTCAGTCACATCCCGTCCCCCGATCAGATAGAGAGCCTCTTCGTGACCGTCGTGCTGCCGGACCAGTACGGCACATTCCGACCGCCGGGGAGCCGGACAGGCTGCCAGAGACTTCCATCGTCCAGAGGAGGGCGAATATACGTAGAGGAGATTCGAGGTGGCATCGACTCCGTGCAGGTAGATATCGTTGCCCGATACGGATGCTGCTACGGGAGTGAAATCGTCGGGAAGTACTCCTACCGAGTCGATACGAACCGATCCGTCAGTGTAGGTCAGACGGTAAATAATCTGATTGAAACCTTGTTCGTTAGTTCCTCCGAAGCAATAAATATGGTTGCCCACAGTGGCCGATACGCCATGGGCGAGACCTCGGTCGGCTGCCGGGAAATGGATGTCGGGCAACCGTTTGCAGCTATAATTTCCTTCAGCAACGGGAGTGAGCAGGTAGACATCGTTACAGAACTGTTTTTTTCCGCCTTCCCATGGATAGCCTTTGGAGAAATTGGAACCTCCGGCCAGAATGATGTGTCCTCCGGAGATTCCGCTGAAGGCTCCGGCTACGCCCGGATTGGCACTCGAATCGGCCAGGGAAGGCAGGTTGGTCGTTTGTCGGATTTCGACCGTGGGAGCACCTTGTAAAGGCAGGGAAAGTGTGGTGGCCAACAGGCAGGTGAAAATAGAAGATAGAAATTTCGGTTTCATCGATTTTGGTTGAGGTTTAGTGATGGATGAAAAGTCTGAATGGGCTTATTTTTGGATATTTTTTGTCCGTTCGGTGATGGTCGATCCAGGAATTGTCTCGAATACGATACGCTCGTAAGGTGATTGGGATCCTGTCTCATAGAGTATTCCTACATCTCCTCCGGGCAACACGGTCAGATCCGAATAGGCTGCCTGCAGACGACTCAGCCGGAGAGAGCGTTCCCAACTCTGACCATTGTCGTGACTGATACGCAGGGTCATCTCCACACGTTTTGTTTTGGAGGCCGGATTGGAGAAAAGTAAGGTGCGGGAGGGTTTGTTTTTGACGGAATAGTTGAGCAGACTTCCTTGGCAGACTGGTTCCACAAGGGTGGTGTCGTAGCGTAAGGGGCCGAATGTGAGTCCGCCGTCGCGGCTGACGACAACGCTCCGGCATGATCCCGTTTGTTCCCGTTCCGGACCACGTACACCTCGCATATTGAGCATGACGCTTCCGTCGCTCAACTCGGCGACCGTACTTTCATTACATCCCGCTGGACTTTGTGCTCCGAGATGCCATGTGGCGCCACTATCGTCGGAATAGATCAGCATGGAGTGATAGATGGATCCTTTCCCTGTGAATTCTCCGTGGTCGCACGGAACGATGATTCGCCCTTTGTGTTTTCCTTTTTGCAATTGAATGGCGTGACAGGGGCCGGTGGCATACCAGGTCCAGTCGGGATTCTTGACCGATGAGGTGATTTCGCGCGGGGAGGACCAACTTTTCCCGTCGTCATCCGAAAAGAGTACGAATACCCGTCGAGTGTCTTTGGAGGTGCGTGTATTGATCTCTTTTTCATGATCGGTTCCTAAATTCCAGGTAGAGACCAGAATGATGCGTCCGGTGGCACGATCGACCACGGCGGAGGGATTGCCGCACACGTTTTTACCGTCGTCCCATACGGTGATGATGGGTCCCCAACTTTTGCCTCCGTCCGTGGAACGGCGCACCAGCAGGTCGATGTCGCCGGTATCGGAACGGCTCATGCGACGTCCTTCGGCAAATGCGAGCAGAGTTCCATCGGCCGTGACGATCACCGACGGAATGCGAAATGTATGATAGCCCTCTGTTTGGGACTGATAGACCGTCGTGGAGGATGATACGACGGGTGATGCGCCTTGAGCAGATTGGATCTCTGTCAGAAACAGACATAATAGAGAGGAAATCAGAAAAAATTTCATGGGTTTGAGTTTTGTGGTAGTATTCTGTTTTGAAATGATTATTTTAGGTGTTAGATTTGTGTTATTTGTCCGACAAATATAATAATAATTTAATTTTATACAAATTTTGTCCGAAAATAATGAGAGAGCAGCAGTAAATAGATGTTTTTGACGTAACTTGGATGAATGATTCCGAAAGATTGTCGGTCAGTATAACCCAATATGTAAGACTTAATACTATGAAGAGACCAACTACTCTACAAGAAACCAATGAGGAATTGGATTTGCAAACCGGTTGCGGATCGCTTCCTTTTTCGGCCGTTACCTCTCGTAATTTGCGTTTTTTGATCGGACTGTGCAGAGACGGATGGGCCGAAATGTCGGTCTATACCTATAAACGCAAGATCCAGAAAGGGGATTTGTTGGTTTTGATGCCGGGACAACTTGTGGCTGTGTACTCCTCGAGCGAGAATTTTCGATTGGACTATATGATAGTCGAGTTGAGTCTGTTTGAGGATGTGTTGAGCGGGATACATCGTTTTTCTCCCCATTTTTATTTTTATATGCGGGAACATTATTGCATTACTCTCTCTGAAGAGGATTGGAATCGTATGGAGCTCTATTGGGCGTTGTTGGAGGATTATGCCACTGCTCGGGACAATCTGTTTCGGAGAGATTCCGTGATATACGTGCTACGGATCCTCTTTTTGGATATGTATAGTCGATATAAATTGTCGGGGGAGAAGTCTGCCGAACGATCCGATGAGCGGAAAGAGGAGTTGGCCGATCGGTTTTTCCGGTTGTTGATCGAAAAATATCAACAACATAAAGAGGTGTCGTTTTATGCCAATTTGTTGTATATCACGCCTAAATATTTGACTTCGGTAGTCCGCGAGGTGAGCGGCAAATCTGCCAAGGAGTGGATATCGGAATATGCTGTTTTGGAGATTAAGGCGTTGTTGGAGGATACCCGACTCGATATTCAGGAGATTGTCTATCGGATGCACTTTGCCAATCAATCCTCGTTGGCCCGTTTTTTCCGGAAACATACCGGAAAATCTCCGATGCAGTATCGAAAGGAAAAATTGGCACAACGATAGCATGGCAGACGACGGTTCTATTTTCGGGGGAAATATTGGTAAAACGGATTCGAGGCATATTCTTTGTTAGGACAATGGATATGGGATCGGACCATTGTCCGGTTGTCTTAATAAACGATTATGGCTGCTCGAATGATTGTGAATACCACGGAGTTTGCCCAGACGCTACTGGTAGGGATCAAGGATTTTCTTTCGTGGCTGGGCATTCCTCATCATGTGCTCGACAGACTGGATGCGATTGTCTTTCTTATTCTGATCGTCATTATTGCCTTTGTCTGTGCCGCTTTGCTGCATGTTCTGTTCGTACGTTTGGCGAAAAAGGTCCTTCGCCGGAAAAATGCCGGGGTACTTGATACTCTTGTCAAATATAAGGTGTTTTTGAAATCGACGGCCATTGTCCCTCCGTTGATTATTTCGACATTGCTGCCTTTCGTTTTCAGCAAGGATTCCGAATGGTTCATTTTGAGCGACAGATTGACTTGGATATACTTTTTTGTGGCTCTCACACTTTCGGTCAATGCCATCCTGAATTCGGTGGGGGAGGCCATGAAAAACCAGAGTCAATGGAAGAACCGTCCGATGAAGGGTTTCATACAGATTCTGCAGTTTATTTTTACCGGTATAGCTGTCATTATTATCGTTTCGATATTGATCAATAAATCGCCCCACAATTTAATCACGGGATTGGGTGCCTTTACGGCAGTACTGATGTTGGTGTTCAAGGACACCATTTTGGGATTGGTGGCCGGGGTGATGATCTCCAAGGACGACATGTTGCGGGTCGGGGACTGGATCGAGATGCCGCAGAACGGGATAAACGGCATTGTGATCGACATTTCGCTGGATGTGGTCAAGGTACAGAATTTCGACAATACGATCGTAACCGTACCTCCCTATTCGCTGGTCTCCGGATCTTTTGTCAACTGGCGGGGAATGAGTGAGTCGGGAGGACGACGCATCATGCGTGAATACGCCCTCAAACTCGACAGTGTCAAACCCTGCACGTCTGAATTTCTGGAGCGGATGAAATCGTTCGATCCGGATCTGTCGCAATATATCGTGGCCAAGCAGCAACAGGCGGCCGAAGGGAAAATTGTCAATACGGATAATCCGGAAGGATTGGCCAATGGTACCATAGATACGAATCTCGGACTGTTTCGGGCCTACATGACGCTTTATTTGCGCCGCCATCCCTGTGTCAGTCGCGATATGTTGCTGATGGTTCGCACGTTGGCTCCCACAGGGAATGGATTGCCCGTGCAGGTCTACTGTTTTTCGACCAATATCGACTGGCCCAGTTACGAATCGATTCAGGCGGAGATCATGGAACATTTCGTATCGGTACTTCCCTCTTTTGAGTTGTATCCTTTCCAGAATGCCGATGCACGGGATGCCATTGTGAGCGGTTTGATCGAATCGGGAAAGGTCGATTTGTCGACAATCGAGGGAATTCCCTGGCATACTCTCTCTGAGAAGGGAAAGAATCCGGCTGTCGGAAAATAAGTGGTTGTTTCGGGATGATGTTGGGATCGTTCCCGGTGTTTTTTTGAGAGAAACGCTTGTTCTTCGTACGACGGTTTGTTAGCTTTATACTCAACCTGAACCGTTGACTGCCATGATTGTACGAAATTATTCTCTTCGAATCGCGTGTGTTTTTACCGTGTTTGCCTTGCTGGTCCTTCCAGGGATCTCCTATGGAGACGGACTTGTGACTTTGAAAAGTGGTTTTTTGAATCCTCCTGCCGAAGCTCGTCCGGGAGTGATGTGGCATTGGATGAATGGATTTGTCTCCGAGGAGGGTATTCGGAGAGATTTGATCGACCTGCATGAGAAAGGGATCCAGAAAGTGGAGTTGTTCAATGCCAATATGTTTCCCTGGCAGGGCCCGGTGCGTTATGGCAGTGATCGATGGCACGATTGTATTCGGTTTGCGATTCGGGTGGCCGATAGTCTGGGTATGGAATTTATTCCCATGATGGGCGACGGATGGGCAACCGCCGGAGGGCCGTGGAATAGACCGGAGCATGCGATGAAACAGATCGTATGGAGCGAAACAGAAGTACAGGGAGGGGGCTGTGTACAGATAGAACTGTCTCGTCCGAAAACGGAATTGAACTATTATCGGGATGTGGCGGTGGTGGCTGTACCTGCAGAGGAGCCGGAGGAGAACAAACCGGTTCGGGTTTCCTCGAGTATGCCGGAAATTCGGACAGAGTGGCTTACGGACGGAGATCCGAAAACTGTCGTGGGGTTCGACAATCCCCGGATCAAGGGCCGGCCCGAATATATCGAATTCGATTTCGGTCGTCCTTTTACCGCCTCTATGTTATTGATGGATTACGGAAACAATGCCCGTCGGGGATATGAGGGCACTGTCCAGGTGTCGGACGATGGCGTGAATTTCCGTACGGTACGTACGTTCGATTATTATGGCCAGGTATGGGCGAAACCGACCATTGCTGTCAATTTTCCGGAAGAGACTGCACGTTATTTTCGTGTGGTGTTTCGGGGCGGCGATTTGGTACGGTATGTCTATCGGATTGCCGGAATGACTTTCAGCAATCGTTATCGGATTGATAATTACCATTCGAAATCGGCACGAGCCATGATCGAACCGGATATTCCCCGTCGGCCGGTCGGGGAGGGTGATCCTCGGGCAATACCTTCGGATCGGGTGATAGATCTGAGTGATCGGATGTCGCCGGAAGGAACACTCGAATGGGAGGTTCCTGCGGGAAATTGGACGGTATTGCGTTTCGGATATACGGCGATCAATCGGGTGAATCATCCGGCTACCAAGGAGGGAACGGGTCTCGAATGTGACAAGATGGATCCCGGGGCGTTGAAAATCCATTTCGATCATACGATGGGACGAATCATTCGTGAGTCGAAAGCGGGGGGATATCGTTCCTTGTGCGGAGTTTTGCTTGACAGTAATGAATCGGGTCCTCAGAGTTGGACGGCTCGTTTCCCGGAAGAGTTCCGGCGGCGCAAAGGGTACGATATGGTGCGGTTTTTACCGACCCTGACCGGACGTGTGGTGGAGTCGGAGGCTGTGACGGAGTGTTTTCTGTGGGACTATCGGCGGGTGATTTCCGATCTGGTGACGGATTATTTCTACGGTACATTGGGCGAGTTGATTCGCGGTCACGGCCTGAAATTCTACAATGAACCTTATGGTGCCTATTTCGATCATTATCGTGCAGCACGTCACGCGGATGGTGTGACCTGTGAGTTTTGGAATGGTTATATTACCAATAACAGTAAATTCATTGCTTCGGTTGTACATACAACCGGACGTAATGTGGTGGCGGCAGAGGCTTATACGGCCCAGCCTGCCTTCGGCTCCTATGCCAATACCCCCTGTTCGCTGAAATTTTGGGGCGATAAGACTTTGGCAGAAGGAGTGAATCTGAATATTCTGCACTCCTATGTCCATCAACCTTTTGATAGTCTTCGACCTGGCTTTACGCTCAGTCGTTATGGAACACACTTTAATCCGGGCAATACATGGTGGCGTTATGCAGACGGATGGATCGATTATTTGGCTTCCTGTCAGTTCCTGTTGCAACAGGGACGCTTCGTGGGAGATATCTGCTATTTGAATCCGTCGGATCTGGCAGAATATTATCGCTATCGTTATCCGGAGTGTCCCGAAGGATATGATTTCGATATCTGTAACGATCAGACTTTGATGAATATGGAGGTGGATAATGAGGGTCTTCTGACACTGGGTGGCATGCGTTATCGTGTGCTTGTCATACAGGACTGGCATGTCATGCCATTGACGGTGTTGCGTAAAATCCATCGGCTGGTCACTCAAGGGGCTACGGTGGTTGGGGTTCGTCCGGCCTACTCCCCTTCTTTAATGGAATATAGAACCCGGATGGATGAGTTTGACCGTTTGGCGTCCGATTTGTGGAATGGCGATCCGGTGTGTCGTTTAGGGCGGGGAGAGATGTGGAACGGAGAGTTGACGGGAGCGATGCTTGCTTCGATGGGGATCGAACCCGATTTTATTTGCCGGTCGAGGGATAGTGTAAATGTGGATTATATTCATCGGACGACTCCTGTGTTCGCTGAAAATGAGGAGGGAACGATTCTTCCGCTCTCCATGGCGACTCATGCATCTTTGTTTGTGGTGCTGCCCAAAGGAGAACGGAAAACTGGAATAGAGCGCGTGGTGCTGGATGGACAGACGATATTTTCCGCGGAAGAGATTCCTCCGGTGGTGGCAGATGGAGAGTGTCCTGTGGTGTGGAGCGGAAAGGATGGACAGATGTTGCTTTCCCGTCGGGGAAGATATGAATTTGTCAGGTCGGATCGTGCTGTCAGAGTGACGAAAGTGAACCGTCTGCCAAGACCGATTGTGTTAACAGGGGATTGGCAGGTGACCTTCCCGTTGTTGCGCAGGCCGTCGATGACGGTCTCTTGGGGAAAACTCTATTCTTGGAGTGAACATTCTGATCCTGAGATACGCTATTTTTCCGGTACGGCGACATATCGGAAAACGTTCGATTTCGTCGGAACTGTTGACGGATTGCGTTATTGGCTTGAGTGGGACAAAGTGAAGGATATTGCCGAGATCAGGATCAACGGAAAGAGTGTCGGGACAGTCTGGGCTCCTCCTTACCGTATGGATATTACGGAATATCTGATGTCGGGCGAAAACAGGATCGAAATAGCCGTGACCAATACCTGGGTCAATCGACTCATCGGCGATGAACAGTTGCCGGCGGACTTACGCTATAAACCTCAGACCGATGGTACTGCACAACTTCTTGAGTTGCCCGATTGGATGGAGCATCCTTCTCAAAGGAAGAGTGACAGGAGAACTTTCTGCACTTGGAAACACTGGAGTTCGGATTCCCCTCTTCACGAGTCAGGACTCATCGGAGAGGTCCGGATTATTCCTGCGGCTGTTGCAAGATTCTGAAAAATGAGACTGATATTTTGTGTTATCGGAATCGGGTTGTTCGTCCATTCGCTCATGGGGCAGCGATTGGTTTCGCCAGAGGGTACACTCGTTGCGGTATCTGAACGGCATGGTGATTTCGGTTTTTCGCTCTGTTATCGGGGTCGGGTCGATGTGTGCGTGCACATGGGTATTCAGGGGTCGTTTGGAAATGCGGTACTTTTGCCGGGAAAAGAATTGGGAAATGGGCCGGGGAATGAGTGTTTCAGAGAATATCGGATGGAAACTTCAGATGGAACCATAGCTGTTCGTCTCCGTCTTTTCGATCATGCGTTCGCGTTCCGTTACGAGGGGAAATTTCCCGATTCTTGTCGCATTTTCGGTGAAACATCTTCCTGGAAACTTCCGGATGATACCAAAGTATGGTATTTTGAGAGAAATAACGCTTACAAACTTAAATCCTATGCAGGCGAGTGGCGATGTGCCGATATTCTACGGATGCCGACCGTGTCTGCACAAGGTCCCGTACAGGGAACACCTTTGGTTTTTCAGTTCGCGGGAGGAGAGTATGGATTCCTTTCCGAGGCAGGACTCGACGGATATAGCGGGATGAGACTTCGGGCGGAGGTTGACAGTCGTTTTTCGGTGGATTTTACAGAGGGAGATCGAGGTTTTTCTGTGGCTCCGGAATGGGCATCGGCGTGGCGGGTACTTTATTTTGCGGAGAGTCTGAATGAATTGGTGAATCAGCGGGTGATTCGGGAATTGTCTTTGCCTCTGCGAGATACAGTGTTGTATGCGGATTGTTCATATGTCAGACCAGGAAAGTCTGTCTGGCGTTGGTTTACCCGGTTGACCGGAAATTTTGACGAAGAAAAAAAGATTGTTGAACAGGCTGCCTTGCTCGGATTGGATTACACTACGGTGGATGAAGGCTGGGAAAAATGGCCGGAGAAATGGAAAACGATGTCTCGTCTGGTGGAATATGCCGAAAGTCGTGGGGTGGGGGTCTTTGTCTGGAAGCGGTCGGAGGAATTGGCTGATGAGAAGGATGATTTTGGAAAGATGCGTCATTGGCTCGATACGTTGGCCCGGACGGGTGTGGCAGGGATTAAAGTGGACTTCATGAACAGTGAGTCGTGTCGGACGATTCGTTTCGATAATCGGTTGCTACGGGAGGCTGCCCTGCGTCGGTTGATGGTTAATTTCCATGGTTGTCAGGCTCCGGCCGGGGAGCAGTATGCATGGCCGAATGAGATCACACGCGAGGGAATCCGAGGCTTGGAACTCAATAAGATGAATGAAGGTATGATTACGGCCCGTCACAATGCGGCATTGCCCTTTACCCGTTTTATACTGGGAAACGGAGATTATACCCCATTGAGTTTTACCGCTCCCGGAGAGACTACTTGGGCTCATCAGTTGGCTACGTTGGTGTGTTTTACTTCGGCGTTGCAGACCATTGCGGAAGATCCCGGAGTGTTGCTGTCGGAACCTTTGTTGGCTCCGGCATTGGATTTTATCAGGAAAGTACCTGTGGTGTGGGATGAAACCCGGGTGCTGGAGCCGTCCCGTATCGGAGAGTTGGCAATATTGGCTCGCCGGAAAGGCGATGTGTGGTATGTCGGTATGCTGAATGGGACTGATTCAGTACAGCGAATCTCCTTTTTACCCGATTTCATGCCGAACGTTCGTACGGTTCGTCTCTTTTCCGACGACATGGCTGCCGACAGGGTGGTTTTAAAAATTTCCGGACACAGGCCCGGGCGGATAGTTCAAAAGCCCTCTCTTCCGTTTGTTTCGGAAGAGAGGAAAGTCATCCCGGGTGAACCTCTTTCTGTGGTATTGGCTCCTGCAGGAGGGGCTGTTTTCGTGATGGAATAGTTTATTTGTGGGTTAGGGCATATACTTGTATGCCGAACCCTTCTAAAGTCGCGCGGATACATCGGTTTTCGATCCGTACGTCCTGTTGCGGAGCGTCGGGTCGGGATATCCGTACACCGGTTTCTGCCCATTTGGATGGGACAGAATCTATTTTAAGCATAGCTGACTGTCGGTGGGCGGAGTTGTTCAATACTATCAGATAGAATCTTTCCTTGTCCTCCGACAGAAGTGAGAGAACGTCGATGTTGGCATTGTCTACCGTAGGCAGTCCTTTGCGGAGGATCCACCGGGCACGGTCTCCGTAAATACGGACCGGTGCGAATCCTGAAATTTGTTGGGGTCCCACTTTCGGGGCGAAAAATCCTCTTGGAAAAGAGATCTTTCCTTGGGAACGTAGTTCAGTTTCGGCCATCAGATAGTCTGCGATCCAACCTGTTTGCCACCAGCCGTGCATCGGAAAAGGGCCGGGACCACGATCGAATTGATTCCAATAATAAGTGGCTGTTTTCGACACGGGATTCAGGTGGGCTTCCCGGGCAATCGCGCCGCATCGGGCCAAATCCAGAAAAAGCGAATCTTTTGTCATGGAGAATAGCCGCACGAACATGCCGCAATGACTTGTCAGCAGGATGGGACCGCTGCCTACGGCTGAACCTGCACTGCCTCCATGTTCGAAAGGAAGACCGACTTGGGAAATCTGCCAATCTTCGACCTTTTTCCCTTTGACCTGTTTCATGCGACGGGTCGCTGTGGGATGGGTGTAGATGGAACAAGTGTATATCCGAGCGGTACGGATTGCCGCATCGCGGTAACGAGTCTCGCCGGTCATGTCGTAAAGGTCGAGAAGAGCCTGGGCACTCTGTCCGGTGGCAAAATCGTTGATGAAACGGGCGTCGCCGCATACCCCGAGAAAACTGCCCCGATCGACGGCATGTTCAATGAACCAATCTGCACCCCGACAGGCTGCGGCCAGGTATTTTTTCTCACCCAATATTCGGTAGGCGATCATCAATCCGTAGAAAGTGGGGCGAAGATCCTTGAGGTCGGTATAGATAGGACGGCGAGTCTGTTTGTCGTAGGCCACGGCGAAACTGCCGTCCGGATGTTGCCATGCCAGCAGTCTGTCGGCACCTTTCCCGAGTTGGTACCGGAGCAGGGAATCGTCCGGTTCGAATAGAAGAATATTGCCCATGTCGCACATCGTATAATAGGTGAGCGCGATAGGTTCGATATGGTTGCCCCACTCCTCGACAAACTGTTTTGACTTGCTGAGATAATATTGTCCTTTTGCCGCGCCGGAAAGGAATTCATTTTCGTCGTCATACTGTTGCATCAGTTTGAAATTACGGATGTATGGGAGCCTTTTTTCGATCAGTAGCGGGTCGTTTGTCATTCGGGCCATCATCCATACGCTTCCTACGTCCGAATTTTTCATGGCATCCTTCTGAGAACCCACGACGGATCCATAATAGGCTTGTGCTCCGATTTCGACGCCTTCAAACTGTTCGGTCCGCCAAAGAGAGAGCGAATCGTTTGTTGCATAGTCGTGCAGGGCATGCAGACGGTCGGTTAGAGAAAAGGTCGTGTTTTTCAGACCGATCATTTTTTTCAGACCGTAAATGTCATAGATGGCATGATTGAGTGTGGCAAACCAGTCCGAGTCGCTCAAGGTATATCGGAAGTCGAACGAAAGCGTTTCTCCTTTTCGACATAAAGATCCTTTTTCCCCGAGGACGGGATGGTAGGCTGTCGGACATAGTTTTCCCATTCTGTTCATATGGGAAAGTCCGATCATCCAAAGAGATTGATGAGTACTGTGATCATGCTCGTAGGGATCACGATCCTGTCCGGGCGAGGGGATGATGGCCAAAGTCGTTCCGTTACGGGAGGAGAGGATTGAAGTGGGGGTGGTGATGGTGCTTTCCCGGCAGACTACGGGATATTCCGGTAGTCCCTGTCCATAGAGATAGGCGAGTCTGAATTGGGGCTGGATACGGTCGCCCTGAAACCAACCGGGAACTACGCCCCATAGCAGATCCTGTTCGTTCAAAGTGGCAACAGTGGGTGTCGCAAGGGAAAAATAGCCGTCACACGAAGGGGTGAATTGAAGGGTGACACGGATGTCATCCGGATATTGGGGATCGGGTCTCCATTCGGCAATGAGATTCCCGATAGAGCATTGAGAGCTGAATCGGAGGAGGTCTCCTGTGCGTTCGACATGCTGCGGATATAGCCTGTACATTTCGCCTGCCCGGTTCATGGGGACGGACGAGGTGGCTTGAAGGACCTTCCGTTTGATGTGAGTCATTTTTTCTTCGACAAAGGGAATCGAATCGCCTTTGTGATCGGTGATTTTCAATGGTTGATCGGATGGTTTTTCTTTCGAATAGAGGATCGAATAACTGCCGTCGGGAACTCCCCAAGGGATTGTTTTTCCGTTTTTTGTGTGCTGTATGACGGATAGTTTCCATCCGTCCGGAGTGTTTTGCCAGAGGAATTTTACGGTTGGGGTACGTAGCTCCTGTCGATCGGGCAGACATTGACCCGAGATGGCCAAACAGTTTAGGAACAGGATTGTAAGCAGTTGTTTTTTCATGGAACGGGGAATGAAGTGTTCTTATGCAAAGATAGAATTTTTCGGTTTGTTTAGGGACTTGTGTTTCAGGAAAATCAATGGGAACGTTCCCGCTGATTTTCATTCGGGAAAGATTGTCTGTGAGTAATTTCGGTGTTATTTTTACAAAGAGGGCTTCTTATGGTCCCGGATTACTATGAAAAACAGGATGAAAAGCAGGGCGTTTCGGGAGATATGGATGATTGTACTATGGGTAGTCTGTACTCCGGGACACTCCTGGGCGGAGGAGAGAGTATCCCATGATGGTAGGGGGTTGACTGTCGGTTCGTTGTTCGCTTCGGGAATGGTGCTCCAATGTGATAAACCGGTGACTGTGTGGGGAACCTCCGAACCTTCGTGTGAAGTGAAAATCTCTTTTGCCGGGTATGATGCGTGTACGGAAACGGATGTGAACGGACAATGGCGGGTAGTATTGCCGGCTATGAAGGCATCTTCCGAAGGGCGACGGATGGAGATTGTCTCCGGAAAGCAGAAAATCGTATTGGAGGATATTTTGGTGGGAGAGGTATGGTTGGCCGGAGGTCAGTCGAATATGGCAATGAGTGTTCGGGCGTTGATACCCGAGGATAGAGCCGAACTTATCTCTTTTTCCGATTCTTTGGTCCGTTATTATCAGGTTATGCCGATAGTGGGAGGCGGTAAAGTGCGGAGTCGACCCGATGTGGTCTGGAGTCGACCCGATTCGACAAAGATGGGCACATGGTCGGCCTTGTCGCTCTATTTTGCCCGACAATTGAGAGAAGCTTTGCAGGTGCCGGTCGGAATTGTATGCGTCGCACAGGGAAGTTCCTCGGGCGAAGCATGGATCAGCAGGGAATATACTGCGGAACATCCCGAGTTGAAGGAGTCTTTTGCTCCTGCGTTTCCGCCGGAAAAGATAGCAAGTTATTATAAAAATCCTCATGTGTTGTATGAGAGAATGTTGGCGCGAGTGATCGGTTGCCCGATTCGCGGGTTTGTCTGGTATCAGGGAGAATCCAATGCGGATCGTGCGGAATATTATCCGGTTGTATTTCGGGGTGTGATAGATTGTTGGAGAGAGGCATGGGGTGATCGGAATCTTCCATTTTTATTCGTACAGCTGCCCTCTTTCGACAAGAAAGAGAGACGGACGGAGCCTTCTTGGGCTTTGATCCGTGAGGCGCAGGCCGATGTGGCACGGTCGGTTCCTTATACAGCCATGGCTGTAACGGTGGATGTGGGCGATCCTGCGAATCTCCATCCGAAAGATAAAAAGACAGTGGGATACAGGTTGGCTCTTGTGGCCCGCCGGACGGTCTATGGAGACAGAAGGGTGGCAGTGAGTCCTGTTTATGAGACAGTTCGTTTTAAAGGGGGCCGAGCTTTTGTGCGTTTTGATTCCGGAGGGGCTCCGTTGGTTAAGAAGGATACGTTAAAAGAATTTGAGCTTTGTGGTGCCGATGGTATATGGCGGCCGGCCAAGGCTGAATTGAAAGGAGACGTCGTTGAAGTGTGGAGTGATAGGATTTTGCGTCCGGTGGCCGTTCGCTATGCGTGGAGAAATGCGACTACGGTTTCGTTATATAATAAAGCCGGAATGCCTGTATCGCCGTTTCGTTCGGATTGCAAATAATCATAATAGCATTTGTTATGAAAAACGTTGGATGGATCCTGGGTATATTGTTGTTTGTCGGGACAGTCGTCTCCGCTGCCGGAACAGGAGAGACGTATAAACTTTGGTATCGTCAGCCGGCCAAAGACTGGTATGAGGCATTGCCTCTGGGAAATGGATGCATGGGAGTAATGGTGACCGGAGGAGTACGTTGCGAGAGACTGCAACTCAGTGAGGAGACTCTTTGGTCTGGACAGCCGGCTCCGAAAGTCTTGCCTCCCGACATCCGGGAACGGCGCGAACAGATCATGCAGCATTTATTTGCCGGAGAGTTGGAGGTGGCTGCCCGGGAGATGAACGCCCTCGATAAGATGAAATATGATGGGAAGGATGGAATTGTGATCGAGGGGGGCTTGCTTCGTGTGAAATATGGCGACCGATCGGTTGAAATCCCTACGCTGGCAGGAGAAAGTTATCGACTGGGTCCGGATCTGAGAGTAGTGGATCGTAAGGACGGATGATTTAACAAAATGGGATTCTGGAAACGGAAAGTATTATCAACTCACTTAATAGTAGGCTTTTCTCATAATTGGGGACAAAAACCTTTATGGAAATTATGAAATATACTATTTTTGTAGTGACTTGGATAATGAGTGGAAACAGATGAAGATCGTGGCCGTATTTCTGATTTGTTGATCTTAAATTATTGAGTGATAGGTTGTTGTGGGTGACCGGGTGGGGTATTTCGTGCCAGTGTTGTTTGCCGTTGTTATGTTGCTGAGTCTGTTGTCATACCGTTATTTTGAAAAACCAATGAACAGGAAAATCAAACTGCTACTCAACAAATAAAATGGAGCAACTTATGAAAAAAAACTCCTCGCATAGAGGTGGTGGATGCCCTTCGTGGCTTTGCCGTAATGGCGATTATTTTGGTTCATAATCTGGAGCACTTCATTTTTCCTGTATATCCTGACCGTTCTCCGGAATGGCTGAATGCGCTGGATCAGGGAGTATTCAATGGAATTTTCAGCCTTTTTGCAGGAAAGGCATACGCCATCTTTGCCCTGCTGTTCGGATTCACATTCTACATTCAGACCAACAATCAGAAAAAACAGGGGAAGGATTTCGGTTATCGCTTCCTTTGGCGCATGGTGCTTCTGGTGGGTTTTGCCACGTTGAATGCCGCTTTTTTCCCCGCCGGAGATGTGCTTCTGCTGTTCGCCTTGGTAAGCCTTGTTCTTTTCCTGACACGTAACTGGAGCGACAAGGCGATTTTTATAACATCCGTTGTCTTTTTGCTGCAACCCGTTGAATGGTATCATTATATTGCGAGCCTGTTTGATCCGGCACACCAGCTGCCGGACCTGAAAGTCGGGGAGATGTATGCGGAGGTGGCGGCATATACCAAAGCCGGAAACTTCGGAGACTTCCTGTTGGGAAACATCACACTGGGACAGAAGGCGAGCCTGTTCTGGGCGATCAATGCCGGACGGTTCTTCCAGACTGCCGGTTTGTTTCTGCTCGGTTTCTATATCGGAAGAAAACAGCTTTTCGTTCCATCGGAACGGAATCTTCGTATATGGGTGAAGACGCTGATTGTCGCAGCCGTTTCGTTTGCACCGTTGAACACGCTGAAAGACCTTATCATGCAGAATGACGCTATTGTGCAGCAGTCTGCCGGAACCGCTTTTGATATGTGGCAGAAACTTGCTTTTACACTGGTGCTTGTCGCATCCTTCGTCCTTCTGTATCAGAACAGGACGTTCAACAAAGCGGTAGGCAATCTGCGGTTTTATGGCAAGATGAGCCTTACGAACTATATCACACAATCCATTATCGGAGCGGCAATCTATTTTCCTTTCGGTCTCTACCTTGCTCCTTATTGCGGATATACCGTCAGCCTGTTAATAGGTCTGTTTACATTCTTCTTGCAGGTTCTTTTCTGTAAATGGTGGCTTGGCAAACACAAGCAGGGACCTTTGGAATACATCTGGCACAGATGGACCTGGATAGGAACGGATAAATAAAAAGCATGGCAGACAGTTTGCCGGTTCAGTGCTGTATATCCTGTTTCCGATTCGGGATATACAGACTGAGCCGATTTATCATTATTCAAAGAAGACCGCAGGGTAACGCACAATGCCATTTACACTTTTCAAGGCATCGGGTATCAGTTCGATAACCTGACAATACTCGGAAGGCACATCAAACGGGAACTCTATCCCATATTCTATTGCCTTGCGGTACCCGAAACGCGGATAGTAGTCTTTATGCCCTAACAGAACAGCGGTTTCATATCCCAGTGCGACAGCCCTTTTATGTGCCTCCTTGAGTAACATTCCTCCTATACCTCTGTTCTGGTATTCAGGAAGAACGGCAAGGGGAGCTACAGCCAAAGAGGTTTGAGCTCCACTCTCCGATACGATATCCACTTTCGTCAATAGGATATATCCTACTATTTTCCCGTTATCTGTTTTCGCGACCAGCGACAGTTCCGGTATATAAGTATCGGATTTATGCAGTCTGTCCACTAAAAGATGTTCCTGATGATCACTTTCCCGCATGTCTGCGAAAGCTGTTTCTATCAGGTTGCAGATTGCGTGTAATTCAGCATTTCCTTCTTGCCTTATTTCAATGACCATAACTTGTTGAATAGGATTTGATATGCAAAAATAATATTTATAATTTGAATCCACTGCTTTCCCTCCTCTCCTGTTGTGGGATGTCTTGTTCCATATCTAAATCTAAGCCTGTAACATGTGAATTCCGGACTTGCCGATGTTGCGCATATACTCGGGAGCCCTCCATTTAAGGAGGGGTTTCCTTTACCTTATAGGAGGCAGGCTGTGAGGTGATTTAGAAAGGCTTTCCGAAGGCAGTAAATTCCAGTACTCCAGGATTGATTCCTGTCGGGGCCTCCAGAATTTCAAGTCGTAGGAAGCGTGTTCGGAGAGGTTCGAATACCCGGTAATCAATGAGCAGATCACGGTTGTTTTCACTGCAATCTACGGCGATTTTCCACTCGTCTTTCCGGCTTTTTTGATAGAGAACCCGATAGCGGATCGGTCCTGCCAATATGTCTTTTTTGTGATCCAGACCGGGCTCTGCCCACATGATGCGTATGCCGGCTATATCGTAAATCGTCTTCAGGTCGACTGTGAGCGAAGGAAGTGTATCGGTTGGCTCGGGTTGCCACCAACTGCGGCAATAGTCGTCGATGGCATAGTCGGCAGTTCGTCCAGGAGCACAACTACTGGCCCTGGCAATCGTACGGACACTGACCGGAAGCCATTCGGTTTCGTTCCCTTGTTCCGGTCGGGAAAGTACGCCGGGGGCATATTGAGGCAGATCGCGGGCCGGATAGCCGAACAGATCTCCATTTTCGTCAATGCCTACAGGGAAAAGGCTGATACGACGTTCGAAAACGAAATAGTTACCGACGATACTGGTCGTGAAGGCCCATAGAGTATTGTTTGGTCCACGCACGATACTGCCATGACCCGATCCTGGTACAGTTCCGCTGGCTTTGCGCAATACGGGATTTGTTTTTTGGTAGGTGAACTCTCCCAAAGGGGATTTCCCTTTGTAAGTACCTATGGCATAGGTTCCGTTGGCTGTTCCGGGACCTGTAAAGGTAAGGTAGTAGGTGTCTCCCTGGCGGAACATCCACACTCCTTCCATGAAGCTGCGTCGGGGATCTTCGTTGTACTCTCCGTATCGTTCCCAAAGTTGATCGGGACGTTTGCTAGCCAACGTTTTGGGCTCGATATCCATACGAGTAGGATCCGTCGTATTGAGCCGGGTCCCTACCAATGCCCCTTTCACGTGATAATAGAGATAGAGCATACCTTCGTCCGAGAAGAGCATCGGATCGAAAATGACCTTTTCGATGGATTCTCCGTCCGGTTTACGGACGGGACCCAGAGAGACGAATGGCCCCAATGGGTTCTCCGAAACGTAGAGTTGGGAAAAGCAGCCGATCAGATAGAATTTTCCCTTGTGTTCTACTACGCTGGGGGCATAACCGTCGCCGATTTTTTCGGGAGTGATGGTGTGTTTTTCCCAGTTGATGAAATCATTGCTCACATAGGCCATCGAGACTGAAGGGTACATGATCCATCCTCCTTCATGATAGATGACCGAGGGGTCTGCCAATTCCCTGAAATCATGAATGTATCCTTTGAGCCACCGATCCAGGTTGGGCGATGGTTTTTGAGTCCAGTTCCCCAACGGATAATCGGGAAGGGGAAGCGGATTGACAAACGTATTTTTCAGAGGCCCCGCCTGAATGTGTTGCCCTCTGGATGGCTCGCTGCAAATGAGTGGCAAACAGATCAGCAGGATGCGATAAAATATGGATAGAATATCTTCTTGTCGTTCCGTTTTTGGACGACCTGTATGAGTATCCATGGCTGGTTGTAGGTTTATTTAGAACTCTTTTCCCTTGCCTCTTTCTCCGTTTTTTTATATGTGTTGTAGCGTTCCTGACCGAGGATTCGTTTGAGCTCGGCTTGATAGCTGGAATTCACCTGTTTGGCCTTTTCCTTATCCCCCGCTTTGCGTGCGGCGTTGGTGTCGCTTTGGAATGTCTTGATGGCTTTGATAAGAGCCTCTTTTTCACTTTCGGTGACTGTTACGGCTGTTAAAATGGGATTCAGCCGTTTCAGAACACCGGGAGAAAGGGCTTGTTTTGTCTTGGCGGCTTTGGCAGCCTCTTTGGCAGCTTTTTCGTCCTTTTTCCATTTAGCATAACGTTCCTTGCCAAGGATTTTCTGAAGTTGTTTTTCGTAATCGGCTGTAATTGATGCGGTTTTTTCTTTTTTATCCGAAGGGTTTTCCTTATAAACGGCTCTCATTTTTGTTTGGAATGTCTCGATTGCTTTGATCAACTCCTGTTTTTCGGCATCGGTCACGGAGACTGATGCCAATATGGGATCAAGGCGCTGACGGACATTGTTTGTGATGGTCTGCGCACACAATGTGGTCGCAAAGAACAATGTGATGGCATATAATAAGGTCTGTTTCATGGTGTTTGCATTTTAGGTTGTAGGTTATTTTTCCAATGTGCCGACAGGTGATTTTTCCCTGTTTCCCTGGGGCGTCACGCTTTCGAACCAATACTCGAAACGGGATGCTGTCCGAGGTATTTCGATCGTGTATTCGTAGGGATAGGAGAATTTTTCGATCGACTTCCACTCCCCGTCGATGGCATAGTGCAGGGTAGTCTTTTTGAATCGGCGATTGTCGGCTTCGTTCCAGACATAGACACTAAGCAGGTCGTCTCCGAAATCGAACAAGACGGCGCGGTCCTTTTCGAATCCTACACTCGTGTAGTTTTTACTCCATTTTTGGGAGGGAGAGGTCAGTTTCTGTTGGAATTTGGGCTGTACGTTAACACCTTCGACAGCCATGGCCGTGATTCCTTTACCTTTAAGCGAGACGGTCACTTTACCGTCTTTGACCGTTGCCTTGCCGGCCGGTTTATTCTGTTTCCAGAGTGTGGCCGTGTACTCTTTGGCCGGGTCCACAAAGGATTTGTCCGGATCAAAAGAGAGTGTTACTTCGATGTCATCGGGTGATTGGTTGGCAAGGGCGACATAGAGTTTTCCATTGCCGTAGCCTGCCAGATAGTTGGCCTGAATATCCGAAACCGTGATCAATCCCGCTGGCATATAGGGCATCACCCCCTGTTCTTCGTAGAAGTGTCCCGGATGTGCTCCGTAGATCAGACTCCGGCAGTAGGCATATCCTTCGGAGTATTCCGACGGGAAGTCGATACCTCGATCGGAGACATAATAGAAATCCGAGAAGAGATAGTCCCACAGCATGGCCAGGTGCGAAGCCGGATGGTTGTAGTGAATGGAGGTATGTCCGTTGAGTTCGGCTTGGGAACGCAATGCGAAATCCCTGCGTTCGAAGGCATTGGTCCGTCCGGCATTGATATGATAGCCGGGGAATCCTTCATAACGTCCCACTACGGCGTTGCGGGCCATGTCATGCAGGAACTTATCGCCTGTTTCGGCCGCAATACGCATCATGAACGGCGCGTGGTGTGCCATGAAGATGGCTCGGTGGCCGGCACTCGTACCCGATGATTCCGGAGTCAGCCCGATTTCGGATACTTTCCATGCCTCGACATCCTGTTCGGGTAATTTCATGTAGATATATTTATCGGGATTGTTGCGGTAACGGGGAACTTCTCCTCCGAGGTTGACGCGGATTGTAGTGTCGGGGATGACGGGCGTAATCCAGCAGAATTGGGTGTAGTAGCGAGCCCCTTCGTGAGCGGCATCCAGATAGCGTTTTTCTCCGGTGATCTGGTACATCTGATACAGTTCCATCCATTGATTGGTGAAGGAGGTCCAGAAGAACCATCCCAGACTGAACTTGTCGGTATAGTCGGTCTGTTTGCGTTCCACACGGTCTGCCAGGTAGGCATCGCAATCTTCGATGGCCTGATCCAGATATTTCTTCTCGCCGGTAGCACGGTAGAGGGCCAGCGAGTTGAGCCAGCGGTCTTCGTAGTTAATGAAATCGAGGTTCAGACTGCGCACGGCTTTCTCGTCATAGAGTTTGCGACCGTCTTCGAGGAAGTAATCCGAACGATTTCCGGAATAGGTGTAGGTGGTAGTCAGGTCTGAAACCGGAACGCCCGGACCGTTCAATCGGCTGGAAGTTCCCTGGCCTTTTACCTGGTCGTTTTGAGAGAAGAGGAATCTTTCGCGCGAGAGTCCGTATTCGAGCATCGGACGGGCCATACGGCGGAACAGGTGTTCGTCGTCGGTCAGGATTGCCGTTTCGAGAGCATGGAGTCCCGAGATGTTCTTGACGGCTCCCGGAACATCCGTCGAATAATTGAACCCTTTGAGTGAGTCGATGAACATGCCGTAAGGACTTTGAATGTATTCGTTCGTATTTTCGATTGTGGTGTTGAGATTGCAGGTCGAATTGCGACGGATATCGCTGAAATGGCAGACATTGTAGGCGATGTCTTCGAAGGCGTCGAGCAGGGGAGCCTTCTCTTGGTACAGATACATGTCGAATGTGAAGCAATCGCCGGGAGCCATCTTTGAATCGGCGTTTCCGAGTACAGGAGCGAAGACGATCGATTGAGCGTTACCCTTGTTGTTACGGATCATCACGCCGAATTGTGAATTTTTACTGTTGGGGGTCTGTGTCTCGAAGGGAATGTATTTGGGATCGGCAATAACGGCGGTAGTTACTCCGTCAACGGTCATCAGCGTGGCGGGAATCGACACTCGGAAAGATTCTGAAAGGAAAGGTTGGTTCGGAAAACGTTTCTCCTGCCAGATATGTCCCTGCCAGATTTCATCCGTGCCTTCGGGGGGGCATTCCGGTGCTCCGAGGTATCCGGCCGAAAACCATCCTTTGATCTTGGGGCGTAATTCCATGGTCAGTTTGGGAAGGCCTCCGCCCATGTTGCTTTCGGAGAGAGTGGCGGTAAAGGTAAATGCCTCTTGTTCCGAAAACTCCCATACGATCCGATTACCTTCGGTTTTGGCGTTGCTGGCCGAAATTTTGACGGCCGGCGATGCCATGAAATAGTTGGCCGTACGTCCTGGACCGTAACTGCGGTCATCTTCTGGATTGAAACCGTCCTCGACATGCAGATTGGGATCTGCCTTAAAGTTGTCGGGTTGTCCCCATGTCGGTACATTGTAGAGGAGTCCCTGGCTGGTCCCTTCCGGCAGAGTGAAATTGAAATCGCCTCGACGCATTGCCTTATTCGGGTTTTTCGTATTGGTCAGCACCACGAAATCCGGTTTATAGGTTTGAGTGACTCCGTCCGAAGAGGTGACCTTTACGGAAAGATCCTTCTGGAGTGTGAATGTGTATTTTTTACTGGAGGTACATCCGTTCCATGCTATCAGGGAGCATAGAGCGAGTATGAACAGTGGGGTTTTCGGTTTTTTCATGACGGTTGGGTTTTGTCGGTTTATCGGATTTCGATTTCGAATAAGGCTGCAGGTACGTTCTTTTCGGGTTGTTCCGTTTCGATTTTCAGGAAATCGGTACAGAGGGGTTTGGCAAACGGAATGCGGATGATAGTCTTGTGGTTGTTCTCCACTTGAGCGATCGTATTTCCCCGGGCATCGCTGATTCGGAGATTGCGCAGACAGAACGGCATCACGTTTTCCGGATGGCCATATTGTACGGTTTCCATCGGGTGATCGTAGTCGGTGTCGAAATAGAGCGTGATCTCCTCGATGGTTTGAGGTTCTTGCCATTGAATTTCCAAAGAAGGGGTTGTGTCCTCCGGCGAAGCGACCCATGCATTGGGCCGGGAGGTTGGACGGACGAATCCGTTAAAGAGATTTTCCGGTCCAAAACAATCCAATGCAGGATGGATTTTCATGGCAATGTTTTCTCCGGCCGGACGCCGTTCCGGGCACCAGAATTCGAACGATTCGAATCCGCTTCCTTCGGGCGGGTTTTGTTTGCCGGTATTGTTTACGGCGAGGTTAAACTTGTTGAACACGGAGAGAATGCCGGTATATCTTTCGTCGCTGGCGGCCAGTTTGACCTGCGGATTCGATCGGAAGATGACAAAGGCATACTGATCGTGCGGAATGGTGGCCGAGAATTCGAGTTTGAGTGTTTGGATTCCCTTGTGCAGTTTTATCTCGTGACTCTCCAGACGAGTATCGGGTGTATAGTTCTCCGGTTTGGAACTTACATAGAGTTGAGTGGTCAGCGAGGTCTCTTCTTCGGCACGTGCCGTTACTTCGAATGTGTATCGGACTCCTTTTTTCAGTGGCAACATTTGTGCGGCGGAGTACTCCAGATCGATCCACCGATCCGTGATAGGGATGACTCCCGGGGTAAAGCAGCTGGAGGCTTTCACGGTGGCACGGGTGAGTTTGTTGCCTGTTTCGTCGATCCTTATTCCGGGAATGGATTGGCCCGCCAGATTGAGTCGTTGTTGCAACTCTTTCATGAGGGCAGGCTCCAGAATCGCGGCCGGCATGATGTTGTTTTCGTGGCATAAGGCGGCAGCCATCCCGACGGCTTGTCCTCCGTGGGCGCAAGTGGTCATCACCCGCGTAGAACCGAATGCTACGTGAGAGACACTGATGATTCGTCCGGCATAGAAGAGGTTTTCGATGTTTTTGCAGACGAAACAACGGTATGGAATCGAATAGATGCCTTTGGAATGGTATTGGTTGCAACTGGGAAGCGGGGAGTAGACTCCGGCAGCCGGATGCAGATCGATGGCCCAGCCTCCGAAAGCCACAGCGTCGTCGAAATGATGTTGTTCGATGATGTCTTTCTGTGAGAGCATGTAGAGCCCTTCGAAACGACGGCTTTCCCGTTTGCCGGATATTATTCCCACCCATTCCAGGGTCATGTTTTCGGCTTCGGGATAGAGCCCTGAATTCTTGATGTGGTCCCAGGCTCCGTAGACCACTTTCCAGAGCTCCATTTTGATCTCTTCCGTGTCGTTGATCGTATTCCGGGTACCTCCGTATTCGAACCACCAATAGTTGCATCCCTTCTGATCGGGAGTGATCTTATTGTATTTGGGTACGACCTCTATATTTTTCAGCGCTATGTCGGGAGGAGTGAATCGAACCGGCTTGTCGGTCATTTTCGGGTAGAGCAAGATGGTTTGTCCGAGCAACTTCCCGTAGCTTTCGGAGGGAGAGAAGCACTCCCCGAACTCCTCTTTTTCTTCCGCGCCGAAACGGAATGGTGCTCCGGCCATGTATGAGACGAGCCCGTCACCCGAGGCGTCGCAGAACAAGGGAGATTCAATGATGTAACGAGTTTCGTTTTGGGGGTTGAATGCCGTTACGGATTTGATACGCCCCTCGCCCTCTTTCTCCAGATCGTAGACGACAGTATTGAGCAACAGTCGGATATTTTTCTCTGCGAGTACTTTATCCATGATTACCATGTCTACCAGTACGGGGTTCCCTTCCTTGTTACGGAAAGTGTTTTCTACCAGCAATTCGTCGATAATTCCTCCTTCCCGGGCCCAACGGTTATTGTTGCCCATGTGTGAGGTAGCACCCAATGCCCAGAGTCTCACTTCGCTGGACGCGTTGCCTCCCAGTACGGGACGATCCTGGACCAGAACTACTTGTAAGCCTTGTCGAGCTGCGGTTACAGCGGCGCATACACCCGAGAGTCCTCCGCCTACGACGGTCAGATCGGGATGAAGATTTTCGCAGTGGGGGAGGCGTACCCCTTTCTCGGCGATGCCTTTCAGCATTTCCGTATTGAAATTATGCTTTGTCATCTTGTTTATTGCGGTTTAAAAGGTAAATTAGGGTTCCGGATAGAGTGAGGAAGATACCTACGGCTAAGACAATGCCTCGACCATAGGAGTTGAGTATGCCCAGTAGGGCGATCGAGAGACCTGCAATGCCGATGCCGATGCCTACCACACGTTGGCTGAAACGATTCTCTTTTTTTACTTCGGCCATTTCGGTGGGATCGGGAAGTACCTCTTCTCTCGTTTGCTGGTTTTGTTCATATTGAAGATATGTTTCGCTTACTTTTCCTTTGGCTCGTGCCCAGATTTCATAGGCCAGCAGACAGACAAACGGGAAACCTACTCCGAGAATCATCTCCTGGGCACGGTCGAGTGAGATACCGAGCATCCATGGCGAACAGAACTTGAAGAACAGATTCACTGCGAGGCTGATCAGGGTAACCGAGAGGACGGACTTTCCTGTTTGGCGTTTCGAAAAGAGGGTCCAGATAACCGGCAGATAGAGCGGCACGCCGGTCAATGCACCCACGCTGATGACCACGTTCACTACGCCGCCCATCAGAGGAATAAGCAGGGCGATGACAATGGCTGAGAGACCGAATCCGACGGTCGATATCCGGGCTACTTTCACGAGAGTCTTATCGGTCGAACGGGGAAAGAGTCTTTTGAAGATGTCGTTCGTGAACACGCCGGCCGAGATATTGAGCGTGGCATTGAGCGAACTGGCCGTGGCGAAGATCATGCCTCCCAACATCAGACCGAGCAGTCCGGCAGGAAGTACCTCCTTACACATGAGCAGATAGGCTCCTTCGTCACTCAATCCGCTCAGATTCGGATTGACTACGAAATAGATCATGGCGGGGAGCATCCATAGAATCGGACTGAAAGAGTAGAGTCCGCCGAACAGATAACCTACTTTGCGGGCATTGGCTTGGTCCTTTACCGTGGTGTAACGTTGAACATAGGCCCAGTTCCCGCCTAAAAAGACGGCGTTATAGAGTCCGAAGGCGATGATGAAACCCCAGGAGTATTCCGAATTGGTGAGATTGAAAAAGGTGTCGGGAACAGAATGGACAAAATTCGATATGCCGCCCACCTTGTCAAATGCCAAAGGAATGACGATGATGATGGCGGAAAAGAGAATGATGAATTGCAGTACGTCGGTTACTACGACGGCCCTTAGTCCACCGACCGTGACATAGAGAATACTTATACCTCCGATCAGCAGGATACATGTGCTCAAAGGGAGGCCTGTGGAAACTTCCAGAATTTTGCCGACGGGATAGAGAAACGATCCTGTGGTGAACAACGATACGAAAAGAAATAGCAGAGTATAAGATTTCTGGATCTGAAGTCCGAGTCTGCCTGTAATGTATTCTGCTGCGGTCAATACTCCTGTTTTACGCCATCGGGGTGCTATGAACATTCCTACGAGTAGTCCGGCGATACACATGGTCCATTGGATAGTGACGGCTACCCAGCCGGCGGAGTAGGCGATCGAACCCCAGACGACGAACGTTCCTGCCGAGAAGAATCCCATGAACAGGGAGAGGCCTCCCATGCCCCAGGGAACGGCTCCCCCCGCCGAGAAGAAATTTTTCATGGTTTTTCCGCTACGGGAGAACAAGAGTCCCGTACACAGAATTCCAAGTGTGAAGAATGAAATGGTGATGTAGTCCAGTGTTTGCATGATCGGTTAGTGTGATGTCTGGTTTGATGCATATCAAAGATAGGTTTCTGAACCTACCGATACAACGGTTTTTATGATAAAATCATCGGGAACGTTATCGGGAACGATGCCAATGACTGTAGGTGATTTTTCGAGGAGGCTGATTGTTGAAAACGAATAATATTTTGCGTATATTTGGACATCGTCGAGTAATTCCCAAAAAAATTGCGGATGAGTAAAAGAACGACAATCAAAGATATTGCCCAAGTACTTAATATTTCGACCTCTACGGTGTCACGGGCCTTGACCGATCGCTGGGATGTCAATCCCGATACCCGACGGGCGGTACTCGAAGTGGCCGCTCAACTCAATTATAGTCCTAATCCCATCTCGTTGAGTCTGCGAAAACAACAATCATTTACTATTGGCGTGGTGTTGCCCGAATTTGTGAATTCCTTTTTTTCGGAGGTTATTATAGGAATTCAGAATGTGTTGTCTGCCAAGGGGTATAATATTTTAGTCGCCCAGTCCAATGAGTCATTTACCATAGAGAAAAAGAATATCGAATTATTCGAAAACAATAGGGTGGACGGACTGATGATTTCGGTGGCGAAAGACTCCGACGATATTTCTGTTTATGAATCTTTGATCGAGAAGGAAATTCCTTTGGTTTTTTTCAATCGGGTGCCGGAAAACGTGGCTGTTTCCAAGGTGATCGTAGACGATCGGAAATGGGCTTTCAAGGCTACGGAACATCTTATTAAACAGGGTTGCCGGCGGATTGCACACTTGGCCGGGCGCGATAACCTGTCTGTCTCGCGCAATAGGAAACAGGGGTATATAGATGCCCTGAAGGCTTATGATATGCCGGTGGATGAGAGCTTGATCATCGAGACCGGGGTGCAGATGGAGACGGGAGTGGTCGGGGCAATGAATCTGCTGAAGATGCCTCTGCTGCCCGACGGACTTTTCGTGGTGACGGATCCTGTGGCGATCGGTGCTATCAAGACCTTGAAGAAGAGTGGAGTAAGGATTCCTCAAGATATTGCAGTGGTCGGTTTTTCAGAGTCGCCGGCTGCGACCATTATCGAACCGAATCTGACCAGCGTACAACAGCCCACATTTGAGATTGGGACGGCGGCTGCCAAACTTTTGCTGGCACAGATGTCCGATATCAAACCGGCATTACAGACCGTTATTCTTGATGCGGTGTTGAATGTGAGGGAATCTTCCATGTGTGAGGAATTCCGTAAGAAACGGGGATAAGAGGGGGACGGTGATTATGATTATAAAGAAAGCGATGCCTCTACGCATCGCCTTCTTTGTTTTCAGGTGTCAGTGAACACTATTTTACAGTGCGCAGGAGTGTTTGGGGAGCACTTTTTAGAGGCTTATTGTCTTTGTCTACCAGGGTGTATTTGTATTCGAACGACTGGGATCCTTCGGGAAGTGTGACGGAGAATTCAAAGGGGAAACTGCAATCCAGAATGTCCCTCCATTTTCCGCCATTGATTCGATAACTCATTCCGACTCGTTTGTATTGTCCGGGAATGCCGGCAATGTAGGCATATACTTGGTCGGGGGCTCCGGCAAAGTTGAATAACATGGCGCGGCCGAAAGCATCCCGGGCAAAATCCTTTTCCCACTTTCCTTTCGAGGCGAGCATCCGTTCCTGGAAACCTACCTTCAGATGTACTTTTTCGAGACGGACTGCAGTGATGCCCGATCCGGAGACTTCGATTTCGAATTTTCCGTTGCGGAGCGTGATCGGACCACCCGGTTTGTTGTCTTGCCAGAGAGTGAGTTGAGTACCCTCTTCTGTTTTTATAAGATCAGGATTAAGGGTGATGGTGCTCTTTACCGGAGAGAGCGATTGGTTGGCAAATGCCAGATAGAGATGGTCATGACCTTCGCGTGCTGCCAGGTAGTTGAGTTGCGGATCGGAACTTTGCACGAGTTGTTGTGGCATCCAAAGCTGTACGGTTTTCCCGTAGAAAGTACCCGGTGTGTGACCGTACATTTCCGACCCCAGATTGGCGAATGCCTCGATGGAGATAGAGGGGAAGGTGATGGCTCCATCCGATTTTACGTTGACATCAGAAATGATATAGTCGAGCAGGATGGACATCAGAGGCCAAATGTGGTTATAGTGCATCGAATTGACATTCATTTCGTAGTGGGTACGAAGCGGAAAGTCGGGTTTTTCGTAGACAGTGGTTCGGGCTGTGTTGATGTGATAACCGGGGAAATTGGCGTAGCGCCCCACGACAGCCCAATTGGCAATTTTCGCAAGAAAATCATCGCCGGTGGCATGTGAGATTTTCAGCATATAAGCTGCATAATGAGCAGGGAAGACTCCTCGATGGCTGTAGGAGGTTGATCCGCATTCGCCATGGAGACCGATCTCCGAAACTCGCCAGCAGTCCACACTCTCTTCCGGCACACGGATCGGATCGCCCCACGGTTTCTGTTTCGGGGCCACTCCTCCCTGGTTGACCGTAATTTTACCCGAAGGAATAGCTGGACACATCCAAATAAATTGGGCATAACGTCGGGCGGCATAGCGGGCTGCTTCGAGATATCGTTTGTCTCCGGTGACAGTCCAAAGGTTGTATAGCTCCGGGAACCGGGGTGACAGAGAGGTCCAGAAACTGGATGAATTTTGGTCCTTGTAGTCGAATTTGTCCTGAACGTGGTTGATCACATCCTGGATATATTGATCGGCTCCCGTGCGGGCATTGTTGAGGTATTCTTTCTTTCCTGTAGCGTGATATTGGGCCAGGTTCTCACGCCAATAACGCTCATGGGCCTTATTGGTGGTGCTCCGGTAGATTTTTTCCGGTACGATGTTGTCGATCAGAAAATCACTTTGACGGCCTGTAGCTTCGTAGATGGCCGAGGCTTCGGATGAGTTCATGACTGGTTTGCCCAAGGTGTGAGAGGGAATTTGTCTGTCTATTCCCTGTTTGGGTTCCATGGCGAAAAGCAGGCTGCGACGTGAGAGCATGAATTCGCACATGGGTAGGAAACGTTCCTTGTAGATCGCTTCGTTGTCCGTTACTACAGCCAGATTGAGCGGATTGAGTGCCGTGGAGTTTTTCACGGCATTCTTTACATCCGTTTCGTAAGAGCATCCCTTCATTTCATTGATGAACCAACTGTATTGTCCCATTCCATAGTCGATCATGTTGTCGATAGTGGTATTCATGTTGACTCCGAGTTGGTTGTCCCGATGATAATTTTTCAATCCATAGAGATTCAGGGCCAGGTCTTCGTGCATGTCGCTCATCGATCGGGAGTCCACTACCAGACGTATGCCAAACGAATAAACAGTGTCCCGAGGAAGTTTTGATTCACGGCTTCCTGCAATCGGGGCCCAGATCATTGGTTGGGCCTGACCGGAGGCGTTGCGTAACATTACGCCGAAACGGAAAGTCCGAAGGGTGGGAAGCGGCGAGAAAGGAAACGACTGTGGATCTACGATCACGGCGTAACAATGTCCTCCGGTACGTACGGCCGTAAGGGGCATCGAACACAGATAGTCGGGGGTGAGATAGGATTTCCCGGGGAATCGTTTTTGAGTCCAGACGAGCGGTTGCCAGATTTCGTCGCTCCGGGCAGGATCCGTTTCCGGAGCTCCGCAATAACCGATGGAATAGTAGCCGGATTTTCCGGTTTTATATTCAAATTTCAACAGAGGTTCTTCCGATCCGGCAGGTAAGGTCAGGGTAGCCTTTAACGATCCTTTTTCCGTAGGCTTAAATAGAAACAAGGCTGCTGTGTCAGTCAGTTCGATTCGCTCCAGATTCAAGGTCTCCGGAGAGAGAACTTTGAACATGTCGCCCTCCTTGTCCCAGGTGAAGGTCCGGTAGTTAAGGTTGTCTGTAAGACCTTGTTTTTCGATTCTTTGCATGGAACAACGAGGCGCTTTCTCCAGATAACTGACTCGGAAATCCGGTCGGAAAAGCACCTCACTTTTTGTCCCATTACGGCGGACGGACATCTCTCCCTGAGGGGATACTTGGACTGTATATTTATCGTTGGCGTATTCTTTGGCCTGCATGAGGGCCGGCAACACTAAGGCTGACAGAAAAAGACATGTTGTTTTTTTCATCCGATCGTAAGTTTTAAATTTGGTGAAAATGGGTCTTAAGTAGTCGGGAATGCCGATTGGCATTCCCGACTACTGTTATTGAGGGCCTCCCACGTATCCTGGGTTATTGACCATTGGATTGGTCTGTATCTCGATGGCAGGAATTGGCCACAGATAACCCTTGGCCGTATTGAATGTGCGTTTCATAAATACCGTTTTGTCGTAGTAGGTGGATGGATTTTCCGGATCGGAGTTGTCAGTAATTTTGACTACGGCATAACAATCTGTCAAGGCTTCGGGACCGATTTCCCAACGACGGATATCCGAGTATCGGAGACCTTCCAACGGGAACTCAACGCGTCGTTCATGACGAATTACCTGACGGAGTTCATCCTGGCTCAAGGGACCATCTTTCCCCTCGACTTGACCGATGGTAGGCATCATCACGTCGCCTCGTTGGCGGATTCGATCGACCAATCCCACCACTTCGTCATAGTCGTAACTTCCGCTTTCGACCAATGCTTCTGCGAGCATCAACAATACATCTGCATAGCGAATCAGTGGATAGTCGATTTCGTCGTCGCGGTGGATACCCGATGGGTTGGCGGCATCATCCACGAATTTTTGAGCTTTGTAACCGGTATGGTTTTTTCCTGTCATATCTCCCTGTTCTATTTTGATATTGTAGAGCAGTCGAGGATCCCGGTCACTGTACGGTGCGAATTTCGAATAGCCCGATCCTTCGACATCGTAACGAAGTCCTGTGCTTTTCATATAGAATTCTTCAACCAGGTTGTGGGAGATCTGATAGGCACTGTATGCAGAGAGTTTGGTCCAGAAAATTCCGGATAGACCTTCCGAGTTTTTTCCTTGAATGAATTGTTGGGTGAATATGTACTCTTTATTGGTCTTTTCTACGGCTACGGTAAATAGCTCCTTGTAGCTGGGATGAAGGTCGTAAAGATTGAGCGCTATCACATTGCGGCAGGCATCGATACACCAGTCATAAAGATGATTGTAAAGGCATATACGGGCTTTGAGTGCATAAGCTGCTCCTTTGGTGGCTCGTCCGTAATCGACAGCATCGTACTCTTCGGGCAGATCTTTGGCTGCTTCATCCAGGTCGAGTAGAATGTTGTAGAGGATGGTCTCTTTGTCGACCCGCGGACTGATTTTCTTTTTCAGTCCTTCGGGTTCGGTGCGATAGGGAACATCTCCATAGAATTCGATCAGATCGGCATAAAAATAGGCCCGGAGAAATTTGGCTTCGGCCATGTAACGTTTGCAGAGTGTCTCATCCAACCCGACAATGGTGGGAGCATAGTATAACACAGTATTGGCGCGCAAAATTCCTGCGTAATCGCGTTCCCATTTGTCTTTGATGCATTTGTCATCGTCCGGAGTCTGGTCTCCTTTCCAGACGAGCAACTCTCCGTAATTCATGTCATTGCAGAAACCGTCGTCGGCCATGAAATCGTGACTCAGAGGTTGCAGTCGGTCGCCCGGTTTGTAAATCAGCATCCGGTAGGCGCCGTTTACGGCTTGAAGAATGTCGTTTTGAGTAGATATGTCTTCGGGGGTATAGAAGTCGATGGGCTCTCTCTCCAGAAAATTCGAACAGGAACACAAGAAGAGGGTGCTGAGAACTGTTCCGGTAATGTATTTGATGGCTTTCATGATGTTCGTGATTTAGAAATTGAGTACGATACCAGCAGAATAACTCTTGATCAAAGGATAGGCATTCACCGTATTATTGTCCACGGCGCGTTCCGGGTCAAAGTCTTTCGGAAAACTGGTGAAGGTGAATAGGTTTTCGCCCGAGAGGAAGACACTCAGTCCGCTGATTTTGATTTTATCCAGGAATCGGTTCTTGAATGTATAACTCAATTGGATGTTTTTGATTCGGAGAAAGGCTGCATTATGCATGTCGTAGCTCGAAATGATGTCGGCACGTTGTTTGTCAGCGAACAGACAGCGATATTGGGTAGAGTTTTCCGTCCAACGTTCCTTAAGGAAAGAGGTAAATATCTGTCCGGTGAAGGCGGTGGTATAGGGGGCCCAGCGTTGCAGATAAACATATGCCTGTCCTTGTCCCTGTCCGAGGATGGAGAGATTGAAACCTTTGTAGGTTACATCTATGTTGAATGAATATTGGATATCCGAACGTCCTTTCCCCAGACGGACCACATCGTTGTTGGTGATTACACCGTCGCCATCTTTGTCGTAGAGCAACAGGTCGCCTGGCCTGGGGTCGGTGTGGAGCAGGGTCGAAACGCGATCCGGTTTGAGTTGATATTCTCTTTCCATATGAGGAATACTGGGATCGCTGTTGTTTTGCCAGGTGAAATCCTCAACCTGATAAAATCCGATTTGCTGGTATCCGTAGATGGATTTGAGTGGGTAGCCTACCTCCGAACGGATGCGTCCGTCGGTTGTTTCCCATTGCTCACGATTGCCTCCCAGGCTGAGTACGGTGTTTTTTACATAACCGATATTGGCATTCAGACTGATCGACAGATCTTTGTTAAAACGATGGGTATAACCCGCAGAGATCTCGAAACCGCGGTTACGCATTGATCCTGCATTGACGGCTGGTGTGTTGGTTTGGATACCGAGTGAAAGCGGTTGATAGACTTTGGCCAACATGTCGGTGGTTTCCTTGTTGAACCATTCGAATGTGAAGGTAAATTTTCGCAGGAAATCGAAATCGATACCAATGTTGGTTTGAGTGATTTTTTCCCAGGTGGTGAATGGATTGGCAAGCATTGTGATGCCTGTACCGTCGACTTGGACTCCTCCGAAGGAGTAATATTCCTGAGGGGTCAATCGGTCGTAATTAGTGTAATAGTTGCCCGATACGCGGTAATTGCCCAATATTCCGTAAGAACCTCTCAGTTTCAAGTTGTCGATCCACCGGACGTTTTTCAGAAAAGATTCTTCGGACATACGCCATGCCGCGGCTACTGAGGGAGAGTTGTGGTAGCGATATCCTGGACCGAAAACCGAAGATCCGTCACGGCGGAAGTTCCCTTCGAAAAGATAACGTCCTTTATAGTCGTAGGAGATACGTCCGAATACGGAGAGAGTGGCTTGATCATAAGCCGAAGATGATACGGATACAGTGGACGGTGAGAGATAGCTGACCAATGGCTGGTTTTTGCTCAGATCATAGCCATGTATCTGATGCCAGTCGGCTTCTGATTCTTTAGCTTCGAAACCGGCCATAAAATCGAAACTATGATCTCCCCATTTTTTCTGATAGTCGGCGATCACGTTGAACATCATCCGACGGGAGTAGTCCGTCCGTTCGGTCAATTCAGAACGTTTAGTAGTGCCGACTTCCACTTCGACGTTGGAGGCAACTTCGTATGTGGGGATATATTTGGTCGTACTGGTACGGCCGGTAGTGATATTGTAATTGGATGTGATCCGCAATCCTTTTACCGGTTTCAATTCTGCGGTGAATGCGGTGCTTAACTCGTTGAAATCCTTGTCGTTTCCGCCACCTAATTCTTCGATGGCACAGAAGGCTGCTCCGGCGCTGTATATATTACGATCGGCCGTGAGGGATTTGACAAAGAGAATGGGACGATTAGAGGTGTAACGACTGATGATTGAATTGGCTGATTGAGCTTCGTGGGTTTTCTGATCGCGTCCGCTGATATTGGCTCCCAGTCTGAGTTTTTTATCCCAGAAATAGACATTGACTTTGGTGCGGTAGTTGAAGAAATTCGCTTCGGTGGAGTAGACCACGCCCATTTGATCCCGGTAACCCGCCGATACGGCATAGTCATAACGATCGCCGGCGCCGGATAGGGTCACGTGGTGATCCTGCATGAAACCGTTGCGATAGACAATATCTTTCCAGTTGACAGGCTGGCGAGTCAGCAACTCTCCCTCGGCCCATTGTTGACGAAGGCTTTCCGAATATTTCGGATTCAGACCGCTGTTCAGGAATGCCTCGTTGGCAATATCAATGTAGAGTACGGGGTCATTGACAATATCTGGCAAGCGAGTGGCCTGTTGCAGTGAGAAGGAGTTCGAATAATTGATTCTCAATCCTTTTTTACCTGTTTTGGAGGTGATGATGATCACACCTGCTGCGGCTTCCACTCCGTAGATTGCTGCCGAGGAGGCGTCTTTCAGTACCGAGATAGACTCGATATCTTTGGGATTGATGGAGTTGATGTCTCCTGGAACTCCGTCGATGATGACCAACGGGGTATTGTTGTCATCAATGGATGTGACGCCCCGAATACGGATATTCATGGCATCGGAGCCGGGTTGACCTGAATTCTGAGTCATCATGATTCCAGATACCTTGCCCTGAAGGAGCATGTCTGCATTGGTCAATGCACGCATATTGGCGTCTTCTACGGATGCGGTGGATACGGCACCCAACAGATTGGCTTTAGGCTTGGCAGCATAACCGATCTCCACCATTTCTATCTGGGTCGATGCCAAAGAGAGCAATACTTCTATATTGGTTTTCTTTTCAATATTGACGGTTTTGGTTTCATATCCGATAAAAGATACATCGATGCTTTTATCTCCTTCCTTGATAGAAATAGTGAATTTCCCCTGAGCATCTGCCGTTGTGCCCCGATAGGTGCTGGATACCATGATCGTTGCACCTGGTAAGGGTTCCTTGGTGTTGGCATCTTTTACCACACCGGTGAGTTGAGTGGTTTGTTGGGCCATGACCGTAGCAATGGTTGCGAATGCCACGACCAGAAGCGATATTATTTTTTTCATGAGTTTTGTAGTTTTATCGGTTTGGTATTTCGAGGATTCGCATACACTAATCTTTGATACAACGGATCGGATAACCTACGCCTCGTTGTTGTCCTGCTACCCGGAAATTGTTCCCGGTATTTTGAACTCTCATAGGCCATCCGTTATTGGCAGATTGAGCACTGTTTGTCCAAATCATGATCCACACGCCGTTGTTGGAGAGAGACATTCCGGAACCTGTGTTGGCACGATTGCCGGAGAAGGGTATGTAGGGCGGATTTGCACAGAATTTGTCGGTGACATCCGTGACGGAGTTGCCATTGTTGTTGATGATGATTTTGTCCAATCCGGAGAGAGCCAACATTAGTTGGTGAACCTCCAGAACCGAGGGAACTCGATATCCGTAGGGACAGGGGTTGTTTGCCTGAGAAGGATCGTCGAGAGGAGCATGGTAGCTCATGTTTGCAAACTGAGAGTCTGTGGCAGCACCAGAGGAAATGGTGAATTGTTTTCCTCCCCAGAGACCCGAAGGGGTATTGGCGGCCCAGTCAGGTGTTCCGATAATGAAAAAGGAGTGTCCTACATTGGCTCTGTCTTCTGCCTGGGTGTTCGATACGGATGTAAGGACAGGGGTTACATCCGTAGCCACACCCTCCCAAATCACTTTTTCATGGCCGTCGGCTTTGCGTGACCATTGGAAGAAGGATCCGTAGGAGAGATAATCCTTATAGGCGTCATTGGCTCCGGGAGCCGATTCTGTAGCACGGCGACTGGCCCCGAGATTCCGATCGAGCCATACTTGTTTTTCCGTCAGACCTGTCTTGGCTCCGTTTTTGTCGATGATGGGGACTTCTATTTCGATCTGCTCGTAGACTTTCTTATAGTAATTATCGGCATACTGTGGCCCGACAGAGTCGTATTGGCGATCTTTGATGGCTGTTCCCGGTACGGTGATCGTACATTCGGCGAAAGCATTACCCCCATCGATGGCTTCGCCGCGGATAACGGCACTGCCACCACCGATGATTGTTACTTTGCCGTTTTGATCTACCTGTACGACGAAGTCGTTGCTGGAAGACCATTTTAAATAGGGATCCGTAGGTGGCTTGGTCTCGTCGACTGCTTCAAATGTCGGAGTGATGGTAATCGGAGCATCGCTGATATCCGAAAAGTCGTGATTGGTTTTGTCGAAAATAATGGTCTTGATCGGATTTTCAGCGATGTACGGGGTTACCGTAATACGAGCAACGGCTCTTTTGCTTCCGTTTACGAGTTGAACTCCGATGATGGCATCTCCTTCGGCATTAGCCGTTAGCAGACCGTTGTCGGAGATAGAAACCACCTCCGGATTGGAGTTGATCCAAGTAAATGCCGTGTCTGTTGCATTTTCAGGATAGAAAGAGACTTGTAATTGGAACGTTCGATTTCGGATTATTTCAGTCGAAATTCCATCAAGATTGAGTTCGATTTTTTCAACAGGAACAGAATCTCCGCTCCTGTCTTCCGGAATCTCGTCGCAAGAGATGGTTACTGCAATGAGAGTACACGTCAGAAGGTATAGTAGAGTTTTTCTCATTTTAGATTAGTGTTTGGTTTCGTAAGCAATTTAGTTATTTTAAGTATATTATATTTATGAGAAAGTCGAAATTGGGGGTAAAAATTAACGAGAACGTTCCCGGGAACGTTCTCGTTAATTTTGCATAATGATGAAATGTTTTTTTCTTTAAAAAAAGTTATTTTCGGAAAAATCAAAACCTAAACTATGTGCTGTTATGAAGTCAATGAAGATTTGCCTTTTGTTCATTGTGCTGTTGATAGTTTCCGGGCCGTTGTCTGCGCAAAGATTGATTGCTGAAGCAGATGGATATAAATTGAAGGTGGTGCTCGATCACGAAGATGCCTTATATAAAGTAGGTGAGCCCATTGTTTATTCTGTTTCGCTTACTTTGGAAGGGCAACCCGTGCCGGAAGCGACGATTGCCTGGAAGTGTACGAAGGATTCTTTTTTCCCAAAATTGGAAGGTGAACTGACGATCAAGAATGGAAAAGCGGAGTATCGGAGTAAACTTGATGAACCCGGATTTTTGCAATTCCGGGCTACGTTTGTGACTCCGCAAAAATCTACTCTTTCACAATTGTCTGCGGCGGGGGTTGAGCCGGAGAAAATAGAACCGAGCATGCCTGCTCCCGATGATTTTAAAACTTATTGGGAAAAGTTGCGTAAAGAACAGGAAAAGATGCCGGTCAATTTGAAAATGACTCCTGTGAAAACATCCGTGAAAGGGGTTGAAGCTTTTGCAGTAGAGGCAGACTGTTTGGCTGGTGCTTTCACAGGGTATGTGTGTCGTCCGGCAGGTGCAACGGCAAAATCTCTGCCTGCCATGTTACGACTGGAGGGTGCTGGGGTGGCAAGTGCACAACTTCCCGTAGCCGCCAAGTGGGCAGCTAAAGGGTTGGTTGTGATCGATTTCAATGTGAATGGTCTTCCCAACGGGAAGGAGAGAGCCTTTTATCAGGAATTGAATAAGGGCGCCTATCGTCAGTATTATATGAAAGGGACAGAACATCGTGATTCGCTCTTTTTCCGAAAGATGATTCTTCGTTTGATGCGTTCGATCGATATTGTTACGTCACAACCGGAATGGGACGGTGAGAATATCATTGCGTTCGGACGTAGTCAGGGAGGAGGACAGGCTTTGATTGCCGGAGGACTCGATGAGCGGGTAAAATTGGTTTGTGCTGAAATTCCGGCTGTGTGTGATCACACGGGACCCGTGGTGGGACGGATCGGAGGATGGCCAAAACTCTTGAATGTCGATAAAGAGGGAAAGATTGCGGATCCGAAACAGGTCGAGGCGGTTCGTTATGCCGATGCGTTGCATTTTGCGCCCTATATCAAAGGCAAGACCTATGTGACAGTGGGATTTATCGACTTGAGTTGTGCGCCCACCTCGGTCTATTCGGTTTACAATCAGATTAAAGCTCCGAAGGATATTCTGCACCACAAATACACGGGACATGTGCAGACCCGTGAAGGAGAGGCATATGTTGCTCAGGCTGTGATGGGTTTTTTGGATTCACTAAAAAAATAGATTCGGTTGATGATGAAGTGTTTTAAAATATTGGTGGTTGTGGCTGCCTTTTTTGTCTTTCCATTATTGACGGAAGCTCAGGTTTCCGAAAAAATGTTTGCGTCGCCTACGAGGGAATATGGTCCCATGACCTGGTGGCATTGGATTAACGGGAACGTGACTCGCGATGGGATCCGTAACGATCTGATTGCCATGCATCGTAATGGTATGCGCGGAGTACAGATGTTCAATGTGCATATCTACCTGCCCAAGGGTCCGGTGAAGTTCGGATCCGATCAATGGGTGGAACTTGTGAAATATGCCGTAGAGACGTGCGATTCGTTGGGGATGAAATTTGTGGCGATGAATTCGGCCGGATGGTCTGGTGCGGGTGGCCCATGGATTACGCCTGAGCGTGCCATGAAAAAACTGGTATTTGTCGAGACGAATGTCAAGGGCGGGCAGAAAGTGGACGTGACGTTGCCTATGCCGAAAGTCGTGGCTGGATATTATCGCGATGTGGCGGTAATGGCGGTCCCAGCTCAATATGGAGCGGGGCAGATCGCCGATCTCGATAAAAAAATGTTGATGTCGAATAGTGTGACATTGAATGCTCCGAAGACTCGGCCTACGGGTAATGCGATTCCTCGAGACAGGATTATTGACCTGACGGGAAAGATGGATACAGAGGGCCGGTTGGAATGGCAGGCTCCGGAAGGTGAATGGACGGTGATTCGATTCGGATATACCCCGACCGGGAAAAAGGCACATCCCAATGCATGGGGAGGGGAAGGATATGAGTGTAATAAACTCGATGCAGAGGATGTGGCTTTTCAGTTTGATCGGAGTCTTGGAAAGTTACTTGCTGCGACGAAAAAGTATTTGGGTAACACATTCGAAGGAATCCTGTTTGACAGTTATGAGGCTCATTGGCAGAATTGGACATCGAAATTACCCGCTCGGTTCAAGGAGTTGAATGGTTACGATTTGCTCCCATGGCTACCTCTTTTTACGGGACGTTACGTGGAGGAGGTGGCGAAAAGCGAACGAGTTTTGTGGGATTTCCGTCATACGCTCGATCGAATGTTGGCCGAGAACTATTTCGGAACGATGCAAAGATTGGCGCATGAGAACCATTTGGTTGTCTATGCCGAGGGACAGGGCGGTCCGGTCAGTCCGCAGTATGTGACCGATTATATTGACATCCCCATGAATGAATTCTGGATGCCGGATGCAAAACCTCGGATTACCCGGATCAAATTGACCTCTTCGTTGGGCAATGCACAGGATAAACAGATCATTGCGGCCGAGGCTTTCACCTCCAAACCGGAGGATGCCAAATGGCAAAATACACCATGGAAGATGAAAAAAGTAGGGGATCTTGCTTTTACGGGAGGAATCAACCGCTACTGTTTCCACACCTATGCACATCAGCCGTTCGACCATCTGGTTCCCGGATTCACGATGGGACGTTATGGCACCATGTTCAATCGTCATCTGACCTGGTGGGACTATGCCGGTGATTGGTTTGCCTATATCTCCCGGTCGCAGTATCTGCTCCAGCAGGGGCGTACACTGGCCGATGTGGGATTCCTGTTCCACGATGATATACGTTATAATTTTTCGAGCGGGATGGTTACGCTCCCGCCCGGATATGACTATCAGATTGTTTATCCGGAAAGTCTCGTAGGAGCAAAAGTCGAGGATGGAGATGTAGTTCTGTCTTGTGGTATGCGATTCAAGGTGTTGGTGATCGCTGACGATTCGAAAATGAATCTCGGGACTCTAAAACTGCTTTCGGATTTGGTGCGTTCGGGTGCTACCCTTTCCGGCCAGCCTCCTGTTGGAATTCCCTCGGGGTATAATTGGAATGAAAAGGAACAGGCGGAATTCGATGCATTGGTCGACCGGATGTGGAGCGGATTGGATGGCAAGGTTCAGTATGTGAAAAATTATGGAAAAGGAGTAATCTATCGGGTAAAAAGGGCTTCGGATGTGGTCGGACGGATGGGATTTACACCGGATGTGGGCTATGGAGAAGCCGATGTGAAGAATACGATCTATCACATCCATCGTGTGTCGCCTCAGGAGGATATTTATTTTTTGGCGAACCAATCCGAAAGAAGCCTGCCGTTGGAACTTTCCTTCCGAGTTACGGGACGTATTCCCGAAATATGGGATCCTGTGACCGGACAGGTCGGAGAGGCTCCGGTGTACGAGGTCGGCAAAGAGACAACATCGGTGAAATATGAGTTTGCTCCCTATGGGTCTGTGTTTGTGGTGTTCCGCGAGAAATTGCCGGCCGGAGTGACAGCGAAAGGGAAAGATTACAGAGCTTCAGTTTTGCAGTCGACCATGATGCTCGACAAGGACTGGACGATTCGTTTTGCCGATAAACGACAGAAAATAGAGGATCCCGTGAAGACCGATGCACTCTTCTTGTGGAACGAGAACAAAGATGAACGGATCATGCACTATTCCGGTACGGGTATTTATACCACAACTTTTACCGTAGATGCAGGTCGGTTGGCCTGGACTGGGTCTGTTCGACTCGATTTGGGTTCGGAATTGTACGACATTGCCTCCGTGACGCTCAATGGTAAGTCATTGGGAACGGTGTGGACAAAGCCTTATGTGATTGATATTACGGAGGAGGTACGAGCCGGAGAGAATCGCTTGGAGATTCGGGTGGCCAATACCTGGATCAATCGGGTCATTGGCGACGAGGCCTTGCCCGATGATGCCGAGTATCAGATGTCCGGTTCCAAATTTACGATCGGTCGTGCAGCTCGGTTACCGGAATGGGCTTACGGAGCCAAACAGATGCCGGCAGATCGTGAACGGGTGACATATGCCACATGGAAACATTATGATGCAAATTCGCCATTGGTCCCCTCGGGAATGCCTGGACCTGTCAAGGTGGAGTTTTATTCGAAATAGTGTTGAGGTCCCGGATTTTGTGACAAGGAACAGGACAGCTCGTTAGGGCTGTCCTGTCTTCTTGTGCCGGAAGAGTGATTTCGTTTTCGGAAAATATCACTATTTTTGTCTCTGCGACAAGTGCTGTTATAATGACTATTGTGGTATGAAAATTCTCGGTTCTCTTCTGAAAATTTCATTTTTATTCTCGATTGTGGCTTTGTGGTCCTGTGCAGAAGATAAGGAGTATGATGGCGAGGGAATGTCTTCCCTCGAAGTGACGGCCTATCTCTCTACGGCTCGCAGTGATGAGGGGTATTATAGTTATAATACGCTTTTTTATGATGTTCGGACTCGTCATGCCACCCGGGTATTGACTTTGGTACTTCCTTCGGCCGAGGTGGAGGCACGTATCGAGGCAGGGGAAACTTATGAACAGATCGGTCAGGAAGGGACGGCTCTTGATGAGCAGCAGTTGGGCGTTTGTAACGAATTGGACGGTTTGACAGGGCTTGTCTCTTCGGGGAAGGACCCGGAAACCTCTTATACGGTTATTGTCTATGCCGAATATGCTGATGGCACAGTGGAGTCGATGGCTCGGGCTGTCGTGACGAGGGTAAGACCGCCTGAAATTTTTATAGCCATTCAAGGGATGTGGAGTGCATCGTTGGCCGTAAAAAATGCCGCAGGAGACCAAAGCGAGACGATTACTTTTCCCGTTGAGATCGCTCAAGGGGTCGATGACGTGACGGAAGCTTCTTATCTCTCGGGACACCGGGTTGTGTGTCTTGGTTTCGGTGGAATTACCTATTATAGTCCTGCCGATTTAAGAAGCAATAAGGACGGTCTCTTCGGGAATTATTGGAACGGAGGATTGGGGGATGCTTCGAGTGATTATGGTCCCAAATGGTTTTTGGAACTGGTGCAGGAAGATGGTGGAGGAGGGGGTGATCCTTCCGTAGAGAATTTAGCGGGGGGAACGGAACAAATTATTGTCCCTGCACCGGATAATGTTCCTGTCCTTTTCCGATATGGGACAGACCTTGCATCGAACTATCTGGCCGGATGTGATGGAGAGACGGCGGTTTTCAGTGAGCCGTTTCAGGTGGAGATCTCAGCGGATCGGAATCAGATTGTGATTCATGCATTTCAGGTGGAGGGGAAAACCTATTATCCATCGGTGGTGATTAAAGAATCGGACAGTGCTTTGGTCGTTTTGCAAGGATTGTCGGATCTGATTTTGACACGTCAGGACGTTTTGGAATAAAAAATGAGGGATGGATTTGTAAATGTCAAAAATAACTCTTATTTTTGTCGCGCTTAAAAAATGAAAGGGGTTTGAGATAGGAGAGATAGGAGAGATTTTTTGGGGCAAAGATTTGCAAATTAAAATTTATCGTTTTACATTTGCACTCCGAAAGAAGCAAATGAGTTCTGAAAAGATAATGCGGAAATAGCTCAGTTGGTAGAGCACAACCTTGCCAAGGTTGGGGTCGCGAGTTCGAGTCTCGTTTTCCGCT
>CALVFY010000021.1 GCA_944326945.1 uncultured Rikenellaceae bacterium
TTTTAGCTCCCAATTTCGGATTATCTGTCGAGTCTTGACTGATTAAATAGGTGTTGTCACTTCTGATTTCCTTTTTCTGAGCCATAGGTCTAAACAATCATTTTTTTCGTATGGCAAAGATACAATTATATTCCTTTTTCAGGTAGCCAAAGGATTGCCAAAAGAGGGAAAATACATGCTTTTTCAAGAAAACATATATTAGTTATATTATTGATTATATGATTCTTTATTTCTATTGTTTTCTTTTGAATATATGATGTTGGATGGGTACAATATCCGGCGAGGGTACATTTTTAAAACAAGCCCCTGCACTATAAGGTGCAGGGGCTTGTTTTTGATAATGTGTATATCGGGGGCTATTTGGTCATCAGGTCTATTTCGTCGAAGGCTTCCTGAGAATGGGCCCCGAGCGATATGAGAAGTACTTTGCGTGCCTTCACTCCTTCCGGAATTTCCACAATGGAAGTTTGTGTATTCATCGGAGCGATTCCTCGGGGTGAAACGGTGGTTACATAAGTCCATCCTTCCGTCACGGGGTCGCTGGCGGTTGCTTTTGCCCCGGCGCGATTGCTGACCCATACCGTGTAGCGTACAGGACCGCTCTTGGCATTGACAAAGGAGTGTGTAATTATCTTTTCCAGAGTGACCGTTTTACGCAGATCCAGCAGATAACGTCCTTCTCCTTCTTCGTAATAGTTCGCGGTTCGATTCTTGTCAGATCCCAGCTTCCCGTCCGTCATGGCAGCGCAATCTACTGGTGCAGTATTCCCCGAGGGCGAGGGTTCGGGACCGAACGGCAGACAGTAATATTGAACTTTGATTCCGGATTTCGAGGCAAAATCGTCGTTTGATGCTTCGGCGTTGATTTTTCTCGGTTTCGTTTGTGTTTCGCTGTCACGAATATTCATCCCGATCCATCCCTTGTTTCCTAAATAGTGATAGGCCTTGCCGAGTTCTTTCGAACCTTGTTTTACATAGGAGGTGGGGTAGAGCAGTTGGAAAGGTTCCCGGTTGTCGAAATTGTCGTAGAGATTCATGGCCGGAGTCACCAGGCTGTTTGTGTTGCCGGCAGCCGTGATAGCGAACAGTTTCACTTCCGGGGCATTGGGCAGTTTGATCGATGAGGCTCCGCTTACGGGGATTTCATATTTGTAGATGTAAGAGTAACGATATGAAAGATCGCCATCGGGGGTGTGACGGTGGGTACCCAACAGAGCAACCTGGTCGCGTTTGATGTATCCCGGTTCGATGCCGTAGAGTACATCGCTCAGCGTGTTGTCTGTCAGACGGCATTCCCATTGTCCGATATAGCCGTTCCAAGCCTGTACGTCGATCGGATACGTTTTCCCGTCGATATTGAACGTTACATTTTTCGTATCCTTGTCGGCGGTCAGGAGCAGATAGAGCCGGTCGTATTCTCCGGCCGGCAGGGAGATACGTTGGCCGCGAAGACTCACTGCATTGTTTTGTCCGGACGCGCTATTGCCCATACGGAACATGATATCGTCTACGGTGAGGGTCTCCGGGAAAAGTTCTCCGGCGAAAGAACTGCCTTCAGCCATTTCTCCATTGGTGCGGTCGTTGTTCAGACTCACCACATCTGTGTCGAACGGCAAATCTACCGGTGTACAACGTACTGACGGAGAGGTTTCGGGTGTTTCGAATTTCACGGCGAAAGTACGGATACCGTAACGACCCATCGTGAAGCGTAGTTCTTCGGGGGTGAAGTTCACCTTGCCCGTGCGTCGTTCCTGACCGTCTGTTTCATAGGCATCCGCTATTTTCCGTGAGAAATTAACCCGGACGTCATCGGTCACGGTATTCCCGTAGTGTTCGTTAAAGCGGACAATATAGTAATCTTCGGCATGTTCGGCCCGTTTCATGGCGAGCATCTTCACATTGGGTTTGTCGATCGACACGGCGGAGAATACCCGTCCGAGCGATCCGTCGTGCTTGTCGCCGGGGAGGAATGTCAGCAGCGGTTCGTTGAAAAAGCGGCCTCGTTTGTCGCTGCCGGCCTTTTGCCAACTGCCTTCGTGGCCGTAGAGGGCATATTTGAATTCATGTTGACCCCAATCCTGCCAAACACCATAGTATTCACGATTGGCATGAGGTGTGTAGAGCAGCGTCAGACGCAGGGTGTGGTCATTGGGTTTGTCGGAACCGTTCTTGCAGTCTTCCAGAATGGAGACACCGTAGTCGCCGCTGCGGTCGGTCAGGTCGAACCATTCGTGGGAAGGCGATTCGAACTTGTGAGAACGGTTGTTGTCGCGTTGAACCGTGGCCGATTCCCAGTTATAGGTGGCTTTGGGGGAGGATACGGTAAGCGGGAAGGAGGCCCGTAATGCGCGTCCTCTCATCTGCCAACTTACCTGATTGTCGTACTGTACCAGCCGACCAGGTTCGCCGGCCGCCAGGGAGATGATCTGACGGAATACATTGCCTCTCAGCGTACGCTCCACTTCGATAGCTACCCGTACCGGTCCGTTTTCTACGATCCGCATCCGGGCAGGTCCCTCCACATATTCCTTGACGGGTAGCTGGCGGTCGACCCACTCCATGTTCCAGGAGGGGAAGCGCAACGGATGTTCGTAGCTGAGTTCCCAACGAGCCGCTTCGCGTAATAACTCGCGTTGGGCCTGTTTGTCATAGATGGAGCAGACATCGCCATTGGTATCGATCTTCACCTTATAATAGTCGTTTTCCAGCGTATTGTCGGTGACTTTGAGCGTAGAGGACTCCTGTTTGTCGGCCGGGGCGATGGAGTAGACTGCATATCCCGAAGCGGGCATTTGAGCCAGGAAGAGTATTTTCACTCTATTGCCCTCTTTTTCTATGATTTGGGCGGGGACTTCTTTCCCTTCGGGCGAGGTGACCCGTATGGCGGCAGGTATCTGCGCGAATTCAACGGTAGCCTCGGCCAACTCCTCGCGAGGCAACTCCACGGGATTGTAGACGATCACGGGAGTACCCTCGGTCCGTGTATCGAGGCTTTTGCTGATGGCCCCCACGGCGTTGGTAAGGATCGACGAGGCGAAATTCATGACCAGCACTTCGTCGTTGTGGGTGTATTCATACACTTTGGAGATCGACGAACCTGGAATCATGTCGTGCATCTGCGAGCCCAGCAACAGATCCCATGCCTTGTGGAACCGCTCCATCGGATAGTGGCTGACACCCAGCATGGAAGCCATCGATGCTGCCCGTTCAGCGGCCTGGAGCAACCGTTCATTCTTGCGGTTCCAGCGTTTCATGTAGGCTTGTGAGGTGAGTGTACCGGCCGAATGTTCCACCAGCAGCAGATCGCCCTCGTAGGAGGGAAGCGAATAGTCTTTCTGGTGTTCCATGTCCCGGAACAACTGGTCCATGCTGCAAAGACGTATGTTGAAATTGCGATGCCGTTTCGAGGCTTCCAATGCGTTGAGAAAATCGCTTTCGCGCGGAGCTCCTCCCCGGTCGCCCACTCCGTAGTAGCGAATATCGGTGTAGAGACCTGTGCTTTTCCCTGCACGATTGATCCGATCGGTAAACTCGGGGTCAATGTCGAAATCTTTAGGGACTTTCCCTGTGTAATCCATACAGTTTAGCCCTGCATAGATCTCACTACCGTCCAAACCTCGCCATACGCCGAAATTGAAAGGTATGGGGTTGGCGGATTGCCACGACAGTTTTTGGGTGGTGAATCCTTTCAGTCCGGCATGAGCAACCAGCGTGGGCAGTGTGGCCGGGAATCCGAAGCAGTCGGGCAGTGAAAAGTCCAAAGCCTCCACGCCGAACTCTTTCCGGGCAAAATCGGCTCCGTAGAGAAAGTGTCGCAGATAGGATTCGGGACTTGAGTTCACCACATCCATTTCGTCCACCGTCGAACCGTTGACGATCCATCTTCCTTCGGCGATGTATTTTTTCATCTTTTCGTACTGTTCGGGATAGTACTCTTTCATCATCGCATAGCGTCGCGAACCGGTGAAGTTGAACAGATACTCCGGATACTTGTCCAGCATGGCGAATCCTTCGTCGAGCGTTCGTTTCAGATAGACGTCGATTGTCGTGGGATAGTCCCACTGCCATTGGGTATCCAGATGGGAGTAGGGAACCAGGTAGAGAGTTTTTTCTTTAGAAAGGTTGGGAGTTTCGGGGGTGCCGGCTATTAGGGTCGTCGCCAGACACAATCCACTCCATAGAAGCAAGTTTTTTTTCATGGTAGTTTGGGTTGTTTAGTGACAAATATAGCAAAAAAAGCTGTCATCCGACAGCTTTTTTTAGATCTCTGTATGGAAGGAATTTTGAACTACACCAGTTTTGCAAACAGTTTGCGCAGACTCACTTCGCTTTCCACGATTGCAGGCAGTTCGGCGATGGCTACACGATGCTGCTCCATTGTGTCGCGATGGCGGATTGTGACCGTTTTGTCCTCCAATGTCTGGTGATCTACCGTCACGCACAGCGGCGTTCCTATGGCGTCCTGACGACGATAACGCTTGCCGATGCTGTCTTTTTCGTCGTATTGGACGTTATGGTCGAACTTAAGCGAATTGATGATTTCGCGGGCGATTTCGGGCAATCCGTCTTTCTTCACCAGCGGCAGTACGGCCACTTTGACCGGGGCGATGGGAGCGGGAATCCGCAGTACGACACGCTCTTCGCCGTTCTCCAGTTTCTCTTCGGTGAATGCGGCCGAGAGTACCTGAAGTACCATACGGTCTACACCGATCGAGGTTTCGATCACGTAAGGCACATAGCTTTCGCCTGTTTCCGGATCGAAATATTGCATCTTGCGGCCCGAATATTTCTGGTGCTGGCTCAAGTCGAAGTCGGTGCGGGAGTGAATGCCCTCCACCTCTTTGAAACCGAACGGAAATTCGAATTCGATATCCGTGGCTGCGTTGGCGTAGTGGGCCAGTTTGTCGTGGTCGTGGAAACGGTATTTGTCGTCGCCGAAACCGAGGGCACGGTGCCAACTCATTCGGGTAGCTTTCCACTGTTTGAACCAGTTGAGTTCCTCGCCCGGACGTACGAAAAACTGCATTTCCATCTGCTCGAACTCCCTCATGCGGAAGATGAACTGGCGGGCCACGATTTCGTTACGGAAAGCCTTGCCGATTTGGGCGATTCCGAACGGGATTTTCATGCGGCCGGTCTTCTGTACGTTGAGAAAGTTGACGAAGATCCCTTGGGCTGTTTCGGGACGCAGGTAGATCGTATTGGCTCCTTCGGCCACCGAGCCGATCTTGGTTTCGAACATCAGGTTGAACTGGCGGACTTCGGTCCAGTTGCGTGTACCGGAGATCGGACAAGCGATCTCGCAGTCGAGGATAATCTGCCGCAGTTCGTTCAGGTCGTTGTCGTTGAGCGCTTTGGCCATCCGGTCGTGCATCAGGTCCCGTTTGGCCTGGTGTTCCTTCACTCGGGGATTGGTCTCGCGGAACATCTTTTCGTCAAACGACTCCCCGAACCGTTTGCGGGCCTTTTCTACCTCTTTTTCGATCTTTTCGTCCTGTTTGGCCAGCCAGTCTTCGATCAGCACATCGGCGCGATAACGCTTCTTTGAGTCGCGGTTGTCGATCAGCGGATCATTGAAGGCGCTTACGTGGCCCGATGCTTCCCAGGTTTTGGGGTGCATGAAGATGGCGGCGTCGATACCCACGATATTCTCATGGAGTTTGGTCATCGCGTCCCACCAATATTTTTTGATGTTGTTTTTCAGCTCCACACCCATCTGCCCGTAGTCGTACACGGCACTCAGTCCGTCGTAGATTTCGCTCGAGGGGAAGATGAATCCATACTCTTTGGAGTGGGCGATCAACTTCTTGAAAAGTTCTTCCTGTGTCATTTTCTGATGTATTACGGTCTTATAGTGGGCAAAGATAGTTTTTTATTTTTAACTTTGCACCCGTTATGGGTAGAATCTTGGCATTGGACTACGGCAAAAAACGGACGGGGGTTGCGGTGAGCGATCCGCTGAGGATCATTGCCAATGCGCTGGAGACTGTGCCGACGGCTCAGTTGCTGCCCTATCTGAAGCAATATCTGGCCCGCGAGAGTGTCGATACGATCGTGGTGGGCAAACCCACACGGATGGATGGGTCTCCTTCCGAATCGTTTGCGTGGATCGAACCTTTTGTGATGCGGTTGCGAAGAGAGTTTCCTTCGGTGGAGGTGACCTATTGGGACGAACGGTTCACTTCGGTGTTGGCTCATCGGGCCATGATCGACGGGGGAGTGAAGAAGATGGCTCGTCGCGACAAGGCGATGGTGGATCGGATCAGTGCCACGATTATTCTTCAGGGATATATGGAGAGTATAAAAAACAGATAACGAATTATGATTTTTCCTGTGTATGTGTACGGTTCGGCCGTACTGCGCGAACCGGCGGAGGATATTGTGGACCGGTCGGCGATAACGCCTCAATTTATCGAGGATATGTTCGAAACGATGTACAGTTCGGACGGAGTGGGACTGGCTGCCCCTCAGGTGGGTAAGAATATGCGTATGTTCGTGGTGGATGCCTCACCCAATGCTGACGACGATCCCCGGCTGGCCGATTTCAGGAAAGTGTTCATCAATCCCGAGATCTACGAGCGTTCCGAAGAGGAGGTGCTCATGGGCGAAGGATGCCTGAGTGTGCCGGGTATTCATGAAGAGGTTTATCGGCCGGAACGGATCAAGATCCGTTATTTGGACGAGAACTGGCAGGAACACGACGAGGAATGGGACGGTTTTGCTGCACGGGTCATCCAGCATGAGTATGATCATCTGGATGGGGTGATGTTCGTCGATCATCTTTCGCCGTTGCGGAAGACTCTGCTGAGGGGGAAACTTTCCGCAATGAGCAAAGGGAAATTCAAGGCATCCTATCGGACGAAGCAGGTGAAATAAATCCGGGCAGGAACTTGATCCGAGTGCATATATGATTCCGGCGACAATCGTCGCCGGAATTTTTTTATCCGGAATGATTTGGAGCATCGGATTTGGGATTCCGGCACGGGGTTTGTAATTGTAAGGGGTAGTTGTACGTGAACAAAGTTCCTCACTTACCGTTTGGCACGATGTTTGACATGATTACTGACAGAACGGATAATAAAAAGGATAATAAAAATAAAATTTCTCCGTTTAGTTAGAGAAGAGTGAACATACAACAACAAGGTTTCTTCATTTATTTAAGTTTGGGTTAGTAGTTTAGGGGTTCAAAGGCCCCGAGAGCAGGCGGCAATCGTGAGATTCCCGCCTGTTCCTTTTTTGGAGCGTGATGTGGTATGGCCTACTCGTGATGATAGGGTTCGTTATTGAGGATGGTGAATCCCCGATAGAGTTGTTCGGTGAAAAGCACCCGGATCAATTGATGGGAAAAGGTCATCCGAGAGAGAGACAGCAATCGATCCGCCCGCTGATAGACGGCATCAGAGAAACCATATGGTCCTCCGATCGCGAAACAGAGCCTGCGTGTGGAACCGTTCATGCGTTTTTGCAGCCAGGCCGCGAATTCGATCGACCGCAACTCTTCCCCCCGTTCGTCGAGCAGCACGACATAATCTCCCGCAGAGAGTTGCCGCAGGAGCATTTCGCCCTCCAGTTTTTTTTGTTCGGCAACCGAGAGATTTTTCGTGTTTTTCAGATCGGGCAGCGTGACGACTCCGAATTTTACGTAGAAGTTGATGCGTTTGCGATAGGTTTCGATCAATTCGTCTACGGTACGGGAGTCTGTTTTCCCGATCATGACAAGGTCGATGTTCATGCGATGAACGTTTTGTCGGTTTGTATCGGGGAGACTATCTCCGGGAAGAGGATTGGGCCGTTTTACGTTGCAGTTCGACGGCCTTGAGGATAGCCTCTGCGGAGTGAATCTCTCCGAGTTCCAAGTCGGAATTCCACTCTCCTTGGGCATTGGAGAAGATCACGGCCCGCCGGGGGTCGGCTTTCTTGAGCCATTGATAACATTTGTACATGTTGTATCCGTTTTCGGCCGTTGTCCCGAGCGACCATCCGATAATGCAGGTCCGGTTTTTATTTCGTGCCTGCATGGCTCGCAGGCGGTCGAGGAAGGAGGGCAGCCATGCCGGGTCGTTCGAAGGAGCGATGCCTGTGGAGGTTGATCCTTCTGATGTCGGGAGAGGATTGATGTCTGCCTGGTCGATTACATACAGGCCGATACTGTCGCACAGATCGTAGAACCATTCGGGCTGCGGGTAATCCGGCAAAAGAGTATTGATCGCCTGTTGGCGCAGGGTGATCAGTTCGTCGCGGGTCTGGGGACGATTGTCGGCGGCGTTGTATCGGGCTACGCTCAGATCAATCGGTTGTCCGTTACGATATAGTTTCCCTTCGTGGAGTTCCGTCTCTCCGAATCCCAGCGTGTAGGGGATATATTCGATCAGTCGTCCGTCCCGGCGCACGAAAAGCATCACCCGATACAGATCGGGATCGGCCGTGCTCCACAGATGGGGAATCACTCCGTAGACATATTCATCGAAGCGGACCGTGTCACGACCCTTTCCGGGAAGTTTTACATCTCTCATGTCGTAATAGAGCAATTTGCCTGTCGGAGCATAGATGTCATATCCGACGGTAATCGTCTCCTGGGAGTTATAACTGTTGGCCACGGCCAGTTTTACGGAGAACATTCCGTTGCGTCCCGTGGAATCGAGACCGGGAAACAGTTCGAAGTCTTCGATTCTCAATTTGGGTTGAGAGTAGAGATAGACATTGCGGAAAGAGGTGCGGGGAGTGTCGTCTTCCGACGAGATACCCGATTCCATTTGGGCACCCGTACCGTCTGCGATCGCCTCCAGACGAATGGTGTTCACTCCGTCGGTGACGAATGACGACAGATTGAACTCTGCGGGAGCGTGACTGCCTTGGGCATAGCCTACCATCTTGTCGTTGACATAAAGATAGAACGCAGGTACACCCTCTACGTGTAGAAACAGTTCCCGATCGAGCCACGGGAAAGGAATACTCACCAGGGTGATATAGATTTTGCGAGGGGAATCTTTGGGGGTAGGGGGCGATTCCAGTTTGTCGGTCAGGTTCCGATAGAACGGAGATGTCGAAAGAATTTCCTTTTCTGCCTCTTCCCTGATGTTGTAGCTGATGAATTCGGTGCGCGGAATGGCTTTGCCGACCGATCCTGTTGAGGGGTTGTTCCATTCGGTTTTAGCCTGTTGGGCGTTCAGCGTGAATGCAGACAGTAGGCCTGCAATTCCCCATATGATGTGTCTCATCGTATTGCGTAAAGAATTAGATGTGTTATCAATGACATTGTTTGACGGCGGCGAAATCCTGATCGATCTCCTCGGGGGTGACCGCATCGATTCCGTAACCGGTACTCATAATGCCCTCTTTGTCTCGTTGGGCGTCTTCGTCGGTCATGGCTTTCAGCGTAGACATGGCTTGCGAACCTTTGTTTATGGCCGTTTCTATCTCTTCCTCGTTGGGCGAATGTTTCAGTATGTTGGCCAGGGCGTGAAGGGCCCATCCTCGGGCGTATTGAGGATATCGGTTATGGATGCGTTTCAACTCCTGGTACAAGGCGTCCAGAGAGTTTATTTTTCCCTCATCCAATGTGTCGAGTACGGTTTCCACCACTGCTTTGGGCGCGTACATGCCGGCCATATCCACCCACACTCCAGCTCCGAGCGGATCGGCTTCCACGTGACGGGTTTCATCGAGAATTGCACCGATCGATCCATCCAATGCTAATTCATATAGATATACTCCTCTGCGCAACATGGCTTGTTTGATGCGCATACGTTCATAATTATAGGTATCCTGATCTTTTTTTTCGAGTAGTTGGGCCGAGATTTCGAGGGCCTTGACCACTCGTTCGGCCAGATAAGGCGTATGCTCGCGGAAATTGATCAGATCGGTTTTCGGGCCTTTGCGCCGGTCACGTTTGGGCCATTTGGCGATGTCGCGTACCATGCCGTAGCAGCGAAGATTGGCTCCGGGTAACAGATATGATTTCCCTTCCGAGTCCATCAGATAGGAGAACGGGAAATATTCCGTGTTGTAGTGGCTGCTGTGACGGCCGAAGATCACGGTAAAAGCGCCGTCTTTGGCCGGCAGCATGGCATAGGCATTGCTGGCGAATTTGCAACCACGTTGGTGGACTCCCTGGTGTACGGCACCTGTTTTGAACAGGTGGTTGCTTTGGTTGGTGCCGCTGCCTGCATTGAAGAAGGAGAAGATTCCGGCGATCAACAGCGAAGAGCGGTGATGGGTGACGGTGTACGGGCCGGCGAAGATCGAGCATGCCTCGCCGCTGCCACATTCGCAATTGGCGAAAAAGAGTGAATTTTCGGCCATAAAACCGTTGTCGAGATGTACGGCTTCGCCCACGAAACAGTGTTTGAGGATGGTGCCGTTGTCGATACGGGCACCCGGCATGGCGATAAAGTCATGTGCCTTGACACCGAATCCGATCATTACGGGATCTTCCTGACAACTGTTTAGCGTGCAGTTTTCCACCACCGATACTCCACGTAACTGGGCATAAGGTCCTATCTTGGCGTTGAGCAGAGTGTTGCATCCTCTCACCGAGGCTCCCCGACCGATCACTCCCAGGGTCGATTTAATTTGGTTGCAGTAGGTTTCGGTCAGCTCCATTATTCTGTCAATCGTCTTGGTCCGATGACGATACATGGCTGTGATATAGGCGGTTTGAGCATCCAAACCGTCGTGGATGGGTACCTCTCGTCCGCCGGCTTCGTTGACGGCGGCTATCTCTACGCCATTGCCGAAGGTGCTCTCGCCGAGGGTTTCGATCACCCCTGTATTTTCGATATAGACATCGTCTTCGATGATATAGTTTGCGATATAGGAACCGATGTTGGAGATGTAGACATTATTGCCGATTCGTACCTGACCCCGGAACTGGCAATTCCATATTTTAGAGGGATTGAAATGTTCGCCCACGAGAATTTCATTCCAATTTTCGGCGCGACAACCCTGTCCTTTCAATTGTTCGATCTCCTGGAGTATTAAATTTCTTTCCATAGCGTTCCTTTATGTAAACGGACAAAGATACCTTTTTTTTTCGAATTTATATGAAGGTATGTTTTTTGCTTCGATCCTATTGATTTATTAACACTGACTTAATTTGAATAATCCATCAAAATTGATGTGAAATTTATTATTTTGCCATTTCAAAATAACACGTGCGATTCATGGCAGAAAATATCGATCAAACGACACTGAATAATCGGGAATTGAGTTGGCTCTCTTTCAACGGACGGGTGCTCCAGGAGGCGCGCGACGAGGGTGTGCCGTTGCTTCAGCGGTTGCGTTTTTTGGGAATCTATTCCAATAATCTCGATGAGTTTGTTAAGGTACGGGTGGCCAATGTGGAAAGGTTGGCCTCGGTGGCTTCCGATCGGGGGCGTACCCTCACCGGTGGATATACGCCGGTCGCTTTGCTCGAGGAACTGAATGTCCGGATGCACTCCATGCAGGCTGATTATGAGCAGACTTATGACCAGATTTTGAGAGAGATGGAGTCGCATGGCATATTCATTGTCAATGAGACACAGTTGGATCATGTCCAGCAGGAGTTCGTGTGGAACTATTTTGCCTCTACGGTCAGTCCGCGAACGGCTCCGCTGATGTTGCGCAAACGGGTGAAACTGCCTTTTCTTTCCGATGAACGGGCCTATCTGGGAGTGAAGATGGTGACGACTTCGGGGCGCGGACGCTATGCCATTCTCGAGATACCGACCAGTTCGGCTTGTCCCCGCTTCGTGGTGCTGCCTTCGCCGCAGGGAACCACGCATATTATCTTTTTGGATGATATTCTGCGCTTCTGCCTGGATGAGATTTTTTTCATGTTCGACTACGAGAGCATTTCGGCCCATACGTTCAAGATCAATCGTGATGCGGAACTGACTCTCGACGACGACATCTCGAAAAGTTTGGTGCAGAAGATGGAACAGGGAATCACCAAACGGCAACACGGACGTCCGGTACGTCTGGTGTACGATAAGCAGATGCCGGAAGATTTGTTGGAATTGATTCTTTCCAAATTCGATATCCGTAATCGGGAGAGTGTCTCTCCGGGAGGTCGTTATCACTTGCTGCGCGATCTGATGCGTTTCCCGAAGGTGGCGCCCTCGCTCGAGGAGACTCCGCTGCCTCCGTTGCATCACCCCTATATCAAACCCTTCTCGAGTATATTGAGCGTGGTGAAACGATCCGATCTGCTGTTGGCCTATCCCTATTATACGTTCAACCATCTGATCGACTTCCTTCGTGAGGCGGCTATCGACCCCAAGGTGGAGAGTATCTATATTACGCTCTACCGCATGGCCGAACGATCCAAGGTGGTGGGGGCTTTGGTCAACGCCGCCCGTAACGGTAAACGGGTGGTAGTGCTGGTGGAGCTGATGGCCCGATTCGATGAGGAGCGGAACATAGATTTCTCGGATGTCATGCAACAGGCTGGTATCAAGGTGATTCATGGGTTAGATGGGGTGAAGGTGCATGCCAAGCTGATCCTGGTCGAACGAAGAGAGGGGGCCCGTTTGCGAGGATATACCTACGTGGGAACGGGAAACTTCAATGAGGATACCGCTACGCTTTACAGCGATTTCGGGCTGCTCACGGCCGACGAGACCACGGCCGACGACGCTGAACGCGTTTTCGATTTTTTGCAGAATACTCATAAGCATTTCGAATGTGATCGACTGGTGGTGTCGCCCTATTTCATGCGGGATCATTTCGTGCGGATGATCGACCGGGAAATCCATGCGGCCAAGGGCGGTAAGCCTGCTTATATATATGCCAAATTCAATAGCCTGACCGATCCCGACATGATTGCGGCACTGTATCGGGCCAGTGATGCGGGGGTGGATGTGCGGCTGATTGTTCGCGGGGCCTGTTGTCTCAAGCCGGGCGAAAAGGGACTCAGCCGGCATATCCGGGCCATCAGTATTGTGGATCGTTTTCTGGAACATGCGCGTCTGGTCATCTTCGGCGGAGGCGGCGATGAACGTACCTATATACTTAGTGCGGACTGGATGCCGAGGAATCTGAATCGTCGTGTGGAGGTGGGAATACCCGTAAGAGACCGTCGTATCCGGAAATTGTTGCGGAAAATTTTCGATATTCAATGGAACGATCGCATAAAAGCGCGCGATTTGAGTAACTTTGCACAGAACCAGTATGTGGGGCGCGAACCGGGATACGAGGAGGATCCTCCTGTCCGTTCCCAAACCGCCATATACGACTATCTCAAATCGTTAAGCGAACGATAGACCATGATTGAAAAAAAGAGTGTGGGCGCGATCGACATCGGGTCGAATGCCGTGCGGATGCTGATCGCCGATGTGGAGGATTACACCGGAACGGTGAGTTATAAGAAGACGGCATTTCTGAGGGTGCCGATTCGTCTGGGGGAGGATGTCTTTGCCGGGGGACGGATCGGCCCGGAGAAACAGCATCGTCTGTGCGAAGCCATGCAGGGTTTCGTACATGTCATGAATGCCTATGGTGTGGAACTGCGCCGGGCATGTGCCACCAGTGCCATGCGTGAGGCGGCCAACGGACCCGAAACCGTACAGGCTATCGAAGCCTGTTCGGGATTCCGGGTGGAGATCATCTCCGGACAGGAGGAGGCGGATCTGATTTTTTCGGGAGGGATGCGTTCGCTGATGGATCCCGGGGGGAGTTATCTGCTGGTGGATGTGGGCGGAGGAAGTACCGAAGTGACCGTTTACGCCGGTCGTCACAGGGTCGATTCCCGTTCATTTTCGTTGGGTACGGTGCGTATGCTCAGCGGAGCGGTGCCCGGTGGGGAGTGTGATCGGTTCAAGGAGTGGTTGAGGCAGGCCGCTTTCGAATATGCTCCGACGGTGATCATCGGTTCGGGCGGAAATATCAATAAGGCTCAAAAGTTGTTGGGGCGAAAGGAGAAAGAGGAGATTTCACTGGGTGATTTGAAGTTGCTTTATAATAAGATAAAGGCATTCAGCTACGAGGATCGGATCCATAGGATGGGAATGAACACCTATAGGGCCGATGTGATTGTGCCGGCTCTGAAAATTTTTCTTACGGCGGCCAAGAGTAGCCGGGTAGAGCGGTTCATGGTGCCGAAACTGGGTTTGGTGGATGGTATCGTACACCGTTTGTACCGGGATGCTGTCCCTGCGGCAGCCGATGAGCCGGAACGTACGGATGAAGAGATATGAAACGGTCCGAGGGCGGAGACGGTGTGCCGTTTTCGGAGCGGATTGTATGACAGACGGGCTTTAATGCCCGTCTGTCGTTTTATTTGGGTTTTCCGATTGGGAAATGTGATAAAAATTCCGATATTTGTAGATTATCTGAATGAATGAAAATAATGGATTGTATGTCAAACGGAGGAAGAATCAAAATTTCCGAACTGCTGAAGTCCGCCGACCGTAACGTGGAAGTGACGGTCAAAGGGTGGGTGAGAACCAAACGGGGAAACAAAAATGTGGCATTCGTCGCCATGAACGACGGTTCCACGATCCATAATATACAGATCGTGCTCGATGTGGCATCGTTCGACGAGGAACTCTTGAAGAAGATCACTACGGGGGCCTGTCTGCGGGTAGACGGTCTTCTGGTCGATTCGCTCGGCTCGGGTCAGCCTGTCGAGATCCAGGCCCGCCGGATCGAAGTGTACGGTACGGCCGATCCCGAGACCTATCCGTTGCAGAAGAAGGGGCATTCGTTGGAGTTCCTGCGAGAGATAGCCTATCTGCGTCCGCGGACCAATACTTTTGGGGCGGTGTTGCGTATCCGGCATGCCATGGCCTATGCCATTCACAAGTATTTCAATGATCGGGGTTTCTACTATCTGCATACTCCGCTCATTACCGGATCGGATGCCGAAGGAGCCGGAGCCATGTTCCAGGTGACGACACTTGATTTGGAGAATGTTCCCCGTAATGCAGAAGGGAAAGTGGATTACACCCAGGATTTCTTTGGCAAGGAGTGTAATCTGACCGTCTCCGGGCAGCTTGAAGGCGAACTCGGGGCATTGGCTCTTTCGCAGATCTATACGTTCGGGCCGACGTTCCGGGCCGAAAATTCCAATACGCCGCGCCATTTGGCCGAGTTCTGGATGATCGAGCCGGAGATGGCTTTCTATGAGTTGGAGGACAATATGGAGTTGGCGGAAGATTTTCTGAAATATCTGATCCGCTATGCACTGGACAACTGCATGGATGATCTGCTGTTCCTGAACAAGATGTTCGACGAGGGATTGATCGATCGGCTGCGTTTTGTGGTGGAGAACGATTTCGTACGGTTGGACTATACCGAAGGTGTCGATATTCTGTTGGCAAGCGGTCGTAAATTCGAATTTCCGGTGGCTTGGGGTGTCGACCTGCAGAGCGAACACGAACGTTATCTGGTGGAGGAACACTTCAAAAAACCGGTGATTCTGATCAATTATCCGAAAGATATCAAGGCCTTCTACATGAAACAGAACGACGACGGCAAAACCGTCCGGGCGATGGATGTGCTTTTCCCGAAGATCGGAGAGATTATCGGCGGATCGGAGCGTGAGGCCGACTACAATAAACTGAATGCCCGGGTCGAAGAACTTGGTATGAGTAAGGACAGTTTGTGGTGGTATCTGGATACACGGCGCTGGGGCTCTGCTCCGCACAGTGGATTCGGATTGGGCTTCGAACGACTGTTGCTTTTTGTGACGGGTATGGCCAATATCCGGGATGTAATCCCCTTCCCGCGTACTCCCAAGAATGCTGAATTTTAGATGATTTATTCGGAGGGGCGCTCTCTGCTGCTCCCCTCCGTTTTTATATTTCAGAATACAATATTTTATACAATTAATTAAATCCTAACGCATTATGTCGAACATTAATCAGAGACAGATCCAGAAACTGCTCCAGAAGCTCTCTCCACAACAGATCCAGATGATCAAGTTGTTGGAGTTGCCGGCCGTGCAGCTCGAACAACGTATCAAACAGGAGATCGAAGAGAATCCGGTGCTGGAGGAGGATATCACCGAAGAGAAGGACGAAGAGGAGAACCAGCCCAAGGAGATATCCATGGAGGAGTATCTTAAGGAAGACGATACCCCCAGTTATAAATATCACGCCAATAACTATTCGAAAGATGACGAACGCCGTCCGGTCTATCTGACTCGGGGACGTACACTGCATGAATATCTTGAGGAACAGTTGGGCTATAAGACCCTCACTCCTCGCGAACAAACCATAGCTACCTATCTGGTGGGCAGTATCGACGACGACGGTTATCTGCGTCGCGATTTGGAGTCCATTTCGGACGATATTGCTTTCAGTATGGGCCTCGAGACTTCTCGGGAGGAGCTGGAACATTTGCTGGGGATCATTCATGAACTGGAACCCGCCGGAGTGGGAGCCCGCACATTACAGGAGTGTCTGTTGTTGCAACTGGATGCTTCGTCGGCCAGTACGACCAAAGCCGGACGTCTGGCCCGCAAGATCCTGTCGTCTTATTTCGATGAGTTTACCAAAAAACATTACGAAAAATTGATGAATCGGCTCGGGGTGAGCGAAGAGGATTTTCGTGCCGCTATCGAGGAGATTGTCCACCTGTCACCCAAGCCGGGGAACCTGTATAACGAAGGTGGTAATGAGGCATCGCCCTATATCATCCCCGATTTTATTCTCGATTATCAGAATGGCCAGTTTCAGTTGAGCCTGAATTCGTATAATGTGCCGGAGGTGAAGGTCAATCGTCGTTATGTGGAGATGATCCGGGATATGGTCGGAAAGGATGGAGCCGCTGTGGGCGGAGAGAATAAAGAGGCACTTCAATTTGTCAAAAATAAGATAGATTCGGCCAAATGGTTCATTTCGGCCATCAAACAGCGTCATGATACACTGATGCATACCATGCAGGAGATACTCAACTATCAACGGGAGTATTTCGTGGATGGCGACCAGAGCAAATTGCGCCCCATGATTCTGAAGGATATCGCCGATCGTACGGGACTCGACGTCTCGACTATTTCGCGGGTGGTGAACAGCAAGTATATTCAGACCCATTTCGGAATCATTCCTCTCAAACAACTCTTTTCGGAGGCGATGCAGACCGATAGCGGCGAGGAGGTCTCCTCTTATGAGATTAAGAATATACTTACGGAGTGTGTCGAATCGGAAGACAAACGCAAGCCCATGACCGATGAGGTACTGATGGATATACTTAACAGCAGGGGATATCATATAGCACGTCGTACCGTGGCAAAATATCGCGAGATGTTGGGGATTCCCGTGGCTCGCTTGAGAAAACAAATTTGATACAATGGCAGAAGAGGTGGAGATGATTCCGGAGGAGATCCGGACGAGTGAAATCGAGACAAGTGTTGGGACTCCGATCCCGGAAGAGAGTTCGGATCGGTCACCGGAGGATTCGGCTCAGCCGCAAGAGGGGATCCTTACGACTTGGAGTCGAGGCATTTCGTGGGTGCTCCATCCTTTTCTGGTACCTGCCTACACGATATGCATACTGCTGTTCGGCGATACGATCATGAGCAACATAGCGCTGAGTCTCAAATGGTTCTTTGTGTTGGTGGTCGTGCTCAACACGCTGATTATTCCTGCGATATTTATAGCCTTGATGCGTACGTTCGGTGTGTTAGGGGATCTCTCCTTGCAACAACGACGGGAACGGATCATCCCTCTGGCCGTGGTGGCGGTTTGCTATCTGATATGTGCCTTGATGATTTCGAACGTATTGGTCGCATTTCTGATCCGTAAATTTCTTTTTGCGGCATTGGGTTGTGTGATTATGGCATTGGTGGTCAATTTCTGGTGGAAAATCAGCCTGCATCTGACGGCCGCCGGTGGTGCAGTGGCCATGTTGTTGATTGTGGCCATCTCACGATTCGGCGACTTGACGGGAACGGTGATCGTGGCCATTCTTCTCTCCGGATCACTTGCCTCGGCTCGTTTATGGTTGGGAAGTCATACTCCTGCCCAGGTGGCTGCTGGCTTTTTCGGTGGTTTCGCTGCGGCATCGTTGGTGATGCTTGCCCTGTAATACAAAATGTTCCGCCATCATGGCGGAACATTTTGTGATTGGAGGAAAGGAGAGAAGCAGAAAATATCTCTTTTCCCTTATTATTTCAGTTTGTAGATTTCACTGCCGGCAAGCAGGAAACATCCTGTTCCGAAATCTTCGAAATCGGGAATTTTGTCGTAGGAGAGCGGTTGCCCGTCTTTAGGTTCCTTTCCTGTACCTTGCACCCAACCCAAGAAGCCGTTTTTGTGTACGGCATCATTTACCATTCCGTTCCATGCTTTCAATACTTTGGGAAGATATTTTTCCCGGTCGAGGATTCCCCGATTGATGCCCCAAGCCATTCCGTAGACGAACAGGGAGGTTCCGGTCGTCTCTTTGCCTCCGAAATTCGAGGGGTCGTGCATGCTGACATTCCAGAAACCGTCGGTTCTCTGGCATTTCCCGATTGCTTCCGACATGGCGAGAAAATCGGATAGATACTCCTGCCGATGAGGTTCGTCGTCGGGGATGATCTCCAGAATCCGCACCAAAGCAGCATAGACCCAACCGTTTCCGCGAGACCAGTAACAATCCTCTCCGTTGGGTTCCTTGTAGGGAGGATCAAAGTCTGCATCCCTCCACCAAAGTCCGTCTTTGGGATTGTAAAGACCGTTATCTCCGTGTTGATTCTTCGTGTAGGCATACAGATCGTACATTTTTTCGTAATAGCGGGCATCTCCGGTCAGACGACCCAATTGAGCGAAGATGGGCATCGACATCTGAATCGCATCGATCCACCACCAGTCGTCTTCCTGGGGAGTATTGACCATCATGTCGATATTGGCTTTGATTTTTCTGATCTTGGCCGGGTCGGGTTCGATACGATAAAGGTCGAGATAGGTCTGCCCGCAACATTGATTGTCGGCATGACGGGTGGCAGTCCCTCTTCTCAGTCCCCATTCATGGGCTTCGGCCCAATCATACGCATAATTGTAGTAATTCTCTTCGGGACAGATGGCATAGAGAGCCATCAGACCTTCGTAGTAGACGCCTCGTGTCCACAGATTGCTGGTATACAGTTTTTTGACATAGACTGGTTCTCCCGGGTCCGGATACTTGGACATGAAATATCCGTTGACTTTCTGCATGACCGAAAGTACCGATTTCCGGTCGGGCAATTCGTTTTCTGCTGCTCGTGTTACGAAAACAGAGGTTGCTACAATGACTGCTACAATGATCGTTTTTAGTTTCATAACAGATAGATATGTGTTTTTATTTATTGATTTCTTTTAGCGGTATTCCGGTACATTCCGAAATTTCGATTTCTGGCTTCAGATTTCCTGTGATCCGAACATTGTCGAAATGCCAGTTTCGGGCGTGTTTCATGATACCCGGGATTTCGGCTTGAAGTGTTACGTTTTTCAGATGGAATTCGTCGACGGTCGACTCCGGCAATCCATGTACCGTTATTCCGATTCTCGCCCGATCTGCAGTGACGTTTTCGAAAAAAATATTGCGGAATTTGGGCATGGCCAAATGAGAAGGCACCTCTTCCAGCATGGATTTCCAGTGGGGCGGCAGAGAATCGTAGTCGTATCCCGATGGCAAGCGTTTGTCGTTGTAGGCCGGCAACCAGTTCAGATCCACGACAATCGGATCTCTGACTCCGATCATCTCTATGTCGTTCAGATAAATATCTTCGACTACACCTCCCCGGTTGTATGCCGATTTGAATCGTAATCCATATTTGGTGCCTTTTCCTCGCAGGTTGTAGGCCACGATATTGCGTATACATCCGGAGGTTTCGCTTCCACAGGTGAACAATCCGTCGCCGTAACCGGCTTCGCAGTTCCGAATAACCACATATTCACAAGGACGATTGATCCGGAGTCCATCTGCATCGCGGCCGGCCTTGAGACAGAAATTATCGTCGTTGCAGTTTACATAACAGTTTTCGACAAGAATCCGAGTGGAAGAGTCGATATCGATTCCATCGGTACTGGGGCCTCGGCCTTCGATGTTGTTGCTGATGATCAATCCGTCGACGGTCACTTGGTCCGAGTAGAGGATATGTACGGACCAGAATCCGGCCTGATAGAGGACGAAATCGCGCAATGTGATGTCTTTACTCTCGGAGATCAGTATGCCTCGAGGTCGTTGACAGTCATAATCTACAATCCATCGTAATCCTTTCGGATCATATTCCTGACGGAGTGTCCGATAACTGTCCCAGAAGACTTTTCCCCGACCGTGGATAACTCCGTCGCCTGTGATCGCCACATTTTTTTGTCCGACGACATTGATCAGTGCTGCGGGCCAGGAGATGGTGATGCCGGCTACCCGAGTCTGGGGCAACAGCTTGTAATCCTTCAGATTTTGGCTGCCGATCAGTTGGGTCCCTTTGGGAATGTCGAGAATCACATTCGATTTGAGAAAGATGGATCCTGTCAGATAGATTCCCGGGCCGAAAGTGACGGTACCTCCGCCTTGAGCGGCGCAAGTGTCGATTGTCCGTTGGATGCTTTCCGTGCATAGGGTGACCGCATCTCCTACAGCTCCGTAGTCCGATACGAGATATACCCGATCGCCCGAAGCCGGGAAATGTTTCGCACCCACCTCTTTTATCCAGTCGAATTGGGGAATCCCTGCTATTGCACTGGTGGATATCAAAATGCTGCAAAACAGGAAAATAATGCATGTTTTTTTCATGATGATCGTACTTGTGCCTATTGTTGCAAATTGGTTACCCGATGTTGTGTGACAGCACTTCCTTCACGTGGCTCTATACGTACATTTTTCATTACAATATTGCGGCAGTCTTCGAAAGTGGCTCCGAAACGGGAGGTGATTGTTATGTTTTCCAACAGAACATCCGAAATGTTCATTTCGGGGAGCCCCCTGAATGTCATGGCGTTTCTGGCTTGATACGATACTATATCCTTGATATGGATATTCCGGAAAATAGGGGTCTCTTCGGTCACGGGATGCTGCTCAGACTGAATGTGCGTATTGGTTTCTCCCGCTTCGAGTGTTTCGAGGGCGGAACGTCCTCCGTAGTGGAGATTGAAGGAGAACGAATCGGTCAGGATATCCGACATGATGATGTTTTCGATCCATATGTTTTCCACAATACCTCCCCGGCCGCGACGGCTTTTGAAACGTAGTCCTACGTCGGTGCCGAGAAATTGACAATCCGATACCCAGATGTTCCTCACTCCTCCCGACATTTCGCTCCCTACGACAAATCCTCCATGACCTTTAAATACCCGACAGTTGTTGATAATTACGTTTTCCGTGGGTCTGTTTCGTCGTCGTCCGTCTTCGTCCTTGCCCGATTTAATGCAGATGCCGTCGTCCCCGACATCGAATGAAGAGTCGACGATCAGGACGTTCCTGCACGATTCGAGATCCAAACCATCGCCATTTTGAGCATAGGAGGGATTCCGTACGGAGATCCCGTCGATCACCACATTCTCACACATCAGCGGATGCAGGCACCAACAGGGCGAGTTTTCGAACAGAACCCCCTCCAGCAACACGTTGCGACACTCGATAAAGCTGACCATCACAGGTCGGAGAAAATCCTTTACGGCCAACCACTCTTCTTCGGTTTTCAGGTTGCGGGGTACGTTCATGTCGCTGATCGTATCTCCCCGAAGAGCTCCGGCCGAGGGGAACCAATAGTCGGGGCGTTTGAATACGCCTCCCCGAGCGATGGTGCTTTTCCAATGGCTTTCGGTGGTTTTGTTCCGTTTGAGCGGCCGCCACACCTCGCCCGAACCGTCGATGGTTCCCTCGCCGGTGATGGCAATGTTCTCGAGATTCCGACCCGATATGGGCGACTGACACCGACGTGTATCGAGTCCTTCGAATACGGTCTCCACTAAAGGATAACGCTCTTTTTCCGGGGAGAAAAGAATGAGCGCTCCCCGTTCCAGATGTAGGTCTATATGTGAACGGAATACGATGGGACCTGTCAGCCATACGCCTGCCGGGACAATCAGGTGTCCTCCACCTCGTTCGGCCAGCGAATCGATAGCTCGGCGAAAGGCGTCGGTATTGTCTGTTGTGCCGTCTCCTTTTGCTCCGAAATCGGTTAATGTCACTTCGCGATCGGGAAATGTGGGTAGAATGACCTCCGGCATATCGAACGGGATTTGACCGTACAAACGGGCATATTTTCCCTGGGGGGAAGTGCACCCATACCCGATCAGAATTCCCAGTCCGATTTTCAGTATCTGTTTAATCGAGTAATTCATTGATATAAACCTCTATGTTTGTGTATATTTTGCTTAATGTATAGGCGGAGGCATCCGAAGCGTCGTTTGGATTCAGTTTATGTTTGCGTTCCCATTGGTCGGGGATGCCATCGTTGTCGCTGTCTCGATCGGCTTCTCCTCCTCGCATGGGAGGTTGTCCTCCTACGGCCCCTTCGGTGTGGATGATGGCTCCGGATTTACCCAGAGAGGTCAGTTGATCGATCAATCGTTTGTCTACCTGGTCCCGTTTGAGATAGGCACCTGCACGTAGGAGTACGCTTTGATAGGCTTCGGTTGCCGATTCCAACGATTCCAGGAATCCATTTCCATGGTATGGATGTTCGGCGAGGGTGGCACCCTTTTCCCGGAATGTCTCGTCGTCGATCAACGAGCCGTCGAGTTGTCCGTTCCGGTTCGTGTCCACATAATTATCCTTCTGATAGATATGGTCGGTAGGGGTCATCATGGCCAGGTAGTTTTCGGAGGAGTTCGGCCCTGCGATGAAATAGTTGCCGATCATATCCACGTGGTAATGGCTTTTGGAGTGGCCTCCCACGTAGCCCGAATGTCCCCAGTTGTAGACAATGTTGTTATAATATTGCATGAAAGCCTTTCCTTTCGGATTGCGGCTCTGGTTGTCTATCCACAGACAGTGGTGGATGGTCAGATTGTCCGGCCGTTCGATCAGTGCACCGAATCGTTGAGGGTCGATTGCTTCGCCGAAGATGCAATATTGGAAGGTGATATCCGAGGCGTATTTGACATGGAGATTGTCCCATCGTCCCCATTGTACGGAGACATGGTCGAAGATGGCGTTTCTCAAGTTGTCCGCCACCAGCGTACACGATCCTCTCTCCATGCCTATGCTGCCGTGGAGACGGATGTGACGGACAATGTTGTTACTGGCGAATGAGACACCGTAGCCATAGATGGTAATCCCGTCACCGGGAGCGGTCTGTCCGGCGATGGTGATATGGGGTGCCACTCTGACACGGCTTTTCAGCCGGATAACGCCTCCTACGTCGAAAACGACGATCCGATGCGGACGACTTACGGCCTCGCGGAACGAACCGGGACCATCATCCTCGAGATTGGTTACCTTGCAGACCTCTCCGCCACGACCTCCGGAGGCGTATCGGCCGAATCCGGTCGCACCCGGGAAGGCTAAATGTTTGGGACGACGGGCATTGTCGAATTTGGCAATCTCGAGACAGCCCATGATGAATGGTCCTGTGGCTTTGGCATCGTTGTCTCGTATCTTTTCGCCGATATAGTATTCGAAACTACCGTCCCTGTAAGGTTTTCCGCCCAGACCTCCCACTGCACAGCAACGGGTAAGCGACAGTGTGCCGTCCGGTTGTTCGACGACAAGTTCCTTACAGAGTCCATTAAGTATTCTTTTAGCCATTTCCATATTGCTGTCGGGCAGATAACCCTTGTTTACAGCCTTGGCATAGGCATACATGAACATGGCTGAAACGGATGCTTCCGTGAAATTTCCTTGTCGGTTGCCCATGTCGACCACTTGATACCATAAGCCGGTCTTGTCCTGGTAACGGGGCAGGGTTTTGGCCAAATGACGGACAATATGAATTAACTCTTTCCTTTGAGGATGGTCCAAAGGGAGAAAATCCAGTATGTCGACCACGGCCATGAAGTACCATCCGATGGCTCGTCCCCAGAAGTTCGGGGAGTGTCCCGTGGAGGGGTCGCACCATGCCTGCGAACGACTTTCGTCCCATGCGTGATAGAGTAGCCCACTCTTTTTGTCGAGCGTACATTCAAAGGTCTTTACTGCTTCATGGGCTGCCATATCGATCCATTCCGGCCGGTTGAATTTGCTGCCGTATTGGGCCATGAACGGACCAGCCATATAGATCCCGTCGAGCCAGATCTGGTGGGGGTATATCTTTTTGTGCCAGAAGACACCGTTTTTTGTCTTGGGATGGTGGGCCAGTTGTTTGATCAGGGTATCCATCGCCATTCGATACTTGTCATGACCGGTTGCGTCGTACAGGTCGAAAAGCAGTTTCCCGGCATTGATGAAGTCTATGTTGTAATCCGTGGTCCGGTAGCCTAAAATCGCTCCGTCGGATTGCACCATGTGATTGGCCCACTGATAGACGTAGTCGTAGTATTTTTTTGAGCGGGTGTATTTCCAGAGTTCTAACATTGCTTTGCAGCCTACACCTTGGGCATATCCCCACACGTAACGGGTTCCGTGGTCGAGTTGCCAGGCTTCCGGGAAACGTTTGATTTCCGAATCTGCAAACCGTATGGCAATGGTATCTGCAGATTGCGGCAATTTCGCCGCAGCCGTATGAATGGATACGACTGTGGCGAAAAGTGCCGGGATGATTGAAAAAAATAGTTTCGTCATACAAGGATGATTATCTGTATCCGGGGTGTTGTGCGTCTTTGAGCAGAGAGGAAGCGTCGATTAATTCTTGAGGCAGAGGCATCAGCTCGCAACGGTTTTCTTCGAAATCGGTGGCAAAACGTCGGATATAAGTGTTCAGACTGCTGGTGGGAATGAATTCCACTGCTTTATAGCCGGAAGGAAGATCCGTGTTAGTCTCCGATTCGGTAAATGGGACTGATGTGGGTTCTTCTCCTACGGCCCATACCTTTTGTTCGTAGATCCGGTATTTGGGAACGTCCTCGTTTGTATAGGGATTTACTTTGTCCGTATTCATTTTTGTCAGGGCCGTGCGGGTTGCTTCCAGAGTAGATGCAAGTCGATTCCAACGGATCAGGTCGGTACGACGCAGGTTCGATTCAGAAGCCAATTCCCACGAACGTTCTTTGACAATGGCCTCGAAAAAGTCTTCTTTTGTGGTGAGGGCATCTACATATTGGTCCGCTTTTTCGGCTCGGACAGATTCGTCGAAAGCACGTCTGCGCACCTTTTTGAGCGCTTCTTTGGCTTCGTCAGAGGGCGAGGCGGTCAATTCGTTGTCGGCTTCGGCAAACATTAGCAGAATGTCGGCATAACGCAGCAGGACCCAGTTGATATCGGTTTTCCCGTTTTCGGGTCCCTGGGTGCTTTGCCAGCATTTGCGCCATTTGCCCGTGCCGAGATTCTGCGCAGCAACGATGTCGAATGTACCGGTATTTTTAGCTATGGAGAAGTTGCCGCAGGTGACGTCACGTCGTTTGTCGTCCGGATCGAACGAATAGTAGAGAGTAGGGGTGATACGTAGCTGGGGACCCGAGGAGAGGTATGATGACAGACCGCTTCCGATGGAGATACCGATGTAGTAGCCAACACCTCCATTGGCACTTGTTCCGTAGTTTCCCAATTCCCAAATGTTTTCTGCATTGTAGACCTTGTTATGCGGGTCTTTGAACACTTGTTCGTAGTCGTCGAGCAGATAATGTTCCGAACCCTCTTTTTCCATGACTGCTGCACAGGCATTACGGGCAATCTGATAGAGTTCCGTGATACGTTGTTGGTCGTCACGGGTACGCATACCCATATTCCCTCCGGTTGCAAGATCCCAGCGAAGTGAATAGCCGGCTGCGTGGAGTGCAATGCGGGCGGTCAGTCCGTAGACAGCTCCTTTGGTGATACGGTCTTTGTAAGTTACTTCTGAGGCCCAAGGCACCACCGTAGCGGCGTAGGCGAGGTCATTAAGAATATAGTCGTAGATGACATCTCTACTGGTGCGTCCCAAATTGAAGTCGTCACCGGCGCGAGTCGGTTCGGTTTTGAAGGGAACATCTCCCCAGAATCGGATCAGATCGAAATAGGCCACGGCTCTGAGAGTGAGAGCCTCTCCGTAGAGGCCTTTGAAGAAAGCCTGGTCGGTTTCTGATCCGGAACTCATTACCCCCTCTTCCTCCAGTCCGGCGATGCATTCGTTGGCCCGGTTGATAATGGAGTATCTTGAGTTGAAGGGGCCTTCCATCTGACCGCTGCCGGCGCTGAAACTGTATTTAGCTAGACCGTATCGTTCTCCGGAAGTGTTGGTAGAGAATGTCTCGTCGTTATCCGGAGTCATATAGGCCATCATTGCATTGCTTTTGAGTTCGGGATAGATGCCTCGTATGGCAGCTTCGGCCCGGTCACGGGAACCGAATACCACGTCCGACTCGTAGGAGTTTTTCGAAGGAAGGTCCAGCAGATCGTTACAACCCCATAAACCAAGAGCGGCTGTTGCGACCAGCGATAGTTTAATTGTCGTATGTTTAAAATTGTTTTTCATGATTCAATGCCTAAATTTATCAGAAAGTAATGTTGATACCGAACACGTAGCTACGGGTCTTGGGATATGCAGACCAGTCGACTCCCGGAGTAAGACCTCCGTTGGATCTCTTGTTGACTTCAGGATCGAATCCGCTGTACTTCGTGAAAGTGTGGAGGTTATACACGGTAGCATACACTCTGAGTTTGTTCAGACCGATCTTCTTGATCAGATTCGAATTGAAAGAATAGCCGAGTGTGACGTTGTTGATCCGCAGGAAAGAACCGTCTTCCACGTAATCGGAGGTGGTGTAGGTGATGTTGCTCTCCAGTCCGTTGGTCTTGACACCGTGCATTGTGGCATTGGCATTGAGTGCCTTGAGTGCTTCCGGTTCGGATACATAGTTGCCGTTGGCGTCAATATAGGTAAACCGGTTACGCAGCTTGCCCAATTGATTCTGGTTGAGTTGATAGGTGGCCGACAGACGGGCCGATTGATAGTTCAGAATGTCATTGCCGTAAGACCAGTTGAGAAAGACGGAAAGGTCGAAACCCTTATAGACGAACGTGTTGTTGAATCCTCCGAAATGTTTGGGCGTTGTGTTTCCGATGATGGTACGGTCGTCGGCGTTGATGGTGTTGTCGCCGTTGACATTCTTGTATTTCGGACTTCCCGGTTGAACATTGGCTCGAGTCTGGTCGGCATGGGAGAGAATTTCGTCTTTCAACGTATATTCCCAGCGTCCGCTTTCCTCATCGTAGGTTGCATTGAAATCATCTACGCCGTAAAATCCTTCACTTACATAGCCATAGATTGCTCCGGTAGATTGACCGATCTGAACCATAAAGTCGTCCATATAGCTTCCGACACCGGATTTGAACAGCATATAGTCTTCGGCGGTATCGGTCAGTGATAATACCTTGTTGCGGTTGAACGAGATATTGAAGTCGCTTGTCCATTGGAAGTTCTTCGTGCGTATATTGACCGTGCTCAACGAGATTTCGATACCTTTATTTTGGAGAGATCCGATGTTGCGGGTTTGTTTCTTGTAGCCGGTGTAGGTGGGAATAGACGAAGTCAGCAACAGGTCTTTTGTCTTGTTCTTATAGAATTCGACCGTACCGCTGATGCGGTTATTGAAGAAACCGAAGTCCAGTCCGATGTTTGATGCAATGGTGGTTTCCCATTTCAGATCGGGATTCGACAGCACTTCGGGATAGAGTGTCCAGACTTCGGAGGCTCCGTCGGTGTACCAGCCTGTTTCGAAGGTGGACCGGAACCGGTTGTTCCCTATCCGGTTGTTCCCGGCCTGACCGTAACTCAGGCGAAGTTTCAGATTGGAGATGGCCTTTACGTTGCGCAGGAAACTTTCATTGTCGATACGCCATGCCACAGATGCCGAGGGGAAATAGCCCCACCGGTTTTCTTTGGCAAATTTCGACGATCCGTCGGCACGCAGAGAAAAAGTCGCCAGGTAACGGTTGTCGTAGTTGTAGAATGCACGTCCGAAGAATGACATCAGCGCATCTTCCGAATAGGAGGTGGTCGGTTTTTGAGGCAGCGATCCCATGCTCAGGTCGTAGATGCCGAAGTTGTCATCGGGGAACTGGCGGTTTTCGATGCCAATACCCTGGCTTTTTGATTTTGTGTATTCGGTACCGAGCATAACGTTCACGTTGTGGCGTCCGAACGATTGATCATAGGCCAAAGTATTGGTGTTCTGCCATTTTGTAGCCTCCGAATAGTCCTGGCTTCCGAATGCTCCTCCTCGGGTTTGGGCGGCAGAACTGGTTGCATCGTCGAAACTGTCGTCGCGTCCGTGTTTCCAGGTGCCACTTCCGGAGAGACGCAGGGTGAAGTGTTTCAGAAACTTGATATTTAATGCTGCATTGATCGAAAGGTTCTGATTGTACTTGTTACGTAACTGAGAAAGTTGGGCAGCCCGCGGGTTTTCCAGTGAATTGCCCGAAGGGTCTTCCATGGCATCGAGCAGGTCGTCTTCCGTATATTGGATGCCTCCTACGGGACGGTACAACAGGGAGTTTTGGAGTGTCTTGCCGGAAGTGATGTTCCCTTGTTTCTTGTTATGGTAATAGCTGATGTTGGTCTGAAGATCGGCTCCCTTGAAAAGCTGCTGATCGAATTTGAAACGGAATGTGTGTTTTGTATTCCCGGTGTTCATCAGGATTCCGTTTTCGTCGTTGTAGGAGTAGTTGAGCAGGAATTTGTGACGATCGCCTCCTCCGGAGACCGAAACACGCTGGTTCTGATAGAATGCGTTGTCGCCGAACATGATGTCCTGCCAATCGAGTCCCCGAGAACCGTAGGTCGATTCGAAAGTATCCCAGGTCCCGTAATTTTCTTCGAAACTGGTGATCGAAGTACCTCCGGTGCGTTGAGCCATTTCGTATTGAAGTTTTACGAAGTCTACGGAGTTGAGTACATCCACGTTGCGGGCCAGTTGCCGGAATCCGTAATAGCTGTCGTAGGAGACAACGGTACGTCCCTTTTTACCGCTTTTGGTCGTGATCAGGACCACACCGTTGGCTCCCTGGGCTCCGTAGATTGCCGTGGTGGAGGCATCCTTCAACACGTCGATGGATTCTATCTCCGAGATGTCGAGACCTTGCAGGCCGATGTCCGATACGAATCCGTCGATGACATAGAGCGGGGAGTTGTCTTGGGTGATTGACATACCTCCACGTACCGTGATGTCTACTTCGGCACCGGGTTCTCCGTCTTGGGTCACTACCCGTACACCGGCCAGTTTGCCCGTGAGAGCTTCTGCCACCGAGGAGACAGGTACGTTTGCGATATCTTTTGCTGAGACTGAGGATACGGTTCCTGTGACATCGACCTTGCGCATGGTCGCATAACCGACTACGACCACCTCTTCCATTTCAGAGGTAGCTTCCTTCAGCGTGATATTGAGGATATTGTTGGCTGGTACGGAAACTACTTGTGAAAGATATCCGATGTAGGAGAATTCGAGTTTTACATCATGCGAAGGTACTTTGATCGAGAAAGAACCATCTTTTTGTGTGGTGGTACCGCGAGTGCTTTTCTGGACAATGATCGTCACGCCAGGCAGGGGATTTCCCGCTTCGTCTTTTACTTTCCCGTTGACCGTTGTCTCCTGGGCAAGTGCGTGGGGTAAGCCTGTCGACAAAATCAGGAGCCAAGCGAACACTCTCGGAAGAGAGAGAATGCCCCTGTTCTTTGTCTGTTTGAATAATTGTTTCATTTTAAGATTATATTTAAGTTAGACATTTGTAGGAGAAATCTGTCTTTTAGTCTTTCACAAGACTATTCAAATAGATTTCCAGGTAGATATATCCTTCATTATTTTTGCGGAAAGCATCGGAAGAATCCATGGGATCGAGGCCGTTGTCGAGTTCCCATTGGTCGGGAATACCGTCGTTGTCACTGTCCGTGGGGCGAATGCCTTTTTGAAGAATGCCGACATTGTTTTGTAATCCCAGATCGGATTCATTCGTGATCAACAGCCCTTGGGTCCCGAGCGAAAGCAGATCATTAATCACCAGTCGGTCTACCTCATCACGGGCGGGGTAACAGGCTCCTGCTTTTTTGATGATCCAGGCGTAGGCTTCCTGGGCGGATAATTGGCTTTCTATTCGCGGATGTGGAGAGGGAATATTGCAGAATTGAGTCGGATTGGTGACAAATCGGGCATTGCCATAATCTGTATCTGCGGCGGATGTCCCGTCGAGAGCACCGTTTTTATTCGAGTCTATGTAATTTCCTCGATGATACACCTGAAAATTCTCATTGGCACGGTTGAACGGACCTCCACCGGATCGGGGACCGCGAATGAAATAGTTGTCTTCGATCATGGCCCATGATGGATATTGAGAACCGCCGAGAATGTAGCCGTCTGAACTGCTCCAGTTGTAGACCACGTTATTTACGAATTGATTGAGCCCTTTTACTTTGGGGTTACGGCTTTTATTATTGGCATATAGATTCCGATAAAGCGTAATCCCTCCGTTGCTTTGAATGAGTCCTCCCATGGCGTGAGGCATCAAACCGTGACTGATGATAGAGTTTTGGATGGTGATGTTGGTTGGTTCCGGACTTTTCGAAGTATCCCAACTGATAGAGAAGTTTTCGTCTCTTCCCCAGGATACGGAGACGTGATCGAAGATCATATTTTTCCCGTAGGCTATTCCCATGGCATCCGTGTTTTCTTTGCCATTGATACCCATCCGGATGCGCAGACAACGTACGATTACATTGTTCGCTCCGGAGAAGGAGACTCCGTCGCCGTAGATAACGATCCCTTCGCCTGGAGCTGTCTGTCCGGCGATGGTGATGTCGGAGGCCACATACACGCGACCCGATATCCGAATTATTCCGCAGGTGTCGAAAACCACAATGCGATTGGGGCTACTGACGGCCTCGCGGAATGATCCCTCTCCCGAATTGTTGAGATTCGTTACGTGGTAGACCGTACCTTCGCGTCCTCCGGTAGCATATCGTCCGAATCCCTCTGCTCCGGGAAAGGCTTTGAGTAAGGTCCCGGAAGACTGATCGGGAGTCGTTTCGCTTCCGGTAGTGGTACAGGCACTCAGACAGATCAATATGATCGGTAAAAACAGTTTGCTCATAGAGGTTAGTTGTTGTTGGTTGAGAAGAGATTCGACAGTTTTTTAGTTTTAAGGCATTGGACGCAATCCCTCCCATTTTACGTTCCATTGTCCGTTGTCTGGAAATCCGGGATTTTCACCTTCCGATCCGTCCCATCCGGCACACATCATTGCTACGGCCGTGAGTAGGCCGCCGTTTCCGGGAAGGTAGATTCTCAATCGGGCGTTTTGATAATTGTGACCGTTGGGTAGATAGGTGTTGGTCCGTTTATCCATCAACAGTGCATCGACAGCTTTTTCGGGTTCGCCGATTCGTGCGGCACACATGGCGGTCATCGGATAGTCCCATCCCCAGGTTTGATCCCAATTCCAGTTGTCCCAGATCCAGGAGAGGGTTGTTTTCATGGTTTCGGGATCTGCGAGGCGACTCTCCGGGAGGATGCCCACTGCACCGAGTACGGCCGGATGATCGGAGATGTAGCGGATGTTTTCGTAGGTGTCGGGAGCTGTCTCTGCAGCCAGATAGAGTCCCTCTTTTTGTGCCAGAGGGGCAAGTTTGTTCCGGATTTCGTCCCATTCAGCCTTTCGGGGCAATCCTGCGCGTTCTCTCCATTGTTGCGCTACGCCCAATGCATAATGCCAGTAGGAGAGTTCGAAAGGAGGATTGATCGTTTGCGATGCTTTCAGTGTCTCCTGGGCAGGAATGACCCCTTTGAGGATATACCGATCGTTTTCGGGATCGTAGGTGGCGAACGAGGCCATGAAGTCGGCTGTGCGGAATACCAGATCTTTGTATTTTTCGATCACCTCGGGATTTTGTTTGTTCCGATAGATCAGTTCCGCCATGTAGATGAAGTGGGGTTGCTGCCAGATCAGGAAAGAACCCACTTTGGAGGGTGCCTCCAATGCCGAAGGATCGGTCATTTTCATCCAGCGAATTCCTTCGAAACCTTGACGTCGGGCGATCTGACGGGCGATGGGTTCTGCCTTGAAATACCAGTCGAGACTCCGTTCGAGCAGTTCGGGACGATTCCACAGTGCGAAGTGTACGGCATGCCACCAATGCATTTCCAGATGGAATTTTCCGAACCAACTGTTGTATGTGAGTCCGGTTTCCTGAGGCGGATACATCCCTGCACATTGTATGGCCATCAGATATTGAGAGAGGAATACTCTGCGTTCGAGTTCGGAAGCCCGTTTGTCTGTGCAGGCAGAGAAGTCGACGAAAGCGCCTTCGTTCCAGAATTTTTGCCAATACTCGGAGGAAGCCTTTGCGACATCGGTGAAACAGACAGGCTGATCGTTACACGGTGTCGGGCTGAATAGTGCAGAAAAGGCAAAATTATCGTCAGAGGGTGTCAGTGTGAACAGATGGGGTTGTTTTTCTTCGAATTTGGCAGCTCCTTCCCAAGTTATCCTTATATAATAAATAGTGGTGTCGATGGTCCTTTTCAGTAATACGGAGTGGTCCGAGAGCTGTTCGGCCACGGTAGAATGGCGGTTTGGATGGTTCCAGTCCGTTGCATCGTCTGCGTGTTGCCCTGTTGGATAGGGAAACGAAAACTTGACGGAGAGCCGTTCCGTTGCGATCAGGGGTGAAGAAATGCGGGCGGAAACCATGTCTTTTTGCGGATGACAGAGTGTCTGAACTTCGACCGAGGATCCGGGTGTGGAGAAACAACTGGTTATTTTTCCGCACCACATGTCGAGTTTTTGCTCGATTGAGGTGATTTTGTCCGGAGTGACGGCAACTCCTTCCGGATCGGTCATATCCAGTCCGATATATCCCAGGTGAAGCCGATGGGGATTGGCTCTGAAATAATTTGCGGCCTGTTGTTTCCGACCCGGTTCGTTGAATTGTACTGCATAGGGTTCTTTTCTTCCCCGTCCGAAATCGTAATCTTGCAGAACTTCTTCCTGCCGGTAGTTTTCTGTATTGGGAAAGGAGTGCCAGCCCCATTGGGACTGAGTTCCCAGAGGAACCCCTTCCTTATATAATTCGGGGAAAGACTGTAATCCCGTTGCATCGGTGGTGAAAGCGAAATTACCATTGCCCACGCTCATCGAAGCGAATGGATCAAAAGCCGTTACCAGGAAATTATTGCGTTCTACGACTTTATGTCTGTCGATTTTTTGCGGCGATTGGTTGCAACAGGTACATACGACAGCCGTTGCGATGCAGAAGAAAGGAAGAAGTTTATTCATTGTTTTTTCAGGTTTTAATGTATGACAAATGTAGTTTGAAAGGAGTTCGTGTGGCAGGATAAATTGATTTAATAACCGGACAAGTCGGGAGAATCCGATTTAAAAATCCGGACAAATGGATATATAAACCGGATAATTGTACCGAAATATAAAACAAAAGATGCTTTTTCGCATTCTTTTTTAATTTTGCAATAAACCTGAAACATGAATCTATGCGGACGATAATCGTTACTTTGCTGACGATACTGCCATGGGTCGCATTAGGGATCGGGATAGCCGGCCAGAATATGCGTTTCGAATTTGTCGACAATAAGAACGGCTTGTCGAATAATACGGTGCAGGGTATTGTGCAGGATAGTCGGGGATTTATTTGGATTAGTACGGTCAACGGTTTGAACCGTTATGACGGCGAGAATTTCGTGGTCATGCAGCCTATTTTCGAACGACCTTCGTTGGCGGAGAGTCGGGTAAGAGCCGTATATGAAGATCGTGGAGGACGGCTATGGATACATACGTTGTCTGGGATCTTGAACTATTACGATCTTCGTCGGGAAAAGTTTACTGAATTTTTGGGAGAACACGATTCCTGGCGTTTTACGAAAATGACGAACTTGCGGAACGGGGATGTTTGGGTGTGGGGACAGACCCATGGGGCGTGTCATATCCAATTTATGAAGGATGGCACTCTTCAGTCCCGTTTTTTTAATCGGAACAATATAGGAACCTCGATTGTGAACTTTGTCTATGAAGATTCTTCGTGTCGGGTATGGATTGGAACGGATAAAGGCTTGGTGCTGATAGAAGGTAATACTCCTGTCTCTTTTCCCGGAGTGAAGGAGTCGATGAGCTATCAAAATGCAATAGAGATAGACGGCAAAGTCCATTTTATTACTGATAATAATCGGATTGTCTCGGTTGACCGGACGGATATCAGTAAGGTTTCGGTACGGGAGTTGAATTTGGATGGGAAATTTTTCTCGGTTCGTCAATCTGCCCTTTTGGAGGGAACAACCATTTTGATTATTTCCAGTCATGACATATGTGCATATGATGTGGCCGACGGGACCAAACGAAATGTAGAGTCGCTCTTTGGCCTGCCGAGAATGGATAAGGCTTCTTTGCTGACGGATAATTTGGGCGGATGTTGGATTTTTAATGGATCGGGTAATATCTGGAGGTATGATCCGATTATAAAACGGTTCCGTAAATTCGAATTGATACCTCCACATCTGATGTCTGTGATTGATATGGAACGGTATAGCGTGCATTGTGGCTCACAGGGGATTACCTGGATCACTACCTATGGGAACGGACTTTTTGCCCTGGAGGAGAAAACGGGACGAATGAGTCACTATACGACGAAGAACTCGCCGTTACGGACGAATTACTTGCTTACCGTAGCCGAAGATAATGCGGAAGGGATATGGATCGGAACAGAATATACGGGGGTGACTCGCATCTCATTTGCCGATTACAATATCGATTTTTTTCGGCCCAGTGTCGAACAGGGTGAACAAGGCCGAAATACGGTGAGGGCCTTGTTTGAGGATGAGAATTTCGATCTGTGGGTCGGAACGAAAGATGGTTCCGTGCATATTTACGATGAATCTCTTGCCAAGAAGAGTCAGTTCACCTTGCAAAAAGGTATTCCCTATTGTTTTGCCAGCGATCCGTCCGGGAAAAAATGGGTCGGGACCAAAGGCGGCGGTTTGATCTTATTGTCTGAAGATGGGCGGCATGTTGAACAGGTGTTTCCTGTGTCGGGTGATTCCGAGCGTATGGCCAATAACAATATTTTTTCTTTAATGGTCGACCAAAAGGGAGAGGTTTGGATCGGCACTTTTGGTAATGGGCTTCGGTCGTGTCGATTGAAGAATGGGCATGTGCGTTTTCGGGATTATCCCTATGTGAGCAATACTCAGAAATTCATAAGATGTCTTTTACAAGACCGGAAAGGTCGGATTTGGGTAGGAGGCAATATGGGGGTTTCTCTTTTCGATCCGGAGCAGATCCGGATGGATCCTAATAATATGCGGACGTTCACTTTCCGAAAAGATGATCCGACTTCGTTGAACAATAATATTGTAAAGGCTATTTTTGAAGATCGTCAGGGAAATATTTGGATCGGAACCGATGGAGGAGGATTGAGTCGAGTGGAGGAGGATTCATCCGGAAAGATATCGTTCAGCCATTTTTCTTATGAGGCCGGTTTGGGTAATTTGGTGATTCAAACCATATTGGAGGGTGACAATGGCGATTTGTGGCTGAGTACGGAAAATGGAATATCGAAATTCGATACCCGGAATCGCACTTTTGAGAATTACAGTTTTTCGGATGATTGGGCCGGTCGGTTGTTTTATAGCTCTTGTTTTAGGGAGAAGAGTGGAGAGCTGGTCTTCGGGAGCCATGACGGAGTGTATAAATTCGATCCGGAAAAATTGGTGCAACAAACCCATATTCCTCCTGTGTTGCTGACTGATTTTGCTGTAAATGGTGTTTCAGCTGTTCCGGGCATCCCCGAATCGCCTCTTTCCGAAAGTATAACGGGAACTAAATCGGTGATATTGAAAAGTTGGCAGAATTCATTCAACATCAAATTTGCATTGCTCAACTACCAGGAGTCCAATAGAAATATGTATACCTATATTCTGGAAAATTATGAAAAGGCATGGAATCCTGTTTCCCGATATAATGTGGCTAATTATCGCAATATACCTCCCGGAAAATATGTTTTTCGAGTGAGGGGGTGCAATGCTGCCGGTAAATGGACTCCGGTTGATACGGAGCTGCATATTACGGTTGAGTTGCCGTTTTGGCTCACTTGGCCGGCTATTGTTTTGTATGTGATATTGGCTGGATCGGTGGCATTTTTTTCGCTGAGGCTCATTTTGCAGATGAATCGTTTGCATAATGCCGTGGAAGTGGAGAAACAACTTACTGAATATAAATTACGCTTCTTTACCAATATTTCCCATGAATTTCGTACTCCGTTGAGCATTATAAGGGGAACAATCGAGAGTATGGAGTCGGATCGAGAGCTGAATGCCAAACAGAGAAAACATTTGAAAACTTTATTGAACAGTTCGCTCCGATTGATGAGGCTGATTGATCAGTTGCTCGAGTTCCGGAGGATTCAGAATGGGAAACTGGAATTGCATATGGAACCGATTGCTCCGGGGAGATTTTTCCGAGAGATATTCGACATGTTTTCCGATGCGGCCCGAAGCAACAGAATCGATTATTTGTTTTCGATAGAGGGCGAAACGGGAGCCTTGATGTTCGATCGGGGGAAAATGGACAAGGTGGTGTATAATTTGCTTTCGAATGCTTTCAAACATACTCCTGCGGGAGGACGGATCCGGATGGAAGTGAAGATCGATCGGGCGTCGGGGATTTTAGTGTTGCGGGTTATGGATTCAGGGATAGGTATTCCCCCTGAGAAACGGGATTTGTTGTTCAAGCGATTCCAGCAGATTAATTATACCCAGGGGGGAATAGGTATCGGTTTGCATCTGACGGCTGAATTAGTGGCAGTACATCGAGGAACGATTGAATATAAGGATATACCGACAGGAGGAGCCTGTTTTGAGGTGACTATTCCTGCCATTGATGCTCCTGCTGACGGAGAGGTTCGGGGGGAGTGTGGCGTTTCTTTATTGGAAGATCCGGATACGGATTTGGTGTCGGAGAAAGAGATGGAGTCTTTGTCGAATGCGGAGAGACGGTATAAAGTGCTTATCATTGAGGATGATACGGAAATTCGGGAATTTTTGCAGGAACAATATGCTGCTTATTTCCAGGTGTCGACGGCAATTAATGGAAGCGAAGGATTGGAGATGGCTGTTAATGAGCAGCCTGATCTGATCATATGCGATGTGATGATGCCTTTGATGGACGGATTTGAGGTGACGAAGCGGCTGCGGGCTGATATCGAATCCAGCCATATTCCGATTATTTTAGTCACGGCCCACTCTTCAATGGAACATAGGCTGACCGGAGTCGAGGCAGGTGCAGACGATTATATTACCAAACCATTCAGTATTCGTTATTTGTTGTTGCGGAGTGCCAAAATCATCGAACAGCGTCAGATGCTCAGGAACAAATTTGCGAATACCCCGGGTTTGGCCCCGGAGAAGATATGTGTTAATTGGAAGGATAACGAGTTAATGGATAAAGTACACCGAATTATTGAAGAGAATCTTGGGAATCCGGATTTTTGTATTGATGATTTTGCCAAGTCGCTTGGAATGAGCAGGACATTATTCTATAAGAAGATTAAGGGAATAACGGGAGAATCTCCGAATGAATATTTGCGGATTGTCAGATTGAAAAAGGGAGCGGAGTATTTGTTGAGTGATGAATTGCACATTTCAGAGATAGCATATCGGGTTGGGTTTAATGATCCGGACTATTTCGGACGGTGTTTCCGTAAACAGATGGGGGTTTCTCCGAAACAGTACAGAAAAATGAGAAACGGGAATCTCTCTTAAGAGACTCCCGTTCTTTTCCTTTGGGAAGATCTGCCGGTTGTATTTGTCGCAGAGGTCTTAAGAGGCACGGCCGTCGTTGACTCCTTTCAGAAAGCGTTCGGCTACGATTACGCGTACAGCACGGTCGATCACTTCGAATTCGAAAGGCGAATAGCCCAATGCTTCTCCGTCCACTTCCACTGCGATTTCCGGCGATGATTCGATACGGATTTTACGTCCACGGTTGAGGGAGATGCGTTTGATGCGGTAGATTTTTCCGTTGTAGAGCGACCTGAAGCGTGAAATGACGCCCAGCCGACTGATACGTCGAATGATCGTCAGGTCGAGCAGCCCGTCATCGGCCACCGCTTCCGGAGTTTGGAGCATACCGCCTCCATTGTATTTTCCGATACCGATCGTGGCGCTGTAAACCAACTCGTTGGCCACTTGATTGCCGTCCACCCAGATTTTGACTCCCGTCGAACGGTATGAGAGTACGGCTTTTATCGTACTCCAGATGTAGAGCCATTTGCCGCGTTTGCCCTCCTCTTTCAGGTGATTGTATTTCCGGTTGACAAAGGCGTCGAACCCTACACCCGCTACGTTGGCCATGTAACGAGACTGTTTGTAGTTGGCTTTGTGATAGGAGAGCAGTGCAACGTCCTGCAGGAACGAATGGCCGGCCACGATTGCCTTGATCGCTTCGGAGTATTTGCGCGGGATGCCGAACATGCGGATCCAGTCGTTACCCGTACCCACGGCGATCACGGCCAGCAGAACATCTGTTGTGGGCACCGTTTTCTGGATGAAAAGACCATTCACCACTTCGTGGATTGTACCGTCGCCACCAACGACGATAATTTTTCTGTAGCCCTTGTTGACAGCCTCCACGGCCAGTTCTATGGCGTGGTATTTCCGTTCGGTGAACGCATATTCCGGGACGATACCGTTGTCGCGCAACAATTTGCTGATCAGGGGCCAGTCGTCCAGCCCCTTGCCGCTGCCGGCAACCGGGTTGACAATGGCAAACCATTTCGGATTTTCCTCCATAAGCATAAAGCGATTGGGCAGGACGATCCACAGGTTTTTACTGTGGATCGTCATCTGCGGACTATTTCTTCGGTGCGTTTTCGATGGTATGATACAGGAACTCCCAGAACTTGCCTACCGAAACGATATTTACCTTTTCGTCGGGCGAGTGGGGGTAGCAGATGGTGGGACCGAAGGAGATCATATCCAGATTAGGATAAGTTCCTCCGATGATGCCGCACTCCAGTCCGGCATGGATCGCCATCACGGCAGGTTCCCTGCCATAAAGTGCTTTGTAGCTTTCGCGCATGGTCTTCAGGATCGGGGAATCCATATTGGGATTCCATCCGTCGTATCCTCCAGTGAATTCGCAACGAGCTCCTGCCAGTTCGAATACAGACTCGATCATCTCGGCCAGATACTCTTTTTCGCTGCGGACGGAACTGCGTAACAGGCACTGCATTTTCACCTGTTTGCCATCCGATACTACGCGGGCCAGGTTGGTCGAAGTCTGAACAAGACCCTTCATCGAGGGGCTCATGCGGAATACTCCGTTAGGACATCCGCATATGGCATTGGTCAGTTTTCGTGCGGCGTCGCCAGCCATTATCCGGGCCGGAAGTTCGACCGCAGAGACCGTAACGGAGATATTGTCTTCCACCCCTTTGAACTCTTCGATAAGGATTGTTTCGTAATCGGCAGCAGCTTTGATAAAGTCGTCGGCTTTTGCTTCCGGAACCGCTACCGTGGCCGAGGCTTCACGGGGTATGGCATTGCGCAGGCCACCTCCGTCGACCGAAGCAATTTGCAGTCCGAATTTGCTTTCGGCCATTCGCAACAGGCGGAACAGTGCTTTGTTGGCATTGGCGCGGCCGAGGATAATCTCCATACCGGAGTGGCCTCCGCGCAGACCCTTGACGGTCGTTGTGAAAGCCTTGTAACCTGCGGGGAGAGCCTCTTCCTGATAATCGAGGGTGATGTTGGCATCCAGACCTCCGGCACAACCCACGTAGAGTTCACCTTCGGTTTCGGAATCGAGATTGAGCAGTATATCTCCGGCCAGCAGACCCGGTTTCAGTCCGAAAGCACCATCCATACCCGTTTCTTCGGTCATGGTGAAGAGACCCTCCAATGGACCGTGTTTCAGATCTGACGACTCCATGGCAGCCAGAATAGCCGACATGCCCATCCCGTTGTCAGCGCCGAGAGTGGTGCCGTCGGCCGTTACCCATTCGCCGTCCACATAGGCTTGGATGGCATCTTTTTCGAAATCGAACGTTTTGTCGCCATTCTTTTGGGGCACCATATCCATGTGGGCCTGAAGAATGATTCCCTTGCGGTCTTCCATGCCCGGGGTCGCAGGCTTGCGCAACAAAACATTGCCGGCCTCGTCTACTTTATATTCGATGCCGTGTTTTTGGGCAAAAGCCACGATATAGTCGCGGATTCCCTCTTCATGATGCGAAGGGTGGGGAATGGCGCATATTTCCTGGAAATGCTTCCACACCTCTTGAGGTTGTAAGGCGGCGATATTTTTATCCATAGCTACTGTATTTTAATGTTTTATTTAGCGCAATCGTGCCAACATGTTACGCACATTTTGTTCCATCCGTTCGGCTACGTTGTCCGTGGGCGATTTCACGAATTTTTCGCCGGTAATTTGCTCGTATAGTTCGATATAGCGGTCACTGATACTCTCCACGATAGCTGGAGTCATTTCGGGGACTTTTTGTCCGGGCTTACCCTGGAAACCATTTTCCATGAGCCATTCGCGCACGAACTCTTTGGAGAGCTGACGTTGTTGTTCGCCCCGGTCGAAACGTTCCTGATAGCCGTCGGCGTAGAAATAACGGGAGCTGTCGGGGGTATGGATTTCGTCGATCAGGGTGATAACACCGTCTTTTTTACCGAATTCGTATTTGGTGTCCACGAGGATCAGACCCCGTTCGGCAGCCATTTTCGTGCCTCTTTCGAAGAGTGCAAGGGCATATTTTTCGAGTTGTTCATAATCTTCCCGACTTACCAGTCCGCGGGCGATGATCTCCTCTTTGGAGATATTCTGGTCATGACTGCCGATTTCGGCCTTGGTCGTGGGGGTCACGATCGGATGGTCAAACCGTTGGTGTTCGCGCATGCCATCGGGCAGGGGTACGCCGCAAATACTGCGGGCTCCGGCCTTGTAGTCACGCCACGAACTGCCGGTGAGGTAGGCGCGTACGATCATCTCCACGGGGAAGGTTTCGCACTTGTATCCTACGGTGACCATGGGATCGGGCGAGGCTACTTTCCAGTTGGGGCAGATGTCGCTCGTGGCATCCAGAAATTTCGATGCGATCTGATTGAGAACCTGTCCTTTATAGGGAATACCTTCGGGCAGTACCACATCGAAGGCAGAGATACGGTCGGTAACCACCATTACCAGATATTTGTCGTCGATGTTGTACACATCTCTCACCTTGCCGACATAGAGGTCTTTTTGGCCTTCGAAATGGAAATCGGTTTTTATGATAGCTTCATTCATGATTGTGAGGGTTTTATTTTGTCTTTCAGAATTATTCACGTTCTTGTTCTTCGGAGGCGTGTTTGTTGAATGCCTCCACGATGTATTTCACCAGCGGGTGACGGATGATATCCCGGTTGTCGAACTCCACGATTCCGATACCCTTGATTCCCTCGAGCATCCGCAGGGCAGGCACCAGTCCCGAATCGCCGGGTTTGGGAAGGTCTACCTGGGTCATGTCTCCCGTGACGATGAATTTGGCGCTGCGTCCCATACGTGTCAAAAACATCTTGAGTTGGGCGAGAGTCGTATTCTGGGCCTCGTCCAGGATCACAAATGCCTGGTCCAGCGTACGGCCCCGCATGTAGGCCAACGGTGCGATCTGTACTGTGCCTTCTTCGATGTATTTACCCAGCTTGACGGCCGGAATCATATCGTTCAGCGCATCGTACAGCGGTTGCAGATAAGGGTCTAGTTTCTCTTTCAGATCGCCTGGCAGGAAGCCGAGTTTTTCGCCTGCCTCTACGGCGGGACGGGTTAGGATAATGCGTTTTACCTCTTTGTTTTTCAGTGCGCGTACGGCTAGGGCAATAGCCGTATAGGTTTTGCCCGATCCGGCCGGCCCCACGGCAAACAACAAGTCGTTTTCCTCGTACAGTTTGACCAGTTTTTGCTGGTTGACGGTACGGGCCCGGACAATATGTCCGGCATTGCCGTAGACGATCACATCTTTGTCTACGGCACCGTCCGCGCGGAGCAATCCTCCCGAATAGACCTGTTCGATCACCTCTTTGGAGATATGCCCGTATTTGGCATGGTATTCGAGCAGGGAAGCCAGTTTTTTTTCGAAGAATTCCGACTCTTCTGGATCTCCGATCACTTTGATCTGAGAACCGCGAGCCACCACTTTCAACTTTGGAAACAGAGCTGCTATTTGTTCCAGATTCTGATTTCCTGCGCCGTAAAGTTCTCTGGGGTCGATACCTTCTATTAGAATGGTTTTTTCTGTCATTGTTTGCTTGTTAGAACATGTAACCCAGACTGAACAGCCAGTTACGGGTTCTTGTTCGGATTTCGCGTCCCTGATCCATGCCTTCGATGTAGATGTTCTGGACGGGACGTTTGAACTGGCCGTGATAACGGACGTCGAGGGTCACTTTGCCGATGATATCAACTCCGATGCCAAGCATATAGCTGACCGACGAACGGCTGTAAACAATATGTGGAACGTTTTGGCTCTCGGGGACGATCGTGTTGTATGTGGAGAGATTGAACACCGGGCCGGCCTGCAGACGGATGAAAAGTGCCTTGACACCGAACAGTATGGGAAAATCCCACGTATTGACTCTGATTTTGGCCCGTGTGTCGGGCAGGGTTCCGTCGCCGATGGCATCGCCAGCAAGTTTGTATTTGTTCATCGAATAGACAATCTCGGGTTGGATATGAAACAGCGCCAGATTGACACGAGACTGAAGTCCTATATGAAATCCCGTTCGGTTTTCGGTCGAGAAGGCATAGTTGTCAGCATTGGGTCGGATCAGTTCCGTTCCTTGCGTGTTGACCCCGGCTTTTAGACCGAATTGGACCAATTTGATTCTGCCCTGAGCTCCGGCCAGCAGGCCCGAGAACAGAAACAGCGAAATGAATGCGATTTTTTTGATCATAACATCCGGATTTATCTGTCAAAGATAATGTTTTTGGCGGATAAAAGAAAGAGGGTGTGCCTATTTATAAAGCAAACCCTCAATAAGGTATTTCGTAAAAGTTCCGAATATTATTCTTGCTCCTCGATTTTGCTCAGAGCGAATGCGTAGGCACCCAACGAAATGGCGCGGCTGGTGCCGATTTTCGATGTGGTGATCCCGATCCGTTTCTCCGGGTCGTAGATTACGGTGCGGTCGCTGCCGTATACCTTCAATTCCCGCGAGGCGCCTTTGGCGAAACGGTTGAATTCGGCCGGATCGTCCAGGTCGTAGATTTTCATCTGAACCCGGTTCAGTATGTCTCCGCTCATGGCGTATATCTTGCCCCTCATCTCGCGCAGCAGGGCCGGGAAGATGTACTTGCGGGCTCCGATCAGGCCGCCTCCGATCACGATCGGCGCGTCGATCAGCGTGGCGGCCGTGGCGATGGCGTCGCCCGCGATCTCGCCCATCTCTTCGAAGGCGGTGATGGCGGCCAG
>CALVFY010000022.1 GCA_944326945.1 uncultured Rikenellaceae bacterium
TGGATCGGATCAAGGCAAAAGTCTCGCGCAGGGTCGATCCTCAGGAACTGGCCCGTCGTCGGGAAGAGTACCGCAGTCAGTTGCCTCCGTTGATATTCGATCATTACAATATCGGTGGTCTCAACCGGAACCAACAGGGGTATGTTCGGAAATTGTTGCGGCTGGATCGACGGAATTCATCGTACGATCTTGATCAGTTTCGTTCCGAATATTTCAAAATTCTCTCTGAAGGAGAAATCGAGGGGGATTATCCGGATGTGACGTATAACGATTCCACGGGACGCTTCTTGTTGAGTATGAATATGCGTACCAAACCCAGTCTTAAATTGATGTTCGGGGGAAATATCTCCTCTACGGCTTTGAATCAAGCCTATATCGGATTGGAGTATAAACGGATTGGGCGTACGGCTCAAACCTATAATTTGGACGGTTATTTCAGTGCTTTCTACTCTTCGGTGGCGCTCAATGGCCGGGTCGATTTCTTCATTAAGGCTCCGTTTTATCTGGAATACGGTTTCACGGGCAATTACTACAACTATTTTCGGAGTAATTTCGGCTTTCTTTCGAAGAATAATAATTTGACCTATTCCAAATACAATGACAACTATTTCACGGCTTCGATCGGAATGCCTGTAGGACGTCATGCGGTGGTAAGTATCCGTACCAATCTCGGACAGAATGACTATCGTTATTTCCAACAGGCCGGCTACGATAAGGATAAGGATACGTTGGATAAGACTCGTTTTCGTTTCGTGGGGACGAAAATCGAACTCGAACGTCGCAGTCTTAATTATCGGTTCTATCCTACACGGGGTATACATCAATCCATGTCGTTGATCATTGTCGACGGGAAAGAGTATTTTTGGCCGGGAACAACGGGACGATTGGCCGGTCAACTTGGAGATGAGGGACATCGTTTCTGGTTCGGGGCCCGTTTCCGACGGGAACACTTTTTCCCGGTGAAACCTGTAAAATGGTTCTCATGGGGATACATGGTCGACTGTGTTCTCTCTTCCCATGCCGATTTTCTGAACCAATACGCAACCAATATCTCTTCGCCTGCATTTACGCCTACGCCTCACAGTAAGATTATCTATTTGAAGGAGTTCCGTAGCAGCTCTTTTGTGGGTGCGGGATTGATTCCCACTTTTGAATTCGGATCCAACTTCTATTTCAAGGCAGGGGCTTACGCCTTTTTGCCTGATAATTATCAGGGTATGGAGGAGGGAATCCGTCAACGATTGCGTTATATTTTCGACGGTACGTTTGTTTATCAAACCCTGGTCGGTCCTATCAGTCTTTCAATCTCCAAGTATGATACTGATCGTAACAACTGGTTTATTACCTTCAATTTCGGTTACGCTATTTTCAACAAGAAGGGACTTTTCTATTAGCCGTTGCACTATAAAACAGATCGTTACGCCCCCTTTTCCCATCCGAATTATGTAGGAACGGAGGTGGTTCCCTCTATTCACTCAGGGAAAACCAAATTGTTTTCTTGTTTGGAGACTTTTTATATGTGGCCCGTTTCCGCTTGTCGGATACAAGACTCTTCGTCTATCTGTACGATTTCAATCCCGACTCTTTGGAGTAGTTTCAAACCGTCGTCGGAGTGGTAGCTGTCGCAATAGACGACCCGTTTGATTCCTGCCTGAATGATCAGCTTCGCACACTCTATGCAGGGCGATGCGGTGATGTAAAGTGTGGCTCCTTCACTGCTGTTGGCGCTTTTGGCCACCTTGGTAATGGCATTGGCTTCGGCGTGCAATACATACGATTTGGTTTTCCCGGTTTCGTCTTCGCAGATGTTTTCGAATCCCGAAGGTGTACCGTTGTATCCGTCCGAGATGATCATCTTGTCCTTGACGATCAGTGCCCCCACCTTGCGTCGTACGCAATAGGAGTTTTCACTCCAAATGCGAGCCATCCGGATGTATCGGATATCCAGCTGTCGTTGTTTCTCTTCGTAGTATCCCATCGGTTTTAACGGATATAGACTTCGAGTACGGTTCCCTGCCCTTCGAGTACGATCTCCTCCTCTTCGGCCGGAACGAGAGTACTTTCTCCGCGTACGAGCGAAATGGAGCCTTCCGCTCCGCGTACTTGGAGTTCGCCACCCAGACAGATATAGATCACGAACGAGTCGAGTCGTGTGAAATCGCGCTCCACCACACCGTGTATCTGAATGATATTGGTCGTAAAATAGGGGCATTCCTTGATTTGTACGGGGCTATTCAACACCGGAGCCGAGGTGACATTATAATTTTGTGGAGCCCCGAAATCAATGGCATCCACGGCCAATTCCGTGTGCAGTTCCCGAGGTTTACCGTGTGCGTCCACTCTTCCCCAGTCGTCTACCCGATAGGTGATATCCGAAGTCTGTTGAATTTCCGCGATCAACAATCCCTTGCCTATTGCATGTACCGTGCCTGCCGGAATGAAATAGGCATCACCGGCCTTTACCTCCACCTTGTTGAGCAGGGAGGGTAGTGTACCCGTTGCTACGGCATCCAGATACTCCTGCCGGGTTACCTGTCGGTTGAATCCCACATAGAGTGAAGCCCCCGGTTCGGCGGCGATCACGTACCACATCTCGGTCTTTCCATAGGAGTGGTGACGTTCTTCGGCCAGTTGATCGTTGGGATGCACCTGGATCGAGAGCACATCCTCGGCATCGATCAATTTGATGAGTACCGGGAATTCGAGTCCGTATTTGTCGTATATTTTTTCGCCGACCAAATCGCCCATATAGACTTCGATCAGTTCCTGGAGATTGTTGCTTTTGAGGCATCCGTTGGCCACTACCGACACGTCGCCTTCGACACCCGAAATCTCCCAGCTTTCGCCGATTTTCACCCCTTCGGGCAGTTTTTTGCCCATAGCCGAGGCCAGACGTTGGCCTCCCCAGATACGCTCTTTATAGAGCGGTTTGAATTTCAACGGATACAACATAGTCCTTTTTCAGAGTTTGTCGCACAAAGTTAGTTAAATTTTTAAGAATTTACTACATTTGTTCCGGATCGGAAATTCATACCTCATGGAGATAGTCAGAGTAGAGCACGTAACCAAACAATATGCCGGACATAAAGCATTGGATGATGTCTCTTTAGCCGTTCCCGAGGGGTGTGTATACGGGTTGTTGGGTCCAAACGGTGCCGGTAAGACGACCCTGATCCGCATCATCAACCGGATTACCGCTCCCGACAGCGGTCAGGTATGGCTCGACGGACGTCCTTTGCAGCCGGATGATGTCTACCGGATCGGGTATCTGCCCGAAGAACGTGGACTTTATAAGAAAATGAAGGTGGGCGAACAGGCCATCTATTTTGCCCGTTTGAAAGGATTGTCGCGTCGGGAGGCGACTTTACGTTTGAGGGAGTGGTTCGATCGTTTCGGGATTCGTCCGTGGTGGAATAAACGGGTGGAGGAACTCAGTAAAGGAATGGCCCAGAAGATTCAGTTTATCGTGACGGTACTCCACCGGCCCCGTCTGTTGATTTTCGACGAACCGTTCAGCGGTTTCGATCCGATCAATGCCAATCTGCTCAAGGAGGAGATCCTGCGGTTGAAGGATGAAGGAGCTACCGTGATTTTTTCAACCCACAATATGTCTTCGGTCGAGGAGATCTGCGATCACATTACGTTGATAAACCGTTCTCATAACATACTCAGCGGTCGGGTCGAGGAGATTCGTCACCGTTACGGGGAGAATCTTTTTCAGATCGATTTTCTGGGTGACGGCGAGAGTTTGCGTCGGGAACTGGGAGAGCGATTCGGTACGGTGGAAGGGGGAGAGGAATCATCTCTGTACGACTCTTTGCGGGTGCGTCTTGATACACCGGATCGGATCCGAGAATTGCTTTCATTGGTCAATGATCGGGTTGCGGTGCGCGGATTCCGGGAGATTATTCCGAGTATGAACGATATATTCATCAAGGCGGTTGAGGGTAAATTACAGATATAACAGATGGGGAAAACAGGTGTCATCATTGGTAGGGAGTTCAATGAACGGGTGCGTAAACGCAGTTTCGTTCTTACGACGATTCTTACCCCTCTTTTATTGGTGGGTTTGATGGTTGCTCCGATATTGGTTTCCCGTCTGGGTCCCGACCAGAAGAAGGAGATCATTGTGGTGGATCGCAGCGGGGTGGTGGCTCCTCGACTGGAGAGCGGCGAGAGATTGTCGTTCCGTCCAGAAACGGAGTCGTTGGAGACGTTGAAAGAGAAACGGAAGGATGTGTACGGTTTTTTGGTCATCGGATCCGATGTCCTCACCAATTCTCGCAATGTGCAACTCTACTCCTATGAAGCGCCTACGCTGGAGGTCGAAAAAGAACTTTCGTCCCGGATTGCGCGGGTGGTGGAGGCTGAGAAGCTGAAGGCTTATCGGATTGACTCCTTGCCGCAGATTCTGCAGCAGGTCAAGACGGAGGTGACATTGCAAACTTTCCGTATCGACGAGCAAGGGGGAGAACAGGAACGTTCGGGTGTTTTGTCTACGATTTTGGCCTATCTGTCCGGTTTTTTGATCTATGTGTTTGTATTTCTATACGGGGCGATGGTCATGCAGGGAGTGATCGAGGAGAAGAGTTCGCGCGTGCTGGAGATCATGGTCTCCTCGGTACGGCCTTATGAGCTGATGATGGGAAAGATCCTGGGCATTGCATCCGTGGCGTTGACCCAATTTCTGATCTGGGTTGTGCTGATATTTCTATTAGGGGGAGTGGTAGTCCCATTGGTTGCCGGTGATGCATTGGCCGAGGGGACATCTGCCTTGAGCGGAGGGATGGCTGGGGCAATGGGCCCTCTTTCGGGGATTGATGCCGATAGTTTGGAAGCATTTCGTCGGGTGACCGATCCCGCTTTTCTGGGGCGGATTTTTGTCGGATTCGTGGTCTATTTCATTGGCGGATATCTGCTCTATGCAGCCATGTTTGCGGCCATCGGCAGTGCTGTCGACAATGTGACCGATTCCCAGCAGTTGCAGACACCGGTTACGATTCCCATGGTGTTGGCACTGGTGGTGATGCTGGCGGTGATGAACGATCCCGATGGCGGATTGGCATTCTGGTTCAGTATGATTCCGCTTACTTCTCCCGTTATTATGATGGCTCGACTACCCTATGGGGTGCCTTTCTGGGAACTTGTGCTCTCGGTGACCTTGCTTTATGCCAGTTTCGCGGGTATGGTGTGGGTGGCCGGAAAGATCTATCGGGTGGGGATCTTCATGTATGGCAAGAAACCGGGTCTGAAAGAGTTGATGAAGTGGATACGCTATAAATATTGATTCAACCAACGTTAAAAGATAGTACGTTATGAAGAAAAGAGTATTGGTAACGGGTGGTGCGGGATACATCGGTTCCCATACCGCCGTAGAGCTGATCGAAGCGGGTTACGACATAGTGATTGCCGACGATCTTTCGAATGCCGAGATGACGGCCGTAGAGGGGGTACGCAAGATTACCGGTGCGGAGGTTCCTTTCGTAAAGGCCGATTGCAGCGATCCTGCCCAGCTTTTCCCGATCTTCGCACAATATCCGGTCGATGCCGTGATCCATTTTGCCGCTTTCAAGGCAGTGGGCGAGTCGGTTCACAAGCCGCTGGATTACTATCGTAACAATCTTTCGTTGTTGATCACCGTGTTGGAGGGAATGCGCAAGTACGGAGTAGGCAATATTGTTTTTTCGTCCTCTTGTACGGTGTACGGACAGGCCGATGTGCTTCCCGTGACCGAGCAGACCCCTCGAAAGGAGGCCGAATCGCCCTATGGCAATACCAAGAAGATGTGCGAAGATATTTTGCGCGACTCCGTGAAGGCCTATCCTGAACTGAAGGGGATCGCTTTGCGCTATTTCAATCCGATCGGAGCTCATCCGTCGGCTCTGATCGGCGAATTGCCTCGTGGGGTGCCTAATAACCTGGTGCCTTATGTGACACAGACTGCGGCCGGTATTCGTGAGCAGTTGAGTGTTTTCGGCGATGATTACAATACGCCTGACGGTTCCTGCCTGCGCGATTATATCGACGTGGTGGATCTGGCCAAAGCGCATGTGGTGGCTATCAGCCGTATGATCGAAGGAAAGAGTAAGTCTGACTACGAGATTTTCAATATTGGTACGGGACGGCCTGTGTCGGTGTTGGAATTGGTGCATACGTTCGAGAAGGTGAACGGAGTGAAGGTTAATTATAAGATAGTAGGTCGTCGGGCGGGCGATATCGAAGCCGTTTGGGCCGACACCACGTATGCTAATAATGAATTGGGTTGGAAAGCAGAGAAGAGTCTCGAGGAAACGCTTGCTGGAGCCTGGAATTGGGAAAAACACCTGCGTGGAATTTGAAATGTGTTTGAAAAACAAAAAAGAGAAGTTCAGGTCAAAGTCGATTAAACTTATATATTGGGATTATCCCAATTTCGGTGATGCGTTAAGTCCCTTGTATTGTCAGTGCTCTTTCAGGTAAGAGAATCATTCCCAAACAACTCAATAGGGGAGTGAAAGATACTTTCAGGTGCCTGGAGGGGTATGTGGCATCGGGACAGTTTTGCAGGATACGAAACCTCCCATTCCCTTGGGAAAAGTCGCTTATGTCTGTGGGTTCGATTCTGGGAAGGGGAACGAAGCGTACTGTTGTGTGGGGAAGCGGGTTTATGAATGAGGATGAATCGTTTCAAGGGGGGTATATATGTGCGGTGAGGGGAAAATATACCAGGGCTAAATTACAGGAACAGGGGTTTGAATGTCCTGATGTTTTTGGTGATCCAGCCTTGTTGCTTCCTTTGATCATTGAGTCGGATATGCCACGGAAAGGATTGGGGATTGTGCCTCATTGGAGAGAGACGGATGATTTTATTTCTGATTACGGCGGCCGATATAAAGTGATCAATCTGGTTACGACAGATCTTGAAAGGGTGGTGTTGCAGATGACTTCGTGTAAAAGAATATTGTCGACATCTTTGCATGGCATTATCATAGCCCATGCCTATGGGATTCCTGCCATTTGGATCAAAAAAGGGTATATCGATACCGACGGGTTTAAATTTAGGGATTATTTTAGCTCTGTGGATATTCCGATCTATGATGGTTTTACGGATATTGATGATATTTTGAAAGACGAAAATACGATCAGGAATTTTTTTGCCTGTCATACGGAATTGTCGCTTCCCCATAAATCTCTTCCCGAGATTCAGAAGAGTTTGTTGCAATCTGCTCCTTTTGAACTATTACCGACATACCGATGTATGGGATAAAGAGGGGGATGGGAGTTTGTTGATATTGATGCAATAAAAAAGTGAATGACTCGGTTACGGGTCATTCACTTTTTTGATTGTTTGGGAGTATATTTTCCGGAATTTACTCCATGTAGCTTGAGTTGTCCCAACAGTGGGTGCAGAGTTCCTCTTTGGGCAATCCGATAGCTTTGATCAGATCATCCAGCCGCTGGAACCGAAGCGTATCGGCACCGATTGTCTTGCGCATCAGTTCCACCATCCGGGCATGGCGTTCCGAATCGGGATTGGCATACTCCTGCAGTAACTCTTCGGAAAACTCTTCGGTACCTTCGAGTTCGCGGATCACACGCCGGGTGAAGAGATCGAACGTTGAGCGTGAGGTAGAGAAGTTGAGGAAGATACAAGGATAGATCAGTGGAGGACAGGCAATGCGGATGTGGATCTTGTCTGCTCCCGATTCTGTTAGTTTGATGATGTTGTCCTTGAGTTGGGTACCCCGTACGATCGAATCGTCCAACAGGACCATTTTGGCTCCTTTGGTAAAGGCTTCGTTGGGGATAAGTTTCATTTTGGCCACCAGATCGCGCATATTTTGATTCTGAGGCATGAAACTGCGTGGCCAGGTAGGGGTGTATTTTACGAAAGCCCGTTTGTAGGGGATTCGTTTCTGGTTGGCATATCCGATGGCATGTCCGATACCCGAATCGGGAATTCCTGCGGCATAATCCATATCGGTCAGATTGTCTCGTTCGGCCAGTGCCGCGCCACAGCGATAACGGGCATCCTCTACGTTGATACCTTCATACCATGAAGAGGGGTATCCGTAGTAGACCCACATGAACGAGCAGATCTGTTTTCTGCACCCTGGAGCCAATGTCTGTTCCATTCCGTTTTCTGTCACGAAAACCGCCTCTCCGGGTCCCAGTTCGCGGCAAGGGATGTACTCCAGATTGGCGAATGCCGAACTTTCCGTGGCGATGGCATATCCGTCGCTGTTCTTGCCGATCAATACCGGCGTTCGGCCGAACCGATCTCGTACGGCATAGATTCCCTTTTCGGTGAGGATCATCATCGAGCACGATCCTTTTACTTTACGTTGAACCAGTTCGATTCCCTCTTTGAAATCTTTGCCCAAACTGATCAGGATGGATATCAATTCTGTCGGGTTGATTTTCGATCCGGAGAGTTCGGCGAAATTGATCTTTTGATCGAGTAATTCGTTGGTCAACGTTGCGATATTGTCCACCCGGCCTACGGTTACGACCGAGAATCGTCCCAAATGGGAAGTGAGCGTAATGGGTTGTGATTCTCCGTCGCTGATGACTCCGATCCCCGATCGGGAACCGGCAAATTTAGGCAGGTCGCCTTCGAATTTATTCCGGAAATAGGCACTCTCCAGCGAGTGGATCGTACGGACAAAGGATTGCCCGTCCCAGAAAGCCATACCGCCCCGTTTGGTACCCAGATGCGAATGGTAATCCGTGCCGTAAAAGACATCTGCCACACAATCCCGCTTGGAGATACAACCGAAAAATCCGCTCATAATCTATTTGTAGTTAGTATGTTTGTAATATAAAAAGGGCGACTTTCGTCACCCGTGAGTATGCTTTTCTCGTTATCTGAGCCGACTGCCGATCAGATGGATAAATTCTTCGCGTGTCCGCATCTGGGAGAGGAATACCCCTGTGAAGGCCGACGTCGTAGTAGCCGAATTTTGTTTTTGTACTCCGCGCATCTGCATACACATGTGGCTGGCTTCGATCACAACAGCCACACCCATCGGGTTGAGAGCCTCCTGAATACAGTCGCGGATCTGTACGGTCAGGCGTTCCTGTACCTGCAGCCGTCGGGCGAATGCTTCCACGACCCGGGCGATTTTCGACAATCCCGTGATGTATCCGTTGGGGATATAGGCCACATGAGCTTTGCCATAGAAGGGGAGCATATGGTGTTCGCACAAGGAATAGAGTTCGATGTCCTTGACGATCACCATCTGTCTGTATTCTTCTTTGAATTTGGCCGATAGCAGAATCTCTTTCGGATCGGCATCGTATCCTTGGGTGAGGAAGGCCATTGCCTTGGCGACCCGTTCGGGGGTTTTCAGCAATCCCTCTCTGGTTGGATCTTCTCCCAGGATAGAGAGGATTTCCCGATAGTGATACGAGAGTTTCTCGATGACTTCGGGCGAAAAAAGTTCCTCTTTACGGTAATTTTCTTTCATGTCGATAAGGCAATTGTGGGGCAAAAGTAGCAATTTTCCCGGACAAAGAGAAACCCGGGGTTTGATTTTCACACTTTCGATGGGGTTTGGGAAGAAATTACACCAATCGTCGGATCGTGGTATGGAGAGTCAGTCGCCTGTGGGTTAAATCCACACCTTCCAATAGGGCCACGCCGGGGCGTTTGCCGATCTCCAGCGATCCGCACCATGAATCGATTCCCAATGCTCTGGCTCCGTTCAGTGTGGCCCATTGGAGCAGCTCTTCCAAGGGATTTTCAGCCAGGACTTTCATCTCTTCGAGAATGGAAAGTGTTGGGCTCGAGGCGGTCGAATCGGTTCCCAGGGCGATTTGTGCTCCATGACGACGAAGTAGTTCCACGGGAGGTTTCCCGCCGGTGATACGGGCGTTCGACCGGGGACAGAGGACCCATGTCAAATGATCTCCGAAATGTTGTTGCAGGGCGATGATCTCTTTTTCCGTGGCGAATGTGCCGTGAATGAGCATCAGATTGCGGTCGCGGGGAATGGTCTGAAGGATCCGTTGGGCAGGAGAGTCCTCTTCGGCGAAGTCTGCTGGCAGGTGACACTCCCGAAACCACTCCAATAAGGCTCCTCGGTCCTGAAACAGTTCTCGTTCTTCGGGACTCTCCATGAAATGGATTGACAGAGGAGTGTCTGTCCGCTCTTTTCCGGCGTATTCCGCGGCTTTGGCAAAGGCCTCTCGATTGAGAGAATAGGTCGAGTGTGGAGTAACGGAAAAAGGAAGATCGAGGTTTTTGCACTGTTCGATCGAGTGTCGCAACGGGTCGATCGAAGTCGTGCGTAGTCCGAATAATTCCAAAAAATTATGAACATAGATCGGGCCTTTCTGTTTGATTGGGAACGAACTCGGACCATTGCAGGTGTCGGCCACGGCCACGATGCCTTCGTTCCGCATTCGGGCGATTTGATAGCCTATGGCAGCCTTTCGTTCCTCGGCAGAGGAAGTTTTTCTTAAGGGGCCGATTGCCCGGATAAATGCCGTGAGACCTCTGACGGGAGGTGTGATTTCGTGCAGATGGGATAGTTCCAGGTGGCAATGGGCATTGACGATGCCCGGAATCAGGATCCCGCTGTAGAATTCCACTCCTGCGAGCGAATCGACACGGTCGTTTGTCTCCACGGCCGCAATGCGACCACTCTGATCAATGGATAGAATCCCGTTTTTCAGGAAGCCATGGGGCGTGTAGAGATAGTGTGCTGCTATCTTGCGTAAGCTCCGAGTACTCTTTTCCATCGATCATCAATTTGTAGTTCACCAGAAGATGCGTGAGCGAGTCCCGAGCCGCATCTACGGGCAGATAATAGGTGATTTTCAGTGAGTCGATCCTCATAGAGGGAGTTTTCAGGTTTTTGCTGTAATTCCCGAAACGGATCTCCAGGACCTGTGCACGAGGGACTACCGTAATTTTCGTTTCGTAGTGTTGGCGGTTCTGCTTTTTCATCCAGTTAGTGGACGTGGAGATCTGCCGGCCGGCCGAGTCGCGTAGCAGATGACTTGTTCGCAGACTCCCATTGCTTTCCAGCGAATCGATCAAATAGCTGTATTCCACTTTGTAACTACCCTCTTTCACGGGAATCAGGATCCGTAGTTTTCCTGTATCGGCAATACGTCGGGCCGTGATCAGCGAGTCTTCATAAACGATTTGTTTGAACCGTTCTCCGGCAATCATGTCGATCGTGTCGAGGATATTCACTTTTTTTTGATACCATTCATACTCTTTTTCGAGCTGGTCGATTGCCTCGTTGATGATGTCCGACAGACGGGAACTTTTGCGTTTGGAGAAATCATTGATCGTATAGATCATATCCGAAGTACGGTAACCGTATTTTTCGAAAATGGGGGTATAGATATCCATTGAATCGTAGTCGATACGACCGTTGTTGCAGTAGGCATTGGCGATATATATCTCTTTGAAGATCGAACGAAGATCTTCGTCGGCAATGACTTTGGAACGGGAGCAGCTTCCAGCCAGAAGCAGAACTGCCATGGAGAGGATCAGAAGTGTGGTTTTCATAGCGTAAGGGATGAACGCGGGATCATGCGGATCGCCGTACATTTCGTTATCAGATAGTTGATCAGAAGGAACGTGACCGCAATCCCTGCAATGTCTCCGGGTTGAATCACCACCGGATAGGCCTCCACCAGGAATGTTTCGGCCGGGATCCGGATAAATCCCAATTGTTGTTGCAGAATACAGAATCCTATTCCTACGATCAGCCCGCCGACAGCGCCGATCAGGGAGATAAGCATTCCTTCCCGGATGAAGATGCTCCGTACGAAGGGAATATTTGCTCCGAGAGTGGCGAGTGTGCGGATATCTTTTTGTTTTTCAATCACCAACATGATCATCGATCCGATGACCGAGAATGAGGCGATCACCAGAACCAGCACTCCGATCAGGAAAACACCCCATTTTTCGTAGACCATAATTCGGTACAGGGAGGCTTTCTGCTGTTCCCGGGTCAGTACCCGGAAATTCTCGCCGACGGTTTGGGCGATTGTATGGCGGGCCCGATCGGGATCTGTTCCGGGCGAGAGTTTGATCATCAGAGCCGACAGTTTGTCGGGGTAGTCGAACAGTCTGCGGGTGAAGGAGATCGGCGCGATCATGTATTTGTTGTCGGTTTCGGCCTCCAGGGCAAAGGTTCCGGCGGGGAAGAGCTGATCCTGTCGGAAACTTTCGATAGGCAGCAGCGAACTGAACGAGGCGCCGCGACGAGGGGCATAGACCCGGATCGGATCGTACAAAGCCAGACGCACACCCAGATTGTAGGCAAGGCCCTGTCCCACGACGGCCTGTTCCATATCCCCGAACATCAGATCGTATTTCCCTTCTGCGATCATCTTCTCCACGGGGATTACTTGCGGGTAGAGCGAATCCACTCCGCGGATCGTTCCGATGTACTGGCGGCCACGATACTCCAGCAGTCCATTCTCTTCCAACACTTCCGAAAAGGCTTCCACCTCTTTCAGACTTTTCAGTCGAGCCGTATCGAGGCTCCCTGCGTCGAAAACCTTTCCTTCGGCGGCCGTCACCACGATATCAGGGTCGAAGGTTTGATACATCGAACGAACCAGATCGCCGAAACCGTTGAATACCGAAAGCAGGATCACCAGCGCTGCCACGGGAACCCCCACCGCGAAAGCGCTCACTCCGGAGATGATATTGATCACCGAGTGGGATTTGCGGGCCAGCAGATAACGCCGGGCAAAGAGCCAGGAGAGCCTTCTCATGATTTTGTTTTTGAGATTATTCCTCTTTGAGCAGATGGTCGATGTTTTCGATGTATTCCAGAGAATCGTCCAACCGGAAGTCGATTTCGGGCACCTGTTTGACCTGATTTCTCATTCTGCTGCCGAGTGCCTTGCGGATCATCCAGTTGTTTTTCTGGAAACTGTCCAGAATCTCCTGATTTTTATTGAAAGGGAAGATACTCAGATAGATCCGGGCAAAACTCAAGTCGGGACTTACTCGCACGGTGGTGACCGATACCATCACGCCCTTGACCAGCGAAGCGGCCTCTTTGAGCAAAATATCACTGATATCTTTTTGAATCTGCCGGGCTATTTTTTGTTGTCTTGTTGTCTCCATGGCTGTCAGTTTTTGTGTTTTCGGCGGGAGTCGTTTTTGATTGATCCTTTTCGATTGCCGGTTCAGTTTGTGATTGTATGGGTTCGGGTTTTTCTATGGTTTGAGTGGTGTCCGAGACCTGTATTTGTTCCGTTTTTACAGATTGATTTTCGGCGGCCATCTGTTTCCGCTCTTTGCGGCGGAGTTTTTCGGCCACACGATTGCTGGGTGCCGAGAGAATGCCTCCTTTACCCAGCCGCCAATAGAGTCCTACGGAGATATTGATATTGTCGAGAGGGGACCGTAAAGGATTCTCTTCATATTTGTTCCGGTTTTTCAGGATGTCTGAATAACCGAAATAGTAGCGTCCTTCGAACATCAGCTCGAATCGTCCGATCAGGAAACCCATACCGGCTCCTCCGCAAAGACCGTATCCCCATCTGTTGTCGCGGGTCAGTTCCATGTGATAGGGCTTTGATTCGAGCAGTCCGGACCATTCAGAATGCCATTCGTAGCGGGAATCAATATTGTAGGAGAAGGTGAGTCCCAGGTTGATGAATACCCGCATTGTCCGTTGGAAGAAATAGAAGTGGGGTTGCCAGATCAGCGGCAACATCAGGGAGTTGACGGTTCGATGATAGGTGGTTGTAGTGTCGTTGGGCAGGTAGGAGAATCCTCCTTTGATCAGCTCTTTGTAGCCGCGTTGAATAAATTCGAAATCGGCCTCCACAGCCCCTACATATTTGACGGGACTGTAATATTTCCACGACACGCCTCCCGAATAGAGTCCCCAAATCATACCTGTTTCGGTCGGAGGGAACATACGCACCGATCCGCTTCCGTATCCGGCCCGAATACCCACGTAATGCTGCGCTTTCACTGCCTCTGTCCCTAACAGCAGAAGCAGTATGGCCGTTATGATCGTCACTCGTTTCATCATGGTGCGTAGATACTATTGAGAACCGCCCATTCCTTCGAATGCGGCGTTGTTGCGATTGGCATTGGTTTGAGGTTTTGGGGCAGGCTGGTTGAGTCGTTTTGCCAACTGTTCGAGCCGTTTCTGCATACGGATGGCTTCAGCCTGCCGCAATTTGGTCACGATGCTTTCCGTGGTAACCGGTGCGAACAGTTTGTTCATATCCAGATCGAACTCCAGCTCCCAGTTTTCTTTGGTGGTGATCGTTCCGTCGCCCTCTTCCGGCAGATAGAGTTCCACCCGTTCGGGTTGACGACGCAGGATCATGTCCCCCCGATCCCATTCACCGTTGCGATTCAGGTCTTCGAGTACCCGTAATTTGATTTTGCCCGGGTCGACATAACGGAACGTATATTTTCCGTTTTTTGCATGTCGGATCTCCTGAAGCAGAGAACCGCTTTCCGTGAGCAGTTGGAGAACATATTCGCTGTCGGGGGTTTTGCCTTGCACATTGGCTACAATCGTGGCATATTTTTCGGGATTGACCACCGAAAATTCCGATCGGAGGGTGTCGTTACTCTCTCCGGCCACATTATGGAATACTCCGGAGGGGATCAGCAGTTCATATTTTTGTCCTGGAGTCCAGGGTGCCTGGAGGATCCATCGACGCAGGTTGGCCGTATCGCGTTTGAAAGAGAATTTCACACGATAACGTTTTTCGTCTTCTGAGGTTCGGATCAAAGAGACGGCTCCGCTGTCGAGGGCTGTGAGGGGATAGTCGAATTCAAATGGGATTCCTTTTTCGGGATTGATCTCGCTGGAGGCATCCACCTTGTATTTGAAGGGATTGACTGGTTTTTCAGCCTTTTCTTCCTCTCTTTTCTCTTTGCGGGTTCGGGTGTCAAAGAATTTCCACCCTAAATTCAGTTTTTGAGTATCGGGTCTGAGTACATTGAGCGAATCATGTTTCAGATAGATGAGTTCGGCCCGGATCGTGTCTGGAAGCTCTTCGGAGGGGACATTGAGCCAGAAGGCGATGGAGTCCTTGTTTCGGGAGAGGTATTCGGTAATGATCTGGGTGGAATCGATGCCCTCGAATACGAGTTTTTCGATCTTGGGGAACTTTGCGCCGAAGGTAAGGATTACCTTGTGTTGCAGCGGACGGGAGTGATCTGACAGATATTGTCTTTTGAAGGATTCGTCCAAGAACAGTCGCATGTAGATCTGGGGGTCGGCCACAACATATTTACGTGTGGTATCGAACCATGCACTGAAAGCGGGCATTGTGACCGGGTTGCATAACGTATCCAGAAAACCCACCTTGTCCACTCCCGGATCATAGGTTTGGTTGCCGTTCGAATCCTCGAATGCATAGATACGATAGGGAACCGGTTTAAGATTTTCGGTAATGAAGATACCGTTTCCTTCGGCTCGTCCCACCACCTGGGGGGGGAGTTTGAGCAGGGTGGAGTCGTAGTCGGCGGTCATACGGCTGCCGATCGAGTCTATTGTGGTATCGTAGAAGAAGATAAATGTCTTGGAGATGCTGTCTTGCGAGTAACCGTCCACCGTATAACCCGACATGACCAGCGAGTCGATGCTCTTGCCGGTCGAGAAGACGTATCGGAAACCGTTAAGGGGATTGCCTTCGTTGTTGTCCGCCACGCTGCTGCCGAAATTGAGGGCATAAGTGGTATTGGGAAGCAGACTGTCCTGAAGATCGATCTGAATACCTCGTCCGCGCAGGGTAACCAGAGGTTTTTTGCCGGTCTGAGGCGAGGTATAGAACTCCTTTTGCTGGTCTTTCAATTGTACGTATTCGTTGAATTCTATGTAGATACGTTTATCCTTGAATTCGAGTGTTCCGAATCCGGGTCTCATCTCCACCACTTGTGGAGGCAATGTATCACGAGGTCCCCCTTGTGGCGACATGATATTGGCGCAACGGCTAAAGAGGCCTGTGCCGAAGAAGAGCAACACGACCGCTTTCAGGGCTTGATGACCTATGTGAGAAGACCGGATCCGCATAAAGGTTTTCGATTGTCTGCGCAAAGATAACTAAAATTTACCGAATGTCATTTGAGAAGCCGTATCGGGGAATCGGAGGCTCATGGATTGGTTTGCGAAGGATTCTCGTTCTGATCGCCCTCTCCGGTGTCTGGTTCTTGGGGAGGCAATGGCGGGGTTTCGTTTACCATGAACCAGTTGGCCTCTTTGTAGAGACTGTCGGTCCGCCAGGGCCGGAATCGGATACGAGTGATTAATTGGGGTAAATTGGCCGGAATTTCCACCTGTCTCCAGGCATAAATACGGTTGGGGACATCGCATATCACGAGGATAGTGGGGTCATTACGCAAGGGACCGATTTCGAGTACACCCTCTTCGTTTTGGCGAGTCGTCACATCGGCTTGTTTTTCTTCCTCTTTCCAACGGGCCGTGAGGATTCCTGCTTCGGCCTTGTCGTAGGAGGCTACGGCCCATTCGGAGGTATCGGCGGCGAAGGCATAGGCGACTACGTCGGTGGCGAGGACTTCCGATCCATTTTCTTCCGTCTGCACGTAGGGCGTAACGCGGAATATGAGTTCGGTATTTACCTTTTTGCATCCCGGAACGAGTATTGTCGTAATGGCGAGTGTCGCTGTCAGTATCACTCTATTGTATTGTCTCATTGCCTGGTTGTTTTATTGTTTGGTGTAGATTGCACTGTACGGCTCCTGGGGAATCCGGCGATGCAATGCTTCCCGTAATTCGCGGATCGTACGATTCAGTTTCGGGTGTCGGTATTCCGGCATTATTTCGCACAGGGGAGCCAGTACGAACTCTCGTTCCTGAATCCTCGGATGCGGAAGGGTTAGCTTGGGAGTCTCCACGATCCGTTCTTCGTAAAACAGAATATCTATATCCATTGTCCGTGAAACGTATTGTCGTTTTTCTTGAGAAACGCTGTTTTTCGCGGAAAGTTGTCTCTGCAACTCTGGTTTTTCTCGTTTTCGACCCAATTCCTGCTCGATTTGCAACAATCGGTCGAGCAACTCTTCCGTTTCGAGAGGAGTGTCCACGACCAGCACTTGATTCAAAAAGCGCTCTTTAGCCTTGAATCCCCACGCTTCGGATTCCATCAGCGGGGAGACCTGTTTGATCTGTCCCACTTGTTCTGTGATCAATTCCCGTGCCCGATCCAGATTTTTTACCCGATCGCCGAGATTCCCTCCAGTCAATAACACGGTTTTCATAGTCGTACGATCAGTTTGCTTACCGTCAGGGCGAAGTGTGCGAATATCAGTTTCGGATTACCGTTCTGTGCCACTTGTGCTGCGGCCAGTTCCATTTCGCGTACCAATGCTTCTATGTTGTGATTGCCGATAAAGGGGGCGAATTTTTTGCAGAAAGCCAACTCGTCGCCCCACAGATAGGCGATTTCGCCCATTCCTGCATGGAGCATATAGCTGTTGCGCAACAGACGGATGGAGTTCTGCAGGAATCGTTTTTGTTCTTCTCGTCCCAGAGCGGCTACTGTTTCCGCCCATTCGAGCAACTCCATGTGACGGTCGTTGTAACTGAGACGCATCAACTGCACGAAGAGATCGAAATTCTCTGCATTTTCGCCATTCCGTCCACCTTCGACTATCCGATTCGCCTCCAGTACGTTGCCGGTCGACAGGCGGGCGATTGTTGAGGCCTGCGTGGGTTCCATACCGTATTTTTGGATCAGATATTCCTCCATGTCGGGCAGTTCTATACGGGGTACAACCACTTCCTGAGTACGGGAAACGATCGTGGAGAGCAGTCGTGCGGGTGATTCGGAAACCATCAGAAAGAGTGTCTTTTCCCAAGGTTCTTCCAGAATTTTGAGCAGTGTGTTGGCCGCCTCCGTACGCATTTTTTCCGGAAGCCAGATCACCATTATCTTATATTCGGCCTCGAACGATTTGAACGAGAGTTTGCGGATAATCTCGTCTGCTTCGGCCCGGGAGATGATTCCCTGTTGGTTTTCGATGTTGATTGCCTCGTACCATTGCTGTTCGTCGAAATAACCGCCGCTTTGTTTGACCAACTCTCTCCAGGGAGCGATAAAGTAGTCGCTCAGGGGCTTTTCCGATCCGCCTTTCCCTTTTGGGGAGTTGACCGGGAACACGAAATTCAGATCGGGATGAGCCAGTTCAGCCATTTTCCGGCAGGAAGGGCACACGCCGCACGAGTCGCCGTCGTGGCGGTCGGTGCAGTTGATATACTGGGCATAGGCCAAGGCAAGGGACAGGGCTCCGCAACCGGCTTCGCCCGTAAAGAGTTGGGCATGACTTACCCGACCCTCGTCGGCACTGCGGACGAGCATGCGTTTAAGGGTGGTATGGCCTATGACATCGCGGAATTGCATGATCTTTTAATGTTTACGGTTGCGTTCCGCCCGGTTGAGGTTGCGGATGTTGAGAATCATGCCTACGATTACCAACACTTGAGCCAGGCCTATTACGACACGACTGCCGATCGGGCCTCCTTTCAGAAAGATGGTCCATACCAATACCAGTGCGGCGGCGCAGGCGATCGCCACATAGATCGTACGATGAGTTTGTGCTTTCATTTTCCGAACGTTTTATTTTCCCGTGTGACCGAATCCTCCGGTCCCTCGTTCCGTTTGCGATAACTCCTCTGCCGGTTCCCACTCCACCTGTGTGAACTGAGACACCACCATCTGGGCGATTCGTTCGCCGGGTTTCAACTCGTAGGCTTCCGAGGAGAGATTGGCTACGATTACCTTGATTTCACCGCGGTAGTCGGCGTCGATCGTTCCTGGGGTGTTGAGCAGGGTCAGTCCGTGTTTGATGGCCAGGCCGCTGCGGGGACGGATCTGCATTTCGTAACCTTCGGGCAGTTCCACGTAGAGTCCTGTAGGTACCAGTGTCCGTTCCAGCGGTTTCAGTATGATCGGTTCAGAGAGGTCGGCCCGCACGTCCATACCCGCCGAAAGGGGGGTCTCGTAACGGGGCAGGTCGTTGGCCGAACGGTTGATTACTTTTACTTTCATGGTATATGGTTTGTTTTTATTTATGATGCAGGATGGAGCGAAGGAGTCCTCGTACGTCGATGCGTTCGCGACGCACGGCATACAGCATGAACAGGGCGATAAAACACGTGTCGAGCAGATAGCGGGGCAGGACGGGCAGTTGAGCCGTGCAAAGGCCCAGTCCGTAGAGGATGGCTCCCAGCAGGAAATAGCTTCCGATGCGGGGCAGATCGTAGGGAGTGGGGTAATATTTCCGGTTGAGGTAGTAACTCATGCCCACCATGCCTGCATTGCAGAGTAGCCGGGCCCAGGCTGCTCCGGCGTATCCCTGCCAGGGTATGAGCAGGATGTTGAAAAGGATGGTGAGTATGAGTCCGAATCCTGTGACATAGATGGCATAACGGGTGACATCGGCCTGTTTGTACCAGAACGAGAGGTTGAGTACCACGCCGGAGAGGATATTGGCCAACAGTACGATGGGCAGGATGAAGATACCCTCACGGAAATCGGCTCCTACGATCAGGGCGAACAGATCGGCGAACAGTGCGATCAATAGAAAGATGGCCACGGATACGATCACAAAATATTTCAGGGCTTCGGCATTCGTGCGCACGAAGTCCTTTTTGTCGAATCCCATCAGAAAAAAAGGTTCGGCGGCCAACCGGTACATTTGGGTGAACAGCATCAGTACTACACCGATTTTTACCACCGCGCCGTAGATTCCCAACGCTCCCATGGCCTCGTCGGCAGGCATGAGATACTTGATCATCTGCCGGTCGATAAATTCATTGGCCGTTCCGGCTATGCCGCTCAGCAACAGAGGGAACGAGTAGACAAGGATGGTCCACAACAGTTTTCGGTCGATGCGCGGCAGCACTCCTCTGCAGGAGGGGAGTAACAGCAACAGTGTCACGAAACTGGCTGCCAGATTGGCCACGAAGACATATCCTGCTCCGAAGTTCGGATTCCAGAGCGAGGCGAATGGCCCTCCGGAAGCTGTCAAATGAGGCAATGCTGCATAGCAGAAGATACATAGGGCCACGTTGACGACCACCGAAGCGACCCGAATCAAGACGAATTGTCCGGCTCGTCCCTCTTCGCGCAACCGGGCGAAGGGGATGGCCGTAATGACATCCAGGGCGATAATCGAACCTACCATCCAGATGTATGAGGGATGGTTGGCATATCCTGTCGTGGAGGCAATGGGTTTCAGGAAGAGGAGAATCAGGGCCAGGAATGCCAGGGCGGCATAGCTTACGGCGGCCCAGGTTGTAGAGAATACTCTTTTTTTCTCTTCGGGCGAGGCGGCTCGGCCTGCGAAACGGAAATAACCGGTCTCCATGCCGAAGGTGAGTACCACCAGGGCGAAAGGGATCAGGGCATACATGTCGGTAATCACACCGTATTCGGCCGGCGACATGATCCGGGTCAGATAAGGTGTGAGCAGGTAGTTGAGCAGTCGGGCCACGATACTGCTGATGCCATAGATGGCGGTCTGACCTGCGAGTTTTCTGAGCATGAGCAAAGTTTTTCACAAAGATAAGATTCTAATCCGATTCGGGGAAGTGTTTTCCTTTTTTTCCGTATATCCGTGTTGTGCAAGACATCGCGCTATAAACCCAAGACCGGCCGGTTTTTCCCGGAATGGATTTTGAGGGTCTGAGCCATAGGATGTGGGGATTGTTGCACCTGTTTCGGAGAGGAGCTTCCCCAGAGTCTGTGAGGGAATGGTGCTACGATCGGTTCGCCTCCTTTTTTGTCGGAATGAATCTCGGCAAGGGGTATATGTGAAAAAGGACCCATACAGGCCCTTTTTCTTGGTATTTGGAAATGAGGATTATTTTTGAGCTTTGGCTTTGAGCTCTTTGATTTGACGGATAAATTCATCGGCGGGACTGCCCCCGACCATTTTCCCTACCAGTTTCCCGTTGCTGTCCAACAATAAAAACGTAGGATAGGCATTCACTCCGTATCGAGCTGCGATGGACCGTCCTTCGCCTACCTCGGCATCGAATTTGGCGTTGACGAAAGTGGCGTTGAAATAATCGCCCACCTTCTTTTGAGTGAACACCTCGGCGGCCATTCGTTTGCAGGGACCGCACCAGGAGGCATAAACGTCCATGAATACCAGTTTTTTCTGGGCCTTTGCTTTGGCCAGTATTTCGGAGAAGGTACCCTTCTCGAATTTGATGCCCTGATCGTTCTGTGCCAGGGCAACGCTTCCGATAAACGCCAGTATGGCGGTCAGTAACATGATTTTTTTCATCGTTGTTTGTTGTTTATGTGTGTTTTACTGTATATGTTCCTGGATTTTCTGTGCCGATTTTTCTCGATTGCGTGTAGAGAGAAGTCCGCAAGCAGCTTGTATGTCTTCGCCCCGCGAGGCACGGATCGTGGTGGTGATTCCTCGCCGGGAGAGTTCGTCCCGGAAATGGATCATCTTTTCGGTATCGGGACTGACGAACGGCGAGCCCGGAATAGCATGAAAACGGATCAGATTGATCCTGCATTTGAGTCCGTCGAGTAGTTTGCATAATGCTTTTATGTGGGCCGGCGAATCGTTCATGTCCTTGAGTACGATATATTCGAAGCTGACGCGACGTTGTCCGTCCCAATCGTATTGCTTGAGTAGAGAGATCGTCTCCTCGATGGGATAGACGCGTTGAAGAGGCATGATGGCGGCCCGTTGATCGGGGAAGGGGTTGTGAAGGCTCACGGCCAGGTGGACTTTTGTCCGTTCGAGGAAGCTCTTCAGGGCAGGGGTTACACCCACGGTGGAGAGTGTAATGCGTGTGGGACTCCATGCATAGCCCCATGCCGCAGTGAGAATTTCCAGCGAATTCAGTACGTTATCCAGATTGTCCAGTGGTTCGCCCATTCCCATATAGACTATATTGGTAAGAGTGTCTTTTTCCGGCAGGGAGGCGATTTGGTTCAGAATCTCTCCCGTAGAGAGGTGCTGCTGAAAACCTTGTCGGCCTGTGGCGCAGAAAGCGCAACCCATCTTGCATCCGGCCTGGGAGGAGACGCACAGTGTGGCTCGATCCCGGTCGGGAATATAAGCCGATTCGATATAGTGCCCTCCCAACGTTTCGAACAGATATTTTTTTGTGCCGTCCTTTGACTCGGAAACGGCCGAGGGGGGGGTGAGCCCTAAGCTGTAATGCTCTTCGAGCAGGGTGCGATTCCGCAGGGAGAGATCGGTCATCTGTCCGATCCCGGTCGCTCCTTTCCTGTAGAGCCATGCGGCGATCTGTCCCGCTGCGAAACGGGGCATTCCCCATTCCGAGACGATAGCCTGGAGTTGGTCGAGAGTCATGCCGAAAAGAGTCTGCTGCGCCATGTGGATCGGATTGAAGGTTGTCTGAAAAAGAGGTGTTCGATGTCGGACTTTATACGGAATTGGTGTTTGTAACAAACGGAACGGTTTCTGAAAAATTATGGTAAAACTGAAAAGGGGCTGTTCCCTTGCCGAAAACAGTCCCTTCCTTAGTGGAGAATACGAGATTCGAACTCGTGACCTCTTGCATGCCATGCAAGCGCTCTAGCCAGCTGAGCTAATCCCCCGTTTGAGAGTGCAAATATAATACTTTTTGGAAAATCTTCATGGGTTTTGGAGGAAATTTATGTTGCAGATGCTATTTTCTGTTGATTTCGTTGAAAAAAAATGGGCGAATGTGATCGGATTAAATGTTTTTTCCTATCTTTGTAACAAGAAATGCCATATTTATTTTTGTTTTAACTTAAAAATTAAACATACAAATCATGGAAATCAAAAAATCGCCTAAAGCCGATCTGCAGAATAAACGGGGTCTGTTTCTGGAGATAGGTCTGATCATTTCGCTCGCATTGATGATCGCTGCGTTCAGTTATAGTCAGACTGAAAAGGTCGTTGAGATAATGGACATGGGTACTGTTGCGGTAGAGGAGGAGATCGTGGAGATCACCCGTCAGGACCAGAAACCGGCCCAACCGGTTAAACAGACCATCGCTGTCGTTTCCGACATCATCAATGTGGTGAAGAACGATGTTAAGATTACAACAGAATTCGATTTTAGCGACTTCTCGGAAGATGCGATCGTCGTTCAGCAGGTGGGTGTAACCGAAGAGGCCGCGGAAGCTGATGAGCCTTTTATCGTAGCCGAAGAGATGCCTACCTTCATGGGTGGTGATTTGACTAAATTCCGTGAGTGGGTGATGGAGCGTATTAAATACCCGACTATCGCAGCAGAGAACGGAATTTCCGGTAACGTGACCCTTTCGTTCGTGATCGAGAAAGACGGTTCGCTGACCAATATTACGGTGTTGCAGAGTCCCGACCGCTCTCTTTCGGACGAAGCCATTCGTGTGCTGCAGATGTCGCCGAAATGGACTCCCGGTAAACAACGGAGTACTCCGGTGCGTGTAAAATATACGCTTCCGGTGCAGTTCAAGATTCAGAATTAGTTCCACGGGGGGCTGGAAAGACGGGCTCCCGGAATGGATAGAATGTGTGAATAAGAGGGTATCCGTTGAGGGGTACCCTCCTTTTTTGACTATATAAGTATGATCAATAGAGTGTGCGAACGGGAACGAGCCGTATTGGTTGCGGTGGCCCGTGATACGCAGAATGAACGGCAGGTGACGGAATATCTCGACGAGCTGGAGTTTTTGGCCGAAACAGCCGATATTGAGACAAAAACTCGTTTCGTGCAGAAATTGTCGATGCCGAATAATCGGACCTTTGTGGGACCCGGTAAACTGGAAGAGATCGTGGCCTACGTGCAGGAACAGGATATTGATGTGGTTATTTTCGACGATGAGCTGTCGCCTTCTCAGGCCCGGAATCTGGAGAAAGAGATCGGTCGGCGCATCTTGGATCGAACCAGTCTGATTCTCGATATTTTTGTGAGCCGGGCGACGACGGCTTATGCCAAAACACAGGTGGAATTGGCCCGATATGAATACTTGTTGCCTCGTTTGGCGGGTATGTGGACACACCTCGAGCGTCAACGGGGAGGTACGGGTACCCGAGGTGGTGCCGGAGAACGCGAGATAGAGACCGACCGGCGAATCGTGCGTAATCGGATCGCCAAACTCAAGGAAGATCTCAAGAAGATCGATCGTCAGATGGCCGTACAACGGGGTAATCGAGGTTCATTGGTGCGGGTTTCGCTGGTGGGTTACACCAATGTCGGGAAATCGACGTTGATGAATCTGATCAGCAAAAGCGAGGTGTTTGCAGAGAACAAGCTTTTCGCTACGCTCGATACCACGGTGCGTAAAGTGGTACTCGACAATCTTCCTTTTCTGCTTTCGGACACAGTGGGATTTATCCGCAAGTTGCCTCATCAGTTGGTGGAGTCGTTCAAATCCACGCTCGACGAAGTCCGTGAAGCCGATCTTTTGCTTCACGTAGTGGACATTTCGCATCCCAATTTTGAGGAACAGCTGGAGGTGGTCAAACAGACCCTTCAGGAGATTGGGGCAGGAGATAAACCTGTCTTTCTGATCTTCAACAAAGTGGATGCCTATACGTGTGTGCCGAAGGATGAGGATGATCTGACACCGGCCACCCGGGAGAATCGCACCCTGGACGACCTCAAGAATAGTTGGATAGCCAAGGCCAATACGCCCTGTATTTTTATTTCGGCCAAGGAGCGGATCGGTATCGACAAATTGCGTCGCGATCTGTATGGTATGGTTCGTGAGATACATGCAGGAAGATTCCCGTTCAATAACTTTTTGTATTGATCCGTTTGGAGGTTCGGCCTAAATTTGTAACTTTACTCTACTTAAACAGATAGACAATGTTGCATATCCTCGATCAGCAGAACACGATTCTCAACAAATTTGTCGCCGAATTGCGCGATGTGAATATTCAGACCGACAGTATGCGTTTCAGACGTAATCTGGAACGGGTGGGAGAGGTGATGGCTTACGAAATCAGTAAGACATTGCGTTACAGTACGATCTCCGTGGAGACGCCGCTCGGAGAGGCCGAGGTGGCTCTACCCGACGACCAGGTTGTGATTGCGACTATCCTGCGGGCCGGATTACCCTATCATCAGGGATTTCTGAACTACTTCGATGGGGCACAGAACGCATTTGTATCGGCCTATCGGAAGTATAGTAAGGATGGGACTTTCAACGTGAAGGTGGAGTATATCTCCTGTTGTGACTTGACGGACAAGGTGCTGTTGTTGGTCGATCCGATGTTGGCCACGGGAACGTCGCTTGTATTGACTTACAATGCCCTGCTCGAAAAAGGAGGAACCCCTCGTCACACGCATGTGGCATCGGTTATTGCCAGTGAAGAGGGAATCGAGTATGTGAAAAAGCATGTATCCCAGGAGAAGATGACCATTTGGAGTGCTGCGGTGGATCAGGAACTCACGGTGAAGTCTTATATCGTGCCGGGAATCGGAGATGCAGGCGATCTTGCTTATGGAGATAAATTGTAATAGAGGGATTTTTTTCCGGAATGTAATATACAACGATCCCCGACGATATCACGTCGGGGATCGTTGTATTGAATAGGAAGAGTTAAGCCAGGCTTTCGGAAAGAGTATAATCGGATTTGGTGAATACGAGCGTATCGGTTACCGGTTTGTGGTGGTAGGGGACGTATTCGAGTACCTGTGCCAGCAGGATGTCTCCGGTTGATGTCTTATAGATCACGACAAGAATGGCGGAACTTGCGTTGCGAGGCAAATGCAACAGTGAGTCGAAATCTCCGGCTTTCACATATTTGTTGACGGCGTCGCGATAGGTTGTGTCGAAAAAGAGTTCGTAGCGTTTGAGCTGCTCTCCGGAAGGTTTGTAGACGGGAATAGCCGATTTTCCATAAAGAGCAACCAACAGTTTGATGGCACCGATCAGTCCCAGGATAGTCCCGATCATCAATATGGCGGAAGAGAGATTGGGGCTCGAATAGATACTGGGTACTACATAGTTGATGACGAATAATCCGGCTCCGACAAGAAGAAAGAATATGGCCGCCAATGGACTTTTCTTTTTGCGGACAATGTTGGTCGGGTCAATGGAATAGATGGTTTCGTCAATGGATTGATATTCTGGGTACATAATGTTTTTTCACGTTAAATGGTTGATAGAATGGAAATAGAAACAACACCGTTCCTCTTTCTTGGTTGAACGGGGCTGCCGGATAGGAGAGGCTATCCTGTTGGTGAAAAAACAAGCGATTAAATAAGGATTTTTCTCAGGGCGAACACATGATAGTCTACGGATCGTCCGGAGAAAAATATCGGCTTGAAAGACAGGTATTGTGTATATTGTCTTATAGTATTGTGGTCTGTATGGAAGGAATTGGACGATCCGTCCCAATGGATGTAATGGTATCGAACCAGGGTTTTGCATCGTTCCGGAGTGTTGATTCGGACACGTCCGGAGTGTTCTATGAATTGGATGTTTTGTTTCAGATCGGCAATCGAGGGAGGATCCTCGTTTTGCGAATGCACACAGGCGATATACTCCGATTCGGAGACTTGAGATGTGGGTGCAACGGAAGAAGGAAGTCCTATGCCTGCTGTGATCCACAGCAAGCCGAGCAGTAATCCTGTGAAATAGGCAAAAAATGTGCGCATAAGATATTATTCCTCCTCTGCAAAGATAGTCTATTTGTTGGAAAAGTCATGAACAGGTGTTGGAATTTCACGGATATATGGTCCGTTTTATAGAAAAAGACCGTCCTCATTGCGAGGACGGTCTCCAAAAAAGGTTGTATCGAGATTATTCGTCTTTGTCCGTGTCGGCGTAGGCCTTGAGTAGTTTCTCCTGAACATCGGACGGAACCTGTTCGTAGGAGGCGAATTTCATGGTATAGGTAGCTCGTCCGTTGGTGAGCGAGCTGAGAGTGGTGGAGTAGCGATACATCTCTGCCAGCGGAACACGGGCCGTCAAACGGTCGAATCCCTTGTCGGAGGTCATGCCTTCGATCATGGCCCGGCGGTTTTGCAGGTCGCTCATCACGTCACCCATCTTGTCCGAGGGAACGAGTACTTCAACGCTGTAAATAGGCTCCATGATCTTCGGGCCGGCCTTTTTGAAGGCCTCTTTGAAGGCGTTTCGTCCGGCCAGTTTGAAAGAGATTTCATTCGAATCCACCGGGTGCATCTTGCCGTCGTATACCACTACGCGGATGTCGCGAGCATAGGATCCCGTAAGCGGACCTTCGTCCATTTTTTCCATGATACCTTTGAGGATGGCGGGCAGGAAGCGGGCGTCGATCGCACCCCCTACAATGGCACTGTAGAATTGGAGCATACCTCCCCATTCGAGTTGATATTCCTCTTTGTTTTTGATGTTTACCATCAATTCCCGACCGTCTATCTTGTATTTCGAAGGTTCTGGCATTCCTTCATAATAGGGTTCGATCACCAGATGTACTTCGCCGAACTGCCCGGCACCTCCCGACTGTTTCTTGTGACGATAGTCGGCTGCGGCCACTTTGGTGATGGTTTCGCGATAGGGAATCTTCGGGGCGAAGAACTCTACGTCGATTTTGTATTGGTTGGCCAGCGTGGTTTTCAGAATATTCAGATGGTGTTCGCCCTGGCCCTGGATAATGGTCTGTTTGAGTTCCTTGGAGTAGTCCACCAGAATCGTCGGATCCTCGTAACGGGCTTTGTTGAGTGCATCGCCCAATTTTTCGTCTTCTCCGGTTTTCGTGGAACGGATGGCGGCACGGTAACGGGGTTCGGGGAAGACGATCGGGGCGATCGTTACGGGTGCCGATGGGGCACAGAGCGTATCGTTTGTTTTGGTTCCTTTCAGTTTGACGGTGCAACCGATGTCACCTGCCATCATTTCACTGACTTTGATCCGATTCTTCCCAGCTACGGCGAACAGCTGGGAGATTTTCTCTCGGTTTCCGGTGCGGGTATTCAGCAATTCCATTCCTTCGGTAAGTTTGCCACGAATCAGACGGAAATAACTGATCTCACCCAGATGAGGTTCGATGGCGCTTTTGAATACGAACAATGCTACCGGACCTTCTGTGTCGGCGGCAATATCTTCTCCCTCTACGGTGCGGAAATTAGGTGCTTTGAGAGGGCCGGGAGCTACGTTGATGATGAATTCCATCAATCGTTTGGTCCCGATATCTTTTTTGCCCGAGGCACAGAATACGGGCATCAGGTCGCGTTTGGCCAGACCGATTTTCAGTCCTGAACGCATTTCGTCCTGGGTGAGACTGCCTTTGTCGAAATAGAGTTCCATGAGACCCTCGTCATTTTCGGCGGCGGCCTCTACCAGCGTATTATTCAACTCTTTGGCCCGTTCCATCTCCGATTCGGGGATTTCCATCTCTTCGCGGATGCCGGTATCGTCCTTGAATTTATACATTTTCATCATCAGCACGTCGATAAACGTGTCGAAACCGGGACCCGGGTTGACCGGATATTGTACGATGACCGGTTTTACGTGCGAAGAGGATTTGATAGATTCCATGGTGGCTTCCCAACTGGCTTTTTCGGCGTCGAGTTGGTTGACCAGAGCGATGATCGGTTTTTCCTGGGCACGGGCATAGCGGGCCTGGATTTCTGAACCCACTTCGAATCCGTTTTGAGCGTTGAAGACCATGACACCGACGTCCGCCACTTTGAATGCGGAGAAAAGACCGCCGCAGAAGTCGTCCGATCCCGGGGTGTCGATGATGTTGAGTTTACGTCCCATGAATTCCGTGAAGAGGATCGTCGGATAGATCGAGCGTTTGTAGAGGTGTTCCAACTCGGTGTTGTCGGAGAGGGTGTTGTTCGTCTCTATACTACCCCTGCGGTCTATAACCTTACCCTCGAAGGCCATAGCTTCAGCAAGGGTAGTTTTACCGGAGCCCGGCGCTCCGATCAACACGATGTTCTTGATTTCGTTGGTTTGATATGTCTTCATCGCCGATATGGTTTTAAAGTTTTAGATTTAGGTTCCTAAATATAGAAAATATAATGGAAATTTCATAATGGTTTGAAATAATTGTCGTTTTTAGATTACTTTTACGACTGAAATTAAAAATCGGAGAAACTTTGGAGTGTACTATGTCGTCGGGGAGAAAAATCGCAGCATGGATGGTGGTTTTGTTGACTTTTGTGGGTTGTAGGGAGAATCAGTCCGTAATCCGGGATATCGACAAGATCAATCAATGGGTCCATCAGACCATGAGGGAGAACTATCTTTGGAGTTCTCAGATGAGTTCTTTCGAAGAGACCGATCCTTCGCTGACCCCTGAGAACTATTTCGAAACGCTTCGTTATCGTGCGGACCATTCGGTGTCGGTGAGTAATGACACTTATGGCGACCGTTTTTCGGCGCTGAAATATGTGGGGCCTTCGACCCGGAGCGGAATTTTACTCTCTGATACAAAGAAGATCGATTTCGGATTCGATGTGCGTTATTTTACCGGGAACGATGGTATCCGATTTTGTCAGGTACTCTATGTACTGCCCGATTCTCCTGCCGATCGGGCCGGTATTCAGCGGGGCGATCGTTTTAATGGCATCGATGCATCAACCATGCCGATGAGTATGTCGGTCTACTCGTCGTTGATGAGTGCCCAGCGTGTGACTCTTCATTTTAATTATCCGCAACAAAAAGAGGTGACTCTCGAAAAGGGGGAATATTACGATACTCCGATTCTTTACAGTGATGTGCTGGAGGGGGCTCTCCGGACAGGATATCTGGTGTTCAATCACTTTACTCCCGGCGATGGCAATTGTTTTCAAAATGAATTGGATCAGGTTTTTCTCCGTTTTAAAGAGTCGGGGGTCGAGCAGTTGATTCTCGATTTGCGTTATAATGGAGGAGGGGAGCTGACCATGGCCCGACATTTGGCCAGTCTGATCGCACGACGGGATATGTTGGGACAGGTGTTGGTCTATAAGGAGTATAATCGCAGTTTCGGGAATCCATCGGCTTTCGAGGCGGAGCGATTCCTGACGGAGGCTGAAATAGGGGCTTATAATGCGAATATACAGCGTCTGTGTATTATCACTTCGGAGAATACGGCCTCGGCCAGTGAGCTGATAATTCATGGACTGAAACCCTATTATGGCGATGATCTGATTGTGGTGGGAGAGACTACGGTGGGAAAGAACGTCGGAGGGGTCGAGATCTCTAACAGCCGCTACGAATGGGAGGTGCATCCGATCACGATTCGAATCTATGATCGGAACAAGGTGTCCGGTTACGAGAAAGGTATCGTGCCGGAACTGCCCGAGTTGGCCGAAGCCACCTACGACCGTCCCGATATCGGGGCGTTTGGCGATACGGAAACCGATCTCCTGCTTCGCCGTGCACTCGCCCGGCTGGCGGGCGGTGACGAAGCCTTGGCCGGCTCTCTCTCCTCGCAGGGATCGGTTCCGGTCCGAAGCGAAGGAGGGACAACGGAAACCTCCCTGCCCGAACGGAATCTGATCGAAGCCCGGAGGGTAGTTTACTGAGGTGCGGTAGCGGTCAGGATCCTCGGGATCGGGACGTGCATGAAACAGAAAAGGCATCCATGCGGATGCCTTTTCTGTTTCGGACCCAGCGGTCCCTATTTGTTGTTTTTCAGCACTTTGTTGATTTGTAACAGGAGGGCCTGATAGTGCAGTTTGTCGTCGCCGGAAGTGGTGGCTGCTTTCGAGGAGGCCAGCTTCTGAATCTTGTAGGCCATGTCGAGCAGGTAGAGCTTTGAATTGTCGATGCTGCTCGTGGAAACCTCCTGGAGGAATCCGTAGCTATATCCGAAGTTGTTCAGACGCATCTGGGCAGCTACGTATCCTTCGCCCTTTTCCTGTTCGACGCGGCGCAGCAGGTCGGCGTATTTTCTGACCAGACCGGTCTGGTCGAGGTCGTACGCGATGATTTCATTCACCGAGGGAGTGTAGGCCAGGTCGTTCAGCAACAGCAGGCTGCCGCTTTTCTTATCTTCGAACGGTTCGATGGCCATGGTGGCCAGGAAGTTTTGCAGCGCCATGTCTCCGGCGGTGAGCCGGCGTCCCTTCAGCGAGTTTTCGAACGCATTCAAGTAAAGGTCGTTCATGAACTCCTTAAGCGAGTAGGGGTTGTCGGAGATGTGGGCCGAAAGCAGGACGTTCTTGACCAGTTTCTTCAGATCGGAGGCTACTTTGTTGCGCAGGATCGTGGTCGGGTCGACAGACAGGGAGAGGTTTTTCCTCAGCTCCTGGTTGTTCAGCCAGTCGGCGTTACGGTATTCGTTCATCACCCAGGCAAGAGACTGTTTCTGCACCTCTTTGGGGACGGAGAGGTGACGGTCTCCCTTTGTGCCATCCTTCACTTCGGTCAGATAGATACCTCCCACGTTGTACATCACGTTGCGGATGTAACGGTAATATTGGTTGACGATGTGTGAATAGATTTCGTCGCGGTAGGTGAAGTCGTCGTCGTTTTTCACCCAGCCGTTGTAGTTGGCCAGGATGTATTTGAGGTTGGCGATGCCATAGGCTCCCGCTTTCATCGGGTCGTCGCCCAGATCCTCTTCGAGGGCACTCGGGTCGTAGCGGGCGAAAATCTGCTGGCGGCCGTACCGGTAGAGCGGATCGCCGGCCTTTTCATCCACCCAACTCTCCACGGTGGCCTTTTCGTCCCAGGCCGAAGTGGCTCCTTCGACGGGCTGATAGCTCCATTTGACGAGGAAATAGTCGCCGACACCCAGAGCGGGCGGATTCAGGTTGACACCCTTGTCCTGCGGTTGGGCCACATAGTTGAACCGTGCGTAATCCATGATCGTGGGGGTTGTTCCGTACTTTTGGGTGAAGGTCACCGAGCGGAGCGAATCTACGGGGAAGGCGGACGATGCTCCCATGTTGTGCATGAAGCCGAGACAGTGTCCCACTTCGTGTGCGATGACGTATTGCAGCGACTCCCGCAACTTCTCGTCGGTCAGCTTGCCTGTCCGGATCGACGGGTCGAGCTGTGCGGTCTGCACGTAGCGCCATTGGTTGGTCAGTTTGATGACGTCGTTATAGACCAGTACGGTGGCATTGATGATCTCGCCGGTGGTCGGGTCTACCCACGAAGGACCCATGGCGTTTTCGGTGGTCGAGGGAAGGAAGCGGATACAGGAGTATTTCAGGTTGTCCGGATCGAATTCCGGATCGTCTTTCGGGAAATCCCTCACCTGGATTGCGTTTTTGAAACCGATCGCTTCGAAGGCCTTGTTCCAGCTCAGAGTCCCCTCCTTGATAGGTTCTTTCCAGCTTTCCGGGAAGGCGCTGTCAATGTAGAACACGATCGGTTTGACCGGTTCCACCAGCTCTCTGCGCTTGTAGGCCTCCGGATCGGAGGGCTCTATCCTCCAGCGGTTGGCGAACGAGTAGTTGAGCGATCCGTCCCGTTTCGTGGAGAAGTGAAGTTTGTCCGTGGGGAAAACGCCCACCCGGGAATCGGCGATGCGGGGCATCATCTTCTTTTCGGGCAGCAGCAGGATCGACCGGGTGACCTTTGCGGTGACCGGTTCATTATCGACGAATGTGAAGAAAAGGAACTTGATCGACACGTCGTAGGAGAGGATCGATTTGATCGATACGTTGTCGTCGAAAGCCTTGATCTCGCCGAGCATGGAGTTGTCGCCCTTATAATTTCCCGTTACGTTCAAAATGCCGTAGTTGCCCAGGAAACTGAAGGGCTTGTAGTCGGAGAGGAACATGCTGGTCATGTCGATCACCACGGCCGTGCTGTCTTTGTTCCATGCTTCGATCTTGTTCTTGGAAATAATGGAGCTGCCGTAATTCTTGTTTATGGCCTCTTTCATGGCGGAGTTGTCCCCGTCGACGGTGACCCCTACGTTCAGCTGTTTGAGCAGGACCAGGGAATCTTCCAGGATGAACTGCACGTGGAGCGGGTCTTTCTCCTTATAACCTACCGTACCGAACGCCTGTTCCGAGATCTCGGTCAGGGTGGAGGCCATCAGCATTTCGCGGCCCAGGGTCGTCATTGGAATTTCGAAATAGAGTTTCTCTTTCACCTTGTGCAAGGTGATGAAGTTGCTTTTGGCCGTGGTGGCATCCTTCAGCAACTTTTCGTAGGCGCTGGGTTTCGGCGCCTCTTTTTTTTCGGTTTCCGTTTCGGTCTTGGCTTTGGCTTTTTTCTTTCCGAACAACTGGGCCGAGGCTTCCGGCTGGAAAGCGACGGCCAGCAGGGCTGTCAGCAGGATCAGTGATTTTTTCATATAAAAAAATTAAAAGTTTGAATGCGGTTGGGAAGTCGGATTGCCAAAAGCAGAAAATTCTTCCGGCAATCCGACGTTTGTGTTTCCTCTATTCCTGCGGACCATGCTCGATGGCTTCCAGGTCTATTCCGTAGGCGTTTCTCAGATGGTCAACCACCATGTTCCGGCAGGTGTGGATTAGCGGATAGTCGGCCGAGGGGAATTTTGCTTCCAGCTCCTCATTGTCGTAGCGCATGCCCAGGAACAGGTAGAGCCTGTACGTATAGGCCGGAGTGAACGTGGAGATCGTTCCCCAAAAATAGGAATTGAATTCATAGGCATCGTCCGGGAGTTCTCCGGGGAATCCCCTTTTCCAGTAGTGGTTGGGATCGTCCAGCTGATAGCTGCCGGTGACGATCTCCGTTTGGAAGTCGAAATTGTCGAAGAATCCGTCGGGCTCCGTGATCTTGCCTTTGTTGTAGGCCTCCGGGAGAATTTGCATCAGCGTTCTGACCCGGTACTCTTTCAGTTTTTCCGGATCGGTGGAGAGTGTCGGGTTGTCGTCGTTTAAAATCGAACTTACCCAGAAGTCGATTCCGCTGGTGTAATTCAGCAGGAACGCGTTGCCGTAGTTGGATGCGGAATAGCCGTAGAAGTTGTAGACCAGGTAATAGAACGGCTTGAAAACCCCTTTTATGGCCGAAGGATTGAGATACTGGAAAATATGGTCTCTCATGAAGTTCATGTGGACCTCGGCCTGTTGGTCGGTCAGTCCTGTACCGGAATTGTTGCCGTACAGTGAATACCAGCTCCGGTTCAGATCCAAGGAGTCGATGTCCTTGTAGATCAGATATACGCCATATTGATCGTGTATCTCTTCGGCGAACCGGTCCCATTCGGCGTCTCCCTGCGGGAATTCGAACCGGTTGGCGATCATGGGCGTATCGGACGGTGTGATCGGGTCCTCCTTGTAACAGGAGGAGAGCAGGGCGGTTCCTGCCAATATCAGATAAATAAAACGATTTTTCATGGTTTGTCGTGTGTTGATGGGGTTGTTACTCTACGGGTTGTTTTCCGGAAGTCAGTTGATTCTGAACCAGACCCCGGTTTCTGCTCAATACCTCTTCGGGGATCGGCAACGTATAGGCGGGATCGTTTTTCGTCAATACCTGAACGACAGCCGGGCCTGTAAAATTGCCCAAGGCATCCGTTTTACGGTACCGGTGGGTGATCTCCGGCATTCCGTAGCGGCGCAGGTCAAACCAGCGGTGGTTCTCGAAACAGAGTTCGGCCCGGCGTTCCCGGCGGATTCTTTCCACCAGAGCGTCACCCGATAGATCGGACAGCGACAGCGGGGTGAATTCGCCCTGTTTGATTCGCTTTTCCAGCAGGTCGTTCAGAGCGTCCAGCGCCGTCTGGTCGTCCAGTTCGGGGTCCATGGCCGCCGCTTCCGCCAGGTTCAGGTAGGCTTCCGCCAGGCGGAATGCCCGGGCAAAAGAGCTCGATTCGGGCAGGTTGCTGGTGGGCAGGAACGGAATCGCTTTGCCGTAGGCCAGGAAAATGGAGTCTTTCTGATAGGCACTTTCCCTGAAAATATAGAAATCCTTTCTCAGGTCGTTCTTTCCGAAGGATGCTTGCAACTCTTTGGAGGCGTTGAAATACTTGCCGCTCGGTCCTCCGTTGCTGTAATCGAACTCCGAGGAATTGAACGTTTTGCCTACATAATTGTAGTAGTCCGTGGTTTTCCCGTACAGCCAGATCGTTTCGGGCGAATCGGGAGAGATGATCCCGTAGTAGGTCCTGCTGTTCGAAGCGTCGGGCGTGACGGGAGCCGGCAGCGAATTGAGGTCCAGCAGCGAGAAGCTCCAGTCGTGGATCACCTTTTCGGCATATTCGGCCGCTCCTTTCCAGTTTTCCATGTAGAGGTAGACCCGCGACAGAAGGAGTTGCGCCATGGGCAGGCTGACGCGGTAGTCGGGGCGGTACTGCTCGGATTTCGGGATCGACTGGAAATATCTCTCCGAATTCAGCAGGTCGGATACGATCTGTTCGTACACTTCCCGGACGCTGTTTCTGGGGACGTCCAGGCCTTCGATGTTGCTGTTGGTTTTCAGCGGTACGCCGAGTGCATCCGGATTGTAGTTATACGGTTCTCCGAAAATATTTACTAAACTAAAATAATAAAATGCGCGTAATGCATAGGCCTGGGCTTTCACCCGGTTCTTGTCGTTGTCGTCTCCGGTCACTCTGTCCACATAGTCGAGCGCGGCATTGGTGCCGAGGATCAGCTCGTAATGGTACTGCCACAGATTGTGGTAATATCCTCCATAAGATCCTGCAAATTCCCGGTATTGGGTAAACATGTCGGGCTGCCAGGAGTAGATGGCCAGGGATGCCCGCATGGAGCTTAGGTCGAAAGAGTAGACGCTTCCCTCCTGCATGGTGAAGGTGATGTCGTCGTCCAGCAGGTTCAGCATGGCGGTGATGTCGGTATAGAGTTCGGAGGGCCGGGGATAGGCGGTTCCCAGCAGCATGTCGTCGATGCTTTGCACGTCTTGCGGGATGAAATACTGCTGTGACTGGGGCTCCAGGAAATCGTTGCAGGAGGTGCAGAGTCCCAGCGTGAACAAAAAGGTCGTTATTTTGAGATTGATTTTCATGTCTTTGTGTTTTTTAGAATCCGATATTCAGACCGAAAGTGAAGATACGGGCCCGGACCTGTTGGCCGGGGAGCTCCGGGTCGAATCCCTCGAAGCGTTTGCTGGCGATCACGAAAGGATTGGCCACGCTGAAGCTGGCCTGGAATCGCTGAAGCCCCAAATCCTTGCACCAGTCGTCTTTCATCTGCCAGGTCAGCATCAGCTGCTGGCACCGCAGGAACGAGCCGTTCACAACCCGCAGGTCGGAGTAGTTCCACATCTCCATCCACGCCATGTTGTCGGTGTTCGGCAGCGTGTATCGGTATTCACTGCCGGTGATGAAGCCCGGAATGTCGGTGTGCGCCTCGTCGCCCGGTTTTTTCCACCGGTTGAGCAGGTCGCGGCTCAGGTTGACTTCCGGATAGGGCATCTGTCCCTGACTCGAGAATCCCTCGTAGGGGGAGGGCAGGCGCTTTTTGGCTCCCAACAGGAGGGAGAAGTTGCTGCTGAAAAGGAACGATTTATAACGGAAGTCGATCTGAAGTCCTCCGGTGAAGTTGGGAGTGCTCTGGCCGGAATAGACGAGGAATTCCGTGGGGTCGATGTTTGCGTCCGTCTCTTTGTCTATCAGGTTGAACAGGGGATGTCCGTCTTCGTGGCTCAGACCCGCATAGGAGAACGACCAGAATCCGGAGACGGGATAACCCGCCTTGAGAATCTTGCTGCTGCTGCCGTTGAGGAATTCGTAAAGCGTAGGGGTCGAAACCGGATCGCCCGCCTTGTTGAAGTTGCGCGAGGCGTTCAGCCGGACCATCAGCCACAGGTCTTTCTTGTTGATAGGGAAAAACTCCACTGTGGCTTCGACGCCCCGGTTCTTGATGATGCCGCCGTTCACGTCCATCGTGGACAGTCCGTACAGATAGGGAATGTCGCGCGTTACGATGGCGTTCGACTCTCTCGAATAGTACTCGAGGATCACGTTGACCGCGCGGAAAAGCCCCATGTCCAGACCGAAGTTCCAGGTCGTGGTCTTCTCCCAGGAGAGGTTGTAGTTGGGCAGCTGGTAGATCGTGTTGGTGAATTGCTGGTAGAGGTTGTCGACCGTGCCGTATTCGAGGATCAGTTCGTTGCTGCGGTTGGTCAGAGCGTTGCCCTGGATGCCGTAGGTGGCGCGCAGACGGAGCATGTCTACCCATTTGGCGTTGTTTCTGATCCAGGGTTCCTGGGCTGCGTCCCACGACAGACCGAACGAATAGTTGGGGTCGAAACGCTTGTTCACGTTCTGTCCGAACCGGTTGGACATGTCGTTGCGGATGTTGGCGTTCAGCACGTAGCGGTTCTTGAACGAATAGGCTACGGTGGCGAAGTAGGAGGCAAAATTGGTGACGTTCGGGTTGTAGCCCCAGGAGGGATTCAGATTCGAATAGAGGTCATTGAAGACTCCCCAGTCCGAAGGTATCTGTCCGTTTCCGATGGGTACCAGTTCATCCAACGGGGTGGGCATGGCCAGTTTGTTGCCCCGGTCGGGTGTGTAGCCCCATACCGTGTTGGAAATGGCCTTTTCCGTGGTCGAACGGAGCTCGAAGCCGAGCATGGCGTTCAGCCGATGGTCCGTCTTGAATGTTTTGGAGAATTTCAGCATGTTGGTGGCGTTGTAGCTGCGCTGCGACACGCTGTTGGTGTAGAGTTGGCCTCCGTAGGGCAGTATGGCCGCCTGGAACTCGTCCGTTCCCGGTCCGAATTCGTTGTAGTCGTATCCCCGGAACTGTTTGGCGATGTAATTGGTCTTTTCCAGGTAGTAGCTTTCGGCATTCAGATCGCTGATCGACATGCCGCCCTGCAGCTGGTAGGTGAGCCAGGGGGTGATTTTCCACTCCAGGTCGAGGGAGAAGGAGTAGTCCTTGCGTTCCGTGTTCGCGCCGCTGTTGTCCCGCTCGTTGATGACGTTGTAGCCAAAGCTGTCCCGTGTGTCGTTGAGCCGGTAGGTGCCGAAAACGTCATAGAAGGCCAGGGATCCGTTGCTTTCGTAGGCGGGAATGGCACGGCTGGTGGAGATGGCGTAATTGAACGGATCCACGCCGGTGAACGTCGAGGTGTTGCTGACACTTCCGTTCATATAGGCGCTGAGCCGTACGTTTTTGTGCAGCGTATTGGTCAGCGCCACGTTGGCGGAGTAGCGTTCGTTGTCGTTGCCGATCTCCTGTCCGTTTTCCTTTGTGTAGCTGAGCGAAACCCGATAGTTGTTTTTGGTGGTACCGCCCGATACGCTGACGTTATGGTTGTGCGATATGGCCCGGCGGGTCAGGAGTTTGAGCCAGTCGGTGTTGCCCGTTTCGAGCTCCCTTCTGCGGGCGATGTATTCCTCTTCCGAGATATCTCCCTCGTTCATCATCTTGATGATACCTTCGTAGGTGTTCCACTGCTTGATGGGTTCGAACTGGTATCTGGTGCCGCTGTTGATCGCCTCGTCGGTGATCTGCATACGCTCCTGCGAGTTCATCATGTTGAACATGCCGTAGTTGGGGCGGTTGGTGATCGAGACGCTTCCGTTATAGTTGACGCTCACCCGGTCGGTGGTGGCTTTTTTGGTGGTGATGACGATTACGCCGTTCGAAGCCCTCGATCCGTAGATGGCTGTGGCCGAAGCGTCCTTGAGGACGGTGATGCTCTCGATGTCGGCGGGGTTGAGCCATGACACCTGGTTGCCGATGATGGTGCGCAACTCACTCATCAGCGAGGCGTTTCCCTCCAGGTTGAGCGGTTCGGGCTGGATGATGCCGTCCACGACCCACAAGGGCGAGGAGTTGCCGAGGAAGGTCGAAGTACCCCGGATCTCGATCGATGTGGAACTTCCCACCCGGTTGCTCGTGTTGAGTACGGTCATTCCGGCGATCTGCCCCTGGAGCATCTTGTCGATGGTGGAGTAGGCCCCGATCTTGATATCGTCCGCCTTGACCTTGGAGTAGGAACCCACCATGTCGGCGCGGTTGATTGTCTGGTAGCCGGTCACCACTACGTCGTCGATCTCTCTGATGTTCTCTTTCAGGACGATGCGGTACTCCTTTTTGCCCGGTTCGATCTTGACATACTGGGTCAGCATACCCACGAACGATGCCTGGAACATGGTGGCGTCTTTGGGCAGGAAGAGGATGAAATTGCCGGAGTTGTCGGCCGTGGTGCCTCGGTACGTCTCCTCGGAAAAGAGAGTCGCGCCCGGGATGGGCTGCCCTTTCGTGTCGACCACCTTGCCCTTGACCGCCATGATCGGAGTCTGCGACGGAGTCCGGTAGGGACGTTTGGTGATGACGACGATGCCGTTTTTGATGTTGTAGGTGAAATTTCTCTGGGTAAGTACCCTTTCGAGTACCGTTTCCCAGTTCTCGTTCGTGGCCCTCACGCTCACCGGCTGTACTCCCTGGAAGAGAGTGGCGGTGTAGAGAAAGTTCTGGCCTGTCTGTTTTTTGATCTCTTCGATGACCTTTTCGAGCGATACGTTCTGCATGTCCAGGGTCACCTGTTTGGCCGACTGGGCGTGTGCCGCGGAGAGATTGATGCACATGAACAACAGAACCGCTGTTCCCATCTTCACGAGGCCGGAAAAAGTCTTTCGGCATTTCCGTTTCATAAGTAAACGTTTCATCATTACATGTAAGTGTTGGTTAAGATAATTATATGGAAGGTGACGGCCGGCAGGAAGTGGAATATCCGCCGACTGTCGGTTATATGGTTGTCAGTTCGATGGTCGATCCTTCGATCCGGTAGTTCACTTCGCGGGTGGCGCGCAGAGCCTCCAGGAACACATTGATGTTGTCGTACCGGCGGACGTTCCCTGTGAAACGCCTCTCTCCGATCGCCTCGTCGGCATATACGACCGAAACGTTGTACCAGCGTTCGAACGTGTTCATGATCTCTTTCAGCGGTTTTTCCCGGAAGACGTAGAGACCGTCTTTCCAGCCCACGAACTCCTCGACGTTCACCTGCTGTTTCAGGGTCCGGCCGTCGTTCAGTGTGACGATCTGTTCGCCGGGCGAGAGGTGGATCGAATCGCCGTTGCGGGTGGTGAACCGTATCTTTCCCGTCAACAGGGTGGTGGTGAGGCGGTCTTCGTCGGCATATCCCGTCACTCCGAACTCCGTTCCGAGTACTTCGATCGTTCCGGCTTCCGTGTCGACCAGAAAACGACGCCCGTCTTTCTTGACATCGAAATAGGCTTCGCCGCAGAGATAGAGCCTGCGCTCCTTTCCGGTCATGCCGGCCGGATATCGGAGGATCGTCCCGGCGTTCAGCCACACCTGCGTTCCGTCGCCCAGCACGAAATGAAACTCTCCGCCGGCGGGAATTTTCAGTTCATGGTATACGGTGCTCTGTGACGGCTCCTCGACCGAATAGGACAGTGTACCTCCCTCCGAAAGAATGTTTACCCCGTCTTTCTGCAGGGCGGTCGGTTGTTCGGGCGTGATGTCCACGCGGCTGCCGTCGGCCAGCGTCAGCGTGGCTTTGGGAGATCCGGGCGGTATGATTTCGGCGTGGGAGAGTTCCTGTCGGGGTTCTCTCGTGAGCAGCAACAGCGCGGAGGAGACGAGGCCGACCAGCAGGACGGCGGCGGCCGAAGCCCACCGGACTGTTCGGCGGAGCCGTTCCTTCAGGAGGCGGTTTTCGAAAGCGAGATAACCTTCCCGCGGGGAGAAGGCGGCGTAGTGGTTCCACTCCCTGTCGAGGAATTTTTTCTCGTGCAGTTCTCTGTACACCTTTTTCAGGGCCGGGTTGCCGAGCATTTCGTTCAGGCGTGCTTCCTCTTTCGGGGAGAGTTTTCCCGTCAGGGATTTCCGCAGTAGTTCCGCGTCGTCGAAAAATCGTTCGTTCATTATAAGCGAGGTTATGACAATTTATATAATACATAACTTCGTTTTTTAAATGACATCGAAGGCGAAAAAATGCGTTTGGGACGAAATTTTGTGGAAATGTTAAGGATGAAACACCGTCTGGTCCCGTCGGCGTGTTACCAAAGCAGCAACAGATACATTTTGTTGCGCATTTTTGACCGGAGGTATTTGAAAGCCCGGCTGCGGTGGGTTTTGACGGTATTGATGCTGACCTCCAGTTTTTGTGCGATCTCTTCCCACGAGTAGCCTTCGATGCTGAGCAGGATGACTTTCCTCTGTTCCGGGGAGAGGTTGTTGATATGGACATACAGTTGGCGGAGTACTTCCTCGCGGAGAGTGACCGCATAAAGCTCTTCGGTCGATATGGACTGTTCGGCTCCGATTTTTTCGAGGATACCGTTGCGGATATTGTTGTTGCGCAGGAAGATCAGCGTGTTGTTGTAGCACGCCCGGTACAGGTATCGGGTCAGTTCGCGTTCGCTCACGAACCGCCGGTCGGATTTCCATATGTTCACGAAAATTTCCTGGACGATGTCCTTGGCGCTCTCTCCGTCGCCGAGCATGTGCTGAACGTAGTTGCACAAGGCCGGATAGTAATGGTCGAAAAGAACCTTCCAGGCTCCTTTGTCCTTGTCGTTCAGGCCGGATATGGGGAATATGTCCATCGGCGATTCCATCGATATTGGTTGCAAATATACGAATTATCCGGATATTTTCTGTCCCGTACGGGTGATATGCAAAAAACGGGCAACAAACGTGTTCTCTCTTCCGTATGGAGGATCGGAAGCGGAAAATTCGGAAAATAGAAAAGCGGACAATTCGAAAGAATTGTCCGCTTTAGTAGCGGGGGGAGGACTCGAACCTCCGACCTTTGGGTTATGAGCCCAACGAGCTGCCAACTGCTCCACCCCGC
>CALVFY010000023.1 GCA_944326945.1 uncultured Rikenellaceae bacterium
CTCACCCCCGATGTGGAACTCTCTCATAACAATGCGTTGCTTTATGACCCGATCGGGAAAGATTACGACCATGGCATGCAGAAACTTTCGGTCTCTCTGCAATATATAGACAATGTGCGTATGGCACATCGGGATTTTCTGCCTCGATGGGGGTACGCTGTCCGGTTGAGTTCCGTGTCCGATCCTTTCAATAAGAATTTCGGTAAGTTGTGGAGTGCCTATGTGCGGGGATATCTGCCCGGCGTGGCCCTTCATCACAGCCTCCGATTGAGAGCGGCTTACCAGTATCAGCATGCCGGGATCTACAATTACCGGCAGAAGGAGGTCTATCCCCGGGGGGCCAATTATGATATTGCTCCGCGACGTTATCTGGGTACTTCGATCGATTATCAATTTCCGCTCTGTTATCCGGATGGCGGAATCTCTTCGATCGTATACTTCAAACGGATTCGACTCAATCTGATCGGCGATTATGCCCGGTATCAGAATCATCAGGGAAGAATGGGTAATGTCTACTCTTATGGCGGAGAACTGATTTTCGATCTGAATCTGTTGCGTACTCCGTCTCCTGCCACCACCGCATTCGGTCTTTCACTCTATAAACCCAGCGATCGTAAAGGTTGCGTATTCGGGGTTAATTTGGCGATTCCGTTGTAAACCTTTGTAAAATATAGGGGAGAACTGTACGTTATATTTCCGGATAAAATTGTACCTTTGTCAGGAAAACGAAAGACATGGATCGAAAAAAAATCATCGATACGCTTCAGACCCCCAAAGCCGTCAAATGGTTTTGGATCATCGTTACGGCGCCTTTCGCTTTGTTGTTGTTTCTGTTGCTGCTTACGGCAGTAGGACTTTTCGGAAAGCTCCCTTCGTTCGAGGAGCTGGAAAACCCCAAAAGCAACATCTCGACCGAGATCTATTCCGAAGATGGCGAAATGATAGGCTCGTTCTATGTGCAGAACCGATCGTATGTCGATTACGACGAAATTTCCCCCAATCTGGTGGCCGCCCTCATCTCTACGGAGGATTCCCGGTTTTATTCCCATTCGGGGATCGACTTTATTTCGCTGGCACGCGTTGGAGTGAAGACTCTGGCATTGGGAAATCGCAGCCAGGGTGGTGGTAGTACGATTACTCAACAGCTGGCCAAGAATCTCTTCCCTCGCGATACGTCGATCTATTCCAACCCCTTTTCACGGAACGGAAAACTGGTACTCGCCAAACTCAAGGAGTGGATCACGGCCGTTAAATTGGAGTACAACTACACGAAAGAGGAGATTATCGCCATGTATCTCAATATCGTGCCTTACGGTAGCAATGCTTATGGTATCAAATCGGCCGCTCAGACGTTTTTTAATAAACAGCCTTCGGAAGTGAGTGTCGAAGAGGCTGCCCTGCTCGTAGGAGTGGTGAATGCGCCTACCCGATACAGTCCTGTCCGGAATCCGGAAAGAGCCTTGGCACGTCGCAATACGGTGATCGACCGCATGGAGGCCAATGGTTACCTGACTGCTCCCCAGCGCGATTCGCTTAAACTTCTGCCGATAACGCTCGATTATCATCCCGTCTCTCACAACAAGGGAAGCGGAACCTATTTCCGGGAGATGTTGCGTACGGTGATGACCGCCCGACGTCCCGAAGCAGCGGATTATTATAATGAATGGGACTATCAACAGGCTGTCCATGAGTGGGAAAACAATCCTCTCTACGGTTGGTGTAATAAGAATATGAAGGCCGACGGCACCCCTTACAACATCTATCGGGATGGATTGAAGATCTATACTACCATCAATTCGACTATGCAACAATATGCTGAGAAGGCTGTCGAGGAGCAGATGTCGAAAGAGGTGCAGCCGGCTATGGAACGTCAGTTTAAACGGACCAAAAAAATTTTTATCGGCGTAGATAAGGAGGGCGAGGAGAAAATTATCCGTAGTGCGATGCGCTATACGGACCGTTATCGGATTCTCAAGGCTCGGGGCGCTTCGCAGGCCGAAATTGACGAGGTATTCAATACCCCGGTGGAGATGAGAGTGTTCAGTTATCAGGGGGATATCGATACGGTGATGACTCCCCGCGATTCGATTCTCTATCACAAACGGATGATGCGTTGTTCGTTCATGGCTCTCGATCCTTCGACTGGACATCTGAAGGCTTATGTGGGAGGTCCCGATTTCCGTTATTTCAAGTATGATATGGTTCGGCAGGGAAAACGGCAGGTGGGGTCGACCATCAAACCTTTTATCTATACCTTTGCCATCGAACACTTGGGGTACAACCCATGTACTTTGGTGCCAAATCTCCCCACTACGATCGAGACTGATACGGGCGATGCCTGGACACCGAAGGAAGCCGGAAATGTGGTATATGACGGCGCTCTCAAACCTTTGAAATGGGGGCTGGCCAACAGTAGGAATAACTACTCGGCCTGGATCATGAAACAGGCCAAACAACCCGTTGCGGTAGCCGATTTTATCCATAAGATGGGTATTCACAGCTATATCGATCCGGTGTATGCGCTCTGTTTGGGGACTCCAGACGTTTCGCTCTACGAGATGGTGAGTGCCTATGCTACGTTCGCCAATCGAGGGGTCTATACCGATCCGATTTTTGTTACGCGGATCGAAGATCGTCATGGGAATCTGATAGCTTCGTTTACCCCCACCTCGAACGATGCGATCAGTGAACAAACGGCTTATACGATGCTCGGTATGCTTAAGAATGTGGTGAATGCCGGAACGGCCGGTCGTTTACGCTGGATGTTCAAGTTTACGGGCGATATGGGAGGTAAGACCGGTACTTCGCAGAACAATTCGGATGCCTGGTTTATCGGAGTGACACCCAAGCTGGTGGCCGGTGCGTGGGTCGGTGGCGAGGATCGCAGTGTGCATCTCTATTCAAGGGCCGAAGGTTCGGTGATGGCACTGCCGATCTATGGCAAGTTTATGCAACGGGTGTATGCCGATCCGAGATTAGGTATTAAACAGACCGATACGTTCCCCTTGCCTGTGGGTGCGGTTACTTACGAGTGTGACAGTGAGGTTGCCGTGGAACCTGCGCCGGAGGAGGGTGGCGATGAATTTTTCGATTAACAGACAATCAATCATAAATTCCAACAATTACGATCCAATCATGAAAATTGCTATTGTCGGTGCCAGCGGCGCGGTGGGCCAGGAGTTCTTTCGGGTGCTCGAACAACGCGCATTTCCCATGGATGAACTGCTTCTGTTCGGCTCCTCGCGCAGTGCAGGAAGAACGTATCCGTTCAAGGGTAAGAATATCACGGTGAAACTGCTTCAGCACAACGACGATTTTAAAGGAGTGGATATTGCCTTCGTGTCGGCCGGAGCCGGAACTTCCAAGGAGTTCGAGAAGACTATCACCAAACACGGGACATTGATGATCGACAATTCGAGTGCATTCCGTATGGATGAGGATGTACCCCTGGTCGTTCCTGAGGTGAACCCTCGCGATGCAGTGAATCCTTCGCGCAATGTGATTGCCAATCCGAACTGTACGACAATCCAGATGGTGGTGGCGCTCAAGGCGATCGAAGATCTTTCCCATATCCGTAAGGTGCATGTGTCTACTTATCAGGCAGCCAGTGGAGCCGGAGCTTCGGCCATGGCCGAATTGGAGAATCAATATCGTGAATTGATCGAGGGCAAGGAACCTACGGTGGAGAAGTTTGCCTATCAGCTGGCCTATAATGTGATTCCGCATGTGGATGTCTTCACTGACAACGGATATACGAAGGAGGAGATGAAGATGTACAACGAGACGCGTAAGATTATGCATTCGGATGTGGCTGTGAGTGCTACTTGTGTACGGGTTCCGGTTATGCGTGCCCATTCCGAGAGCGTGTGGGTGGAGACTGAGCGACCGATCAGCGTCGAGGAGGCCCGTAAGGCGTTTGCCAAGGCAGAGGGTGTGGTTTTGATGGACGAACCGGATCGTAAAAAGTATCCTATGCCGCTCTTCCTGGCCGGAGAGGATCCTGTCTTTGTAGGACGTATCCGTAAGGATTTGAGTAATCCCAACGGTTTGACTTTCTGGTGTGTCAGCGACCAGATTCGTAAGGGAGCTGCTTTAAATGCCGTACAGATTGCCGAATATCTGATCTATAACGGACATATCAAATAGATTGTATAATTCTTTTTTGGCCAACGGGTGGGGAGTTTCAGAACAGAGTTCCCTCCTGGGCGGGCGGGACGATCCCTAAATGGGTGTAAGCCAATTCTGTCACTTCCCGGCCCCGGGGTGTCCGTTTCAGGAAACCCTCTTTGATGAGGAATGGTTCGTAGACCTCTTCGATTGTGCCTCCCTCTTCTCCCACGGCTGTGGCAATGGTGTTGATTCCCACCGGCCCTCCGTTGAATTTGTGAATGATGGTCGAAAGGATTTTGTGGTCCATACGGTCCAGTCCTCGTGCATCGATATTGAGGGCGCCTAAGGCGAATCGGGTGATTTCAAGATTAATACGTCCGTCGCCTTTGACCATGGCGAAATCTCTTACACGTCGCAGTAGCGAGTTGGCGATACGGGGAGTGCCTCGACTACGGAGGGCGATCTCGCGTGAAGCTTCGGTATCGATCGGAATATCCAGAATGGAGGCCGAACGGCGAATGATTCCGGCCAGAGTTGTCGTGTCGTAGTACTCCAAGTGGCATTGGATGCCGAATCGGGCCCGTAATGGGCTGGTCAATAGTCCGCTACGTGTGGTGGCACCGATCAGCGTAAAAGGATTCAACTCGATCTGAATCGACCGGGCGCTGGGTCCTTTATCCAATACAATGTCGATCTTGTAGTCCTCCATGGCCGAATAAAGATACTCTTCCACAATCGGACTCAAGCGGTGGATTTCGTCGATAAAGAGTACGTCACCCGGATTAAGGTTGGTGAGCAATCCTGCCAAGTCACCCGGTTTATCCAATACGGGACCCGATGTTACACGCAGTGTTCCGCCCATTTCATTGCTGATGATGCCTGCCAGTGTGGTTTTGCCAAGTCCGGGGGGGCCATGTAGCAATACGTGGTCGAGCGCTTCGCCACGCATCAGGGCTGCTTTGATGAAGATGCGGAGATTTTCGATGATCTTGTCTTGTCCGTTGAAACTGTCCAGTTCCTGAGGTCGGATTTTATTTTCGAATTCCAGATCGGTTTCGGCTCCGCGTAATATCTTGTTACTTTCACTCATAGCGCAAAAGAACGTCCGGCAAATATTATTTTTTCGCTGGGGATCCGGACGAATTTTTCGGCAAATTACTCATTTTTTTCAAATCCTTCAGATCAATCTCCTGAAAATTTTCGCCGGCAGGCATCTTCGAAGCCCGTTTCTTCCCGTGTACCATGGAGTTGAAGCGATACGAAAAGCGTGCGAGAATATATCTTCCCAGTGTATTGGTCTGTACATCAGAAACCCGATCGTCGTAGACGTAGTGGAGCAGATTGCGGTTTTGGTTCAACAGATCGTAGGCCGTGATACGGAATTCGCCGTTCTGATGGCGGAATATTTTCTTGCCGATACCCACATCCAGCAGGAAGAAGGAGCTGGTAAAGTTAGTCGAACTGGAGCTGGTGTAATATTTCCATGTGGCCAGTGTATTGAAGGTAAATCCGAGCGGAAGGATGACGCTCATCGAGTAGTACAGGTTTTGATTGAGGAACGAGACATTGTCCTTAGCCGAGTTACGGGTGTAGTTGAAAGCCGTATTGGAATAGAAGTTAAAGTCTACGTTTTCCGAGATATTGCTGGTGATGCCGACCCGTACTCCGCCCGAGTGGATGTTTGCATAGCTGAGATAGGTGTAGATCGACGGGGTGCGGATAAAGTTGTATTTCAACGAGAGATTGACATTGCTCCGGATCGGTTTGACAGCCATGCTGTAGGTTCCCGAGGTACGAATGGATATATATCCGTTCAGATTGACATAGCGTCGTACGAATGCACCCTCTTCTACTTCTACTCCGGTTCCAGGAGTCTTTGCGGCGGAGGGATAGATGATCGTATCGTGCGGCATCACTTCCGTGCTGTTGGCCACGAAATTAGAACGGGTTATGGCATTGAGTGTGAGTGTGAGGTTGCGCGATTTACGGATATTAGATCCGTTGTAAAAAAGATTCAATGTGTGTTGATAGCCCTCCTTCAGGTCTGGATTACCTACTCGGACATTGGTGGGTGAATTGTTGTTGACATAGTTCTGCATCTGGTCGATTCGTGGCAAGATGGTACGTCCGCGGTATTGGATCTTCAGATAACGGCTCTTCTCGAGTGAGTAACGGAACGTGAGTGTCGGCTGCACATCGAAGAATGTTTGCTTGTTTTTATCGGGTATGGGCTCGAATTCCTCTCTTTTCTGATGGATGCTTTGAAAGTCGACCGTGGTGTTCAGAGTGTATTTTTTACTGTAATAGGCATAGCCGATACCCCCTCCGTAGGTGTTGTAGTCGCGATCCATGCTGTTGCTCTGAGAGGAATTTTTGACACTGTATTCGGGCAGATGATCAGGTTCTTTTCTGTATTTATTATTGTAAGCCTGTTTGTCGGTGGCACCCCAATCCTTGCTCATTACATAATTGATGAGGATCCGATGGCGTTTGGCGAAAGGTTCCGCATAGGTCAGACGCAATTTGAGTTGATTGTTCGTGGTAGATTGAGTGGTCAGACGGTCGATCGGATTGGAACTTTCCACCCAATCGTAGACTCCTTCGCTGGTTTTTCTGTAGCTGGCACGATCCAAGTCATGTTGAAGCCGGTCCTGATCTCGGTCGCTGATCATGTAATAGAGATTGGCGGAGATCGAACGGCCTTTTTTTGAGGGGAATCGGTGGGCGAAAGTGGCGTTACCCGAGATTGAATAGTTGAGATTGTCGGTCAGATTACGGGTAGTGTTGCGCTTGGCAGAATCGGTCGGGATGTCGGAAGTTTTGCTTTGAAGAGTGAGCGATTCGCCTAATTCGGTACGGTTGTTTTTCTGGACATTGATTCGTGGAGAGAGAATGAATGTGTTGTTGCTGTTGATCTTCCATTCCAGTCTGAAATACATCCGATTGTTGTGATTGGTGGCCAACGACTGATTGTCATTGGAGACATGCTTGCTTTGGAATAAGCCCCGAGGATCGGGAAAATAGTCGTTTTCTCTGTGGTTGTTCTGATCGTTGCGGTTGTTGTCGTAGAAATAGTTTCCTGAGAATCGGATTTTTTTCGTTTCAGCCGAGTAGTTCATACCCACCCCTGTAATGCGTTGGACACCCATAGGCTGGTTTTTCAAGTTCCCGTTGTTGTCCACCTGAACTTCGTCGGCCAGTTCATTCTGTCCGAACTTCATGGTGTTGACGTTGTTGGCCAATGCCGTTACGGTGATTCTCTGGCTGGGGGTGAACCTCGAGAAATTACCTCCTGTCAGATAACGGAACTTGCGGTCACGGTTGTCCAGATCGGTTCCGCCAGACCCTTCGCCCTTGAATAACGTACTTTTACCATCTTTGGTTTTGGTGACGATATTGATGGCTTTCTGACTGTTTCCGTCGTCGAATCCGATCAGTCGGGATTGTTCGCTTTGCTCGTCAAAAATTTGGATGCTTTCGATAGCATCTGCCGGCAGGTTTTTCAGGGCAGTCATCGGGTCGGTGCCGAAGAAGAGTCGTCCGTCTACATAAATTTTACGAATCGGTTCGCCTTGGGCCTCTACCCGACCGTTCTGAATCACGACTCCTGGCATTTTCATCAACAGTTCGTCTGCATCGGCATCCGGAGTGGTTTTGAAAGCTGCCGCATTGAACTGGGTGGTGTCTGCTTTCTGGATTGATATCGGGGCCTCGCTCTTTACTACGACAGCATCGATCTGATTCGTATTTTCCTTCAGATAGATGTTTCCCACGTCGAGAGAGGTGGATTTGATCTCTATTTTGATTTCAGCGGTAGTGAATCCCAAGAAGACGATTTGGATAGTCTTGGTCGTACGGGGTACTTTCCCTAAGGAGAACACTCCCTGGGCATCGCACATGGTGTTGATACTGCCATCCGGAGTCATAACCGTAGCTCCTGCCAATGCCGTACTGTCGGTAGCCGAGAGGACACGTCCCCGTAATGTGGCGGTTTGGGCAACACTTGTGTAAGCCAATACGGTGAACAACAACAAGAGCAGGGTTTGTTTCATCGGTAGGGTAGATTAGTTACGTTACAAAGAAAGATTTATTTTGCAAGTTACAAAGATAAGATTTATTTTACAATAAGAGATGTTGGATCATGCTAAATAGTTAAATAATTTGAAAAATGAGAAATTCATGATATGGAAGATGTTGGGTAGAGTTGTCTGGGCGGATGATGGGAACGTTCCCGTTATTTTTTGAATGAAAAGGGAATGATTTGTGTAGAGATCCAATAATTTAGTTATCTTTATGAAGTACGCAAAATGTTTGCATTATGAAAAAAAGAATTTTATCGATCATTGCAACTTGTTGGGGAGTGGCGATGATTTTTTCGCTTCAATCGGTGGAGGCTTGTACCGGCATCACTCTCAGGGCAAAAGATGGGGCTTGTATTGCCGCCCGGACCATAGAATGGGGAGGCAGTAATTTGAACAGTTGTTATGTGGTGGTGCCGCGAGGATATACGCAACAGTCGTTTGTCCCGGGAGGGACGGACGGGATGAGCTTTTCCGCTCGTTATGGATATGTCGGATTTGCCGTCGAACAGAAGGAGTTCGTGGCGGAAGGATTGAACGAGGCGGGACTTTCGGCGGGGCTTTTCTATTTTCCCGGCTATGGAAAGTACGAAGAGTTTGATCCGGCAGAAAAATCGTCCAGTATAGCCGATTTACAACTTGTTTCATGGATTCTGGGTAGTTGTAGCACGGTGGACGAGGTGAAGAAGGCTGTGGAAAGTGTACATGTGGTATCGATAGATCCGAGAGCCTCTACCGTGCATTGGAGATTTACGGATCTTTCCGGACGTCAGGTGGTATTGGAGATTGTGGGCGGCGAACCCCGATTTTTTGAAAATACATTAGGCGTGTTGACCAATTCTCCCGGTTTCGAGTGGCAGTTGACGAATTTGAATAACTATGTGAATCTTCATGCCGGTTCGGCAGCGGCACATGATTTCGGAACCATGCAACTGGCGCCTTTTGGTGCGGGTAGCGGTATGTTAGGTATTCCGGGCGATGTGACTCCTCCTTCGCGGTTTGTGCGGGCGGCATTCTTCCAGACGACCGCTCCGCAACCAGGTACGGCTCTCGATGCCGTTCTGCAAGGGTTTCAGATTTTGAATAATTTCGACATTCCGGTTGGCGTCGAATTCGCCGATGGCAAGATTCCTGCCGATATCCCGAGTGCTACCCAATGGACTTCGGCAACCGATATGGTGAATCGTAAGATCTACTACCGTACGATGTATAATAGCGTGATCCGGTGTTTCGATTTGCGGACGATCGACTTTGCTCGGGTGAAGTATCGTTCCGTTCCGTTGGATCAGGTGGGGCAACAACCGATTATCACTGTCTCTGTTCAATAAGACAGGACATGGCGGATGAAAAAATCCCGACAATTCGGTTGTCGGGATTTTTTTGTGGATATAGTAAATTAATTAATAAGTGGAAATATCTATACCAAACCTTGGGCCAGCATGGCATTGGCTACCTTGATGAAACCGGCGATATTGGCTCCCTTTACATAGTTGACATATCCGTCGGGCTCTGTGCCGTATTTTACACAGGCAGCGTGAATGTTTTCCATGATTGTGTGGAGTTTTTCGTCCACCTCTTCGGGAGTCCATTTCAAACGGATCGAATTCTGGGTCATTTCCAGACCGGAAGTGGCTACTCCACCCGCATTGGATGCCTTGCCTGGAGAGTAGAGCAGTTTGGCCTTTTGGAACACTTCGATCGCTTCCGGAGTGGATGGCATGTTGGCTCCCTCGGCTACGCAGATGCAACCATTGGCAACCAGTGTTTTGGCCTCTTCTCCGTTGAGCTCGTTCTGTGTGGCGCAGGGCATGGCAATATCGCATTTCACACCCCAGGGCCGTTCTCCTTCGAAATACTGAGCTTCGGGATAGCGTTGTGCATACTCCTTGATCCGGCCGCGGAAAATATTTTTGAGTTCCATGACGTAGGCCAGTTTCTCTGCATCGATGCCTTTCGGATCGTAGATATAGCCGTTCGAATCGGAGAGTGTCACCACTTTGGCTCCGAGTTGAGTGGCTTTTTCCGTAGCGTACTGAGCTACATTACCCGAGCCGGAGATCACTACGGTTTTGCCTTTGAAGCTGTCCCCGCGAGTGGCGAGCATAGCCGAGGCAAAATAGCACGTTCCGTAACCGGTAGCTTCGGGACGCAGAGGACTTCCGCCCCAATCGAGGCCCTTACCGGTCAGTGTGCCGGTGAATTCATTGCGCAACCGTTTGTATTGGCCGAACATGAAACCGATTTCTCGTCCTCCCACACCGATATCGCCGGCCGGTACGTCACAGTCCTGACCGATATGTCGTTGTAATTCGGTCATGAAACTCTGGCAGAATTTCATCACCTCGGCATCCGATTTGCCTTTGGGGTTGAAATCGGAACCACCTTTGCCACCGCCCATGGGCAGGGTGGTGAGGCTATTCTTGAAGGTTTGCTCGAAAGCAAGGAATTTCAGAATGCTGAGGTTGACGCTCGGATGGAATCGGATCCCGCCTTTGTAGGGGCCGATGGCACTGTTCATCTGAACGCGATAACCCTTGTTGATCTCCACTTCGCCCTTGTCGTTGAGCCACGGTACGCGGAACATGATTACACGTTCCGGTTCGGCGATGCGCTCCAGAATTTTCATCTTCTGCAGCTGAGGATTTTCGATGATGTAGGGCGCAAGGGTCTCTACCACCTCACGGACAGCCTGATGGAACTCCTTCTCACCGGGATTCTTCGCGATCAGATTGGCCATGAATTCGTCTACGTACTTCTGTGCTTGCTTTTCCATTGTCGTCTTATCTTTTTCAATTTGATACATTCGAGGCTTACAAAAATATTGTTCTGAAGTCAGAAAAACAAATCGAGGGAGTCGTCTGGCACTGTTCTGCGCAGCGATGTCGAAATTTCAACGTCCGATTCGATTAAAAATTGGAGCCGGAGAAAAAAAATGAGTTATGATCCCTAATCGGGAACAGGGGAAATCGACGGAATTTGTCAATTTTAAATTTTTTTTGAAAAAATTTATACATCTCTCTTGGAGAGGGGTTTGCGCTGTTCTTTCTGGAATTTTTCCCGGATGATTTCTCCCACGCTCCGTCCGGTTATCTTACTTTCCAGCCATGAAAGAATGTCCAGATAGTAGAAAGTCCGCCGTTCGTAGGGGTGGTTCTCATAGGGTTTGAGCCGCTGGTAGAGAATGCGCAATTCATCTTTCAGATTGTGCTCGTAGATCGAATTCAGTTTTTTGAGGAAAGTTAGCATTTCGCGTTGGATCTCCTGCATGTCGTTCATCTTCACGATGAAGGTATAGACCGAGCGGATCTGATAGTCGAGGTTGTAGTCGATGCCGGCTTCGTAGGAGGCGATCAGGTTGAGAATCTTCGAATAACATTGCAGGTCTCGTCGGATTTGAGGATCTTTCGTTTCGGTGATTCTGGCCAGGTATTCCATGCATTTGGAGTAATTGCCGTCGCCGAAATAGAGACAGGCGATTTTATAGTACATCAACATCTTTTGATGGAGGCTGATGTATTTGGTATATTTATGCAGAAATGCCTCCACTTCGCCGACCAACTGAATTCCCTCTTTGAAGTTCCCCTCGATGAAACAACGGTGGATATGCCCCGTGTAGATGATCTGTCGGGAGATGACCACGGCATTTTCGTTGAGCGAGCCGATCTCTTGACACTCCTTTTCGAATCGGGAGAGCGTATCGACCAGCGTATGATATTTGCGCATCAGGAAAAGTCCCTCCAGCAGCCGGGAGTATCCTTTCAGATAGTTGTCGTACATGAGTGGTTTCATCTGCGGATGGGCCTCGAACAGAGCCACCCAGCGACAGGCATAGAGGTAACAGCGGACGAAATCGTGTCGGATATAGTGTAGCCAGGCCATGGCCTGGAAATAGAAAAATCTTTCCGGAAACGAGAGGGAACGTTCTGCGTAGACAGCCAGTCGCGGACGGAAATATTGGTCGATCAGATCGAGATCTTTCTGTGTGCGGACATAACCCAGGGTCTGATAGAGGGAAAATATCTGAAGTGCCGTACTGGAGAGGGTGTTGATGTTTTCGACCTGTCGGCAGATGTCGGCGGTTTGTCGGTGGAACGATTCGGCCAAAGAGGCCATTCCTCGCGAGACGTTGACTGTTTCGATCTGTTTCTGGAAATCGATTACATCCAACAGAATGGTGAGCTGATGGGTGCTGGCAGCCTGTTCGCGGGTTTTTTCCAGAATTTTGGCGCTTTGACGATAGAGTCCTTTGTCGTACAGAATGCGAGAATAGTCGAGTTGCTCGCGCAGTTGAATGGGCAGAGAATGTTGGGCACCGAGCAATCTGAGGCTCACCAGAATCTGCTTGTAGAGATGGGCCTTCATGTTGGGGAGCTGTTCTTTTTTTATGGGGCATCGTTGGAGTACCTTTTTTTCGTCGTACTCTTCGAGCGAGTCGAGACAGTCGAACAGGGCGATGAATTTGGCCTGTTGGTTCCCTGCCAAACGTGTGGCGTAGAGCTTGAAATTACGTTTCTCGGCCTTGGTCATCGATTTGACCAGGTCGAATACCGCTTCTTGTTTCTCTCCTGAGACCATGGTTTTGTATGCTTGGTGATTGTCTTCCTGCAAAAATACCGAATTATTCGAAGATATGAAATTTCGGAAAATGCTTCCAGTTATTCTTCTTTTCACTATCTTTGCATCTTAAACGAACAGGCTATACCCAATATTATGGCAACGATATCGAGATATGCCCGCAGGGGCGTCTCCTCTTCGAAAGAGGATGTGCATAACGCAATTCGTAAGATTGACAAGGGGATTTACCCCAAGGCATTCTGCAAGATTATTCCCGATACACTTACCGGGGACGATTCCTCCTGTCTGATAATGCATGCCGACGGAGCCGGAACAAAATCGTCACTCGCATACATGTATTGGAAAGAGACGGGTGATATGTCGGTATGGAAAGGGGTCGCTCAGGATGCGATCGTGATGAATACGGACGATTTGCTCTGTGTGGGTGTTACCAGTGGCATTTTGCTCTCTTCTACTATCGGGCGGAATAAGCGTTTGATTCCGGGTGAAGTGATCTCGGCGATTATCAATGGTACGGAGGAGTTTTTGCAGTCGATGCGCGACCTGGGGGTTGATATCTGGTCTACGGGCGGCGAAACGGCCGATGTGGGTGATCTGGTACGGACAATCATCGTGGACAGCACGGTGACGGCACGGATGAAACGGTCGGATGTGATTTCGAACGATGGGATTAAGGCCGGCTGTTATATCGTGGGCCTGAGTTCGTTCGGTCAGGCTGCCTATGAAACCGAATACAATGGGGGCATGGGCAGTAACGGACTTACTTCGGCTCGTCATGATGTGTTCGCCAATTATCTGGCTTCGAAATATCCGGAGAGTTATGACAATGGAGTTCCTTCCGATCTGGTCTATACCGGCAAGTATAAATTGACCGACAAGGTCGAGGTCGAGGGGCGGACAATGACGATGGGCAAATTGGTGCTTTCTCCTACACGTACCTATGCGCCGATTATTCGGGAGGTGTTACGTCATTATCGCGGAAACCTTCATGGTATGGTGCATTGCAGTGGCGGAGGACAGACCAAGGTGCTTCATTTCATTGATAATGTGCATGTCATTAAGGATAATTTGTTCGATGTTCCGTTCTTGTTCCAGGCTATTCAGGAGCAGAGCGAGACTCCGTGGAACGAGATGTACTGTGTGTTCAATATGGGACATCGGATGGAGTTGTATGTAGATCCTTCGGTAGCAAATGATATCGTAAAGATCTCTCGGGAATTCGGTGTCGATGCCCGGGTTATCGGTCGGGTCGAGGCTTCGGAGACTCCGATGGTGACTATTTATAAAGACGGCGAAGAGTTTTCTTTTACGAAGTAACGATAAGGGGTTACCGCCAGAATCATTATACTTCGGGTTCTTGTCGTGTAACCAGTACTTTGTCGATGCGGGCTCCGTCCATGTCGACGATCTCAAGCTCGAATTCTCTCCATTGAAGACGTTCCCCGGTATGGGGAATATGCTCGAGTTCTTCGAGAATCAATCCGCTGAGCGTGTTGTAGTCGTATTTTGGGAAAAGTTCTTCCTGGTCGAAAAAGGAGAGAAAATCGTAGAAAGAACATTGTCCATCCACCAGATACGATCCATCTTCTCGCTGTATGATCTCCTGTTCCTCGTCTCTTTCGGGGATAGATCCGATCAATCCTTCCAGGATGTCTTTCATCGTGACGATTCCCTGAATGTCTCCGAATTCATCGCTGACCAGACCGTATTTGATTCGCCCGCTCTTCATCTGCTCCAGTGCATTGTAGACACTCAGGTTTTCGTGGAAATAATGAGCCGGACGAAGCATCGACCGCAGTTGGAAACCGGGGCGTTCTACTTCGCCGAAGAGCTCTTTCAGCTGTACAACCCCGATAATATTGGCAGGGCTCCCCTCCGTGACCGGATAGAGATCGAATGGGTGGAGTCTGACGATTTCAGTGATCTGTTCCGGAGTGGATTCCACATCGAGTGTGATCATTTCGCTACGGTGGGTCATAATCGACTCTACTTTACGGTCACCGAGTCCGAAGACCCGTTCCACGATGTCCTGTTCCACCTCCTGGATCTCTCCGTCTTCAGCGCCTTCCTGAATGATGGCCTTGATCTCCTCTTCGGTCACTTTCTCCTCTTGGTCTTTTATGCCCAATATATTGAAAAAGAAGGCGGTGCTTTTCGAAAGCATCCATACGAATGGAGAGGCGATGACCGACAGGAAATTCATGGGACGGGCCACGGCTTTTGCTGCTTTTTCGGCGGCACTCATACCGATTCGTTTGGGGACCAATTCGCCGAAAATGAGAGTCAGATAGGTGACGATAATTACGATGATAGTCTTGGCTACGGTTACTGACCAATTGACGGGTACTCCGATCCGGGTCAGTATGGAACCCAAGTCCTGAGCCAGGACATCGCCTGAATAGATACCGGTGAGAATGCCGATCAAAGTGATGCCTATCTGTATCGTAGAGAGAAATTTATCGGGTTTACGAGCCAGATTGAGAGCCGTACGGGCCGAGCGATTTCCGTCTCGGGCGTCGGTTTCGAGTCTGGATTTACGGGCCGAGATCAATGCGATCTCTGACATGGCAAAGACTCCGTTAAGCAAAATCAGCAGCAGAATGATGACAATCTCCATAAAATTGTTTTTTAGGTTTACTCCGACTGGTCGAGGGAGAAATCGCTCGGCCTGTCGGAGGTGTGAATTTATATCACAATATTGATGATTTTGCCGGGAACCACGATCACTTTCCGAGGTGTTTTGCCATCCAGATAACGGGCGGTGTTGCTGTCGGCGAGAACCTGTTTCTCAAGTTCTTCATTGGGTACGCCCAGCGGCAGTTCTTTCTTGAAGCGTACTTTGCCATTGAAAGAGATGGGATAGGCAAAACTGTTTTCCACCAAATAGTGTTCGTCGTATTCCGGGAATCGTGTGTCGAAAATGGTGTCGGTGTGGCCCAATGCGGTTTGCCACAACTCTTCCGTGATGTGCGGAACAAACGGAGAGAGCAGGACCGTCAAAGGCTCGAGTATTTCTCGCTTGTTGCACTCACCCAATTCGTTGAGGCAGATCATAAAGGCACTTACCGAGGTGTTGAACGAGAAGTTTTCGATGTCTTCGCGTACTTTTTTGATCGTTTTGTGCAGGGTTTTCAGTTCGGCTGCGGTGGCTTTTCCTTCGGAGAGATTCAGCATGCCGTCGCGGTTGTAGAAGAGTCTCCAGAAGCGGCGCAGGAACTTGTGCACTCCGTCTATACCATTGGTGTCCCAGGGTTTGGATTGTTCGAGAGGACCGAGGAACATCTCGTACATACGCAGCGTGTCGGCGCCGTAATTCTCCACGATATAGTCGGGATTTACCACGTTGTACATCGATTTCGACATCTTCTCAATGGCCCATCCGCAGACATATTTCCCGTCTTCCAGGATGAACTCCGCTTCGGCGAATTCGGGCCTCCAGGCGCGGAACGCGTCGAGATTCAACAAGTCGTTCTTTACGATGTTCACATCCACGTGAATCTCCTGGGTCTCATACTGGTCCTTCAGCCCGAGCGATACGAACTTGTTGGTCCCCACGATTCGATATACGAAGTTCGAACGTCCCTGAATCATACCCTGGTTGACCAGTTTCTTGAAAGGTTCGTCCTCAACCACGTAGCCCAGGTCGAAAAGAAATTTGTTCCAGAAACGGGAGTACATCAGGTGACCCGTTGCGTGTTCGATACCGCCCACATACAGATCCACATTGCGCCAATATTCGTCGGCTTCTTTCGAAACGAGAGCCTGGTCGTTGTGCGGATCCATGTAGCGGAGGTAGTAGGCCGACGAACCGGCGAATCCGGGCATCGTGCTCAATTCATAGGGATATCCTTCGGGAGTGGCCCAGTTGTGTACTCGGGCCAATGGGGGTTCGCCCTGTTCGGTGGGACCGAAATTCTCGATCGGAGGCAGCTCCAGCGGCAGTTTGTCTTCGCTCAGCGGATAGGCGATGTCGTCCTTATAGTAGATGGGAAACGGTTCGCCCCAATAGCGTTGACGGCTGAATATGGCGTCCCGTAGGCGGTAGTTGATCCGTTTTTTACCCAATCCGCGTCGTTCGATTTCGGTAAACATCACTTGAATCGCCTCTTTTACATCGAGTCCGTCGATGAAATCCGAGTTGATCAATTTTCCCGATTTGGCGTCATAGGATTCGACCGAGAGATCCCCTCCTTCGACCACCGGAATGATCGGCAGATTGAAGTGGCGGGCGAATGCATAGTCGCGGCTGTCGTGGGCGGGCACTGCCATGATGGCTCCCGTACCGTAGCCGGCCAATACGTAATCGCTTACATAGATCGGTATCTCTTTGTCTGTGAAAGGATTGACGGCATAGCTGCCTGTGAAAGCGCCGCTCACTCGCTTGGTTTCGGCGATACGTTCCCGTTCCGAACGTTTTTTCGTTTGGGCCACATACTCTTCGATCTCCTGTTTGTGTTCGGGGGTGGTCAGTTCGTCGATCCATTCATGTTCGGGGGCGATCACCATGAAAGTGACTCCGAAAATGGTGTCGGGCCGGGTGGTAAATATTTCGAGTTTTTTATCGCTTCCTTTGATGTTGAAGAATACTTGGGCTCCTTCGCTGCGACCGATCCAGTTGCGTTGGATCTCTTTCAATGAGTCGCTCCAGGCGAGCCGTTCCAATCCATCCAGCAGACGTTGGGCGTAGGCCGTCACGCGGAGCAGCCATTGTTTCATCCGTTTCTGTTCCACCGGATAACCGCCCCGGACGGAGAGCCCGTCCTTTACCTCGTCGTTGGCCAACACGGTTCCCAGTTTCGGACACCAGTTGACCATCGTGTCTGCGCGGAATGCCAGACGATAGTTTTGCAATACCTCTTCGCGTTGCTTTTCATCCATGGCAGCCCAGTCGGCCGCGCTGAATCGCATCTGGTTGGTGCACGCGGCGTCTACTCCTTCGGTACCCTGTTTTTCGAAATGTGCGATCAGTTTTTCGATCGGTTCCGCCTTGTCGGTCTTGTTGTTGTAGTAGTGACCGAACATTTTCAGAAAAGCCCACTGGGTCCATTTGTAATAAGCCGGGTCGCACGTACGCACTTCGCGATTCCAGTCGAACGAGAATCCGATTTTGTCGAGTTGTTCGCGATAGCGGTTGATATTCTGTGTGGTGGTTACGGCCGGATGCTGTCCTGTCTGGATGGCATACTGTTCGGCCGGAAGACCGAATGCATCGTAACCCATCGGGTGGAGAACGTTGAATCCGCACAGCCGTTTGTAACGGGAATAGATGTCAGAGGCGATATAACCCAGTGGATGCCCGACGTGCAAACCTGCTCCTGATGGATAAGGAAACATGTCCAATACATAAAATTTGGGCCGTGAGGGATCGATCTCTACCTGATAGGTTTTGTGTTCTTTCCACTCCTGTTGCCACTTTGGTTCTATCTCTCTGAAATTGTATTCCATGATGTTCGTTGTGGATTTAGTGGTTTGTAATTGATTTGCAAAGATAACTCTTTTTTTATTATGGTTGTTATGTGTTGTGGTAATCATTTGGAGGAGCGATTATTGGGCGGTTCGGATCATGACCGGAAGCGGATGTGCCGGCGGATGAGGAATCGTCCTGCGGATAGATGTTAAGATGTTGTTTTTCAGTATTTTTATTTGTTGTGCGAATAATTTTCATAATTGATTGCTATGGAATTGCAGGTTTTATAAGAAAAAACAATGATATATTTTGCAAAAAACGCCCGAAAACCCCGTAAATCAACAAAAAAAGTGCGAGAAATGTATGGTAGTATCGAAATTATGCGTATCTTTGCAGTCCGTTTTGGATAATGAAAACGATAGTAATTAACTAACACAAAGGACAAAAAGTAAGTAAAATGCCAACTATTCAACAGTTAGTACGGAAAGGAAGAGTGCAGCTGGAGTTCAACAGCAAGGCTCCTGCACTGGATGCGTGTCCGCAACGACGTGGCGTTTGTGTGCGTGTGTATACCACCACACCTAAGAAGCCTAATTCGGCCATGCGTAAGGTGGCCAGGGTGCGTCTGACCAATGGGAAAGAGGTGAATGCCTACATTCCGGGCGAAGGCCACAATTTGCAGGAACACTCCATTGTTTTGGTTCGTGGTGGTCGTGTGAAAGACCTCCCGGGTGTTCGTTATCACCTGGTTCGCGGTGCGCTGGATGCCGCAGGTGTGGACGGCCGTCGTCAACGTCGTTCGAAATACGGAGCCAAACGTCCGAAAGCAGGTGCATCCGCAAAGAAGTAAGAGTACAAAGAAACAGTTTTATTTAGCAAAGTTTTAAGAAATGAGAAAAGCAAAGCCTAAAAAGCGAATTCTACTTCCAGATCCCAAGTACGGAGACGTGCTCGTGACGAGGTTCGTGAACAACCTCATGCTGGATGGTAAGAAGAGTATTGCCTACACGATCTTCTATGATGCAATGGATATCGTGGGCGAGAAGATGAAGGATGCAGAGAAGGCTCCTCTTGAAATCTGGAAACAGGCTCTGGAGAACATCACTCCTCAGGTCGAAGTGAAGTCCCGTCGTGTGGGCGGTGCTACGTTCCAGGTTCCTACCGAGGTAAGACCCGAGCGCAAGATTTCATTGTCCATGAAAAACCTTGTCCTTTATTCTCGCAAGCGTCCGGGTCGTTCGATGGCCGAAAAATTGTCGGCAGAGATCATGGCCGCCTACAATCAGGAAGGCGCCGCATTCAAACGTAAGGAAGAGATGCACAGAATGGCTGAGGCCAACAAGGCGTTCGCACATTTTAGATTCTAACAGACGAAGGAGATTATATGGCAACGAGAGATCTGAAATATACGCGGAATATCGGTATCATGGCACACATCGATGCCGGAAAGACCACTACTTCCGAGCGTATTTTGTTTTACACTGGTAAGACTCACAAAATCGGTGAGGTGCACGAGGGCGCTGCAACCATGGACTGGATGGTTCAGGAGCAGGAGCGTGGTATCACGATTACCTCGGCTGCAACGACCGCTTTCTGGCAATACAAAGACCATACTTACCAGATCAACCTGATCGATACCCCGGGACACGTGGACTTCACTGTTGAGGTGGAGCGTGCATTGCGTGTACTGGACGGTGCAATCGCTACTTTCTGCGCTGTGGGCGGTGTCGAGCCTCAGTCGGAAACGGTATGGCGTCAGGCTGATAAATATAAAGTGCCTCGTATCGGTTATGTGAACAAGATGGACCGTACGGGTGCCGATTTTCTGGGTGTCTGTGCACAGATTAAAGAGCGCCTCGGTGCTACGGCTGTTCCAGTGGTGCTGCCGATCGGTGCAGAGGACAAGTTCGTGGGACTGGTAGACCTTATATATAATAGGGCAATTATCTATTTCGATGATAAAACGGTTCGCGATAACTATACCTACGAGGAGATTCCTGCCGAGATGAAGGCCGAGGCTGCTGAATGGCGTGCCAAGTTGATCGAAGAGGTCGCTACGGTGGATGAAGCTCTGATGGAGAAATTCTTCGAAGATCCCGATTCGATCACTCCCGACGAGTTGATCGCCGCTATCCGTAAGGCAACTTGCCAAATGGCTATTGTGCCTATGTTGTGCGGTTCTTCGTTCAAGAATAAGGGTGTGCAGATTCTGCTTGACTATGTGATGGCATTCCTCCCTTCCCCTCTGGATGTGGAGGCTATCGTGGGAGTTAATCCCGAAACAGGCGAAGAGACCAAACGTCATCTGTCGGAAAACGATCCTTTCTGCGGACTCGCTTTCAAGATCGCAACCGATCCCTTCGTGGGACGTCTGGCATTCGTCCGTGTTTATTCGGGTAAGCTTGATGCCGGTTCGTATGTGCACAACAGCCGTTCCGGAAAGAAAGAGCGTATCAGCCGTCTGTATCAGATGCACGCAAACAAACAGAATCCGATGGAGACTGTCAGTGCCGGAGATATCTGTGCTGCCGTAGGTTTCAAGGAGATCCGCACGGGAGATACATTGTGTGACGAAAAAGCTCCTATCGCTCTCGAGTCGATGACTTTCCCCGAACCGGTGATCGGTCTGGCTGTAGAGCCTAAGACTCAGAAAGATCTGGATAAACTGGGTATTGCGCTGGGTAAGCTGGCCGAGGAAGACCCCACCTTTACGGTGAAAACCGATGAAGATAGCGGACAGACCGTTATTAGCGGTATGGGTGAGCTCCACCTGGAGATTATCGTAGACCGTCTGAAACGTGAGTTTGGCGTGGAGATCAATCAGGGTGCTCCTCAGGTGAATTACAAAGAGGCTTTGACCGCTACGGTACAACACCGCGAAGTATTTAAGAAACAGACCGGTGGTCGTGGTAAGTTCGCCGACATTATTTTCGAAATCGGTCCTGCCGATGAGGGCAAAGTCGGTCTCGAATTTATTGACAGCGTCAAGGGTGGTAATATTCCTAAAGAGTATATTCCTTCCGTTCAGAAAGGTTTCGAGGCCGCTATGGCCAACGGTGCTTTGGCCGGATTCTCGATCGACAGCATGAAGGTGAATCTGCTCGACGGTTCGTTCCACCCTGTGGACTCCGACTCCTTGTCGTTCGAAATCTGTGCACGTAACGGTTTCCGTGCCGCTGCTCAGAAGGCTCGGCCTGTGATCAAGGAGCCTATCATGTCCGTAGAGGTGGTTACCCCCGAGGAGAATATGGGTGATATTATCGGTGACCTGAACAAGCGTCGCGGACAAATCGCCGGTATGGAGTCCAAAGGAACGGCCCGCGTGGTGAAAGCCAAAGTGCCCCTGTCGGAGATGTTCGGATATGTAACCGTGCTGCGTACGATTTCTTCGGGTCGCGCTACTTCGTCGATGGAGTTCTCTCACTTCGAGGAGGTTCCCGCTAACCTGGCTAAGGAGATTATCGAAAAGAGCAGCGGTAAAAACAAAGGTGCAATAGAATAAAAATAGATATGAGCCAGAAAATAAGAATCAAGCTTAAATCGTACGATCACAATCTGGTGGACAAATCCGCTGAGAAGATCGTAAAGACTGTGAAAACCACAGGCGCAGTGGTGAGCGGCCCGATTCCGCTGCCCACCCAGAAGAAAATCTTTACCGTAAACCGCTCGACGTTCGTTAATAAAAAGGCTCGTGAGCAGTTCCAGCTCTGCACGTTCAAGCGCATTCTGGACATTTACAGTTCGACGCCCAAAACGATCGACGCCTTGATGAAGCTCGAATTGCCCAGCGGTGTAGAGGTCGAGATCAAAGTCTGAGTTCCCTCCCCTTCCGAAAGGAAGGATCCGCAAGTGAGCGGATTGTATGAAAGCAATAAACAGGATACACAATACATGTAATTTTTTAAGACAAAATGTCAGGACTAATTGGAAAAAAAATCGGAATGACTTCCGTTTTCAGTGCCGAGGGTAAGAATATACCATGCACTGTTATCGAGGCTGGTCCCTGCGTAGTTACGCAAATCAAAACCGTGGAAAAAGATGGTTATGCTGCGGTTCAGATTGCCTATGACGAAAAAAAGGAAAAGCATACCAGCAGTAGCTTGTTGGGCCATTTCAAAAAGGCCGGCACTACCCCCATGCGCAAACTGGTTGAAATCAAGAGTTTCGACAAGGAATTCAACCTGGGCGACGTGATTACCCTGGACATCTTCGAAGACGACGACTGGGTCGACGTAACGGGGATTTCGAAAGGTAAAGGATTTCAGGGCGTTGTGAAACGTCACGGCTTCGGCGGTGTCGGTGGCCAGACTCACGGTCAGCACAACCGTCAGCGCAAACCCGGTTCGCTGGGTGCATCGTCCTACCCTTCGCGCGTGTTCAAGGGAAAGAGACTTCCCGGACAGGCAGGAGGTGAGCAGGTTAAGGTGCTCAATCTGCGGATTCTGAAGAAGATTCCGGAAAATAACCTTCTTTTGGTGAAGGGATCCATTCCGGGAGCAAAAGGGTCGTACTTAATAATCGAAAACTAACATGGAAGTAGCAATTTACAATATCTCGGGTCAGGAGACTGGTAAAAAGGCTCTCTTGAACGATGCGGTTTTTGGTATCGAGCCCAACGACCATGCGATCTATCTGGATGTGAAGCAATATTTGGCCAATCAACGTCAGGGTACACACAAGTCCAAACAACGGAATGAAGTAGCCGGATCGACCAAAAAGCTTAAAAAACAAAAAGGTACCGGCGGAGCCCGTGCAGGTGCAATCAAATCGCCTCTGTTCCCCGGTGGCGGTCGCGTTTTCGGACCTGTGCCCCGTGATTACAGTTTCAAACTCAACAAGAAGCTCAAACAATTGGCTCGTCGTAGCGCATTTTCTTATAAGGCCAGGAACGAAGGGATCAAAGTAGTCGAGAACTTCTCGATCGAAACCCCCAAGACCAAGACTTTCCTGGCAATCGCCAAGAGTCTGAATCTGGAAGGCAAGAAAATGTTGCTCGTGTTGCCCGAGTCTGATCACAATGTGATTCTCTCGACTCGCAACCTGCAAAACGTGAAAGTGGTAGTCGCTCAGAACGTGAATACTTACGACGTGATGAATGCAGGAACGGTGCTGATGGCCGAAGGTTCGGTGAATGTTATTAACGAAATGCTAGCGTAAACACTGCAAAAATGGAAATATTAATTAAGCCAATATTGACCGAGAAAATGACGATTCAGGGCGATAAGCTGAATCGTTACGGTTTTATCGTTGATCCCAGAGCGAACAAATTGCAGGTCAAGACTGCCGTTGAGCAGATGTACAATGTGGTTGTTATCGACGTCAATACCATCAACTATATGGGTAAGGTGAAGAGCCGTTACACCAAGGCTGGTATGCTGGTAGGACGTACGAACAACTTCAAAAAGGCGATTGTTACGCTGAAGAATGGAGATAAGATAGATTTTTACAGTAATATCTAGAAGAGATGGCAGTAAGAAAGTTTAAACCCATTACACCGGGTACAAGACATAAGATTGTAGGCACGTTCGACGACATCACGTCGAGCAAGCCCGAAAAGTCGTTGCTGAGCCCCAAGAAGAGCACGGGCGGCCGCAACAACTCCGGTAAGATGACCATGCGCTACATCGGTGGCGGTCACAAACAGATGTACCGTGAAGTTGACTTCAAGCGGAGCAAGGACATGCCTGCCGTGGTAAAGACTATCGAGTACGACCCGAATCGTTCGGCACGTATCGCGCTGATCGTATATGCAGACGGACAGAAGAGCTATATTTTGGCTCCCAACGGGCTTCAAGTAGGTCAGACCGTCCGTAGCGGAGAAGGCGTCGCTCCCGAAGTTGGAAATACCCTCTTCCTGGCCGATATTCCTCTGGGAACCATCGTGCATAACATTGAACTCTACCCCGGTCAGGGAGCCGTGATGGCTCGTAGTGCCGGTACCTACGCACAGTTGCTTGCGCGTGAAGGTAAATACGCTATTATCAAACTTCCTTCGGGAGAAACCCGTATGGTGCTGGTAACTTGCCGTGCTACCGTGGGCGCCGTCTCCAATCCGGACCACAGCCTCGAACAACATGGTAAGGCCGGTAAGAATCGCTGGTTGGGCCGTCGTCCTCGCAACCGTGGTGTTACGATGAACCCTGTCGATCACCCGATGGGTGGTGGTGAAGGACGTTCGTCGGGAGGACATCCCCGTTCGCGCAAAGGTCTTCTGGCCAAGGGTTACAAGACTCGTACTCCGCAGAAGGCTTCCTCCAAGTTCATTATTTCAAGAAGGAAAAAATAAATTTAAAATAGTAGCGTAATGAGCCGTTCATTAAAAAAAGGACCATTTATTGAGCCGAAACTCGAAGCAAGAGTGATCGCCCAGAATGAGAGCGGGAAAAAGGCTGTCATCAAGACCTGGTCGCGTGCGAGTATGATTTCGCCCGACTTTGTGGGACAGACTATCGCCGTCCACAACGGGAACAAGTTCATCCCGGTATATATCACAGAGAACATGGTTGGTCACAAACTCGGAGAGTTCTCTCCGACGCGTAACTTCCGTGGTCACGCAGGTAACAAGAAAAAATAGTAGGAAATGGGTGCAAGAAAAAGCATAATGGCCGAAAAACTCAAGGCCGAAAAGAAGCAGAAAGCTATCGCTGTTCTGCGTGATTGCCCGACCTCTCCCCGGAAAATGCGACTGGTGGCCGACATCATTCGCGGGGTGGAGATCAACCGGGCGCTGGGTATCCTCCGCTACTCGAAAAAGGAGGCTTCTATCCGGATGGAGAAACTGTTGCGTTCCGCCATTGCCAATTGGGAGGCTAAGAACGAAGGTCAACGCCTGGAGGACACTCCGTTGTGCGTGAAAGAGGTCTTCGTGGATGGCGGTCGGATGCTCAAACGGGTTCAGCCCGCTCCGCAAGGACGTGCTCACCGGATCCGTAAACGTTCGAACCACGTGACGGTAGTTGTTGACAAAATGGTAATCGAAGAAAAAAAGTAAGCAGATGGGACAGAAAGTTAATCCAATAGCAAACCGTCTTGGTATTATCCGGGGATGGGATTCGAACTGGTATGGCGGTAAGGATTTTTCCGCTAAACTGGTCGAGGACTCCAAGATCCGTAAGTATCTGAACGCCCGTCTGGCTAAAGCGAGCATCTCTAAAATCATTATTGAGCGTACGCTGAAGCTGGTTACCGTGACCATCTCTACCGCCCGTCCGGGGATCATTATCGGTAAAGGTGGCCAGGAGGTCGACAAACTGAAAGAAGAGTTGAAGAAACTCACCGGTAAGGAGGTTCAGATCAATATTTTCGAAGTAAAACGTCCTGAGATCGACGCCGTGATTGTGGGTAACAACATCGCCCGTCAGCTCGAAGGTCGTATCTCTTACCGCCGTGCTCTGAAAACCGCTATCGCTTCGACGATGCGTATGGGCGCCGAGGGTATCAAGATCCAGATTTCGGGTCGTGTTGGTGGTGCCGAAATGGCCCGCAGCGAGACCTATAAAGAGGGTCGTATTCCGTTGCATACTTTCCGTGCCGACGTAGATTACAGTCTTTCGGAAGCTCTGACCAAAGTAGGTATTCTGGGCGTGAAGGTGTGGATCTGCACCGGAGAGGTGTACAGCAAACGCGATCTGTTCGAAATGCCGACAGCCAATACCGCTGCTCAGAGTGGAGCATCTCGCGGAGAACGTTCCGATCGTGGCGATCGTGACCGTCGCGGCGGAGGCAGAAAGAGAAGAAACAATAACAACAAGTAGTGTAGGACCTTTTAAAGCGACAATATAAAATGTTACAGCCAAAAAAGACCAAATTTAGAAGAATGCAGAAAGGCCGCATGAAAGGTCTCGCACAACGCGGGAACCAGCTTGCGTTCGGCTCTTTCGGCATCAAGGCTCTGGATTCGACCTGGATCACCGGCCGCCAGATAGAAGCTGCACGTCAGGCTATCGTGCGTCATATGAAACGTGAAGGTCAGATCTGGATCCGTATCTTCCCGGACAAACCGATTACCAAGAAACCCGCCGAAGTACGTATGGGTAAAGGTAAAGGTTCGCCCGAAGGGTTCGTGGCTCCCGTAACTCCCGGCCGTATCCTGATTGAAGCCGAGGGAGTGCCCTTGGCAGTGGCTCAGGAGGCCTTGAGATTGGGTGCCCAGAAACTCCCGATTCCCACCAAGTTCATTGTAAGAAGAGATTATACCGAAAACTCAATCTAAGTCGACATGAAAACAGCTGAAATTAAAGAACTCTCAGTAGCCGATCTGGTTGAGCGTATCGAGACCCAGAAGGCTGATCTGGTACGCGTGAAGGTGAATCACGCCATCTCGCCGGTAGAAAATTCCAGTAGCATTAAAAAAGCCCGCAGAGATATTGCACGTATGCTGACCATCCTGCGTCAAAAGCAAACCGTTAACAGTTAATTACCACTATGGAAAGAAATCTTAGAAAAGAGAGAATCGGGGTGGTTGTCAGCAACAAGATGGAGAAATCTATCGTGGTTGCCGTTAAGAGGAAGGTAAAGCATCCGATATACGGTAAATTCGTGAACAAAACCACGAAATTCGTGGCCGAGGACGCCGAAAATACCTGCAATCCGGGCGATACCGTCAAACTCATGGAGACACGTCCCCTCAGCAAGACCAAGCGTTGGAGATTAGTAGAAATCATTGAAAGAGCTAAATAGTCATGATACAGCAAGAAAGTAGAATGGTTGTGGCTGACAACAGCGGTGCCAAGGAGGTTCTCTGCATCCGCGTGTTGGGCGGCACGGGCAAGCGCTACGCGACCATCGGCGATAAAATAGTAGTCTCTGTCAAGAGCGCCTCTCCTTCCGGCGATATGAAGAAGGGAGCCGTTTCGAAGGCAGTGGTGGTAAGAACCAAAAAGGAGATCAGACGTACGAACGGAAGTTACATCCGCTTCGATGACAATGCCGTCGTGCTGCTGAACAACCAGGGTGAAATGAGAGGTACGCGTATTTTCGGTCCTGTAGCCCGTGAATTGCGCGACTCTTACATGAAAATCATTTCACTTGCTCCCGAAGTATTGTAATTTGAAAAAAGAGTAAAACAATGTCAGTGAAATTACATATCAAGAAAGGGGACATCGTTTACGTGAATGCCGGCGACAATAAAGGCCAGCAGGGTAAGGTGCTCTCGATCGATGTGGAGAATCAACGCGCGATCGTAGAGGGAGTGAACATGGTTTCAAAGCACACCAAACCCAATTCGAAGAGTCCTCAGGGAGGTATCGTGAAGCAAGAGGCTCCGATACACATCTCGAATCTGCAGCCGCTGGATCCCAAAACGGGTAAACCGACTCGCGTGGGACGTAAGGTGAATGATAAAGGTAAATTAGTTCGTTACGCTAAAAAGTCAGGGGAGGAGATCAAATAATGGCAGCTTATCAACCGACACTCAAAACCATGTATAAAGAGCAGATCAAGGCTGCTCTGATGAAACAGTTCGGCTATACGAGCGTGATGCAATGCCCCAAACTGGAAAAGATCGTCATCAATCAGGGTATGGGTCAGGCAGTTGCCGACAAGAAACTGATTGAAGTGGCTCAACAGGAGTTGACGACTATCACCGGTCAGAAAGCCGTGCAGACCAAATCGAAGAAGGATATCTCCAACTTCAAACTGCGTAAAGGTATGCCGATCGGTGTGCGTGTAACCCTGCGTTCGGACAAGATGTACGAATTCCTCGAAAGATTGATCGCCGTGGCTCTGCCTCGTATCCGCGATTTCAAGGGTATCAATGAGAAATTCGACGGCCGTGGCAACTATACGCTGGGTATTGCCGAACAGATTATCTTCCCGGAGATCGACATCGACAAGATTACCAAAATCTTCGGTATGGAGATTACTTTCGTGACCTCCGCTAAGACCGATGAAGAGGCTTATGCTCTGCTTAAGGAGTTCGGTCTCCCTTTCAAAAACGTTAAAAAGAACAATTAGGATATGGCAAAGGAATCGATGAAGGCACGTGAGGTGAAACGCCTCAAACTGGTGGAGCGTTATGCCGCCAAACGTGCAGCACTGAAAGAAGCCGGCGATCAGGTGGGGCTCAGCAAGTTGCCCCGTAACTCGAATCCGATCCGTCTGCACAATCGTTGCAAACTGACCGGTCGTCCGAAAGGGTATATGAGACTGTTCGGGATCAGCCGTATTCAGTTCCGCGAAATGGCTTCCAAGGGTTTGATCCCTGGTGTGAAGAAAGCTTCGTGGTAGTTTTTCCGCCTACGGGGAAAGTCCATATTTCCGGTCCTTTATCCGAGTCCTGAGAGACGGTTTACAATGCTAAACCGCCCTTCAGGATTCGGCATTATGCCGAATTTGAACTTTTTACGGGAAAAATGTGTGGAAAACAGGAGAAAAAGATTAAATTTGCACGTTTTTAACTTTTTTAACCAAAATATTATTAGTAAAATGACTGATCCGATAGCAGATTTTCTAACAAGGATTAGAAATGCGGTGAAAGCCAACCACAAAGTGGTTGAAGCTCCCGCTTCGAAGATCAAGCAGGAGATCACGAAGATCCTGTATGATCAGGGCTACATTTTGGCCTACAAATTTGAAAATGATGCCAAGGGCCATCCCTACATTAAGATTGCCCTGAAGTATCATCCCGAAACCAAGACCAACGCCATCAAGGATCTGCGGCGTGTGAGCCGTCCTGGTTTGCGCCATTACGTGAGCGTAGACCAGATGCCTAAGGTGCTTAACGGTCTGGGTATCGCCATTCTCTCGACTTCCAAAGGAGTGATGACCGACAAGAAAGCCCGTGTGGAGAATGTCGGAGGTGAGGTATTGTGCTATGTTTATTAATGCTTAAAAATATCAATAATGTCAAGAATTGGAAAATTACCTGTAAACCTGCCCGCCGGGGTGACGGTAACCGTCTCTCCCGAGAACGTGGTTAGCGTGAAAGGACCTCTGGGCAGCCTGAGTCAGAAAGTGGACTCCGATATTACGGTTAGCGTAGAGGGTAACGTATTGACAGTAACGCGTCCTACGAACCAGCCACGCCACCGTTCGCTGCACGGCCTTTACCGTGCCCTGATCCATAATATGGTAGTGGGTGTTTCGGAAGGCTACCAAATCCAGCAGGAGCTCGTAGGTGTCGGTTTCAAAGCCGAGGCCAAAGGTCAAATTCTGGAGCTCAGCTTGGGATATTCGCACGATATTCACCTGTTGCTGCCCCCCGAAATTCAGGTTACGGCCGTAACGGAGAAGAAAGGAAACCCGATTGTCACTCTTAAGAGTACGGACAAACAGCTGATCGGTCAGGTCGCTGCCAAGATCCGTTCGCTGCGTAAGCCCGAACCTTATAAGGGTAAAGGTATCAAGTTCGTGGGTGAACAGCTTCGTCGTAAAGCTGGTAAATCTGCTGGTGCTAAATAGTAAAATCGTAAAATTATGTCATTGACGAAAATAGAAAGAAGAGAGAGAATCAAGCACCGTATCCGCAAGGTTGTCAACGGAACGGCCGCTATGCCTCGTATGACTGTGTTCCGTAGCAACAAGCAGATCTACGTACAGTTCATTGATGATGTTAACGGTGTTACTCTGGCAGCGGCTTCGTCCCTGGACAAGGAAGTGGCTGAACAGGCCAAGGGTCTGAATAAATCGCAGGTAGCTGGTTTGGTAGGCAAACTCGCCGCTGAGCGTGCCGCCTCCAAAGGGATCGCCCAAGTGGCTTTCGACCGTAACGGATACCTCTATCACGGAAGAGTCAAAGTGTTAGCCGACGCCGCCCGGGAAGGTGGTCTTAAATTTTAAGCGATTATGTCAAATACCAACATAAAGAAAGTCAGAACAAGCGACCTGGAGCTCAAAGACCGTCTGGTGAGCATCCAGCGTGTTACTAAGGTAACCAAGGGAGGTCGCACCTTCAGCTTCTCGGCCATCGTGGTGGTAGGTAACGAAAACGGAGTGGTAGGCTACGGTCTGGGTAAGGCCAGCGAGGTTACTGCCGCTATCGCCAAAGGTGTAGAGGATGCCAAGAAGAATTTGGTGAAGATTCCCGTATTGAAAGGAACTATTCCTCACAAACAGGAGGCCCGTTACAGCGGATCTCTGGTGATGATCCGTCCGGCCGCTCCCGGTACGGGAGTTATCGCCGGAGGTGCCATGCGTGCCGTGCTCGAGAGCGTCGGTGTACGTAACGTGTTGGCCAAGAGTAAAGGTTCGTCGAACCCCCACAACTTGGTGAAGGCTACGATCGGAGCTCTGCTCGAACTTCGTGACGCACAAAGCGTGGCACAAGTTCGCGGTATCTCATTGGACAAAGTGTTTAACGGATAATGGGGCTGGAAAATGGCAAAATTGAATATCACGCAGATCAAAAGCCGTATCGGCAGCACCGCTCAGCAGCGTAAAAATTTGGACGCACTGGGATTGCACCGTGTCAATCAGACCGTTCAGCACGAGGATTCGGCGCTGATTCTGGGAATGATCGAGAAGGTGAAACACCTGGTTAAGGTGGAAAATGTAAAATAAGTGTAAACGAATCATAGTTAATAGACAATGGATCTCAGTAATTTAAAACCCGCCAAAGGGTCTAAAGGCAGAGAGAAGAGAATCGGCCGGGGTCAGGGTTCGGGACACGGTGGAACCTCCACACGTGGTCATAAGGGAGCTCAGTCTCGTTCGGGTTACTCCTCCAAACTCGGCTTCGAGGGAGGTCAGATGCCTTTGCAGAGACGCCTGCCCAAGTTCGGCTTTACCAACTTGAAAAGAGTGGAATACAAAGCTATCAACCTGGCGGTGATTGAAGAACTTGCAGCCAAGAACAATCTGAGCGCAGTATCGGTGGATACGTTGATCGAAGCCGGTTTCGTGTCGAAAAACGATAGGGTGAAAATCTTAGGCGGAGGTGCCTTGACGCATGCGTTGGAGGTGACTGCCCACGCTTTTTCGAAATCTGCCGTAGCCGCCATCGAGGCTCAGAAAGGTTCGGTTGTAAAACTTTAATCCTAAGCTATGAAGAAGCTGATCGAAACCATCAAGAATATATTTAAGATTGAAGAACTGCGTAAGCGGATTCTTTATACGCTGGGTCTTCTTCTTATCTATAGATTCGGTAGTTTTGTGGTGATTCCCGGGATCAATCCCGAGGCATTGTCGGCACTGGAGAGCCAGGTGGAAGGTAACGGTCTGATGGGCCTGCTGAACATCTTCTCCGGAGGTGCTTTCTCCAATGCTTCGATTTTTGCCCTGGGTATCATGCCCTACATCTCTGCTTCGATTGTTATCCAGTTGTTGGGTATCGTAGTTCCCTACTTCCAGAAGTTGCAAAAAGAGGGAGAGAGCGGGCGTCGCAAAATAAACCAATGGACAAGGTATCTGACCATCATCGTTCTGCTGTTGCAGGGGCCGGCTTACCTTGCCAATCTTCATGCACAGCTTCCCGACGCAGCATTTGTGCTGGGTCGCTCGAGTTTTTTGTTCACTGTTTCGGCTACGGTGGTGCTGATTGCTGGCACTATGTTTGTGATGTGGCTGGGTGAGAAAATCACTGACAAAGGTATCGGTAACGGTGTGTCGCTGATTATCATGGTCGGTATTATCGCTCGTTTGCCCCACGCATTGTTGGCCGAATTCAACACCCGGTTCACGGAGTCCACTGGTGGTTTCGTGATGCTGGTTGTCGAATTGGTGATGCTGTTTCTGGTGTTTGCCGCAACGATTGCCTTGGTTCAGGCGGTGCGTAAGATCCCGGTGCAGTATGCCAAACGAATCGTGGGCAATAAACAGTATGGCGGTGTGCGTCAGTACATTCCCTTGAAGATCAATGCTGCTGGAGTCATGCCTATCATCTTCGCCCAGGCGTTGATGTTTATTCCTATGTTCTTCAGCAAGTTTGAGGCGACTCAGGGTATTGCTGCTGCATTTGCCAATTACACGGGTTTCTGGTATAACCTGGTATTTGGATTGTTGGTGATCGCGTTTACCTATTTTTATACGGCGATTACCGTGAACCCCAACATGATGGCCGAAGATATGAAACGTAATGGGGGCTTTATTCCCGGAGTGAAACCGGGGAAAAAGACCAGTGAATATCTCGATATCATCATGACCCGGATCACCTTTCCCGGATCCATTTTCCTGGCAATCGTGGCTATTCTGCCCGCATTTGCTTCGAAATTGGGTATCAACCACCAGTTTGCCCTCTTCTATGGAGGTACGTCGTTGTTGATTCTGGTAGGTGTGATTCTGGACACTCTCAAGCAGATAGAGAGCTATCTACTTCTCCGTCACTATGACGGTTTGATGAAGACCGGTCGTATTAAAGGTAGAAGCTAACGGATTGCTTAATAGGAGTTTTTGCTGAAATGATATATTTAAAAACAAAGGAAGAAATTGAGCTGCTCCGCGAGAATAATCTGCTTGTGTCGGCGACTCTGGCAGAAATTGCCAAGGTGATAGCACCTGGGGTAACGACATTGGAGCTGGATGCGGTGGCTGAGAAGTTCATCCGTTCTCACGGAGCAGTTCCAGGCTTCCTTGGGTACGGCGGCTTTCCCAACACACTTTGTGTGTCGGTGAATGAACAAGTCGTACATGGAATACCATCCAATTATGCGCTGAAAGTTGGGGATGTGGTTTCAGTAGATTGTGGTACGTTTATGAAGGGGTTTTATGGCGATTCTGCCTACACGTTCGCGGTCGGAGAGATTGATCCGAAGGTGGCAGAGCTATTGAAAGTAACCAAAGAGGCTCTTTATAAAGGTGTCGCACAGGCGAAAGCAGGTAATCGAATTGGCGATATCTCGGCGGCTGTGCAGGAACACGCTGAAAGTCACGGATTCTCGGTGGTACGCGAGCTGGTCGGACACGGGCTCGGCAGAAAGATGCATGAGGAACCGGAAGTGGCCAACTACGGAGCACGCGGAAGAGGTCCTCTGTTGAAAGAGGGCATGGTGATCTGCATAGAGCCCATGATCAATATGGGGACCAAGCAGGTCGTTTTCGAGCGCGATGGATGGACCGTGCGTACACGGGATCGCAAACCTTCGGCCCACTTTGAATTCGCAGTGGCAATAACCAGGGAAGGTCCCGATGTATTGACGGATTTTAAAATTATCGAAAACGCGATTAATTAAGACTCTATGGCCAAGCAAACTGCTATTGAAAAGGACGGAACGATCATCGAGGCTCTCTCCAATGCCATGTTCCGCGTGGAATTGGATAACGGACACGTGATCACCGCCCATATCTCCGGAAAGATGCGGATGCATTACATCAAGATCCTCCCCGGAGATAAAGTGAAAGTCGAGATGTCTCCTTACGATCTGTCGAAGGGACGTATCTCTTTCAGGTACAAATAACAAAGATGTTGAAAAATGAAAGTAAGAACATCCATCAAGAAAAGAAGTGAGGATTGCAAAATCGTGAAGCGTAAAGGCAGACTTTACGTGATTTGCAAGAAGAATCCCAAACTGAAGATGCGCCAGGGATAATCGTTTAATTTAAACCACAGAGAAAAAGATTTATGGCACGTATAGTTGGTGTAGATTTACCCAAAAATAAAAGAGGCGAGATAGGTTTGACCTACGTCTACGGTATTGGAAGAAGTACCGCTCGCCAGATTCTGGACCAGGCCGGTATCAGCTATGATACCAAGGTTCAGGATTGGACTGACGACCAGGTTGCTGCGATCCGTAATATCATCGTGAGCAACGGTTATAAGGTGGAAGGCGAATGCCGTTCGCTGGTTCAGCTGAACATCAAACGTTTGATGGATATCGGCTGCTACCGCGGAATTCGTCACCGTCTGGGCCTTCCCGTTCGCGGTCAGAGCACCAAGAACAATGCACGTACCCGCAAGGGAAGGAAGAAAACCGTCGCTAACAAGAAAAAAGCAACTAAGTAATTTTAGAGAGTTATGGCAAAAAAAACGGGAACAGTTAAGAAAAAAGTTGTCAAGGTTGACGCCGTGGGTACCGCTCACGTTCATTCGACCTTCAACAACGTGATTATAACCCTCACCAATGGCGTAGGCGAAGTAATTAGCTGGAGTTCTGCCGGTAAGATGGGATTCCGCGGTTCGAAGAAAAATACTCCCTATGCTGCACAGACCGCTGCTCAGGATTGTGCTAAGGTAGCTTACGATCTGGGTTTGCGTAAGGTGAAGGTGTATGTGAAGGGTCCTGGAGCCGGTCGTGAATCTGCAATCCGGACCATTCACGGAGCAGGTATCGAAGTGCTCGAAATCATCGATGTTACGCCACTGCCACACAACGGATGCCGTCCGCCCAACCGTCGTCGCGTCTAGATTTGAGGCCGTGTTGCAAGTGAACATCCATGTATTTAAAAGTTAAAAGTTAAGAAAATGGCAAGATATATAGGACCAAAAACCAAAATCGCCAGAAAGTTCGGCGAAGCTATCTTCGGTGCGGATAAAGGGCTCGAAAAGAAGAATTATCCTCCCGGACAGCACGGACTTGCCCGCAAGCGCAAGAAAGTATCGGAGTACGGTACGCAGCTTAACGAGAAACAGAAAGCAAAATCAACCTACGGTATTCTGGAGAAGCAATTCCACAGAACGTTCGAAGAGGCTTCCCGGATGGGAGGTATCACCGGCGAAAACCTGCTTAAGTTGCTCGAGTGCCGTTTGGACAATGTCGTATATCGTCTGGGTATAGCTCCTACGCGTGCAGCTGCCCGTCAGTTGGTGTCGCATCGCCACATTACGGTGAACGGAGCTGTAATCAACGTTCCTTCGTACAGTCTGAAAGTAGGTGACGTGGTTGCCGTACGTGAGAAATCGAAGAGTTTGGAGGTGATCCAGGATTCTCTCCAGGGAAATCATCGCAGCCGTTATGCATGGCTCGAGTGGGACGGAAGCACGATGAGCGGCCGTTTCCTGCAAAAGCCCGATCGTGCCGATATCCCTGAGAACATCAAGGAGCAACTGATCGTCGAATTGTATTCTAAGTAGTAAACTAATCGAGAGAACAATATTATGGCAATATTAGCATTCCAGAAACCTGAGAAGGTTATCATGCTCGAATCGACTTCCAACTTCGGGAAATTCGAATTCCGTCCGTTGGAACCCGGTTTCGGGATGACCGTCGGAAATGCCCTGCGCCGCATTCTGCTCTCCTCACTGGAGGGATATGCGATCACTACGGTGAAGATCGCGGGCGTCGACCACGAATTTGCCGCTATCCCCGGTGTGATGGAAGGGATGATCGATATCATTCTGAACCTGAAGCAGGTTCGATTCATCAAGACCGTTGAGAACGTGGACGGCGAGAAGGTGTCTGTCAATGTGGCAGGTCAGTCGGAGCTGACCGCCGGGTACATCTCCAACTTTCTCACGAATTTCAAGGTGTTGAATCCCGAGCTGGTGATCTGCCGCCTTTCTCCGGAGACCAAACTCCAGATCGACCTGACGATCGGGAAAGGACGTGGATATGTTCCCGCAGAGGAGAATCGTCCTGCCGACGCCGAATTTGGTCTGCTGCCGATTGACTCGATTCATACGCCTATTAAAAATGTGAAGTATTCGATTGAGAACTATCGTGTCGAGCAGAAGACCGACTATGAAAAACTCAATCTGGAGATTACGACCGACGGATCCATCCATCCAAAGGATGCGTTGAAAGAGGCGGCTAAAATCCTGATTCACCACTTCATGCTCTTCTCCGATGAGAAGATTACCTTGAATATGGAGGAAAATGCGGCGGCTGAAGAGTTCGACGAAGATGTACTGCATATGCGTCAGCTGTTGAAGACCAAGCTCTCCGATCAGGATCTCTCCGTACGTGCACTCAACTGCCTGAAAGCAGCTGAAGTGGATACGGTGGGCGATCTGGTGCGCTTCAACCGTAACGATCTGTTGAAGTTCCGTAATTTCGGCAAGAAGTCGCTTACGGAATTGGATGATCTGCTCGCTTCGCTCAATCTTCACTTCGGAATGGACGTATCTATCTACAAACTTGACAAGGATTAATTATGAGACATAACAAAAAATTCAATCACCTCGGCCGCCAGAGCGCACACCGGAAAGCCCTGCTCGCAAACATGGCCAGCTCGCTTGTGATAAACAAGCGAATCAACACCACGCTCGCCAAGGCAAAGGCTTTGCGGATGTATGTTGAGCCTCTGATCACCAAGTCGAAAGACGATTCGACCCACTCGCGTCGTGTTGTGTTCAGTTATCTGAAAAACAAGGAGGCTGTATCGGAACTCTTCCGTACGGTGGCTCCCAAGATCGCCGATCGTCCGGGCGGTTATACCCGTATCCTGAAGACCGGTTTCCGTTTGGGCGATGCTGCCGAGACTTGCTTCATCGAATTGGTAGACTTCAACGAAACCTATTCGGCCGAGGCTACAGCTGCCGCTAAGACTCGTACTCGCCGTAGCCGGGGAGGTGCAAAGAAGGCCGCAGCTGCCACGGATAATGTGACCGATGCTGTTGTAGTGGAAGATGCTGCTGCAACCGAAGCTCCTAAAGCAGCGAAAAAAGCGGCTGCACCCAAGGCAAAACCGGTTGTTCCCCGCACTGCTGCTCCCAAAACGTCGGGTGCCAAAAAGGTAGCTCCTCGTACGGCTGCCAGCAAAAAGGCTTAAGTAGCCGGTCTATAAACTGCTCGAAAGAGTGGAAAAAATAAGAGATCTTCAAAAGGTCTCTTATTTTTGTTTTTAGAATGAAATAATCTGAATATTTTTATAGTTATAAAAGTAGAACTTGAATTATGTTTAAATTATGTTTAATGAATTGGTAGCTATAGAGGAGACATTGTTGAATCGGGCGGCCGTGGATAAGCTGTCTTTATTGGCCCGTGAAGTGAAGATGTATCATGATTCTCCTCGAGACGATCAAGAGACAATCCGTCGTATAGGAGATGCCGATGGTGTATTGGTGTCGTTCCGAACGCCGATTGGCAAAGCCGTGTTGGATGCCTGTCCGAATATCCGTTATATTGGGATGTGTTGTACGTTGTACGATGAGAAATGTTGCAATGTCGATGTGGCCGAGGCTCGTCGCAAGGGAATTACGGTATGGGGGGTGCGTGATTACGGCGATGAGGGAGTGGTGGAATATGCGATCAGTGAATTGGTCCGTTTTCTGCATGGTTTCGGGGATAGGCAGTGGCGAAAGGATAAGTACGAACTCACTCGCCAGAGAATAGGAATCATCGGATTGGGACGGACAGGTCGGATGCTTGCCGATGCCTTTCGTTTTCTGGGGGCAGAAGTGGGTTATTACAGTCGTAGTCGCAAGCCAGAGGCCGAAGCGGCCGGAATTGTCTATTATCCCCTGCATGATTTGCTGTATTATGCGGATATTGTGTTGACTTGTCTGCCTCGTAATACTTATCTGTTGGGCAAAGAGGAGTTCCGCATACTGGGTGACGGTAAGATACTTATGAACACGTCAATTGGAGCCACTTTTGACGTGCCGGCGTTATGTGAATGGTTGGAGAGCAATCAAAAAAGTTTCTATTTTTGTGACGAAACCGGTATGGGTACTTTGGCCGAGAAATTGACCTCCTGTCCGAATGTGATCTATACTCCGGTGGTGGCCGGAAAATCCATACAGAGTGTGGAACGTCTTTCCGAAAAAGCGTTGGCCAATATTGAACGTTATATGCTCGAAAATAAAATGATTTTTGGTGACCGAAATTAGCCGTTAGAAATTCGATTCCATAAAAGACAATTTCTCATACTTTTAATTATATGATTCCGAAAATTGTTCATTACTGTTGGTTGAGTGGAGAGGAGAAGCCACAGCGTATTCTGGATTGTATTGAGTCGTGGCGACGGGTGATGCCTGATTATCAAATCATATGTTGGGATATGGAGCGGTTCGACATTCATAGTGTGCCATGGGTCGAACAAGCGTGCGCTCTCAAGAAATGGGCTTTTGCGGCCGACTATATTCGTCTGTATGCCTTGTATCATTTTGGTGGAATTTATCTGGATTCCGATGTGCGGGTATTGAAACCATTCGATCCCTATCTGAACCATCGGGCATTCGGGGGAATCGAATTATGGGAAGACAAATTGATTTGGCGAAAAAGTGCCGGGATTTTCGACTCGCTGGTCCTCTCTCGCGAAGACGATACGGGAATCAATATCGAGGCAGCCATTATGGGAGCTGAAAAAGGGCATCCGGTCTTCAAGGCTTTTCTGGATTATTACGAAGGACGCTCTTTCGATCTGGAGAAAATAGACGATTATGTCATGCCCTGGGTGTTGAGCAGGGTGGCATTCCAATTCGGTTTCCATAACGATGAGTATCGCTATCCGCAAGTGTTGGATCACGACTATCATCTCTATCCCTACGACTATTTCACGACGCAGGGAGGACATCCGGGAGACATGTCCGTGACGGAGAATACCGTGGCCATTCATCTGGTTTCGTTGTCCTGGTATACACCCAAACCGGCTGCTCCTCCGGAACCGCGTCGCCTCCACTCCCGTTATACGGAGTGGAGATTACATACGATTGCCTATCTCAAGAATTTATGGAAGGATGTGGTTTTGCATAAACCACATCGGGAATAGCTCTGATTTGGCTTTTTTTTATAAAACGATTTCGGTTTTTTAAATTTGTTTAATAACCGAAATGTTGTATCTTTGGAACGTTTTTCGGCCGATCCGCAGTGAAAGGTAGAAAAGCATGAAAATCAGTGAAAATCTGAAATAAGAACGATATAACCAATTTAAAGAATTCAAGCTATGGGACAGATTGTAAATGTTCATGCCAGAGAGATTCTCGATTCGAGAGGTAACCCCACCGTGGAGGTGGAAGTAGTAACCGCCAGCGGCGCTTTCGGCCGTGCTGCCGTACCGTCGGGTGCATCGACCGGTGAAAACGAAGCTCTCGAATTGCGTGACGGCGACAAAGGCCGTTATTCGGGTAAAGGGGTGTTGAAAGCCGTACAGAATGTAAATGAAGTGATCGCCAAAGAGATCGTGGGAATGAATGTGACCGATCAGGTGGGCATCGACAAGACGATGATCGCTTTGGATGGAACTCCTACCAAGAGTAATTTGGGCGCCAATGCCATTCTGGGTGTTTCGTTGGCTTGTGCACGTGCTGCCGCCAATTTGCTGGGTATGCCTTTGTACCGTTACATCGGCGGAACCAATGCCAAGACCCTGCCCGTGCCGATGATGAACATCATCAACGGAGGTTCGCACTCCGACGCTCCGATCGCTTTCCAGGAATTCATGATCCGTCCCGTAGGTGCCGCTTCTTTCAAGGAGGGTCTGCGGATGGGTGCCGAGGTATTCCATGCCTTGAAGAAAGTGTTGCATGACCGTGGTCTGAGCACCGCAGTGGGTGACGAAGGTGGTTTCGCCCCGGCATTGAAAGGTACAGAAGATGCTTTGGAGTCGATCATCGAGGCCATCAAGAAAGCCGGTTATAAACCTGGCCGCAAATGCGAAGGCGGTGATGTCGCTATCGGTATGGACTGCGCTTCGTCTGAGTTCTACAAGGATGGTATCTACGACTATACGAAGTTTGAAGGTCCCAATGGAGCAAAACGTACTTCGGCTGAACAGGTGGCTTATCTGGAAGAACTCGTTGCCAAATATCCCATCGACTCGATCGAGGACGGTATGAGCGAAAACGACTGGGAAGGATGGCAGGTTCTGACCGCCAAATTGGGTGACAAATGCCAGTTGGTTGGTGATGATTTGTTCGTAACCAATGTGGAGTTCCTGAAGAAAGGTATCGAAATGGGTTGCGGTAACTCGATCCTGATCAAAGTAAACCAGATCGGTTCGTTGACCGAAACGTTGGATGCTATCGAAATGGCTCACCGTGCAGG
>CALVFY010000024.1 GCA_944326945.1 uncultured Rikenellaceae bacterium
GCGACGCAATGTGAAAGAGGCAATATAACGATCCTTCAACGTGTAGTTAATACGACCGTAGAACGAAAGTTCGGCATACTCCGCTTCGGAGACTGAAGCGGGATTGGTCATCTTTCCGGCATTCTGAATACTGTGAATCTCCGAGTCGATATAGTCCTCTCCGTTCAGAGTGGTCGTTTTCCCATAATATTTCGTAACGGACATACCCGCCATCACGGAAAGACGATGATTCCCCTTATTGTAATTATAGGTCAGATAATCCTCCGTACTGAGTCGTGAGGTAAGCCTCTCCCTGTAGCGTCCTTTATCCGTGGGATTGGAACTGATCTTGTCGAACCGTTTCGGGGAATACGACTCCTGAAGGGTGTTATCCTTATTCATCGAACCCGAAATGCGAAGAACCAAACCCTTGGCAAGCGTCAAATCGAAATTCTGGCTGATGATCGTCCACTCCCGGCTAAAGTTATAGGGGACGTATTTTGCCACGGCGATGGGATTCCGTGTCTGATTTCCTCCCAGATAATCCAACAGTTCGCCCGTCTCAAAATCATAAGGAGAATAGCAGGGATTCGACTTTACAATCGTACTTACGACACTGGTCAACGAGTTTCCAGTCAGGATACGATTATAGTCCTGATTGGCATAAGAGACACTGGTATAACCCTTCAGCCACTTATTCATTTTATAAGTAAAGTTGGCCCGTCCGTTATACTGATGATATTTCGTCTCGATTACCGTCGGTTTCTGATCCCGATAACTCAAAGAGAGACTATAGGAGAATTTATCACTGCTTCCACGCAGACTGATATTCTCCCGATGCTGATATACCGTACGGAACATCAAATCCTGCCAATCAGTACTTCTCAGATACATCGGGTTATTGGGATTGACGATCCAATCGTTGGTGGGACGTTCGTTTCCGTTATTGAGCCGCGCCTGGACATACACCTCCCGAAATTCTCGTGCATTGAGCACATCCAAGTTACGCGAATTGGTCACAATCGACGAGGTATGACTGACATTGACCACAGGCTCCGATATTCCGAGATTTTGTCCGCCCTTCGTGGTAATGATAATCACACCGTTTGCCGCACGAGAACCGTAAATCGCTGCCGAGGCCGCATCTTTCAACACCTCGATCGACTCGATGTCACTGATATCCAACCCCGCCATCGGACTGAACGTAGCATCGTCATCCAACGACGAAATGTTGCTCGACTCGATGGGCACACCATCTATAATATAAAGAGGTTCATTGTTACCGTTAATCGAAGAGAGTCCTCGGATAGAGATATTGGCTCCGGCACCGGGTTCGCCCGAAGTAGAAATGATCTGCATTCCGGGAATCTTTCCCTGCAAAGCCGTATTGATATTTCCACCAGCATTCTGTTCGATATCCTTGGCAGTCAGAGAGGTTATCGCTCCGGTCACATCTCGTTTACGCTGCGATCCGTAACCGGTAACCACAATCGCATCCAAATCGCTGTACTCTTCCTCCAGAACCACATTATACACAGATTTAGAAGAGGTCAATACGACCGAAACCTTTTTCATTCCCAGAAATGAAATATCCAGGTTTTTATCACGAGATGTGACGGAAAGAGTAAACTTTCCATCGTGAGTGGTAGAGGTACCCCGTTTCGACTCGCGGGCAACTACCGTAGCACCAATAATCGGAGATCCGTCTGATGCATTAGTCACCCGTCCCGTCACTTTCCGATTCTGTGCAAAAAGTCCGGTAGTGAACAACAGGATCCCCATCATAAGCAAGGGCCATTTGTTTTTCATACGAACAAGGTTAAAATTTAGGTATCAAGCAATTAACATTACCATTAAAGCATTGGAAAGAAAAATATCAAGCTCTTTTTCTTTCGGCCAATCTTTCATGATCAAAAGTACATATCCATATCACACATCTCGCCTCATTTCACGAATCAATATCCTCATTAAGCGTCTTTTAACATTCGGCGATCTTCATTTTTCCCCTCAATTATTACGTTCGAAATCGGACACCCCATCCAACTGCATATAAGCCGAAGACAACCGAATAATCCCCAATCCATTACATCCTAAACTTCTGCAAATCACCTTTATTTCTATCCTAAAAGCCCCCTCTTTCCACATTTCGACAAACACGGCTGCCCCCGCTAACACACCCCACCTCTTCCCTCTTCCCTCTTTCGTCCCTTCCGGCACATCGCACTTAAACGCTTTTTGAAGACAAGTATTCGCTTTTTGAAACTTTTCCAAACCTATGCCTCTGTACTTTTGGAAAAAACAATGTTCTACTCTTTAACCAACCCATATCATGAAAAACAAATTAATCTCAACGCTCCTCGCCACCCTTTTCCTTTGTGCGGGAACGATGGCCCAAGTCAAGAAAATCGGCATCATCGGACTCGACACCTCTCACAGTCCTGCCTTCACCAAACTCATTAACAGCAAATCGGAAAAACTACCCGGATTCGAATCCTACCAAATAGTAGCCGCCTATCCGTACGGGTCCAAAACCATCAAAGCAAGCTATGAACGCATTCCTCGTTTCACGAAAGAGGTAGAAAAATATGGAGTCAAAGTCGTAGATTCGATCGACGAATTGATCGCCATGTCGGACTATATCCTCCTGGAAAGCAACGACGGGACCATCCATCTGGAACAAGCGGCTAAAGTATTCAAGGCCGGCAAACCCGTATTCATCGACAAACCCATCGGGGCATCGCTCCAGGATGCCATCGCCATCTTCGAATTGGCCCGTCACTATAAGGCCAAATGTTTTTCATCCTCTTCGCTCCGTTACACTCCCGAGACACAAGCTCTGGCTGCAGGATCGGCAGGCAAGATCCTGGGTGCAGACAGTTTCGGCCCTTCGAAACCCGAGCCCAGTCATCCCGATTTTTCTTGGTACGGAATTCATGCCATTGAGGCTCTCTTCACTGTCATGGGTCCTGGCTGCGTAGAGGTTACTCGCACCTCTGCCCCGGAAACCGATATTGTTGTGGGACGTTGGGAAGACGGACGTCTGGGCACCTTCCGAGGAAATATCAGCGGCAAGCCCACTTATGGAGGTTTTGCATTCACCGCTACCGGAGCCCATCCGCTGGGATCGAAAGTCCCCTATGATGCCCTTGTCAAACAGATCATCAAATTCTTCGACACGGGCATTGCTCCCGTAAGCGAAAAAGAGACGTTAGCCATTTTCACCTTCATGGAAGCCTCCAACGTAAGCAAAGCCAAAGGCGGGGTTCCGGTATCAACGGAAGAGGTATTCAAGGCCAACTACAAAAAAGCAATGAAGGCTGCAGAAAAATACAAATAAAACCATCGAGATGATAAAGGTTCTGGTTCTTACCGACTTCTCCAGCGGATACAGTCGGGATCTTCTGCGGGGGATTGTTCGATATGCCCAGGAAGCAGGTGGGTGGACATTCCACCGGATACCTTTATACTATCGCGTCATGCACGGAGAGAAGGGGATCATGGAATGGGCCCGCAAGTGGAATGCCGATGCCATCATCGCCCAACTCTCCGACATCGACATCAGTTCACTCCAAGACACGCTGCATATTCCCATCATCGTACAAAACTATCGGGAACGAATACCGGGAATCTGCAACCTGACGGGCGACTACATCGGGACAGGTCGTTTAGCGGCAGAATTTTTCATCCGCAAAGGATACACCCATTTCGCCTACTACGGCACCCACGACACAATCTGGTCGCGAGAACGAGGCATGGGATTCGAAAAACGATTGAAAGAGAACGGATTCGATCTGCTCACCTTTTTCGAGCCCTCCTATTCGCGGACCCAATGGATCTATAATCCGGAAGTATTGGGAGCCTGGCTTACCTCTCTACCCAAACCGGTGGCCGTATTCACTTGCGACGACTACTTTGCCCTCCAGATATCAGAAACCTGTCGGATGTACGATCTGGCAGTTCCCAACGATGTTGCAATCCTCGGTGTGGACAACGACGAACTGCTCTGCAATATCTCCAATCCGCCGCTCTCCTCTATCGTGATCGATGCAGAAAACGGAGGCTATGTCGCAGCCAAAGTCCTTCATGATCTGATCAACAAAAAGATTAAGACCCCTTTCGACATCATGGTCAGTCCGGTACAGGTGCTGACCCGTCAATCGACACAGGCCTACGTGATCGAGGACAAATACATCATGAAGATAGTGGACTATATAGAGACCCATTACGCCGATCATATCACCGTATCGGATCTACAAGAGCTGGTTCCCCTGTCGAGAAGAGTCTTCGAAAAAAGATTCCGATCCAATACCGGAATGTCAATCTACCAATTCCTCCAGAAAACCAGAATCGAACGATTTGCCGGAGAACTGATCACCTCTAATAAATCAATAGAAAGCATTGCTGCCTCATGCGGATTCGAAGACTATAAAAATGTATCCAGAATCTTTGCACGCTACAAGGGAATTTCCCCTTCTCAATACCGTAAAAAATATTATCACACTCTGAACTATCCAAACAGTGAAAAGATCTAAGCTAACATCAGCGAATCTTTCCACCGCAAACACCTCCGGAAACCATGACACGACTTTTGCTTCTCATTCCGTTTCTTTCAGGCGCATTCGCTCTTAAAGCAGCACCCGTATCAGTCGCAGGCGACGATCCTGCATTCATCCGCCACTTGTCTTCATCGCTTCCGGTGAGAAACATCACCAAAAGTTCGGATATAGATATATCAAAGAGTCGCACGCTGATCGTATTCGGGGGAAAATCGCTCCCTGCCGCCTACCGTCAGCCTATCGACCGATTTCTTCAAGCGGGAGGAAATCTGATTGTAGCAGGCAACAAAGCTCTCCAATACGAACCTCTTTTTACCACAACCCATCCTTTATTTCCATTCGACACACTGCCTCCTATCGTCCGTCCCAAACGGTCAAAACCCAGTGGGTCGGTCGATACGCCTGCCGTGACACGGATCGAACACGAAGGCAAAAGCGGCATCGCATTCACAACGACCCGTCGAGGCATGCGCGACATGATGTTCGAAATTCCTCTCGGGAAAATGCCTGAAGGCGACAATATGTTTATCTTCCGTGCACGAGGCAGCCATTTCATGGATCTGCTCCCGATCGAAATCACAGACAAAACAGGGAAAATTTGGTATTCATTTGTTCCGCTGGACACTTTATGGCACGAATATGCGGTCTCGATGGCCGATTTTCTCCCTGAAAACTGGAATGATCCCGACAAGCCCTACCCACTCCTCGAACCCTCTCAAGCCGTTTCTCTTCGGATGGGGATGAATACCATGGCCATCTGGCGAGAAAAACCGATGGGTTTTGCCGTATCAGACCTTCATTCGGCCCGCAGCATCAGCGAATACACCCCCTCTTCCCGATTGAAACAGTTACGACTGCCCTTCGAACAGATCGGTATCTCTGCTCCGGGCTGGATCATTGATCCGTTTCTGTATGGGAAAACTGTCTCCGACATCAAATGCAGAAAGAAAGGGGAATATTTCCCTCTGAAAATCTCTACAATTGATGTTGCTCAGGGCACTATCATTCCGCCCCTATATTATGAACACCCGGGAAGTGCCTCCGGTTCCGATCATAAAAAATCCGTTCGCGACAAACAGACCCGCATGATGCGAACGGTCACTTTTCTGGCGGACCAACAGGGACGCAGCCTCGGGGAGTTCATCCAATACGGTCGAGGACGCTACGCGGGAGGGTCGGTCATTCTGATCGGCCTCGACAGCCATGTTCCCGAAGTGGCGAAAATCATCCCCCCAATCATCCATAAAATCGAAAACACACCCCGAATCGCAGGTTTTTCCATTACGACGACAAACATCCAGACCGAAGGGTATGTTCATCCCGTCATACTGACAGAAATAGTCAACCCTCTCCACAAAGAAATTGACGCCACATTATCGGCCAATTTCGGCAACTCTTTACAGAACAAAATCCATGTCAAACTTCATTCCAGAGAGTGTCGGCAATACCGTATCGAACTGCCCGAAGTTCCACATGATTTCCCCATGGAACGATTCGACTGGCAAATCACCTGCTCCACCGCACAGGGATGCGATACGGTAAGCGATACGGCAGACACCGAACGGGCCTTGATCACCGCACTTCGTCACCTGGTACACACCCAACGGCTCTATCCCGACGGACGTATCAGCAACCACTATTTCGGCGACGCATATGGAGTAAGAGCCATGTTCGCCTATACCGCCCTGCTCGCCCAAGACCCTGACCGAATGAAACGCAATGCAGACCTCTGGGCTACGGTATCACCCGAAGAAATCCGTCATTGCGGCGAACGTTTCTACGGAATGCTCATCGACCGTCAACTCCCTTCGGGGGCATGGCCCATGGGTTACAGTGAACACTCTCAAGTATACAATGTTGCAGACTGCGGACAGATGGCTATCTCCATCGGACAGTCGATCCGATATGTAACCTCTTCCTCACTGCGCAACCGATATCTCTCTTCCATTCAAAAATTCGGACGATGGGCCGAAACTTACTATATAGACAGTACTCGTTCCGAACAACTCAGACTTGACAAACCCGCAGAATTTGCCAAGGGGAATGCCCGACCCGGTTTTTATGGACTGGGGCCTGCCGGCAGACAAGATCGACTGACAGGACCTTCCTGGGTACTCTCGGATATACTCGGAGCCCAGATTCTGCTTGCCCGGCTGAGTGAGGGTCCGGAGAAAAGGGAATTTCGCCACATTGTCAATCGCAATGCAGACTTCTATGCCCGAAACAGATTTTCCGCCGCCAGCTACTATCAAGCCGAAGCTCTATGCTGGATCTATCTCGACACAGATTCAAAAGAGCTGAAAAATATATGTCAAGACAATCTCAAAGAGACTTTCCTGGGAGGACTCTATCAGGGAAAAGAGTTGGATATGTACGATAAGGGAAGCCGGGCGACTCTCAAGGCGCTTCCCCTGCTATATTACATGAGACTATTCGGAGACGACGGTGCCATGCGTGCCGTATTACTGAAATACATCTGGAGTTTCGCCTCCCCGTCCTATGTGAATTCAATGGATAATCTCTCGAAAAACATGCCGCGTCCCGTCCACGGAGAATCTATCGGAGCCGCCAAATATGCCGCTTTGAGTGCCATATGGGCCATTGAACTGCTCAAACCGGGCAGCACTCTTATTGATTTCGAAAAGCCGTAACCCCTGGGCGAACACGATTTTAATTGGCCGCTGTCCCGACAACTTGCAGAATCGAATCTTTCAACGCATTGACCAGAGAACCTTTGACATAGGTCCGCCGTACGGCTATCGCTATTTTCCGTGAAGCTGCGCCTTTCGCAAAAGTTTTGAGTTGATTTCGCCGTTCCGAGGGAATGAACTGAGTCGCCATTTCGGGAATAATGGTCATCATCGAGGTGTTATCGACAATCCGCATCAGAGTATCCAGCGAACCGCATTCGAATTGACACGATGTATGGACATTCCGGCGGGCCTGACACAATTCGACAATCTGATCACGCAGACAATGGCCCTCGGAAAGCAACAACAACTCCTTCTGGTCTATGTCCTCGATACGGATATTGTTCCGCTCGAACAGAGGATTCGAGGGCGAAACATATGCATAAAAACGATCGTTGAACAGCTCTTGTTCCACGATGCCTTCCGGACAGGTTCCTCCGGCCAGAAGCGCCGCGTCGAGCATATCTCTATTCAAAGCCGAGACAATATCGGAAGTGATCATCTCCCGGATTTCCAGTTCCACTTTCGGATATTGTTTCACGAAACCGGGAATGAACCGATGCAACAAATAAGGCGCCACCGTAGGGATGACACCCAAACGCATGGTCCCGGCCACTTCGCCCTTCAATTCACTGACGGATTCTTTGATATAATTATAGGCTTTGAGTGTCTCACGGGCATTGCGGATCACCACTTGACCCGCTTCGGTCGGGATCACGGGTTTCTTGGAACGATCGAGCAGGATGACTCCCAATTCCTCTTCCAGATTCTTGATCTGCATGCTCAACGAAGGCTGGGTCACGAAACAACGTTCGGAAGCCACCGAAAAACTGCCGCAATTAGCCACGGCCAACAAATATTCAAGCTGGACAATAGTCATAGTCAACACCTTATAACGAGACACAAAGATTATAAATTTTATTTATAATCCCAAGACTATCGGGAAGGATTTTCCGTGTTCGGAAACAAAATCTACTCCTCGCTGATGGCGACAAGCTGTTCGCGATAGGCTGCCAGAATACGTGATTTGGAGATAAATCCCAAATACTTGCCGTTTTTGTCCACCACCGGCAACATCCACGCCTTACTCTCCTCAAACCGATCCAATACGGCCAAAATCTGTTCGTTAGGGAGAATAGTATCCGGCGGTGGAATCATATAATGAATAACAGGAATCCCGTATTTGGAGGTATTGAACATATCGGCCCGCAAATCGTCCAACTGCACGACTCCCTTCAGGGTACCGTCTTCTGCCACTACCGGAAAAATATTACGTCGTACACTCGAGATCAATTTCACCACATCGCCCAACGTGGTCTTTTCCGTTATCGGATAGAAATCGGTCTCCATCAGTTTTTGCAGATTCAGAAAGACCATCACCGAACGGTCCTTGTTGTGAGTCAGCAATTCACCCTGTTGGTGCAACTTTTTGGTATAGATCGAATAGGGATCAAAATAATAACCGATGGCGAAAGAGATCGAAGAAGCCAACATCAGCGGAACAAAGATCCCGTAACCATTCGACAGTTCAGCGATCAGGAAGATCGAAGTCAGCGGAGCGTTCATCACTCCCGACATAACGCCGGCCATACCCACCAATGTAAAGGAGACCAACGGGAGGTTCATACCCAGCATCGAATTGCAGATATAGGCCATGGCTCCGCCGGCAAAAGCACCCACAAACAACGAAGGAGCAAATGTTCCTCCCACCCCTCCGGCCGCATTGGTGGCCGCCATCGCAATCACCTTAAAGAAGAGAATGGCCAACAGATAGAGAATAACCACCCACGGCACCTCTCGGAATTTATAGAAAAGCGAATTATTGAAAAGAGATTCCGTATTTCCATGCATCAGATCGGTAAAAGCCTCGTACCCTTCACCATAGAGCGGAGGAAACACGAAGATCAACACGCCCAGAATCACTCCCCCCACCAACCATTTTTTATAGGGGGAGGCGATACGTCCGAAGAAGGCACCCACTTTGGCATTGACCGTTTTGAAGTAATAGGACAGCAATCCGCACACCACACCCAACGCCACATACATCGGCAGGTTCTCCAGAGCGAACGTATGGTTGACATCCACCGAAAGCACCGGATCGAATCCGTTCAAGAAAAAGACCAATGAAGTAGCCGTCACCGCCGAGATGATCAACGGGATGATCGAACTGGCGGTAATATCCAGCATCAGAATCTCCAGCACAAAGACCACTCCCGAAATCGGAGCCTTAAAGATGGCCGAAAGAGCTCCCGCAGCTCCGCAACCAAGCAATAAGGTAGTGTTACGGTAGTTCATCCGCATGAAGGAAGCCACATTGGAACCTATGGCGGCACCGGTCAGCACGATCGGCGCCTCGGGGCCCACGGAACCTCCGAATCCGATGGTCGTAGCTCCGCCGACGATCGAAGTGTAACAATTATGGGGTTTGATTCTCGAACCCTTTTTCGACATGGCATAGAGTACCCGGGTCACCCCCTCCGAAATATTGTCCTTGACGATATACCTCACAAAAAGCGACGCAAGGATAATTCCGACCACAGGATAGATCAGAAAAAGGAAACTGGCACTCTCGACCGGAAACCAACTCACCAAACCCTGTTTGATCCAATAGAGCAACTTCTCGAAAATATAGGTTCCGAAACCGGCCAACAATCCCACAATCGCTCCCATCAGCAGCATCAGCTGACGATTGGAGAGGCGTTTAGTCAGTACCAGCAGATATCGGTATGCCCTATCGAGAAACTTCATGGCAGGGTGATACGATGCGACCCGACACTAAAATGGCTTGATGCCCATAATCTCCCGTACGTCGGCCAACGTTTTCGAGGCACTCTCACGCGCCCGACGGCCTCCATCGCCTACCACTTCGTGAAGATATTTATCATTGGATTTGATAGCATCGATCTTTTCGCGAATCGGAGCCACCACTTTAACAATATCTTCGGCCAACTGTTTTTTCAGATCACCGTATCGGATTTCGCATGCGTTGTATTTATCCGTAAAATATTGCACCGTATCGGGCGAAGAAACAGCCTTCAATATGGTAAACAGATTGGCTATCGGTTCGCTCATCGGCATATTCGGCTCCGTAGGTCCTGCATCGGTCACGGCCCGCATCACCTTTTTACGAATCACATCGTCCGTATCCACCAGGAACAGGCCATTGCCTTCACTTTTACCCATCTTGCCCGAACCGTCCAGACCAGGAATCTTCACCAGCTCCCGTCCGAAATTATAGGGCATACTCTCCGGAAAATAGTCCACTTCATACAACTGGTTGAATCGACGGGCAAAACGACGAGTCATCTCCAGATGTTGTTTCTGATCCTTACCCACAGGAACCCGCGTAGCCCGATGAATCAGAATATCCGATGCCATCAATACCGGGTAATTCAACAGACCTGCATTGATATTGTCGGGATGTTTACGGATCTTCTCCTTAAACGAAGCCGTACGCTCCAATTCGCCCACATAGGCATGCATACTCAGCAACAGAGAGAGTTCCGCCACTTGCGGCACATCGCTCTGCACATAAATAGTGGCCACATTGGGGTCGAGACCGGCGGCCAAATACTCCGTCAACACATTTTTTACATTCTCATGCAACATTTTCGGGTCGGGATGCGTCGTAAGAGAATGATAGTCGGCAATAAAAAAGAAACAATCCGCGTCATGTTGCATTTTGACGAAATTGATCAAAGAACCAAAATAATTTCCCAAATGCAGTTGTCCGGTCGAACGTATGCCACTTACTACAATATCCATAAGAGATGTCAGTATATGATGTTTTTTACCTGCAAAAGTAAGCAATAATTAATAAAATAGGTTACATTTGCACCATATTAATTTCAGATTGTAATCGGATGAACGTTTATTGGAGACTCCTCGGGTTTGCGAAGCCCATCGAAAAATATGCAATCCCATACTTTTTCTACACACTGTTCCACGCGATCTTCAACACGTTGAATTTCGCCATGGTCATTCCGATCGTCAACACGCTCTTCGACAAGACCCGAGTATTGGAACATGTGACGGAGTTCCCTCACTTTGCCCTGAACATGGAGTTCTTCAACAATCTGGTCAATTACATCCTCTACAATTACTTCGGTGAGAATTACGACGTATTGGACGTACTGTTTTTGCTGGCCGTATTCATCTCCCTGTCGGCTTTCCTGAGCAACCTGTTCCGCTATCTGGGACAGTGGAACATAGAAAACATGAAAATCAACACGCTGCAAAAACTGCGCGACCGCGTCTACGACAATGTCATCGGTCTTAATGTGGGTTATTTCAGCAACGAACGCAAAGGCGACATCATGGCAAAAATCACCTCGGATGTCGGAGTCGTTCAATTCTGTATCACCAATACACTGCAAGTAGCTTTTCGCGAACCGTTCCTGATCCTCTTCTATATCTTCCTGATGATGAAGATATCGCTGAGCCTGACCGTTTTCTCCATCGTCTACCTGCCTATCGTGGCACTTATCATCGGTTCGATCGTAAAGAGACTACGCCGCTCAGCCAAAGAAGCCCAGGAAAATTTCGGCGTCATGACCTCTGTTTTGGATGAATCACTCTCCGGAATCAAGGTTATCAAAGGCTACAATGCCGAAAACTATTTCAAATCGAAATTCCATTTCATCGATGCCACCTTCTCCCGTATCTCACGCTCCATGGCTCGCCGCCAGCAGATGGCCTCGCCGATGAGTGAGTTTCTGGGAATCGTGGCCGCAGGTGGTCTGTTGGTATTCGGAGGCTATCTGGTATTGGAGGAATCGTTGAGTGTGGGAGGATTCATTGCCTATCTGGGTGCCTTCACCCAACTCACTCGCCCCATCCGATCTTTCATGGATGCTTTCAGCAACATCAACCAAGGTATCGCGGCCGGCGAACGAGTGCTGAATCTGCTCGACACGAAAAACCAGATCGAAGAGGCTCCCAACGCCATCAAACTCACAGAATTCAAGGATGAAATCGAATTCCGCGATGTTCATTTTGCTTACGACAACAGCAAAGAGGTGATCTGCGGAGTCAATTTTAAAGTAAAAAAGGGCGAAACTGTGGCATTGGTGGGCCCCTCCGGCGGAGGGAAATCGACCCTGTCGGATTTGATCCCTCGCTTCTATGACGTAACCGCCGGCGAGATACTGATCGATGGAAGGAACATCAAGGAATACACCAAGGAAAGTCTTCACGATCAGATGAGTATCGTCACTCAAGACACCATCCTGTTCAACGACACCATAGAGAACAACATCCGATTAGGAAAGCAGGACGCGACATTGGCCGAAATCGAAAATGCAGCCAAAATAGCCAATGCCCACTCCTTTATCATGGAAACCGAACACGGATATCAAACCAATATCGGTGATCGTGGCATGAAACTTTCAGGAGGTCAAAGACAACGATTGAGTATCGCCCGTGCCGTACTTAAAAACCCGGACATTCTGATCCTGGACGAAGCGACTTCCGCATTGGATACGGAAAGCGAAAAACTCGTTCAGGAAGCATTGAATTCCCTGCTGAAAGGCAGAACCTCCATCGTTATCGCCCATCGATTGAGTACAATTTACAATGCAGACAAAATCTTCGTCATAGAACAAGGTAGGATTACCGAAGCCGGAACCCATCATGAATTAATGGAAGCCAAAGGAACTTATTGTAAACTGATTGAAATGCAACAAATGGCATAACTCCTTTTTACGGAAAACGTCATGGATACAGAAAGGCCTTTATTCACCATCATCACCGTTGTGTACAACTGCGCGGACTCTATTGAGCAGACCATCCAAAGTGTGCTGTCTCAAACCTGCCCGAGCATGGAGTATATTATCGTGGACGGAGGATCGACCGACGGCACTTTGGAAATCATCGAACGCTACAAAACCTCTGTCACCAAATTCATCAGCAAACCTGACAAAGGAATATATGATGCGATGAATCGGGGAATCTCCATGGCTGAAGGACAATGGGTCAATTTCATGAACAGCGGCGACACGTTTACAGATCCTTCGGTATTGGCCCAGGTAAAAGAATTTATTGAAAAGGGCAACTACGATATCATCTACGGAGACATCTACGAACTGTTCCCCGACGGGACCCAACATCGCAAAGAAGCCGAACACCGGCCGACCAGCAAACACCGTATGTTTTTCTGTCACCAGGCCTCTTTTGTCAAGACGGAGATTCTGAAAGCGATCGGTTTCGATATTCGTTACCGGATGTCTGCCGATTTGAAATTCTTCAAACAGTGTTACAACAAAAGATACCGGTTCGGACACATGCCGATCCAGGTAGCCATCTTCGACAAAAAGGGAATTTCGTCCCGCAAACGAGATCTCGGTTTGATGGAAAACATCCGAGTTGTCAATGAATTGGATCACTCCTGGGCCCGTACCAAAAGTCTCATACGCCTTTGGTTCACTATCACCTACATCCGTAAGATCAGACGACACACCCGATCCAAGATGTCTTATTAGCCGACACGAAGCATCGCCGCCCGAAGCATCATTTCAATCGAAGATATAGATTCCGGGTCTTTTCGACCATCTGTTCCGCAGAAAAAAGCGTCAGACGAGTTCGTCCGGCTTCGGACAATTGTCGTCTTCGCTCCGTATCATCAAGTAACGAACGTACGGACTCCCGCATACTACCCTCACGTTCAGGTTCGAAATACAGAGCCGCCTCACCGGCAATCTCCGGGAAACAGCTGGCCCGGGTCAATACGACAGGGCAACCCGCCTGATACGCCTCTAAAACAGGTAATCCGAAACCTTCGTACAACGAAGGATAAACGAAACAGATAGCCTTACGGTACAGCTCCTCGAGCATGGCATCGCTCACTGTCATCTGGCTCACACGATTCTCCACGTCGAGAGTGCGGAACAATTGCTGTTCTTCTGAAGAAAACGCTTTCCCTCCCGTACAGATCAACCGGATATCATACTCTCCAAGCAACGGAGCCACGTCCGTAACAAACCCGACAAAATTCTTATAACGGCTTCGATCACCCACAAACAGGATATAATCTTTCGGCAAGATCCATGACTGCTCTTCCTCGGACAGACTCTTCCGATGGGTATCGAGCATTAATCCGTGATGAATCACCGTAATTTTCTCCTCCGGGACTTTCATCAACTCCATCAAATCCCGTTTCGTGTTCTCGGAGATAGCAATCAGATGATCCGCCCGAGCAATCATACGGTGTTGCCATTCGCCTGTTTTGTCTCCCGGGAAATATTGAGGAAAAATCTGATGAATCAGATCGTGTACCGTAAGCACCACCTTACGGCCTCTGGCATCCGGGATCAAATAGGGTTTGTAATAGGTCGGATGCAGAATATCATACTCGGAAAACCGAATCCGATATTTGGAATAGAGTTTATTCGCATCCCGGAAATGCTTTCCGATCAATACGCGACCTAATCCATTCTGCAAAGGGAATTGTTCGTCTTGCAGGTAGACATTCTGTGTATAAAGCAGCGCCAACGAAGTTTCTATCCGTTCATCCGGAATATGGCGATACAAATAGGAGAAATAACGGCTGATCCCGCCGATCCGCTGGATAGAAAACATCTGATAATCATACAATATCTTCATATTCTATCGCTCTCCGATGATTCATCCCCCGCACTCATTCCGCCATATCCCTTATCCACCTCCCCGGCAGGGAACCAGTCTCAGGAAACCCTCCATCGCCCTTTGGACGACCGCATGTTTCCCCTACGCATGTTTCCCCTCTCTATTTCAAACTTTCAATCCGTTCCCGAATAGCCTTGATCTTGGCCTCCGCATCAGCCTTTTTGGCCCGTTCATTCTCCACCACCTTCTGGGGGGCACTCTGCACGAAACGCTCATTACCGAGCTTTTTCATCACCGAGGCAAGGAATCCTTCCAGATAGGCAAGCTCCCCATTCATCTTTTCCAATTCGGCAGCCACGTCGATCTTTCCATCCATCGGCACAAAATATTCGGTGGTTTTAACCAAAAAAGCAGCTGCTTTCGGATCTTTTTCGTGTACCGGCTCTACGGCAGACAGATTGGCCATCTTCATCAGCACGGGTTCATACTCACGAGGATAGTTGGCATCTGCCACCACCCTCAGCATGAGACTCTCCTTATTGGGTATATTACGTTGTTTGCGCACATTTCGGACTCCCGTAATCGCCTCGCGCACCAGATCGAATCGAGCCAACATTTCGTTCCTGACCTCTCCCCGCACAGGCATTGCACTGATCATGATGCTGTCGCCCTCCTTACGCGGTTCGATAGCGTGCCAAATCTCTTCGGTAATAAACGGCATGAAAGGATGGAGCAGCTTGAGCAGTTTCTCAAACAGCTCCTTCGTTGCATCCAGCGTAATCCGGTCGATCGGCTCTCCGTAGGCAGGCTTGACCATCTCCAGATACCATCCCGAGAAATCATCCCAGAAAAGTTTATAGAACTTCATCAACGCCTCTGAAATCCGATAGGAGGCAAAATCCTCATCTGTTTCAGCGATCGCACGATCCAATACGGCATTGAACCACGCCACGGCCAGTCGGTTGTTCTCCGACTGCGGCAGTTTGTCATCCACCGCCCAAGTATTTACCAAACGGTAAGCGTTCCATATCTTGTTGCCGAAATTCCGCCCCTGTTCGCAAAGAGCCTCGTCGAACATCAGATCGTTTCCAGCCGAAGAACAAAGCAGCATGGCCATACGCACGCCATCGGCTCCGTATTGGGCAATCAAGTCGAGCGGATCGGGCGAATTGCCAAGCTGTTTGCTCATCTTGCGTCCCAATTTATCCCGCACGATTCCCGTAAAGTAAACGTGACCGAAAGGTTTCTCCCCACGATATTCATACCCGGCCATAATCATTCTCGCCACCCAAAAGAAGATAATATCGGGTGCAGTGACCAGATCGGCAGTCGGATAATAATATTTAATCTCCGGATTGTCCGGTCGGTTGATCCCGTCGAAAACGGAAATCGGCCAAAGCCACGAACTGAACCACGTATCGAGCACATCCTCATCCTGACGCAGATCGGCCAGCGTCAGATTCTGATCGCCGCTCTTGCTGCGGGCCAATCCCAGCGCCTCCTCTGGAGTTTCGGCAACCACATACCCCCCTTGGGGCAGATAGTAGGCCGGAATCCGATGGCCCCACCACAACTGGCGAGAGATACACCAATCCTTGATATTCTCCATCCAGTAACGATAGGTATTCTTATATTTGGCAGGCACGAATTCGATCTCGTCCTCCATCACCGCCCGAATGGCCGGAGCAGCCAGTTCCTCCATCTTCAGGAACCATTGCATGGAGAGTTTCGGCTCGATAGGCACACCCGTACGCTCCGAACACCCCACCTTGTTGGTATAGGCTTCCACCTTCTCGAGCAGGCCGGCCGCGTCGAGATCCTTCTCGATCTGTTTACGAACCTCGAAACGATCCATTCCCACATACAGGCCCACTTTATCGTTGACCGTACCGTCGTCATTGAAGATGTCGATCGCCTCCAGATTGTATTTCTCTCCCAACATATAGTCGTTCACATCATGGGCAGGCGTCACCTTGAGGGCTCCCGTACCAAACTCGATATCCACATACTCGTCGCGAATGACAGGAATCACACGGCCCACCAGCGGGACTATCACCCGTTTACCCTCCAACGCGGTATAACGCGGATCATTGGGATTGACACACAGAGCCGTATCGCCAAGAATCGTCTCGGGACGGGTCGTCGCCACAATCACATATCCATCTTCTCCCTCGATTTTATATCTCAGATAGTAGAGTTTTCCATTGGACTCCTTATAGACCACCTCTTCGTCCGAAAGAGCCGTCTGTGCAGCGGGATCCCAATTGACCATCCGCACACCACGATAGATTTTCCCTTTGTTGTAAAGATCGACGAAGACTTTCAACACACTCCGGCTACGCAATTCATCCATTGTGAAACTTGTCCGGTCCCAATCGCACGAAGCCCCCAATTTACGGAGTTGCTGAAGAATAATTCCACCATGCTTTTCTTTCCACTCCCAGGCATATTCAAGGAATTGCTCGCGGGTCAAGGTCGATTTCTCGATTCCCTCGGCTTTCAACTTGGCCACCACCTTGGCTTCTGTCGCAATCGAAGCATGGTCGGTACCCGGCACCCAACAAGCGTTCTTTCCCTGCATACGGGCACGTCGCACCAACACATCCTGAATGGTGTTATTAAGCATATGCCCCATATGTAACATACCAGTCACATTGGGGGGCGGGATCACGACCGTATAAGCCTCCCGTTCGTCCGGTTCGGAATGAAAGAATCGGTTCTTCAGCCAATAGTCATACCATTTCCCCTCGATTTGCCCCGGGGCATACTTGTCGCCAATCTCCATAATCGTTCAATTTTGCATTCAATTTGCAAAGATAGTGCTTTACCCGGATAAACATAACAGCAAAGTACAATTTTTCGCCCACGAAAAACGTTACTAATTCAATATCCCCATATCGGATACGGATCTGCCGCCACCCACCCAAAATCCGAAAAAGGAGACATTGTTAATAACATGATTATCGAATTTTTAGGGCAAGATAGTCAAATCCTTTAAAAATGCACTATCTTTGCCTCTTCGGAGAGTGAATATGAGCAAAAAACATAAAAACGAAATCGAAGAGTTTGCCGGCATATCAGATATGCTCGAAGGCAAACATCAAGTCATCCCCATCGTCTCGAGCGAAGATGACGAAATCACAACCGACGTTGTAATTCCCGATCAGCTTCCTATTCTCACACTACGCAGTTCGGTGCTCTTCCCGGGTTCCATTACCCCCATCACCGTAGGGCGTGAGAAATCGATGCGTCTGATCCGCGAAGTGGAGACCGGAGCGGGTATCCTCGGGGCTGCGCTTCAAAAAGAAGCGGATATCGAACAACCCGGACCCGATGATATTTACAAGATAGGAACCGCTGCACGCATTCTCAAAATCCTGGAAATGCCCAACGGAAACCTGACGGTCATTCTGCATGGATTGAAGAAGATAGAGATTACCGAATTTCTATCCTCCGACCCCTACTTCACAGCCAAGGTCAATCCGCTGAAAGACTCGGCTCCGGAACGCGGCAATGTGGAATTCGAAGCATTGGTCGACTCCATTCGAGACGTGGCATTGAACATCATCAACGTTTCTCCCAATATGCCCAAAGAGGCTTCGTTTGCCATCAAGAACATCGACAGCAAACGGGGAATCATCAACTTCATCTGCTCGAATATCGATCTGGCCGATGCCGACCGTCAACGATTGCTGGAAGCTCCGGGGCTATTGGCTCGGGCACGCCGTCTGTTGGAGATTCTGATCCGCGAACAACAGCTCGTGGAACTCAAAAGCGAGATCCAGAGCAAAGTAAAACAGAATCTGGACCAACAACAACGGGAATATTTCCTGCAACAGCAGATCCGCACCATTCAGGACGAATTGGGAGGCGATCCAGTAGACAATGACATAGCCGAATTGCGAAACCGGGCCAAGAAAAAGAAGTGGAACAAAGAGGTTGCCGAGACCTTCGAAAAAGAGGTAAGCAAATTGGAACGGCTCAATCCGGCCGTAGCGGAATATTCGGTTCAGATGACCTATCTGCAACTGATGCTCGACCTGCCGTGGAACGAGACGACCAAGGACAACCTCGACCTGCAACGGGCCCGTAAACGACTCGACGCCGATCATTTCGGACTGGAGGAGGTGAAAGAGCGTATTCTGGAACATCTGGCCATTATCAAACTGAAAGGCGATTTGAAATCGCCGATCATCTGCCTGTATGGTCCTCCGGGTGTGGGTAAAACATCATTGGGCAAATCGGTGGCCGAATCGCTCAAACGCAAGTTCGGACGTATTTCATTGGGTGGCCTGCACGACGAGGCGGAAATCCGCGGACACCGCCGTACCTATATCGGAGCCATGCCCGGACGAATCATCCAGACCATCAAACGATGCGGTTCGTCGAATCCGGTCATCATTCTCGATGAGGTAGACAAGGTGGGAATCGGGAACCATGGAGACCCTTCGTCGGCCCTGCTCGAGGTGCTCGATCCGGAACAGAACACCACGTTCCACGACAACTACCTCGACATGGAATATGACCTGTCGAAAGTGCTCTTCATCGCCACGGCCAACAACATCGCCAATATCAATCCGGCCCTCAGAGACCGAATGGAGATGATAAACATCCCGGGATACATTCTCGAGGACAAGATCGAAATCGCCCGCAAACACCTGATTCCCAAACAACTCGAAGCGCATGGCGTTCCGGCCAAAGAGCTGAAGATCGCTCCGGCCGTGATCGAAAAGATCATCTCCGAATATACGCGTGAATCGGGTGTGCGGACATTGGATAAACTGTTGGCAAAAATTGCCCGCCACAGAGCAAAAAATATCGGATTCAACGAAGAGTACAATCCTCAGATTTCGGCTGCCGATGTGGAAAGAATTCTGGGACTGCCCAAATTCCAAAACGACATGTATGAGGTGGGCGGAATCACGGGTGTGGTAACCGGATTGGCATGGACCGAAGTGGGAGGAGACATTCTCTATATTGAATCGATCCTCACTCCGGGCAAAGGGGCCCTCAACCTGACAGGCAATTTGGGTGACGTAATGAAAGAATCGGCCACCATCGCACTCGAATGGGTAAAAGGTCACTACGAAGAATTGGGTATCGACCGCGAGAAGTTCGAGAAATTCGACATCAATATCCACGTTCCCGAGGGCGCCATTCCCAAAGATGGCCCAAGTGCAGGTATCACGATGGTCACCTCGTTGGTTTCGACCTATACGGGACGAAAGGTCAAAGACCGGATCGCCATGACGGGAGAGACCACACTGCGCGGACGTGTTATGCCTGTGGGGGGAATCAAGGAGAAGATTTTGGCGGCCAAGCGAGCCGGCATCACCGATCTTATCCTCTGTGAGGACAACCGTAAGGACATCTCCGAAATCAAGCCAGAATACATCAAGGGACTTACGTTCCATTATGTCCGTACGAACAACGATGTACTTGAACTGGCACTTCAGAAATAGCCGGTACCTCCGGAAATTAAAAATCCCTGCCATGTTCAGCGGGGATTTTTTTATATAAAGTCTTTCGGGTTGCCTCTTTCCAGAACCGACTTACCCAAAAACTGATCTTCTATGGATACACAAATCCTCTGCTCCATCAAGTAAAAAGAAAAACTCCCGGGAAACCGGGAGCTTTCTTACCACTTAATCCTTAACAGAAGATTTTTCATTTCATTTAGCTCAGCGAAGGGGCCGGAGTCTCTTTAGCGGGTTCGCTTTTCGAGGGTTCATCCTTTTTAGGCTCATCCTTGGAGGGTTCTGCCGGAGTCTGAGGAGCCTGGGCAATCAGAATACTCTCTTTCGGACAATCTTTCGGATCGGTTTTTGCCGGTTCATCCTGTTTAGGCTCATCCTTGGAGGGTTCTGCCGGAGTCTGAGGAGCCTGGGCAATCAGAATAGATGCCGGTTCTGCCTTCTTCACCGTATCTGCCGGAGCCTCCTTTTCGGGCTCCTGAGCAATCAGAATAGACTCTTTCTTGGGCTCATCCTTTTTAGTCGTATCGGCAGGTTCTGCCTGGGGCTCTTGAGCAATCGCGAAGAGAATCTGTTTCGAGTCTTCTTTTTGAGGCTCCTCTTTCGGAGTATCTTTCTGGGGTTCTGCGGGCTGTTCTTTGGGAGATTCAGGAGTCTGGGGGGCAGGAGCCTGCGCCACTACCAACGTTGCACTACCCAAAAACATCAAAAACATCGCTACGGAAACAACTGACTTTTTCATCTCTCTAAATTTTTAATGTGAATACTTTTTATTTCCAGTTTCTTTGTGAACTTCTTCTGCCCTGTTTTAGTTCAATCTGCATACCAAAACAGGCAAAAAACAACAAGCAACTGAAAAACAGTACATTAAAAAACAAGAGGTTTTCTGAAAAGGGATAAAAATGGGGAAAAAGCGTGAAAAATTGTGGAATATTTCCACAAAAATGTCCACATTCCACTCTCTTATTCCATATGATAAGCCTTCAGTTTATTGTAAAGCGTCTTACGATCTATACCCAACAGACGGGCTGCCTTCGATTTATTGTCTCCGCTGAGTCGCAAAGCCTGACGAATCTGTTCGATCTCCGTGGCTCGATCCCGTAATGTGGCAGGAGCCGGAATAGCTCCCGCACCCGAAGAAGAAACTTCGGATAAATTCACAGGTGTCTCTGACGGATGCATCTCTACGGGCAATTCTCGACAAGAGATATAATCCGACGAAGCCAACAAGGTGGCACAGCGTACCACATTCTTCAACTGCCGCAAATTACCCGGCCAATCATAGGCCATCATCCACTCCACGGCACCCGAGTCGAATCCTACCACATGCCGTTCCAACTCCCGATTGGCCTGATCCAGGAAAAAGTCGGCATACAACATAATATCGTCGCGCTGTTCACGCAGGTCAGGCATCCGAAGGGTAAATTCGTTGATCCGATGGAAAAGATCCTCCCGAAAACTCTTGGCAGCGATCGCCGCCTCCAGATTTTCATTCGTGGCGGAAACCAAACGGATATCCACATCTATCTCCTCCGTTCCTCCCACCGGACGAATCTTTCGTTCCTGCAATGCACGGAGTAATTGAACCTGTACCTCGTAACTCAAATTTCCGATCTCATCCAAAAATAGCGTACCGCCATTCGCCGCCTCGAAAGCTCCCCGCTTATCACTCTGAGCTCCCGTAAAAGAACCTTTCACATGACCGAAAAATTCCGATGCGGCCAAATCCCGAGGAATCGCGCCACAATCTATCGCCACGAACGGTTTCCCTTTCCGTTTGCTACCTTCGTGGATCATTCGTGCGACATGTTCCTTGCCGGTACCGCTCGCTCCATTAATCAACACAGACATATTGGTCGGAGCCACCAGACGCACATAGTCATAGAGTTTTCGTGCCGCCTCACTACGTCCCTCCACAAACCCGGCATAGTTTTCGGATTCAGCATCAGCCTCCTCACTCTCCACGTTTTCTTTCTCGAGAGGCCGTTCCTTTTCTGCCGGAGAAAGAGCCTCTTCGATCTTGGAAAGCAACTCGTCCGGATTGACCGGTTTGGCGACATAATCCCTCGCACCGAGTTTCATACTGCGCACAGCTGTCTGAATATCGGCATAACTGGTCATCACGATCACCGGTAAAGCGGGCCGATGATCGGCGATCCACTGCAACAAGAAAATACCATCCCGATCGGGCAATCGCATATCGGTCAGCACCAACGAATACTCCGAAGACTCCAACTGTTGTTGAGCCGCCTCGACACGGGAAACCGTCTCCGCCTCGAATCCTTTCCGAGTGAGCCAGGTTTTCAGCATCAGTGCAAACGTAATATCATCTTCCACAATCAACAGTCGTCTCATTTCTTCCTTATTTTAAAGCAAAGTTAACTCTTTTTCTGCTTTTCGAATCACTTCGGCAATCAGTTTCGCCACCTCTTCCGTATCACTCCGTACCCGATCCGTCAATCCTTCCCGATTCATCTCCAACGATTTCAGCAGCACCGTCAGCGACGAATTTCCCAACATCGTAAAAACCGGCAACATTTTATGAGCCAAAGCCCGAATCGATGCCATATCGTCAGCAGCCAAAGCACTTAACAGTGACTGCCGATTTTCGCCCGACTGTTCGACAAAACTATGTAAAATCTCGGCTGCGGCTTTCGGATCATCGCCGGCAAATGCCGTAAGTGCACCGAAATCCGCTCCATTTTCTCTATCCTCACTCAATTTATCAACAGCCTCATCATCCTTCTGTTCGATCTCCCGCCCCGTAACCCGAGCAATACACGCGGCCAGTTCGTCCAGCAAAAACGGTTTATGCAAAGCATCGGCAAATCCTTCCTGCCGCATTCGCTCCCGGGTCTGATCCGAACGGGCAGAGACAGCTATAACAGGAATCTTTGCATCCACCTCACGCACTCGTGCCAACAATTTGAATCCATCCAGTGCAGGCATCTGCAGATCGGTAAATAGCAAATCGTATCGGCGCTTACGAATCATCTCGAACACATATTCGGGACTTCCGCAAGAATCGGCATCCACCCCCAAGCGTGTACACATTGCCTGCATCAATTCCAACTGCAGGGGATCGTCATCCACCAACAGGCAACTGAGTCCGGCGAACAGCGGTCCGTCCGATTTCCCCTCGCACACACTCTCCTCATCCGTGCTCTGAGGTTCATCAGAAACCTGAGGTTCGTCGAGCGGAATTTGAACGGAAAATGTACTTCCTTCCCCCTTTTTGCTCTGTAAAGAGAGACGCCCGCCCAGTAACTCGACCAATTTCCGGGTGATGGAAAGACCAAGCCCGAATCCCTCCACGCCTTGAGCCGAAGGCAGACGTACAAATTCCTGAAATATCTTCTCCTGCTCGGCTTCCCCGATCCCCCGACCGGTATCCCGTACGGCAAATCGCAGAATCCGGCCCCCTTCTATGGATACAGTAAGTACCACTTCTCCCCGATCGGTGAATTTAAACGCATTCGAAAGCAGATTATCTGCAATTTGGCGAATCCGGAATGGATCGCCCACCGACTCCCGGTCCAATCCTCTGCCCGGCTCATACCGGAAATCAACCCCTTGTTTCTCCGCCACCGGGCCATATCCGGCCGCAATGGTCTCGAACAGCCGAGCCGGTTCGAAAACCACCCGGCTAACATCCATCTTATTGCAATCCAACCGATGGAAATCAAGCAACTGATTCACCAGCCTCAACAGATGTTCGGACGAATCCTTCATGTTCTGCAAATAGAGTCGTTGCCGCTTGTCCTGCACCAACCGAGAGAGCAGATCGATATAACCGATCACCGACCCCAACGGAGCCTTGATATCATGAGTGATAGTCAACATCAAACGTTCCCTGAGCGCCAACAACTCTTCGGCATATTGATTGGCCGCCTCCAACTCTCTCCGATAACGGTTGCCTCGCCCGATATCCCGCCAGATCAACAACAGGAAAAACAACATGAGCACCACCGCACCGATCGCGATTCCTCCCACCACACGCGAGGCATGACGTTCCGTATCATGCTGCATCTCCATCCGCTGTATCTCCTGCTGAATAATCTCCTCCTCGACATCGAGAATCAAACGGTTAATCTTCTGAGTCACAATCTGACTGCTATACCGCATCTTTTGTCCGTCTTCCCAGGCCTGATCATAAATCTGCTGTCGTTGTTGGTTCACATTTCCCTGTAGATTCCGCAACACGCCGGCAATCGTATCGGCCGGATTAAACGGCAGAGTATCGGCCACAATCCTCGTAGAATAGGTAATCACCACATTCGAATCGGCTTGTTCCGGAGAAAACAGATCGGCCAATCTTTTCAAAAATCCTCGCTTACGGACATGAGTGGTCACCGTACGCGAAGTATCGCTGGTCACAATCACCTCCCCGCGTCTGATCGTGTCCGGAGCCAACGGTTGATTCTCCGACAAAATACGCTCGATATTTTCATTATAAAGAGATCCTGCAGCAGCCTTTCTCACATTACTGCGCAAACTGAACGTACTGCGTGCTTTCACCCTCAGCAACATCGAAATACTGTCGATTCGCAAAATCTGCATCGAATCGGCCGACTCGACGGCAATAGCCCGCAACGAATCTATATCCTGCTGTACGAGCCCGAGTTCCCTCACATACCTCTTTTCATAGGAAAGATAACCTGCCAACATCAACTGCCCATAACTTTCGGTCTGGTACAGATGATACAAGGTACTGGTAATCAAACTACGTTTCGTCTGAAGTTGAGTCTGTACCTCATCCATTTGGGCAATTTTAACCATTTCGCCATAGATATAGCGGACTGCGACAACGGCTACCGCCGCCGTCAACAAATATCCCAACAGGATCTTCGCTTTAACGTACTTGGACTGTTTCACTGTTTCTTCTCCTTACGGGCACAAAGATAATACGAATCCGGGATTTCGTGTCCAGACACAAAAATGCGGGAATATTCTGTGTGAATATTCCCGCATAGCAATCCCTTAAGCTCTCTTACCGAAAAGTTCCCGAAGATACGTATCCAGATAGAGCAACTCATAGTCACCCTGTATCACTCGACTCAGAAACATATCTTCCTCATCGGGATCAGCTTTTGCCAAAGCGTCATTGTCAAACTCCTCCATAGGCTTTATCGTTTTTACAGTAAAACGACCGCCTATCTCTTTTATTGTCCCGGGTCAGCTCAAAATAAGCTGTTTTTCCTGGATCATTTTCCGCAGATTGATCAACGCATACCGCATACGCCCCAAAGCCGTATTGATACTTACCTCGGTTTGTTCCGCGATCTCTTTGAAACTCAATCCGCTGTAATAACGCATCATTACCACTTCCCGCTGTTCGTCGGGCAAATAATCAATCAGTCTACGCACGTCGCTTTCGATCTGATTGGAAACGATATGATCTTCCACCGTGGCATCGGAAAATTTCTTGCTGTTCAGAATATCGTACCCTGCATCCGATTCACTCACCTGATTTTGCTGTTTGTTCTGTCGGAAATAGTCGATAACCTGATTATGCGCAATACGCAACACCCACGAAAGGAATTTTCCCGTCTCGACATAACGTCCTTCGCTCAACACGCGAATCACCTTTATGAAAGTCTCCTGAAAAATATCATCGGCCACATCCCGATTCTTCACCATCATATAGATGTACTCGGAAACTCTTTTGCGATGCCGTTCTATCAAAACGGAAATAGCGCTTTCATTGCCCGAAAGATAGGTATTAAGCAGTTCCTGATCGCTTAATGCTTTGAGATTCATACTCTACTCCTCTTGTTTTAGTTTGAAGTAGATCTGGTCGATAGGCAATTCTTTTTTAATGAGACAAAACTCGGTTATTATACAATAATTTTCCGCTAAAATAGTTATTTTATTTTAAAACACCAAAATTTACCCTCTAATCCCTCAAACAGCCATTTCAGCACTTTTGTCATCCTTCAAATATTGTGCCAAAAAACAATTTCAGACACAAAAAAAGGGCTGCATTCTGTGGAATGCAGCCCGTCCAATTTTCTGTAATCATTCTATTCCTCCTCGTCTAACAGATTGGAGACCAGAATCCGACCACAATATTCACATACAATAATTTTCTTATTCTGACGGATTTCGAGTTGACGCTGTGGCGGGATTCGGTTAAAACACCCCCCACAAGCATCACGTTTGACAGTCACCACTGCCAATCCATTACGGACATTATTACGAATCCGCTTGTATGCAGCCAACAGGCGTGCATCGATTTTCTCCTGGGCTTTCAGACTTAGGGCATTAAGCGATTCCACCTCTGCAGCAGTCTCCTTATCGATTCCTTCAAGTTCTTGTTTTTTATTTTCCAGGTCGATCTTGCGATCGGCCAAAACAGCCTCCGTATCTTCGGCCAATTTCCTTTTCACCTTGATCTCTGCCGAATACTCCTTCAGGCGCTTCTCGCACAACTCGATTTCCAACTTCTGATACTCGATTTCTTTAGACAGAGAATCGAACTCCCGGTTATTACGGACATTATCCTGCTGCCCTTCATATTTGGCAATCAGAGCCTTGGCCTGTTCGATATCATCCCTACGTTGCTTGGTCTGAGCATTGAGGCTCTCGATTTCCGAAGTAATGTTCTCAATACGGGTCTGCAGACCGGCCACTTCATCCTCCAAATCCTGTACCTCCAGCGGCAATTCGCCTTTCAACTTATTGATTTCGTCGATTTTGGAATCTATCTTCTGCAGATTGTACAGAGCGATGATCTTCTCCTCCATGGAGTAATCGGTCTCGGCTGCTTTTTTGTTTGCTGTTGCCATATACGTATCTTTCTTAAACGAAATAATTTATCGGATTCTGCGATTTCACACTCTTGTGAAGTGCAAAAGTAGGTATTTTTTTCGTAATTATATCATACAAAAGGTCAATTGCACAATATTCACTCTCGAAATGGCCCACATCAGCCACGATCAACCGACCATCTGCATCCAGAAAATCGTTGTACTTGAAATCCGCAGCGATATAAATATCGGCCTCAACAGCCTTGGCCGCCTGGATCAACGAGGCTCCCGCCCCTGTGCAAAGAGCCACCCGCTGTACTGTCTCCCGGCACAGATCGCTATGACGAATCACCTTCAAACTCAATTTCTGTTTCATTGCGGCAAGAAAATCGGTTGCAGACACCGCACGCTCCAACTCTCCCACCACACCGAAACCGATCCGCGGATCGTCCGGTTTACTATGACTCAGCAAGGTCAATCCGCCCACACCGAGCATTCCGGCCAATCGATAACTCATCCCATCAGGGACACTGTCCAGATTGGTATGACAGGCATAGAGTGCAACACCTTCCCGAATAGCCCGCGCGACCACCCGTTCGATATAGGAACTTCCGGTCAACCTTTTGAGCGGATGAAACACGACCGGATGATGCGATATAACCAACCCTATTCCTTGGTCAATCGCCTCTTCCAACACCGGTTCGGTGATATCCACGCACAGCAAAGCCGACTCCACCTCTGCCAGAGGATCTCCCACGATCAAACCCGAATTGTCATAACTTTCCTGGGCCGAGAGCGGTGCGAATGCCTCGATAACACCGGTTATCTCCTTAATTTTCATATCTTTCAAAACAGAGTTTGTTCGATAATCAGAGGTTGTTCTTTCTGCGGTTGAGAAGGCACGGGTTCCGGTTCCTTTTCCGCCTCAGCGGGCACATCCACAGCAACTTGCATAGCCAGAGCAAACGATTCATCGGGCAACAACGGTTGCTCGAAAGGCACTTGAGGATGAGAATCCGATACATCTTCCGCCGGAGTCTCAGTCTTTTCTTCTTCGGACTTTCCCGTAACCATCTCTACGACAGCTGTTTTCGCCTCCGGTTCAACAATCGTTTCCTCGACATCCTCCGAATCTTGCAGAGCATCCACGACAGCCGGCATCACCACCGCTGACGATCCGTCATCTTTGAGCTCCTCCCGGATCTCCATCAGCAACGAACGAATCGACATCAGACGATCCACAATTTCCCTGTCGCGTTGAGCCCCTTCCTTATTTTGCTTGATACGCATCTGAGCCCCGGCCAATGTCATACCCCGTTCCTTGACCAGATGATAGATCAAAGCCAGATTATCCACATCCTGTGGCGTGAATAACCGATTCCCTTTTTTATTTTTATGGGGTTTCAGGATATCGAACTTCTGTTCCCAGAAACGGATCAACGAAGGATTGACATCGAACATTTCCGACACCTCTCCCATCGAATAATAGACTTTACCTTTTTTGTGATGGATTTCGCGCATGACGGACAAAACGGGTGATAAACGACGGCAAGGTATAAAAAAACGGACTCTTTTACAAGAAAATTATTCTTCGTACCTTTGACACGCAATTTTGAAACCAATCGTAACACGTCATGGGAAAGATCATCCGGGGAGAGGTCGTCGGAGGAAACAAAATAGGGCGTCGACTCGGATTCCCGACCGCCAATATCCGGGTCGAGGAATCACTGAATGCCACCAATGGGGTTTATCGGGCCCGCGTGGATGCTGCCGGGAAAACATGGGATGCCATTGTCAATTTGGGGCATAAGCCCTCGATCTCCGGCAACGGAGCCCGTGTATTGGAGGCCAATCTGCTGGGATTCGAAGGGGACCTCTATGGACAGATCATTACCGTAGAACTACTCGACTTCATCCGTCCCGAACGCCGATTCGATTCGTTTGATGCCCTTCGTCAGCAGATCGCACTCGATCGTGAAACCGTCATGAAAAAACTCTAAATCATACAATATTATGTTTATAGACGAAACACTGCCTTACAAAGTGGCAGACATCAACTTGGCCGACTGGGGCCGCAAAGAGATCGAGATCGCCGAAAAGGAGATGCCCGGTCTGATGGCCGTACGTCATAAGTACGCCGCTCAAAAGCCATTGGCCGGAGCCCGCATCATGGGATCACTCCACATGACCATCCAAACTGCCGTACTGATCGAGACACTCGTGGAACTGGGCGCACAGGTACGCTGGTGCAGTTGCAACATCTTCTCCACACAGGACCATGCCGCCGCCGCTATTGCTCAGGCAGGAGTGCCCGTTTTCGCATGGAAAGGTGAGACACTCGAAGATTATTGGTGGTGTACAGCCCAGGCTCTCAGTTTTCCGGGAGGCAAAGGGCCCAATCTCGTGGTAGACGACGGAGGCGATGCCACCCTGCTGATCCACAAGGGATACGCAGCGGAGAACGACGCAAAAACACTGGATGCCACGCCCGGAAGCCATGAGGAGTCGGTCATCCTGAATACGCTCCGTACACTGCTGGCCGAAGATCCCGCCAAATGGCACCGCACGGTAGCCCAGTGGAAAGGGGTTTCGGAAGAGACTACCACCGGTGTACACCGGCTCTATCAGATGCTGGAACGGGGGGAACTGCTCGTACCGGCCATCAATGTAAACGACTCGGTCACCAAAAGCAAGTTCGACAACCTATACGGCTGCAGGGAGTCGCTGGCCGACGGAATCAAACGAGCTACCGACGTAATGATCGCCGGGAAAGTCGTGGTCGTATGCGGTTACGGAGATGTAGGTAAAGGCTGCTCGCGCAGCATGCGTTCCTATGGGGCCCGGGTGATCGTCACCGAAATAGATCCGATCTGTGCTTTGCAGGCCGCTATGGAAGGATTCGAAGTAAAGACCCTCGAGGAGACACTCGGTGAGGGTAATATCTATGTCACCACCACCGGAAACTGCGATATCATCACCCTGGAACACATGCAGGGAATGCTCGACCAAGCCATTGTCTGCAACATCGGCCACTTCGACAACGAAATCCAGATGGATCGTCTCGAAGCCTGCCCCGGTATCGTCAAGACCAACATCAAACCTCAGGTGGACAAATACACCTTCCCGGACGGACACTCCATCTTCGTGCTGGCCGAAGGACGTCTCGTTAATCTGGGCTGTGCTACGGGGCACCCATCGTTCGTGATGAGCAATTCGTTCACCAATCAGACTCTGGCACAAATGGAGTTGTGGAACAACCGCAACCACCTTGTCATAGACGTCACCCGTCTTCCCAAGCATCTGGACGAAGAGGTAGCTCGTCTGCATCTGGCCAGCGTGGGGGCCAAACTTACCATATTGACTCAAAAACAGGCTGATTACATCGGTGTCAAACCCGAAGGCCCGTACAAAGCAGAACATTACCGATATTAATTCCGGTATTTCTCTCCTAAAAACAAAGGTCGTCTGATTTCGATATAGCTCAGACGACCTTTGCTTTTACCGTCGCACTTCCAACAAAATAAATCTTCATGAAAAAATTATGTAAATTTTCATAAAAAAACACTTCACTATTGCATTTTAAATATATAATTACTTTATTTATCATACAAATATCATTTATACTATAAATCCGGCACTGCATTAACGACCCAAACCAATGAAAACCAATCAACATCTCAGCGGATTAATTGCCGCACCATTTACACCATTCAATGCTCAAGACGAAGTCAATTATGCCTCCATCGATCAATATGCCGAATTTCTGATCTCACAAGGGATATCGGGAGTATTTATCTGTGGTACGACAGGCGAATCGGCATCCCTGACAACCGAAGAGCGGAAACAGATCGCCGAAAAATGGGTGGCAGCCTCTGCAGGCAGACTCAAAGTGATTGTTCATGCCGGAGGAAACTGCATTCCCCAGTCTCGCGAACTGGCAGCCCATGCCCAGCAAATCGGAGCCTATGCCATCGCAGCCATGTCTCCCTTCTTCTTCAAACCGGCATCGGCTCGTGAACTGGTCGATTTCTTCCAGCCCATCGCCGCCGCAGCTCCTTCACTGCCATTTTTCTACTATCACATGCCCTCCATGACAGGTGTATCGATTGACGTAGAAGAGTTCCTCAAACTGGGAGGAGAAGCCATACCCAATCTGGTCGGTGTCAAATATACGCATAACAACCTGATGGAGATGCAACAATGTATCAACCTGGAAGATGGACGATTCGAAGTGCTGCACGGATTCGACGAAATTCTGCTGGCCGGTTTGGCTCTCGGAGCACAAGCCGGTGTGGGAAGCACATACAATTATATAGCTCCGGTCTATCTGCGTATTATGGAGTGTGTCCGTAAAGGCGACTTGAAAGAAGCTCGACGTCTGCAAATGATCTCTGTCGAAGTGGTGAAAATCATCATCCGTCACGGAGGAGGTGTCCGCGGAGGAAAAGCCATCATGAACATACTGGGTATAGATTGCGGCACCTGTCGACGTCCGCTTACACCCTGGGGCGAAAACGAGCTGGATACACTCCGCAAGGAATTGGAAGCCATTAATTTCTTTACGCTACAAAAGTAAACTTTTCATTTATAACCTAAACTCAAAACTAATGAACAAGTGTTACACAAACACCCAACGGCGTAGTAGATTGCCACTGACCATGCTGTTAATCGCACTACTCGCCCTGTGTCACGAGCCTTTGTTTGCTCAGACGAAAGTGTCGGGAAAAATCACCGATGAAAATAAAGCTCCCATGGCAGGAGTCACCATTCTCGTACAAGGAAAAAGTACGGGAACCATCTCCGGAGCCAAAGGTGAATATAGCATTGCTGTTCAAAAAGGAGACACTTTGGTCTTCTCATTCATCGGTTATAAAACACAAAAGATAGCCGTCCGTTCGGGCCAAACAGCAGTCAATCTGCAGATGCAACCCGATGCCATGACGGTAGACGATGTGATTGTGGTCGGTTATGGAACCCAAAAACGGGCTCACTTCGCAGGTGCCGCCTCATCGCTCAATCCCGAAAGTTACAAATTGGATGAAATCCCCGCCGACGGTCTCGACAAACTGTTGCAGGGACGTATGGCTGGTATGATGATCCAAGACAAGGCCGGCCAAGTGGGTGTCGATGCCGAAATCCGGATTCGCGGTAATGCTTCGTTCAGTGCCAGCAGTAGTCCATTGCTGGTCATTGACGGACTTCCCATCGAAAACGGTAGTTTGAGCGATGTCAATGTAAATGACATCGAAAACATCGAAGTCTTGAAAGATGCCGCTTCTACGGCAATTTATGGTTCTCGAGGAGCTCCCGGTGTTATTATGATTACCACCAAACAAGGGTCCAAATCTAAAACCCAGTTCAACGTGAAGTACCAAACCGGTATCACCAACGTTATGGAGTATTACGACACCTATACTCTGGAAGAATATGCGGAACTTTACTATCGTAAAAACGTACTCTATCCATGGGAAACAGCCTATTTAAGCCAAGGAATGGAGATCCCCAACGGAATCAATGAAGATGGTTCATTCAACGTAGCACCCAGTGGGGAGAAGTTTATCCCTTATGACAAATATTTCTCAACCGAAATCAATCCTGCCACCGGAACAGTTTATAACAAAAACGGAGCCGGATATGCTCAGATGAGTCGACTGAACCAACTGGTAGGTGCCGTAGATCCGCAACGTTCGGTAACCCAAACCGGTTATTCACACAAAGTATCTATGAGTGCCCAAGGAGGTAGCGATAAAATCAACTATTATCTCTCGGCTGCTTACGCAAATGAAACGGGAGTAATGGTTAAAAACGGCAACCAGTCTATCTCCATGTCTGCCAACATTCAGGCCCGGGTACATCCTAAAGTAAAGGTCGATCTGAAACTGAGCCCTCGCTACAAGAAAACGAATGTCAGTTCAAGTGCCCAACTTGGTGGAGCCCTGCGCTGGTTGACTCACCCGCTCACCTATGATGAAAAAACGCTATTAATGGTTACCCCAGGAAGCGGAGGAGTTCCCGCCGATGTTGCATTGGGCGACTATACCAAAAGCCGGGATTTCCGAAACATATATCTTGTCAACGAAGATTTCACCGACTATGTATTGGACAGCAAAGGCAAAAAAATTCCTATTTCCACCTACTCGGGTACGGGAGATGTGACCTCCTACGCTTTAGCGATGGATTCGGAAGATCTGCGCAAAGAATATGCCCTTAACGGAAACCTCGGAGTAACTTGGAATATCATTAAAGGATTGGACTTCCGTAGCACACTGGGAGCCTACGCAAAAGTCAACAATAAAAAAGTATGGAAAGGCTCTTACACCAACAGTAAAGGTAAAAAGACTCGTGGAGATGGTTCCGCAACCTATTCGAACAGTATCTACACAAAAATCGTCAACGAAAACACCTTGAATTACAAGACCAGTTTTGGGAATCACAACTTGAATGCTTTGGCCGGTTTCTCACTGGAGAGTAGTGTCAATGAAAGTCTGCAAGCCATGGGAGACGATTTTCCCGTAGATAATATCCAGACACTCAACTATGCCGGACTGATCGTCGCAAAATCGACAACCAGTAACCGTATCGAGGAGACCTTGGTTTCTACATTCTTCCGACTGAACTACAATTTCAAAGAGAAATATATGCTTTCAGCCGTTTATCGTGCGGATGGAAGTTCGCAATTCGGCCCAGGTAACCGTTGGGGAAGTTTCCCCTCTGTTTCAGCTGCATGGCGTATCACGGAAGAACCTTTCATGAAAAATGTTAAATGGCTTTCAGACCTTAAATTACGTGCTTCATATGGTATCTCCGGAAACAACAATATTACCAACTATTCCTATATCACCAAAGTCAGCAAGGTTATCTATCCAATGGACGACGATGTTGTAGACGGTTATGCACCTGCAGCTACATTGGGTAACTCTATGATCGGTTGGGAACAGACCAACTCGGGTAACATCGGTCTGTCGATGGGATTTCTGGACAATCGCATTACGATGAATATCGACGTTTACCGCAGCAAAACCAAGGCTTTGTTGCTGGAAGTGCCTACCTCTTTCGTATCTGGTTTCAACGAGGAATGGGCTAACATCGGTAAAATGCAGAACCAAGGTCTGGAAATCGAGTTGAATACAGTCAACATTCAAAGCAAAAACTTCTTATGGACGATGAATGCCAACTTCTCTACTTCCAGTTCACATCTGCTGGACTACGGTGGTCAAGAACGGGAAATTTTCACAGGATACAAAGGAGCCATTTATCAATTACAGGTAGGACGTCCCTTAGGAGAGTACTACGGATACAAGTGTACAGGAGAAATTTGGCGGTCGGCTGAAGAGATGGAAGCAGCCAAAGCAGCCGGTCTTGCCCTGGGTAACACAGTGCTGGGTGATCCTAAATTCCAAGATACCAACAACGATGGTAAAATCACCGAAGATGATAGAGTAGCCTTAGGTCAGTCTACCCCGACGATCGAATGGGGTTGGTCAAATACCTTCCGTTTTTATGGATTCGATGTAAGCTTCATGCTTCAGGGTGCACACGGAGCCAAAGTATGGAACATGACCAATGCCTATGGAGGAAACTATCTACGGAATATCCAAGACGGTATTTATGTAGACGAATTCCATGGATCGAAGCCTCTGTTCGGCAACGATAATGTTTACGCATCGGATTACTTCATCGAAGATGCCTCTTACATCGCTCTCCGAAATTTGTCGATTGGCTACAGCATTCCCAAGACAAAAATCAGAGTATATGTAGCCGGACGTAACCTACTCTATTTTATGAGTAAAAACTACAACGGTATTAATCCTGAATTCCGCGCTAACAATAACGGTGATTTCACCCCAGAACAACGTATGACAGTCGTTCCGTTAATGCGTACATTCTCTGCAGGTATCGACATCAAATTCTAAATCGTATCGAGTAACCAAAGACTATAATACCATGAAAAATATTCTGAAAATCGGGTTATTAGGAATCTGTCTTACAGCACTCTCCTGTGACGATTTCCTAACTAAAATTCCATATAATGCCCAATCGATTGAAAACAGCTACGAAACTCCCTACGACATTCTAATGGGTGTCAACGGATGTTACAACAAATTGGTCAACATCAAACGAGCTTCTGAATTGCTGCTCAACGAAAATCGGAGCGATAATGCGACCTACCCCAATACGGAAAACATATCTTCCAATTACGACGCAATATCGCCCTCCTTACTGCTCGTCGGAACAACAAACGACTATGTTCTCCCTATTTGGCGCGACTGTTACAGTTTGATTGGCCGAATTAATCTATTGCTTCAGCATCTGGATGTGGTCATCGAAGAAAACGACCGCAAACAATACGAAGCTGAAGTCAAATTCTTGCGAGGATGGGCTTATTTTACCCTGGCTCGTTATTTTGGAGGACTGCCACTCATCACCACTCCGGTAAACACTGGCGGTGACGTGGATAACATCGGCCGTGCATCTCTGGATGATACTTATGCACGAATCGAAGCGGATCTGCGCGACTCCTACCAACTTTTCGAACAACTGGGAAGCTCCTACAAACCCGAATACGGACGAGCACACCAATGGGCTGCCAAAGCACTATTGGGCAAAGTCTATATGACGTGGCACAAAAACGATCTGGCCTATCCTCTTCTGGAAGATGTGTATCTAAACAGCGGATTTAAACTCACAAAAAATTTTGAGGATCTTTTCGTAGCCGAACTCGAGACGACAAAAGGTAAAGAAGAGATTCTTTTCCCTGTGCGTTTTACCGGCGGTGGTCTGGGCATTGGCAATACCTTCTCCACACTATGTGCACATCAGGACATCAGCGACTATGGAAGTAATTTGGTTTACTGGTCGAACAGCCTTCAAAATGCTTTTATTAACACAAGCGACACCACGCTCGATCGTCGTTACCCTGTCACCTGCGGTATAATCCCAACTGCAGATATGGTCGGAATACCTACCCTCAAAAAACGTTATCCGCCCAAAATGGTAGGGTTGCAACAAACGGCCAATGGCTATGAAACAGCTCTGCTCGACAACAAAAATGACGGATATCTGGATTGGCCGGAACTCCGTTTTGCCGATGTTATTCTAATGCTGGCAGAAATCAAAGCCGATGTAAACAGTCCCTACAAAGATGAAGCCGGAGCCCTGTCGCTCATCAACCAGGAAATTCGGATTCGGGCACAAGCTCCGGAAATCACCCAGGAAGATGTAAACACGAAATTCGGAGGGAGTGTCAAAGAAGCTGTTCTGAATGAACGTCGCTTGGAACTTGCATTCGAAAATCAAAGACTTTTCGATATGATTCGCCAAGGTGACGACTACACGACAGATATATTACTGGATTTCTACAAAACAGAATATGCCTACAATCAACTGATCTATCCTAATGTCTACACGTTACTCACTCAGGTAATCGGAGGAGATAAAATAGACGCATGGCGATTGTTGTTGCCAATTCCTAACGACGAAATTCTGCGAAATAATTCTATAAAACAAAATCCGGGTTATTAAATATAAATATTCCCAATTAAAAACATTTATAAATCGGTGACAGAAATATAATGTTTCTATCACCGATTTATAAATTATAACCATCATAAACACCATGAAAAACACCCTTTTCCTTCCCATACTCATCAGCCTCATAATCTCCACCTCCGGTTTTGCGAAAGTTCGTCCGGCGGCTCTCTTCTCTGATCACATGGTCCTACAACAGCAATCCGACGTACGAATTTGGGGTACCGCCGATAAATCATCCAAAATCACAATCAACGCATCCTGGACCACATCCCCTCAAACCACTCAAAGCGACCAGAATGGAAAATGGTCATGCACTTTGAAAACACCTGAAGCAGGAGGTCCTTACCGAATAGAACTTTCCGACGGAAACGAACCGACTGTTTTAGAAAATGTATTGATCGGAGAAGTGTGGTTGTGCTCCGGTCAATCCAATATGGAAATGCAAATGAGAGGTTTAATCGGACAACCCGTATACGGTTCTCAAGAAGCTATTGCAACAGCCAATCCGCAACGTCCCATCCGACTTTTTCGAGTCAAAAAAATACATTCATCCACTCCTCGAGACACTATTGGCGGAGGGGAATGGTTTTGTAATACCTCCGAGCATGTATCAACCTTCAGCGCTGCAGCCTACTTTTTTGGATCTACATTAGAAAAAAATTTAGGCGTTCCTGTCGGATTAATCGATGCCTCCTGGTCTGGATCCCCAATCCAGGCATTTATGGACCGAGAAACCCTCTCCTCATTTCCCTTCATAAAGTTCAGTTCCATTCCGGACAGTCTCAACAAACGTCCGAACAAAACTCCTACGTTAATCTATAATGGAATGATCCATCCGCTGCAGGGATTAACCGTACGAGGCGTAATTTGGTATCAGGGAGAGGCCAATCGAAAAACACCCCAATATTACCAGTCGTTATTTACAAAAATGATCGCTCAATGGCGTAAAGTGTTAGGAAACGAGAAATTACCCTTCTATTTTGTAGAATTGGCACCCACTGCACTTGATAATGCAAACGGAGAAACACTTCCCATCTTCAAAGAAGTGCAGATGAAATGCATGAAAGAGATCCCTTATACGGGTATGGCTCTCACCACCGATCTCGGAAGCGAACACTTCATTCATGCTCCCAAGAAAAAGGAAGTCGGGGAACGTTTAGCCTACTGGGCACTGGCCAAAACTTACAAACAAAAATATATCAGCTTCTGTGGACCGATTTTCAAGTCGTGTCAATTAAAACAAGACACCGTGATCGTCTCTTTCGACTATGCACCGCGGGGACTTATGCCGGAAAAAGAAGATATCTCAGGCTTTGAAATAGCCGGAGCCGACGGAGTTTTTCACCCGGCACAAGCTCGCATAATGCCCGCCAGCCCGAAAGTGATGGTTTATAGTCCGAATGTGGCTAAACCGCAAGAAATCCGCTATTGCTTCCACAATTTTTGCGTCGGCAATTTATTATTTAACACGGCAGGCCTACCCGCAGCATCTTTCAGAGCCAAAATAAAATAGTTATGAACAGACGAGAACGTGTCATCAACGCTGTAGAACATCATATTCCGGACCGGGTACCCATGCACATCAATGCCACTAAATGGGTGGTAAAAAAATTAAAAACGGAATTAGGTCTGTCCACCGATAAAGAGTTACTCGAACGTCTATGCATCGATATCTATGATATGCGTGGCATAGATCTACACTCGGGTACAGCCCCCCGATACATAGGTCCGGAAAACCCGTTATTTCCAGCAACCTGGGCAGGTGATATCATGAGTTTTTGGAATTTGAAAGAAATGGAGACAGCAACTGCTTCCGGATATGTCTGGGAGTTGCCTTTGCCTCCGTTGGCCAATGCACAAAGCATACAGGAACTTCAAGCCTATCCTTGGCCGGATCCGAATTGGTTTGATTTTTCCACCATCAGACAACGGCTGGAACCATGGAAAGATTTCTGTATCTTGGCATCCGGATGCTCCGTATTCCAACATGCCACATTCCTCCGAGGAATGGATCACTTAATGATGGATATGTGCATACAGCCCGAATTTGCTCACTATATTCTCGACAAAATGGCAGATTTCTATTATGACTATTACCATAAAATGTTTCGGGAAGCAGGCGATATGATATCCATTTTCGCACTGGCAGACGACTTGGGGGCCCAAAACGCGCTGCTCTTAAGTCCAGAAATGATCGAAGAATATATTGTACCCAATTTAAAACGAATGATAGATTTGGCACATAAATATAATATCAAAATTTTATTACACAGTTGCGGCAATATAGAAACCCTTATACCAAGACTGATTGAATTAGGAATCGACATTCTCGATCCGATTCAACCGGAATGTATGGATCCTATTGCAATTAAAAAGAAATACGGTGAAAAGATCTGTTTGCGCGGAGGCATCAGCGTGCAACAAACCGTATCGAAAGGAACGACTCAAGAGATTGAAACTGAAGTCAAAAGAATCGCCTGTGAATTAAAACAAAATGGAGGATACATTTTTTCTCCAGGACATCCTGTCCTACAAGATGATATTCCAATCAAAAATATCATTGCTCTATACGACGCCGGAATGAAATATGGCAACTATTAATCTTATGTTCTAAACCATTATTATTTTCTGCCACAAAAAGGTTGATCTTATTTTAGAAATCAACCTTTTTTGTTAGTTATTCCGAAGGTTGTGGGGTATAAACCAAAAAAAGGACCTTCATAGATGAATGAAGGTCCTTAAGGAGGCGGCTACCTACTCTCCCACGGG
>CALVFY010000025.1 GCA_944326945.1 uncultured Rikenellaceae bacterium
CCAATTGACCGGCTGATTCTGAATTGTATGTAGCCCTATAACATTATTCTTAAATCAATTCAAAACAGTTTCTAAAATACCCTCTTATGCCAATGGACATAAGAGGGTATTTTGCTGTGATTATTCGGTGTAGGTTCAGATTGTCCGGCCGGGATATACTTTCAGCGCCTCCCGGATGCATGCTGCGGCGGCCAGCAGGTCTTCGCACTTGAGGACATATGCTACACGTACTTCGTCGTGGCCGAGATGACGGGATGCATAGAAGCCCGTGGCGGGGGCCAACATGACGGTTTCTCCCTTGTAGCTGAACTCTTCGAGCATCCATTGGGCGAATTGGTCGGAATCATCGATCGGCAGACGGACGGTGGTGTAAAATGCTCCTTTGGGCATCGGGCAATAGACCCCTTCGATGGCATTGAGGGCATTGACAATGCAAATACGCCGTTTGTTGTATTCGTTATAGACCTCTTCGAAATAACTTTTGGGTGCATCCAAGGCAGCTTCGGCAGCTACTTGAGCCAGATAGGGCGGAGAGAGCCGGGCCTGAGCCATTTTCAGAGCCGCCTCGATCACGGCACGGTTACGGGAGGCGAGTGTCCCCAATCGGACGCCACACATGCTGTATCGTTTCGATACGGAGTCGATCATCACAACGTTGTCTTCGATTCCTTCGAGATTCATGACCGAGATATGTTTGTGCCCATCGTAGCAATATTCCCGGTACACTTCGTCTGAAAGCAGGAACAGGTCGTATTGTTTGACGATGTCGCGCAATTGGTTGAGTTCCTTCTGGCTGTACAGATATCCTGTGGGGTTGTTCGGATTACAGATCAGAATGGCTTTGGTCCGGGGTGTGATGTGCCGTTCGAACTCCTCCATGGGGGGGAGGGCAAAATCGTTCTCGATGGTCGAGAAGATTGGCTTGATATTGACACCTGCCTCCATGGCGAATCCGTTATAGTTGGCGTAAAAGGGTTCCGGAACGAGTACTTCGTCGCCAGGATTCATGCAGACAGTCATGGCCATGAAGATGGCTTCCGAACCGCCTACCGTGATAAGCAGATCCTCGTAGGTGAGTTCGATTCCTATATCATTATAATAACCGGCCAATTTCCGACGATAACTTTCGATACCGGCTGAATGAGAATATTCGAAAACCTTGTCGTGGATGGCACGAACCGCCTCGACCGCGACTGCCGGAGTGGGAATATCCGGTTGGCCGATGTTGAGGTGGTGCACCTTGATGCCTCGGCGTTTGGCCTCTTCGGCATAGGGGACCAGCTTCCGAATGGGGGAAGGGGGCAGGTAAATCCCTTTTTCTGACAGGTTTGGCATGATTCGTAAAATTAATATGTTATCGTAGCAAAACTACGAAAAGATTTTTATTGTACCTTTGTCATGCTTGAATTTTATTAGGATGTCTGGAAAGAGTTTTATTTTAACCATCGTGGGGTTGGTTGTCCTGGGTGCGTTGCTTAACCGGGATTATCCGGCCGTGGGATTGGCCGCTACGCTTGTGGCATTGGGAGGCTATCTGTTGGTGACCTCTCGTCGTACGGTAAATGCCTTGGCCCATTTCAGAAGTATGCCTCGCCGTTGTCAGGCGCGGGCGATTATTTCTGTGGCGGTCTTGCTGTTGATGCTTTCAGCCTGGTTCAGTGGTGTGATCTCCTATTTTATGTTGCTCGTATTGCTTGCGGTCGACTATATGATGTATGATAATCGATCGTTGAATGGGGGTGAAAAAGAGAAATCGAGAGGTTGAATCATCTTTTTGACACTTTTTTTTGTAAAATATTTGCATATTATCACTTTTTAGTTACCTTTGCACCGCTGAAATCAACACATCAGTGCTCGATGGCCCATTCGTCTATCGGTTAGGACGCAAGATTTTCATTCTTGAAAGAGGAGTTCGATTCTCCTATGGGCTACCAAGATTTAAAGACGCTTTTTAATAAAAGGAACATGGCAAATCACAAGTCATCTGAGAAAAGAATACGTCAGACTGAAACCAGGCGGCTTCAGAACAGGTATTACCACAAGACTGCACGTAATGCGATGAAGGCGCTGCGCAACACTACTGACAAGAGTGCTGCCGAGGCCTTGCTTCCCAAAGTTACGGCAATGTTGGATAAACTGGCTAAGAAGAATGTGATTCACAAGAATAAGGCTGGCAACCTCAAAAGTGGTTTGCAGGCTCATGTGAATTCGTTGTAGTCGGATAGAACAGTAAGAAATGGAATAAGCCGCCCGAAACAGGCGGTTTTTTTGTCGTATGGAAAAACGAAAACCGATGAAGATCGCACATGTCGCCTTGTGGACCACCCGCCTCGAAGAGTTGAGGGATTTTTATGTGCGGTGGCTGGGCGCGACCGCCGGTCAGAAATACGTGAACCCTGCCAAGGGATTCGAATCCTATTTTCTCTCGTTCGGGGAGGGGGCTTCGCTGGAGATCATGCGTAGCCGGGATGTGGTCTGCGGGCCCGGAAAGGTGTGTACCGGTTTCTGCCATCTGGCATTCTCGGCGGGAAGCAGGGAGGAAGTGGTCGGACTGACCGGGCGGCTGCGTAGCGCGGGATACGAAGTGGCGGGAGAGCCCCGCGTGACCGGCGACGGTTTTTTCGAGAGCGTGGTGTGCGATCCCGATGGCAATCGGATCGAACTGGTGGCCGAATAGAAGGGGCTGGTTGCTGGTCGTTGGCCGGAAAGAAAAAAGAGGGTGCCTGCAGTTTGCCGGGCACCCTCTTTGGGCAGAGTCGGATTTGTCAGAGCGTCACGCCGGTTTTGAAGATGGCGATCTCGTGGAATCCACTTTTTTCGTTATTGACTTTTTCGCCGCTTGCCACGCGGATCACGTAATCCGTAAAGTCGATACATGTTTCGTCAATCGTGCGGTTTTCCACGATGACTCCGGCATTGAAGTCGATCCAGTTAGGTTTGTTGGCGGCCAGTGTGCTGTTTGTGGAGATCTTCATGGTGGGGACGTAGGTGCCGAATGGCGTGCCGCGTCCGGTGGTGAAGAGTACCAGCTGACAACCGGCCGAAGCGAGAGCCGTAGCCGCTACCAGATCGTTGCCCGGAGCTGATAGCAGATTTAATCCGCGGGTTTCGATCCGGTCTCCGTACATCAATACATCGCGTACGATCGCTTTTCCGCATTTTTGCGTACATCCCAACGATTTTTCCTCCAGGGTGGAGATACCTCCAGCTTTGTTTCCCGGCGAAGGATTTTCATAGATGGGTTGTTCATTCTTGATGAAATACTCCTTGAAATCGTTGATCAGATGTACGGTCTTGTCGAAAGTGGCTTCGTCTTGACAACGGTTCATCAGAATCGTCTCGGCGCCGAACATTTCCGGCACTTCGGTCAAAACGGTCGTTCCTCCCTGAGCGGTCAGCCAGTCGGAGAAGACGCCCAGCAACGGGTTTGCCGTAATACCCGAGAATCCGTCCGATCCGCCGCATTTGAGACCCACGCGCAGCTCCGAAACAGGAACTTCGGTTCGTTTGTCTTTACGAACCACTTCGTAGATTTCACGCAGTAATTTCATGCCCTCTTCCAGTTCATCGCCCTTCACTTTCTGGGTTTCCATGAACTTGATACGTGCAGGATCGATCTCGCCGAGCATTTCGCGGAAAGCAGACAATTGGTTGTTTTCGCATCCCAGTCCCACGACCAGTACGCCTCCTGCATTGGGGTGGAGGACCATGTCGCGCAGGATTTTGCGCGTGTTTTCATGGTCTCCTCCCAACTGGGAACAACCGTAGTTGTGGGGGAATGCAACGATGGCATCGACTCCTTCGCAATGGGTTTCGGTGCGGAGCATCTCGGCCAACCGGCCCACGGCTCCGTTCACACAGCCTACCGTGGGGACGATCCATATCTCGTTGCGGGTACCTGCCGAACCGTTGGCACGGCGATATCCCCGAAATGTACGATTACTTTTAGGAATATCGAGCGTGACCTGTTGGGGCTGGTAGGTGTACTTCAGTACCCCGTCCAGATTGGTCTTGATGTTCTTTTCGTTGACCCATGCTCCCTGGGCGATCGCTTCGCGGGCATGGCCGATCGGATAGCCGTATTTGATGATATGTTCGCCGGGGGCGAAATTTTTCAGTGCGAATTTATGTCCGGCGGGAATGTCTGCGGCCAATACGATGTTTTCCCCGTCCACTTGTACGATGTCGCATTTGTGCAGGGGTTCAATGGCGACGGCGACGTTGTCTGCCGGGTTGATCCGAATAAATGTTGCCATAGAGGGGGATTTATACGATTTGTTTCACGGCAGCCACCATACCTTCGGCCTGGATCAGTTTCAGATCGGCGCAGAGTTGTGCGGTCAGGCCCGGAATCTTGTTGAGGTCTTCGCCCCAGATGAATGTAGCACCCAATACGCCTTCGGCCACCTGGCAGGGATCGCCCGTTGCCCAGAGTTGTTTCAACAGGTCGATGATCGCCTGGTCGTCGTTGGGGGTGATTTCGTCGTTGCCGCGTTTACCCCCTTTGTAATAGGTGACGATTCCGGCCAGACCCAGCACCAGTCCGCGAGGCAGAGTGCCTTTGCGTTCCAGATAGATTTTCAGACCGGGCAGGTCACGGGTTTTGAATTTCGGAAAGGAGTTGAGCATGATACTCGTCACGAAATGTTTGACGAACGGGTTGCGGAACCGTTCCAGTACGTCGTTGGCGAATTTCTCCAGCTCCGGTTTGGGCAGGTCGAGTGTCTCGAGCAACTCGTCGAACATTACCTTGTGGACGAATTTGCCGATCACGGGATCTTCCACACACTCCTTGACGGTGTTCAGCCCCGAGAGATAACCCACCGGCGAGAGCACGGTATGCGGGCCGTTGAGCAGGGTCACTTTCCGTTCGTGATAGGGCTTCTCGCTGGGTACGAAGAGCACGTTCAGACCGGCCTTGTCGGCGGGGAACTCTTTGGCTACCGATTCGGGTGCCTCGATCACCCAAAGGTGGAAAATTTCGCCTTTGACCACCAACTTGTCTTCTACGCCGATCTTCGCGAGAATCTCGTTGATCGTGTCTTTCGGATAACCTGGAACGATACGGTCGACGAGCGTACAATAGACGCCGCAAGCGGTTTCGAACCACGTGCGGAATTCGTCACCCAAGTTCCACAGCTCGATATATTGTTCGATACACTTTTTGAGTTCCTTGCCGTTGAGGAAAATCAATTCGCAGGGAAAGATGATGAGCCCCTTGTCTGTTGCGCCGTTGAAGGTTTTGAAACGATGGTAGAGCAGTTGGGTCAACTTGCCGGGATAGGATTTGGCCGGTTTGTCATTCAGTTTGCAGGCGGGATCGAACGCGATTCCGGCTTCGGTGGTATTGGAGATCACGAAACGGATATCGGGGTTTTCGGCCAGTTTCATGTACTCGTCGAATTGAGTGTAGGGATTCAGTCCACGACTGATGACGTCGATCAACTGAATGCTGTCGACCTCTTTCCCTTTGTCGATACCCTGCAGGTTGAGGTGATAAAGCCCGTCCTGGGCATTGAGCATATCCACCATACCGCGTTCGATGGGCTGAACGACCACTACACTGCTATTGAAGTTGGCCTTCTCGTTCATGTTCCATACGATCCAGTCCACGAATGCGCGGAGGAAATTCCCTTCTCCGAACTGGATGATCCGTTCGGGGTAGCGTTTGTTGGCTGCATTGTTTCTGTTCAGAGGTTTCATGATTTGTTATCTGTTAGATGTGTCAAAATTCATAGATGTCGGAGTAATAGTCCACGTTGTATTTGGTCAGGATATCCATCGACATGAAGTTGTCCTGTTCGGCGGGAGTGGTGTGGAATACCATATGTTCGATGATAGCCGTGATGCCTCGGTAGACTTGGGTTTCGGTGCGTTGGGTGATGAGAAATTTGATATATCCCTTTCGGACCCCCTCGAGGTTTCCGGCAAGTTTGTCGAATCCCACCACGAAACGATCTTTCAGGGCCCGTTTTTCGAGGTACTCGGAGATCAGATGGACACGGGAATTGAAAGTGACAATGTGGCGTATGTCGGGATGTCGTTCGAAGAAGGAATCCAATACCCGCAGATTGTATTCCGGATCATAGGGTTTGATAAAATCTTCATAGACCCGGTATTCAGGGAAGTTTTCCTTCAGATAGGCCATGAAGCCTTCCCTACGTCTCAAGGTCGGGTTGTCTTGCGGTTGGGCGCCTCCTCGGTCGATCCGGAAATTGGCTATTTCTCGAATATCGGGCTGCTCGGTCAGCAGACTGGCTGCCAGATAGCCGCTTTGGTACATGGGCATCCCGAAGTAGGCCAAGTATCCGCTTCCTTCCAATCTCGAATCGATATATACATAGGGTACGTTGCGCGAAGTGAGTTCTGCCGTGAGGGCCAGTGTGTCGTTGCGGTAGATGGGGGCGAGCAACACGGCTTGGGGATTACGATCCAGTAGCTCGCGGGCGGCGCGACGAAACGATTCCCGGTCGAATTGATCGTAAGAGATCACATCAATTCCGATGTTGTAGTTTCGGGCTCTTTCCACGGCCCGGCCGATACCCGTATAGACCAATTCCCAGTATTCTCCGGGACAGAATTTGGGAATGAGACAAAGTAGTGTGTAATGCTTTTTAGAGGCCAATAACGAAGCGTAGATGTTTGGTTTATAGCCGATTTGTTGAATTACTTCCAATACTCGGCGCTTGCTCTCCTCGGAGACCTCTCCTCGGTTGTGCACTACGCGATCTACCGTGCCTTTCGAGAGTCCGGCCAGTCTGGCCACGTCTTTGATCGTGATTTTCTTTTCGTCTTTTTCCATGCTGAACGTCCCGTATTAACGGCTGCAAGGATTTTTTCCTGAGTCCAAACAAAGATATGTAAAAAAATCGTGCACGTGCACGATTTACAAAAATTTTTTATACTTTTGGAATTTGTAAAACAGTTTGTATAAACTGGGGGGGGCGTGCGACTCCGAAGGGTGTGGTGTGATCATGAAAGGAACTAAAAAATATTAACGATGAAGAAATTTATTGATAAGGACTTTATGCTTACCAATGATGCAGCGAAGGAACTGTATCATGAAAGCGCGGAGAATTTGCCGATTATTGACTATCACTGCCATCTGATCCCGCAGATGATCGCAGACAATTATCAGTTTCGGAATCTGACCGAGATATGGCTGGGAGGAGATCACTACAAGTGGCGTGCCATGCGAGGCAATGGCGTCCCCGAAGAATATATCACCGGTGGAAAATCCGATTATGAAAAGTTCGAAAAATGGGCTGAAACGGTTCCTTATACCATGCGTAATCCGCTTTATCACTGGACCCATCTGGAACTTTCCCGCATTTTCGGGATCGATAGGTTGCTGAGTCCGGAAACGGCTCGTGAGATCTATGACGAGTGTAATGCTAAACTCCAAACCGAGGAGTTCCGGGCACAGGAGTTGATGAAGCGCTGCAATGTGGAGGTGGTCTGCACGACCGACGATCCGGCTGATTCTCTGGAGTATCATAAGAAGATCAAGGAGAGTGGTTTCTCGGTGAAGGTGTTCCCCGCATGGCGTCCGGACAAGGCAATGGCTGTGGAGAATCCCGTGGCATATAAAGCCTATATCGAGAGATTGGGCGAGGCTGCCGGCATGGAGATCAAAAACTACGAAGATCTGTTGCAGGCTTTGCAGAAACGCCATGATTTCTTTGCAGAGATGGGCTGCAAACTCTCCGATCATGGATTGGAGACCTTCTATGCAGAAGATTACACCGAGAGCGATCTGATGCAGATCTTCGCCAAGGTGATGAGTGGCGTGAAACCTACCGAAGAGGAGAATCTCAAGTTCAAGAGCGGTATCCTGTTCGATCTGGCAGTGATGGACGCTGAAAAGGGATGGACACAGCAGTTCCATATCGGAGCAATCCGTAACAATAATACCCGGATGTTCAAGATTTTGGGCCCTGATACCGGTTACGATGCTATCCACGATGTGCAGTGTGCGGCAGCCGGTCATAAGTTCCTTGACCGACTCGATTCGGCCGGCAAATTGGCCAAGACGATCCTTTACAATCTGAATCCCAAAGACAACGAGGTGCTTGCCACAATGGCCTATACTTTCAATGACGGAACGGTGCCGGGCAAGATGCAACTGGGTTCGGGATGGTGGTTCCTGGATCAGGAGGACGGTATGCGCAAACAGTTGAATGCCCTTTCGGCTTTGGGACTGTTGAGCCGGTTTGTGGGAATGCTTACCGACTCGCGTAGTTTTCTCTCCTATCCTCGTCATGAGTATTTCCGTCGGATTCTTTGCAACGTGATCGGTGAGGACGTGGAGAGCGGACGTCTGCCCAAGAGCGAAATGAAGTTCCTCTCGAAGATGGTGGCCGACATCTCTTACTACAATGCCAAGAATTATTTCGGTTTCGATAAAAAATAAGCAAAACTTAAAGCATAGTATTCATTCATGAAAAAAGTCGTAACATTCGGGGAGATCATGTTGCGTTTGGCAACCCCCGGTTATCTGAGATTCAGTCAGGCTAATGAGTTCACCGCAACTTTCGGAGGCGGTGAGGCCAATGTGGCCGTATCGTTGGCCAATTACGGCATGGAGGCACAATTCGTGACCCGTCTGCCCAAAAACGACATTGCTGATGCCTGTGTGAAAGACCTTCACAAGAACGGCGTGAAAACCGACCATGTTGTCTACGGAGGCGACCGTTTGGGTATCTATTTCCTCGAAACGGGTGCCGTGGCACGTGCCAGCAAGGTGGTTTACGACCGTGCTCACTCCTCGATTGCCGAGATCAAGCCCGGCATGATCGACTGGGACGAGGTGCTCAAGGGTGCCGACTGGTTCCACTGGACGGGAATTACGCCTGCCTTGAGCCAGGGTGCCGCCGATGCTTGCTTGGAGGCTATCAAAGCCGCTAATCGGTTGGGCGTGACTGTTTCCTGCGACCTGAACTATCGTAAGAACCTGTGGAAATACGGCAAGACAGCTGCCGAGGTGATGCCCGCACTCGTAGAGGGTTGCGACGTGATTCTCGGTAACGAGGAGGATGCTGAAAAGGTATTCGGCATCAAGCCAGAGGGATTCGACGTGACGGCTACTGCCGGCGAGGTGAATGCCGCTGAATTCGAGAGCGTTTGCACTCAGCTGATGAAGAAATTCCCGCGTGCAAAGAAGGTGATCATCACCTTGCGTGGTTCGATCAATGCCAACCACAACACGTGGGGTGGTGTTCTCTACGATGGCAAAACGCTCTATCAGTCGCCTCGTTACGACATTACTCACATTGTGGATCGTGTGGGCGGTGGCGACTCGTTCATGGGTGGTCTGATCTACGGTTTGCTGACTTATACGGGCGAAGATCAAAAAGCGCTTAACTTCGCTGTGGCCGCATCGTGCTTGAAACATACTATCTACGGAGATTTCAATCTGGTGACCGTGGCCGAGGTGGAGAACCTGATGAAAGGTGACGGTTCGGGCCGTGTTTCCCGATAGATGATCGTAACGGAATTTTTTTCGGACCGGATGAAATATGCCGGTCCGAAAAGCCGTTTAAAAAAAGGAGCAACTTTAAGGTAAAAATAAAATGGCAAAATTTTCGAAAGTACAGGTCATCTCGGCGATGGCCTCCACGGGTATGGTGCCCGTATTTTACAATCAGGATGTCGAGATAGCCAAAAGCGTGGTAAAAGCGTGCTATGAAGGCGGTGTTCGTGCCTTTGAATTTACCAATCGGGGCGATTTCGCACAGGAAGTGTTTGCAGAATTGGTGAAATTTGCAGCTAAAGAATGCCCCGAAATGATTCTGGGAGTGGGTTCGGTGGTTGATCCGGCTACGGCTGCACTTTATATTCAATTGGGTGCCAATTTCGTGGTTGGTCCGCTGTTCAATCCCGAAGTGGCCAAGATTTGCAATCGTCGTCTGATCCCCTATACGCCCGGATGCGGCTCTGTTTCCGAGATCGGTTTCGCTCAGGAGGCAGGATGCGATATCTGCAAGGTGTTCCCGGCCGGTAATGTGGGAGGCCCTTCGTTCGTGAAGAACGTGAAAGCTCCGATGCCTTGGTCGATGATCATGGTGACGGGTGCCGTAGAGCCTACCGAGGAGAATCTTTCGGCTTGGGTGAAGGCTGGAGTGACTTGTGTAGGCATGGGATCGAATCTCTTCCCGAAAGATGTGATCGCAGCCAAAGACTGGAAAGCAATTACCGAGAAGTGTCGTTTCGCATTGGATATCATTGCCCGTGCGAGATAAGCAAGATAAATCCCTACTTAGACTAAAACTTTATTATAATGAAAAACACCTCTTCAACTTCAACTAAACTGATGACAAACTGGCGTTGGTGGATGTGCGTGCTGCTTTTCGTCGCCACCACGGTCAATTATCTGGACCGGCAGGTGCTGTCGTTGACCTGGAAAGACTTCATCGCACCTGAATTCCACTGGACTGACGCCGATTATGGAACCATTACGGCGGTATTCTCTCTGGTCTATGCTCTTTGTATGCTTTTTGCCGGTCGCTTTATCGACTGGATGGGTACCAAGAAAGGTTATCTGTGGGCCATCGGAGTTTGGTCGGCCGGAGCCTGTTTGCATGCCGCTTGTGGTTGGGCCACCATGCATATCGAAGGATTTGAGTCTGTCAAGGCGATGACCTCTGTCGAGGCTGGAACTGCTGTCGCTTTTGCTGTGGCATCGACGAGTGTGTGGCTTTTCCTGGCTGCCCGCTGTATTCTTGCTTTGGGTGAGGCGGGAAACTTCCCCGCTGCCATTAAAGTGACGGCAGAGTATTTTCCGAAAAAGGACCGTGCTTTTGCTACATCGATCTTCAATGCCGGTGCATCGGTGGGCGCTCTGGTAGCTCCTGCTTCCATTCCGCTGTTGGCCGAGTACTTCAAGAACAAAGGTGTTGGTGGTGGTTGGGAAATGTCTTTCCTGATTATCGGTGCTCTGGGCTTCCTGTGGATGGGCTTCTGGATCTTCATGTACGATAAGCCCGAAAAATCGAAACATGTGAACGAAGCCGAGTTGGAGTATATCCATCAGGACGATGCCGAAACGGCTGCGACCGATGTGAAAGCTCAGACGGGAAAGACGGAGAAGATTATCCCCTTCTGGCAATGCTTTACGTATCGTCAAACATGGTCGTTTATTGCGGGTAAATTCTTTACCGATGGTGTATGGTGGTTCTATCTGTTCTGGGCTCCGGCCTATTTCTCGGATCAATACGGTTACTCTTCCAGCTCGGGAATGGGTATCGCTCTGATCTTTACCCTGTATGCCATCGTGACCGTACTGTCGATCTTCGGCGGTTATCTGCCGAAACTCTTTGTCGATCGTAAGGGAATGAACCCCTATGCTGGCCGTATGTTGGCCATGTTGATTTTCGCATTCCTGCCGCTGCCCGCTCTGTTCGCTCAGAGTGCAGGAACCGTTTCGGTATGGTGGCCAGCCATCATCATCGGTTTGGCTGGTGCGGGACACCAGGCTTGGTCGGCCAACCTGTTCTCGACGATCGGTGATATGTTCCCCAAATCGGCCATTGCGACGATTACCGGTATCGGCGGTATGGCCGGTGGTGTGGGATCGTTCCTGATCAACAAGGGGGCCGGTGCTCTCTTTACTCACTCCGAACAGATGGGTGAGGCTTTCCGCTTCATGGGCTTCGATGGCAAGGAGGCAGGTTATATGATTATCTTCTGCATTTGCGCGGTGGCTTATCTGGTGGCTTGGGCGATTATGAAGACGTTGGTTCCGAAGTATAAACCCATTGTTTTGGAATAACCAATTTTGAAAAATAATCTGAAAATGGCAAACGAATTATTTAGTGTAAAGGATAAGGTGGTCGTTATTACGGGTGCTGCCGGAATCCTGGGCAATTCGATGGTACATCATTTCGCAGCCGAGGGCGCGAAAGTGGTGATTCTCGACCGTAATGAAGAGGCCGGCAACAAGTTGGCTGCCGATGTAAAAGCCAAAGGTGGCGAGGTGATATTCCTCTATACCGATGTGCTGAAAAAAGAGGTTGTGGAGAAAAACTATGGCGATATTATGGCCAAATATGGCCGGATCGACGTATTGATCAACGGCGCTGGTGGTAATATGGCCGGCGCTACGATCGCTCCCGACAAGACAATCTTCGATCTGGATATCGATGCAGTGAAAAAAGTGGTGGAACTGAACCTGTTCGGTACGGTTATTCCTACGATGGTTTTCGCTAAGGCAATGGTTGAACAGAAAGAGGGGTCGATTATCAATATCGCTTCGGAGTCGGCTTTGCGTCCTTTGACCCGTGTGGCCGGTTACGGTGTGGCCAAAGCTGCCGTGGTGAACTTTACTAAATATATGTGCGGTGAGTTGGCCACCAAGTTCGGTTCGGGTCTGCGGGTGAATGCAATCGCTCCCGGATTCTTCCTGACCGAACAGAACCGTACGCTGTTGACCAATCCCGACGGAAGCCTCACGCCTCGTTCGCACACGATCCTGGCCCACACTCCTTACGGTCGCTTCGGCGAACCGGAAGAGTTGCTGGGAACGTTGCAGTGGCTGGCCAGTGATGCTTCGAAATTCGTTTCGGGTACGCTGACTGTGATCGACGGTGGGTTCGATGCATTCTCGATCTAATCTGTGCGATAAAAAATATTGACAGTATAAACCGGGAAGTCCCGCCCTGCCTGATGAGAGGAAAGACGGGACTTCGCTTAAAAAAACAGAATATCATGTATCTTTGCAAACAATCCTGGCGCTGGTACGGGCCGAATGATCCCGTGAGTCTGTGGGATATCCGCCAGGCGGGTGCGACCGATGTGGTCAATGCCCTGCATCATATTCCCAATGGAGAGGTGTGGACGATCGAAGAGATCGAAAAACGTAAGAAAATGATCGCCGATGCCGGTCTGGTATGGAGCGTCGTGGAGAGTGTCCCCGTACACGAACATATCAAGACCCAAACAGGCGATTTCCAGAAGTATATCGAAAATTACAAACAGAGTATTCGTAATCTGGCTGCATGCGGCATCTATGTGGTGACCTATAATTTTATGCCGGTACTCGACTGGACCCGTACGGATTTGGCCTATACGTTGCCCGATGGTTCGAAAGCGCTCCGTTTCGAGCGTGCTGCTTTTATGGCTTTCGACCTCTTTATTCTGAAACGTCCCGGAGCCGAAAAGGAGTACAGCGAGGCCGATAAAGCCAAGGCAAAAGCCCGTTACGATCAGATGACCGAGGCCGACAAGGAGTTGTTGACCCGTAATATGATCGCCGGTCTGCCCGGTTCGGAGGAGAGCTTTACTGTGGAACAGTTCCAGGAGGCACTCGACCGTTATAAGGATATTGACGCCGAGAAGTTGCGTGCGAATCTGATCTATTTCCTGAAAGAGATTACTCCCGTAGCCGATGAGGTGGGCGTGGAGATGGTGATCCATCCCGATGATCCCCCCTATCCGATTCTCGGTTTGCCGCGTATTCTCTCGACGGCGGATGATTTTCGTAAACTGATCGAGATGGTACCCAACAAGTCGAATGGGTTGTGTCTCTGCACGGGTTCGTTCGGTGTACGCAGCGACAACGAGTTGGCTGCCATGATGGAAGAGTTTGGCGATCGGGTGGGATTTGTCCATCTGCGCAGTACCAAACGCGATGCAGAAGGAAACTTCTACGAAGCAAATCACCTGGAAGGCGATGTGGACATGTACGGTGTGATGAAGGCACTGTTGGAATTGCAGCAGCGTCGTAAAGTGTCGATCCCGATGCGTCCCGACCACGGCCATCAGATGGTGGATGACCTGAAGAAGAAGACCAATCCCGGTTATTCCTGTATCGGTCGTCTGCGCGGGCTGGCCGAATTGCGTGGATTGGAGATGGGTATTGCCAAGAGTCTGTACAAATAGTGCAGGGGTTTCGGCAAGCAAGCCGATTATTAAAACGGAACCGATCCATCAGATCGGTTCCGTTTTTTTGTTTTAAAGAGAGTGCGGTAACTTGATGGAAATGCGATGAATAGGAGTCTTTTGGGGAGATAATCGAAAAAAATTATGGTTCAGATATTGCCGTTTAATAAAAAAGAGTTAAATTTGCACGCTGATTCGCCAGAGATTCTGGCTGCATGGTGGATGTAGCTCAGTTGGTTAGAGCGTCGGATTGTGGTTCCGAAGGCCGAGGGTTCGAGCCCCTTCTTCCACCCGCAGAGAAAAGAGTCGGGAAAACATTCCCGACTCTTTTCTTTTTAACACCTGTTTGTATATGAGTGATTTGACGGAATTCGAGGCGCTGGGGCTTTCTGAAACCATGCTCCAGGCAGTGCAGTCCAAAGGTTTCGAAACCCCTTCTCCGATTCAAAAACTGACCATTCCCGTACTGCTTGGGCAGACAAATGACATCATTGCCCAGGCTCAGACCGGTACGGGTAAAACAGCGGCCTTTGGGTTGCCGATTCTCGATCGGTTGCTTCCTTCAAAAGAAGGTGTACAGACGTTGATTCTGGTGCCTACCCGGGAGTTGGCTTTACAGGTGTCCGAGGAGTTGCTCTCCTTCAATCGGAAAAAACTCTCTATTGCGGCGATCTATGGCGGTGCCTCGATGAGCGAACAGCTGCGGCGTCTGGCCAAAGGGGTGGATATCGTAGTGGGAACTCCCGGGCGAATTTTGGACCATATTCATCGGGATACTCTCCGTTTGGATCATGTGCGTTATCTGGTGCTGGACGAAGCGGACGAAATGCTCAATATGGGATTTATCGAGGATATTGAGCAGATTATCAGTCATGTGGATGAGAAACGGCGGATGTTGTTGTTTTCGGCTACGATGCCCGATCGGATTGTGCAACTCGCTCAAAAATATATGCAGGATACGCAGATCCTGAAGGTTGAAGCGAAACAACTGACTGCCGACCTGACTGATCAGATCTATTTCGAGGTGAGGGAGAGCGATAAATTCGATGCCCTGACTCGGATCATCGATGTGGAATCTGATTTTTATGGAATTGTCTTTTCCCGTACGAAAGTCGGTGTGGACGAGCTGGTGAACAGATTGCTCGAGAGGGGATATGCCGTAGAGGGGTTGCATGGTGATGTGTCGCAGGCTCAGAGAGAAAAGGTTCTCCGTAAATTCAAAAAAAGGCAGGTCAATATTCTGGTAGCTACGGATGTGGCCGCACGCGGTATAGACATCAATAATCTGACTCATGTGATCAACTATTCGCTGCCGCAGGATTCGGAGAGCTATGTGCATCGGATCGGTCGGACGGGACGTGCGGGGAATCAGGGTACGGCTATTACGTTTATCTCCAGTTCGGAATTGCGCCAATTCGGCTATCTGAAGCGCGATTTGAAGACGGAGATCAAACGGGAGACACTCCCCTCACCGCAGGATGTGGTGGCTACGAAACGGGCAAAAGTACAGGAAGATTTGCAGGAGGTGATCGACAGCGAGAATTATACGGAATATGTCGGAATGGCTCAGGATATTTTGGCCCGAACCTCGCCCGAAGTGGCATTGAGTGCCTTGCTGCGTCTGGCTTTTAAGAATCAGTTGGAGGAGAGTTATTATCCTGAAATTCGTTCGATTAATGTCGATCGGCGGGGGAAGGCCCGGTTGTTTATCTCTGTCGGCCGGAAGGATGGGTATGATGCCCGGAAAATGGTCGCACTCCTGAAACGGGAGTGCGGTTTGAACGACAGCAAGATCGACGATGTGAAGATTTTGGACAGTTATTCCTTCGTGTCGGTGCCTTTTGCCGATGCCGAATCGGTGGTGCGGAAATTGAATGCCTTGCGAAGAGATTCGCGTCCGGTGGCCGAATTGGCTGCCGATGGTAAAGGAACAGTAAGAGGTGGAAAAGTCCGTTCGAAGCGCGAAAAATCGGAACAGGAGGAGGTGCAACCCGAAATATGGGAACAGAAGGAGACAAAGTCAAGCAAAAAGGAGAAGAAGATTTCCGACAGGGACGTTGATCGGAGAAAAAACGGTGTGACTGCACGAAAAAACGAACAGAAGAGGAGCAATCTGTCGGAGAATGCAGAGCCTTCCTTTACGGTGCCGGTGGATAACAGTGAATTCGATTGGGCGGCTTTTGAAAAGGTCGCCGCCGCAGAGGGTTGGGGGCGAAATTCACGTAAAGGTACTCGGACGGTTCGTGTGGGAGAGCGCGGTGCTCAAAAAAAAAGACAAAAAGGAGGCACTTCCGCTAAAGGTGGTGTTAAAAGACGGGGACGCAAATAGCCGTTTCGGCGCGGGTCCCTGTGACAAAGTGTCAGAAATACTCCTGCGGATTTGACCGCCTGTCGGCTATTTTGTCACAGAAATATGCCAAAACCTTTTTGGCATACAATGTGATATAAATCTGTCTCGGAAAATGTATAACAACCTAAAATAGTTTAAAGATCATGAAAATTAAACCGTTATCAGACAGAGTTTTGATTCAGCCGAATCCCGCAGAGGAGAAGACCGCTGGCGGATTGTTTATTCCCGATACCGCAAAAGAGAAACCGCTGGCAGGTAAAGTGGTGGCCGTGGGACCCGGAACTTCCGAAGTGAAAATGGAAGTGAAAGAGGGAGATCAGGTCCTCTATGGAAAATATGCCGGAACGGAGGTCAATGTCGATGGGACAGACTATCTGATCATGCGTCAAAGCGATATTCTCGCTATTATCTAATTGTGTAATTTGGATTCTTGAACAATTAAAATTCTGAAGAAAATGGCTAAAGAAATTAAATATAACACCGAGGCAAGAGAACAACTCAAAGAGGGTGTGGATGCATTGGCTAATGCGGTGAAGGTGACTCTCGGTCCTAAGGGTCGTAATGTGATTATCGACAAGAAATTCGGTGCTCCCCAGGTGACCAAGGACGGTGTGACCGTGGCAAAGGAGATCGAGTTGGAGTGCCCGTTTGCCAATATGGGTGCTCAGATGGTGAAAGAGGTGGCTTCGAAGACTGCCGATGATGCCGGTGACGGTACAACTACCGCTACGGTATTGGCTCAGGCTATTATTGGCGTAGGTCTGAAAAACGTGACGGCCGGTGCCAATCCGATGGATCTGAAACGTGGTATTGACAAGGCCGTCGCCAAAGTGGTGGAGACCCTGCACAAACAGAGTCAGGCTGTGGGTACCGATTTCAGCAAGATCGAGCAGGTGGCTACGATTTCGGCCAACAACGATAATAATATCGGTAAGCTGATCGCCGAGGCGATGAGCAAGGTGAACAAGGAAGGTGTTATCACGGTCGAAGAGGCTAAAGGTACCGAAACCCATGTGGATGTGGTGGAAGGTATGCAGTTCGACCGGGGTTATATTTCGCCCTATTTCATGACCGATTCTGAGAAGATGGAGGCTGTGATGGATAAACCTTATATCTTGATCACCGACAAGAAGGTCTCCACGATGAAGGAAATTATGGGTATTTTGGAGCCCGTAGCCCAGAACGGTCGTGCTTTGGTTATTATCGCCGAGGATGTAGATGGTGAGGCTTTGGCCGCTTTGGTTGTAAATAAATTGCGCGGTACGCTGAAGATCGCTGCTGTCAAGGCTCCCGGATTCGGCGACCGTCGGAAAGAGATGCTGGAGGATATCGCCGTATTGACGGGCGGTACCGTGATCTCCGAAGATAAGGGTCTTAAACTGGATCAGGCTACGCTCGATATGCTGGGTTCGGCCGAGAAGGTGACGATCAACAAGGAGAATACGACGATCGTCAACGGAAGCGGCAAGAAAGAGGCCATTCAGGCTCGGGTGGCTCAAATCCGTAAACAGATGGAGATCTCTACGTCGGATTATGACAAGGAGAAACTGGCTGAGCGTCTGGCTAAATTGGCCGGTGGTGTGGCTGTCCTCTATGTGGGTGCCGCTACCGAAGTGGAAATGAAAGAGAAGAAAGACCGTGTGGACGATGCATTGGCCGCTACGCGTGCCGCTGTCGAGGAGGGTATCATCCCTGGAGGTGGTGTGGCTTACATCCGTGCCGTAGATGTGTTGGAGCATATGAAAGGCGACAATGAGGATGAAACTACGGGTATTCAGATCGTAAAACGTGCTATCGAAGAGCCTCTGCGTCAGATTGTAGCTAATGCCGGTGGCGAAGGTTCGGTGGTAGTCAACAAGGTGAAGGAGAGCAAAGGCTCGGAGGGATACAATGCTCGTGACGACAAGTATGAAGATCTCTTCAAAGCCGGTATTATCGACCCGACGAAAGTGGCTCGTGTCGCTCTGGAAAATGCCGCTTCGATCGCTTCGATGTTCTTGACCACTGAATGTGTATTGGCTGAGAAGAAAGAGGAGACTCCTGCTCCTGCAGCTCCCGGTATGGGAGGAATGGGTGGCATGATGTAGTCTGATCCTTCGGAATATGAAGAAGGGCGTCCGAATTTTTCGGACGCCTTTTTTGTTTATATACTCGTTGAAATGTCAAAATGCAATTAATTCAATGACAATGAGGTCAAAAGAAGAAATGAAGTTGAGGGATCGCGCGAAATATGATGATGAAATTTTTGCATCGTTCTCTCGTAATTTATACCTTTGCGGCTTCTTTTTTGAATAATGTTGTGTGAAGATGAAATTTTTCGAGTTCAGACCCAAACTTTGTACCGTTCTTAAAGGTTATTCCAAGGAGACTTTCTCGTCCGATCTGATGGCGGGAGTTATCGTCGGAATTGTTGCCCTGCCCTTGGCCATCGCTTTCGGTATCGCTTCGGGAGTGGCCCCGGAAAAGGGTATCGTAACGGCTATTATTGCCGGATTCCTTATTTCGTTGTTGGGCGGAAGCCGGGTTCAGATCGGTGGGCCTACGGGGGCTTTTATCGTGATCGTCTACGGGATCATCCAGCAATACGGCGAAAAGGGATTGATCGTGGCTACTATTCTGGCCGGAGCCTTGTTGATTCTGTTGGGACTGTTCCGACTGGGGACCATCATCAAATTTATTCCATATCCCATTGTGGTCGGGTTTACCAGTGGTATTGCTCTGACGATCTTCACAACACAAATCAAAGATTTTTTCGGCCTGACGATGACGGAAGTTCCGGCAGACTTTGCCTCAAAATGGGGAGCCTATTTCCATGATTTTGCTACGATCGATCCCTGGTCCACGGGGGTCGGTATTCTTAGTATCGTGCTGATCGTGTTGACCCCCCGGTTTTCGAGAAAGATTCCCGGTTCGCTTGTGGCGATCGTGGTGATGACGGTGGTGGTTTATCTGCTTAAGAAATATGGTGGTGTCGCTTCGGTGGAGACAATCGGAGATCGTTTCTCGATCAATGCCGAATTGCCTGATGCCCAGGTACCGGTCATGAATTGGGAGATGGTTCGGGGATTGATGCCGGCGGCGCTGACAATTGCCGTATTGGGGGCGATCGAATCGCTTTTGTCTGCTACGGTAGCGGATGGTGTGACCGGCGATCGGCACGATTCGAATCAGGAACTGATGGCTCAAGGTATTGCCAACATGGTGACCCCTCTTTTCGGAGGTATTCCCGCTACGGGAGCGATTGCCCGTACGATGACCAATATCAATAATGGAGGTAAAACCCCAGTGTCTGGAATCGTACATGCCGTGGTGCTGCTGCTGATTCTGCTTTTTTTGATGCCTCTGGCTCAGTATATTCCGATGGCTTGTCTGGCCGGGGTGCTGGTGGTGGTATCCTATAACATGAGTGAATGGCGTTCGTTCCGTGCATTGATGAAGAATCCGAAACCCGATGTGGCCGTGTTGTTGGTAACCTTCCTCTTGACGGTATTCTTCGATCTGACCGTGGCCATCGAGGTCGGTTTGTTGATTGCCTGTCTGCTCTTTATGAAACGAGTGGCCGAGACGACCAATATCTCTGTAATCCGGGATGAGGTCGATCCGAGTCGTGGTTCCGATATCTCTTCCTCTGAGGAACCCCTGTCGTTACCGGCCGGGGTTGAGGTATACGAGATCGATGGTCCGTTCTTCTTTGGAATTGCCAATAAATTCGAAGAGACGATGGCTCAGTTGGGTGATCGGCCGGTGATTCGGATTATCCGGATGCGGCGTGTGCCTTTTATCGACTCGACGGGAATCCATAACCTGACGATTTTATGTCGAATGTCGCGTCAACAGCGTATCCATATCATTCTCTCCGGGGTTAACGATCAAGTACATCAGGCATTGGAAAAGGCCGGATTCTACGAATTGGTCGGACAGGAGAATATTTGTAGCCATATTGATTTGGCTGTGGTCAAGGCCCGGGAATTCATGGCCCAAAGAGAGAAAAGAGAAATCGAGGGTTAGCGTTTTGAGTCGGACGATTCGTTCTGTTTCTCTTCGGAGGCTGTGTCTGGAGACTGTTGGGCTGCCAGCATGGCGGCAGCTTCTGCCTCCATTTGGGCACGCGATTTACTTTTGGTTACAACGTATACTCCCAGGAATACCAGTACGATGGCCAATCCCTTGGTGGGGGTGAAGTTATCCATGCCCCAAAAAATAGCCAGCATCGAAGCCACAATTGGTTGCAGATAGTTGTACATGCTGACAACCGTGGGACGGAGTCGTTTCTGCCCCAGCGGAATCAACAGATAGGAGAGAAATGTGGCTCCGGCAATGATGAAAATCAGTTCGTAGAGAAGGGTCGTACTCAGGTGAGGTATGTCGACGGAGACCATGTCGGCATAGGAGAATGGAACACAGCAGATTGTGGCGTAGGTGAACATCCATTTCATCAGAGTGACGGCAGAATATCGACTTACCAGACTTTTAAAGACTACGTAATAGACTGCAAAACTGATCTCTCCGGTCAGACAGAGTATATTCCCTGCCATACTGCTCTCTTTCCCGATATGAGCCGCATGTTGTCCGTTCAGGATCAGAATCAGGGCGCCGAGTGCTCCCAGGAAAATACCGATGACCTTCTTATTGGTAACCGGTTCTTTCAGGTGGAAGGCGGCGATGATCATGGTAATGATCGGCACAGTGGTCGTAATGACCGAAGCATCGATTGGCGAGGTGAGCGATACCCCTGCAATGAAACATCCTTGGTTGAGTGTGATGCCGAACAGCGAAGCGAAAAACAACATGGCCAGATCGTGGGGTGGAACGTGCTCTTTTCGAGCGAAGATCGAGGCGATCCAGAAAAGTACGGCTGCTCCCAGCATACGGAATGTGGTCAGTGCCAATGGAGTGATGGCTCCCGATTCCAATACGGCTTTGGAGATGGGGGACATGACTCCCCACAAAATATTGGCTCCGAACATGGCCATGTGGCCAATGGCGTGATTCTCTTTCATGGTTTCCGAATTGACGGCCCAAAAATAGAGGATTTCTTTCGGTTATCCTACAATTTGCCGTTCGAGAAACGATATAATTCCGAAATCTCTTCCGGCCAGAGTGTTTCGTTCGGCGTTTCCAGAATCAGAGGCAGATCGTCGAAACGGGGATCGGCTGCGATGTATTTGAACACTTCGATACCCAATTCCCCTTTACCGAGGCTCTGGTGACGGTCTACACGACTGGCCAGTGGCTTCATCGTGTCGTTCAGATGCATTCCCCGCAGATAACGGAAACCGACAATCCGTTCGAATTCGGCAAAAGTTTTTTCGCAGGCTTCGGCGGTACTCAGATCGTAGCCCGCGGCAAAAGCATGGCAGGTGTCGATGCAGACTCCTACGCGACTTTTATCCTCCACCTTGTCGATGATGTGGGCCAGGTGTTCGAAAGCAAAACCTACGTTTGATCCTTGACCTGCCGTATTTTCAATAACGGCTGTAACTCCCCGGGTTTTGTCGAGGGCCCGGTTGATCGATTCGGCCACCCGATCGAGGCAGGCGGCTACGGAGATTTGATTCAGATGACTGCCCGGATGAAAATTAAGCCGGTCGAGTCCCAGTTGCTCGCAACGGAGCATTTCGTCGTCGAACGCATCGCGCGATTTTTCAAGCGGTTCCGATTCCGGATGGCCGAGATTGATCAGATAGCTGTCGTGTGGCAGGATATGCCGGGGAACATAGCCCGATTCTTCGCAATTCTTTCGGAAGGCGGCGATCGTCTCTGCTGTGAGCGGTGCAGCCCGCCATTGACGTTGATTCTTGGTGAAAAGAGCAAAGGCTCCTGCTCCGATGTTTTTGGCATTGAGCGGTGCGTTTTCCACGCCACCGGCTGCACTGACATGCGCTCCGAAATATTTCATGTTTATTGGATTTTTGAATCTCTTTCGGCAAAAATAAGAAAATTTGACCGGAAACCTATTTTTGGCTATATTTGTGCGATAAGAAATTCGATATGCAGATGAGGGTGATAAAAGTATTTTTTTTCCTGTTGGCAGTGTCGTGTTCTTCTACGGCAGTCGCCCAATTCTCCATATCGAAGGTGGAATCGTCGGTGCAGACACGTGGTCGGGCCGATTCGATCCGACAGACCGAATATAGAAATGATTTTTTCAGTAAGGCTCTTTGGGAGGCCGAACGCCGTAAGATCCGCAAGGAACGTAACACGGTGGAATTGAATTTGGGACTTCAAGGAACTCAGACCAAATTCGTGAATTGGGCCGGTGGTGGAGACAACACTTTGGCGGCGCGTACCACGCTCTATTTTCGTCACCAGTATCAAAGGGAGCGACTGGGGTTTGATTATAAAATCGACGCTCGTTATGGATTTAATGTGATCGAAAAGAGAGCGTTTAAAAATGAGGATGAGTTCAAGGTAAATGTGCAGACCACTTGGAAGATGCACAAAAACTGGTCTTATGCGGCTACGGCCAATTTACGTAGTCAATTTTCCATAGGATATAAGTCCCGGACCGATTCCACGAAGGTTTCGACCTTCATGGCACCCGGTTTTTTCGATATATCGATCGGTTTCAATTATAAAAAAGAGGGGTCGCCCTTCAATATTACCATTTCCCCGGTGGCGGGAAGTATTGTGATGGTTCTCGATGAGTATTTGCGGGAGAATGGCGTGGATGGAAAAGGTATCAATGGTCTTGACCTGGGGCAACGATCCAAAGGCCAGGTCGGTCCTTCGGTCCGAATAGACTTTGATAAGGAGTTTTTTAAGAATATATTCCGGTATCGGTGGTCGCTCTATTCGTTTACCAATATCAAGACTCCCCCTACGGTGCGATGGGAGAATACTTTCGAGATTCGGGCTACGAAGTTCCTTTCCACCACGGTATATGCGCTTTTTTATTATGACAAATATGCCAGTACACCCAAACCCGAACGACCTCAGTTGAATTATTCGCTCAGTGTGGGACTCGCTTACAAGATTACTAACAAGTAGCATTTCGACAGTACGAACTGCTGTTTTCAATTTCGGAAACTATGTATAAAAATACGAAACGGAATATTCTTTTTCCTTCTTTGTTGGCAGTGGCCGTCGCCTTGGGAATTTTGATCGGCTCTTTGCTCGGACGTAACAATGCCGAGTCGCAGATGCGTCGTTCGCGGTCGCATGTCCTTTCTAATGACAAGATTTCCTATACGCTTTCATTGATTCAGAATCTGTATGTCGATTCGGTGAATATGGATTCCTTGGCCGAACATGTGCTGCCGGTGCTGATGAAAGATCTGGATCCTCACTCGGTTTATATTCCGGTGAAGGAGATGGCGGCCGCCAATGAAACCCTGGATGGAGAGTTCGACGGGATCGGTGTCGTATTTAATATGGCTACCGATACGGTGATCGTACTTAATGTGATCTCGTCGGGACCCAGCGATAAGGCCGGGGTGAAAGCGGGCGACCGGATTATCCGGATCGACGACTCGTTGGTGGCCGGACGGAAGATCCCTCAGGATCAGATTGTGAAACGTCTGCGGGGAAAACGGGGAACTAAAGTGAAATTATTCCTCCAGCGGGCAGGAATTGATGACCTGGTGCCTGTTATTGTGGAGAGAGGAGTGATTCCGATCAAGAGTATCGATGCGGCATTTATGATTACTCCGCAGATAGGATTCGTAAAACTTACTTCGTTTTCGAAAAATTCTTACGAGGAGTTGAAAGCCGCACTTGACCGGCTGAAAGAGGAGGGAATGACCCGTTTGATTTTCGATTTGAGAGGAAATACGGGAGGTTTTCTGGATCAGGCAATCCGAATCGCCAATGAATTTCTGCCCGGACAGAAACTTATTGTCTATACCGAGGATAAGCAGAAAAGACGAGTAGAGGAATTCAGCGACGGACAGGGTGGGTATACGGATATACCATTGGCTATTCTGATCGATGAGGGGAGTGCCTCCTCGAGCGAGATTCTGGCCGGTGCCATACAGGATAACGATCGGGGTACGGTGATCGGACGTCGCTCCTATGGGAAAGGGCTCGTACAGCAGCAGATCCCTTATCCCGACGGATCGGCTCTGCGGCTCACGATTGCCCGCTACTATACGCCTACGGGACGATCTATCCAGAAACCCTATATTCACGGATCCGATGAATACAACAACGATCTGATGACCCGATTCCAGCATAATGAGATGTTCTCGGCCGACAGCATTAAGTTTGCCGACAGTCTGCGTTTCACCACTCCCGGAGGAAAGGTTGTTTATGGTGGGGGTGGAATCATGCCGGATATCTTTATTCCATTGGATACGACCGATATGACTCCTTATTTTCTGGAGGTGTCGGGACGTAATATCCTCTACAAATATACAATCGAGTATGCCGATCGTATTCGGGAAAAACTCAATGCCGTAAGAACAGTTTCACAACTCGATTCTTTGCTGGACAGCGATCCTGAACTCTTCGATCGGTTCATTGACTATGCCTCCAGACAGGGGGTCGCTCCGGTGAAGTCGCAGATCGAGCGTTCGAGAGCTTTGATGACCGCCCAACTCAGAGCATATATCGGCCGCAATTCGGTGTTGGAGGATGCCGGTTTCTATTCGAATATCTATCCTGTTGACAATGTGATTGTTGGCGCGATTGACGAGTTGAATAAGCAATAATCGGATCTATTTAAAAACGGGAAAGATGGCAAAGAGGATCCTTGGAATCATAATGGTTTTGGCCGTGATTGCGATTATCGTATGGGTAGTTCGTCAATCGGAAGTTCCTGCTCCCGAGGAGGTGGTGGAAGAGAAGGCGAAGTCGGTCTCTCCGGAATCCCGGAATAATGAAGTCATTGATTGGGTAACTGCTGATTCGGTGGTTGCGGAGGAACCTGTCGCAGATACGTTGGAGTAAAAGAGTGTGTCTACTCTTCTTTTTTTAAGGAGCGGATTACGCGAGCGGGATTGCCTGCCGCCAACGAATCGGAGGGAATGTCTTTTGCTACGACCGATCCCGCAGCAATCACTACACGATCGCCGATGGTGACTCCCGGACATACGATGACGCCGCCTCCCAGCCAACAGTCGTCGCCGATGCGGATGGGTTTACCGTATTCGAGCATTTCTCCGCGAATACGGTAGTCGAGTGGATGCCCTGCCGTGTAGAGTTGTACTTTCGGGGCGAAGAATCCGTTCTTGCCGATGGTTACCGGAGCCACGTCGAGCACCACACAATCGAAATTGAAAAAGGTGTTTTCTCCGCAACGGATATTGTATCCATAGTCGCAGTAGAACGGAGGTTGTACCCTTACATCCGGGCTGCAGTTGGGAAGAATACTCCTTAACACGGTATCATAATCGGGATCTTCCCCGAAAACCATCTCATTGAGTCGTTTAAGAGCTCTCCGGACACGGATTCGCTCTTGGATCAATTCCGGGTCGGAAGCTGTGTAGAGCTCCGAGGCCAACATCTTTTCTTTTTCGCTTGCCATACCGTTATGCGCTGAAATTAAAAAAGTAATTCATGAAGAAGTTCCAGAAAGTGACGACTCCGATGGCCAAAAGTTTGGCAAAGTAGAAGTTGAGTTTGAAACGGTCGTTCAATACATAAATAGTGGCGTTATTGATGGCCAGGCCGATCAGGGAGATGCCGATGAAGATCAGGTATTGACGTGCCACATGTGGATCCGTACTGCTGAAGGTCCAGATACGGTTGAGGATATAGTTGGAGGTGGCTGCACAGATGAAACCCGTGGAGTTGGCAATATATTTATTGACCTTGAGCAGCTCCTTCAACAGGTAAGTGATTCCGAAATCGACCACCACTCCGGAACCTCCGACCAGACAGAATTTGATGAATTGTTGAATCATAGTCACTTATTGTGTGGAAAGCGCACATCAGCGAACGCGCACTTTACTCTCTTTGCTGTTGAACCAATAGCCCTGGTAACGAGGATGTATCGTAAAGCCTACCCGGTATTCGCGATCGGAAACCAATTCCTGGGGGACGATAAAGGTGGCGGTTCTTCTTAGCAGTGAACCGGAAGGAATGGTGCCTCGGATTGGAAGAATGTATTCTCGGAATACTTCTTTATTACGGCCCCAGGCCAAAACAAGCGGATTATTCTCCGGACTCAGTTCTATGTCGTAATCGTAGGGATTAAAAATAGTGAGCGGAATGCTCAATTTTTCTCCTGCCTTCACCTCTTCGGGAAGAGAGCGGTAAATCACTTCCACATTGCGTACAGGACGGAAATCGTCGACTACGACATAACTGAAACTACGGCCATTGGCCAACTGCAGGGTGGAGTCTGCACCTTCCGCTCCGGTTTCGATCAAGACAGGACCTCCCGCAGCACGGGTGTCCGTATCCATATATTGCCATTGGCTGGTACGGTAGTTGATCGAGGGTTGGGAGAAAGCTGGCTGTCCTGTGTAGAAATTATATTTGGCGGCGATGGCGTAGCTCCCGCCGAAGATGACCGGACGGCCCTCAGCTACGGAGGCGATTGCCCCATAACTGCTTTTGTTGTCGAATACCTCGAATCGCAGGCCGATCGGATTGAAGATCATCACCAGGCGGACCAATACGATCAGTCCGATTGTGATCCAGCCTGAGATCATCGTATATTTCCGGGTGCGGGGATGTCGGCGTGCATAGTGGAACAGCAGCAGGATAAATCCGAACGAGGAGACGATCACCCACTGCGGTTGTACATATCCCCGGATACTTGAGAGCAGAAAGAATACAATCAAGCCCAGAGTGATGCTATAAATGGCCCGTTCGGTCAGGTTTTGGGACTTCGATTTGATCCACGATTTTACATAGAGCGGGAAGAATAGCGGATTGAAAATGGCGAAAATATTCAGAATATATTCCGTGATATAATTGAATCGGAAGAATCCGTTTCGACCGGAGAGATGGTAGCGGATCGAGGCGAAATCGTGTTCGTATTGCCACATCAGATGGGGAATGAGTAGCAACAGGGTGATTCCTCCGGCTGCGTAGAGTTTGGGTTGGCGGAAGATTTTTGGGTTGGACAGCAGAGTGAAAAAGACAACCAGTGCTCCGTGGTATTTACTGTAGGCCAGTGCGGCAACAGAGACTCCCAACCACAAGGCATTCATCCATGAGTTATGTTCTGTGAAACGTTTGTAGCAGAGCAGAAACAGGGCCGAGAACAACAACAGGGGGGCATCGGGAACGGCAATGAATCCGTAGAGTTGCAATACGGGAAGAGCCGCACAAATCACAAAATAGAGCCATACGTCCTGTCCGGTGGGGTGTGCTGGTCGGATGATCTGGAACAATATCCACAGATAGAGTGGCTGCAGAATCGTAAAGAAGAAGCGGACTCCCAATTCGCCACCCAGAAAGGCACCCATACGAACCAATAGGGCCGTCATGGGGGGATGGTCGAAATAGCCCCATGCCAAATCCCGGGAGAACATATAATAATAGGCCTCATCGTTGGCCAGCTCCGTACATCCGGCCTGAATCAGATTGACAATCCACCATCCTCCCAGCAGGAGCCAAAGCAGGGTGGTGGGTTTTATTCCGGAGCTGTTCTGATTCATAGAATATAGAATTTTGACAAAGGTAATTAAAAACAGAAAAAGATAAAGTTTTCTGGAAATTCATTTCGGAGAAAAAGAGCGGAATATGTTAATCAGGTGTTGTTTTGATTTATTTGATGATGAAATAATTGTAAAATGATAAATTAATATTAAATTTGTCTGACAAATCAAGTCTAATATGTCCTTATTGCAATATGTATCATTTGGAACTCGACAATAAACCGATCACGTTGGTTGACCAGATCGAAGACAAGTTGCTTAATTATTTCAAGGCAAACGATCTGAGTGTGGGAAGCATTATACCTAATGAAATTGAATTGGCCGGTGCGTTGGGGGTCGGACGCAGTGCGCTGCGGGAGGCCTTGAGTCGGTTGAAAATGATGGGACTGATCGAGACTCGTACCCGTCGGGGCATGATCCTTAAAGAACCGTCGCTTTTGGGGGCCATGAAACGGGTGATCGATCCTCGTATTTTGAGCGAAAATACGTTATTCGATCTGCTCGATTTCCGGGTGGCTCTCGAGGTGGGAATCAGTAGCGACATCTTTTATTATATTACCTCTGAGGAGATTGACGAACTGGATAAAATCGTACGGATGGGGCAGGTCTTTAATAATAATGAGTATCCCCTCATCAGTGAATTTATGTTCCATTCGAAACTCTATGAGATCACCCGTAACAAAACCATAGCCGAATTCCAGGAGATTATCCATCCCGTATTGACGTTTATAAAGGATAAGTTCAAGGTCGCTTTCGAACCGATCAACATCGAACTGGAACGACAAGGCAAACTGGTCAGCCATTCCGATTTGCTGGAGCTGATCAAGGCCGGAGACGAAAAGGGCTACAAACAGGCCATCGAGCAACATTTTATGGTTTATAAGACCTTTCTGCGTAATCGAAAATAATATGAGTGCCTGTGACCGATGAAAGCAGTATCTGTCTCTGTTTGTGCGATAGTCTGTCTTATGGTATCGATGTGTTCGACCGGTTGCAGGGGAAAGAGACCTCTACGGGAGAAAGTCGAGGAGTCGCTTCCTCCGAAAGAGGATGTCAGGAGAATAACCTTGCTGTTTGCCGGCGATCTGATGCAACATATGCCTCAGGTGACGGCTGCCAGACGCGACAGTACGTTCGACTATACGGACTGTTTCAGCTATATTGAGCCTTTTTTCCAAACGGCCGATCTGGTGGTGCTTAATCTGGAGACGACCCTTACGGCTCATGCCGATTACAGTGGATATCCCCGGTTTGCATCGCCGTTGCAACTGGCCCATGCCATACGCCAAGCAGGTGTCGATGTCGTGACAACCGCCAATAATCATATCTGCGATCGAGGTGAACGTGGCATTCGAATGACTCTCGGTGCACTTGATGGCACCGGACTTTTACATACGGGTGTCTTTGCCGACAGTGCGGATTTTCGCAGACGTCATCCGCTCTATATTTCGAGAAACGGTATCGGAATAGCCCTGCTCAACTATACCTACGGAACTAACGGCTTGCCCGTCCCGACAGGAGTGGTGCTTAACGGAATCGACACGGCCCGAATCGCGGAGGATTTGCGCCGGATCGATCGTTCGGAAGCCGACCATGTGATTGTAATGTTTCACTGGGGTGAAGAGTATGCCCGTAGACCCAATGCACAACAAAGAAAGTTGGCTGCCTGGTGTCATGCCCGGGGCGTCGATCTGGTGATCGGAGGCCATCCCCACGTGCTGCAACCGATCGAACCTCTGTTTCGGAAAGACAGTACGATAGGAGGGGTGACGGCCTACTCGTTGGGGAATTTCGTCTCCAATCAGCGTAAACGATACACCGATGGGGGAATCGTGCTGAAAATCGAACTCATTCACCGTGACTCGCTTCCGGCAGATTATCGAATCGGTTATCTGCTTACGTGGGTACATACTCCCTGGAAAGAAGGCCGCCGTCATTACCGTATTTTACCCTCTTTTGTGGCGGATACCCTTCTTCGTCACGATCCTGCGGCTGAATTTACTTATCGGAAATTTCTCTCTGATAGCCGTACTCTGCTTTCTCACCCTTTCGTGGAGGAGATCCGTTCATTATAATATAAGAAAACGGGAAAGGCCGTTTCCTTCCCCGTTTTCTGTACAGATATGACGTTCTGTTATTTGTCTGCCATGTCGGGCATCGGCTTGCGATACTCTCCGGCCAGCAGTTTCGAACGAATCGAGCTGAAACAGTCGAGCGTGTATTCCACGTCTTCGAGTGTATGAGCTGCCGTAGGAATGATCCGCAGGATCATCTCTCCTTTCGGAACCACCGGATAAACCACAATCGAGCAGAAAAGATTATGGTTCTCGCGCAGATCCACCACAAGGTTCGTTGCCTCCGGAATATCACCTTTCAGATAGACCGGCGTCACGGGCGACAGAGTGCCTCCGATGTCGAATCCGCGATCGCGGAATCCCTGTTGCAGGGCACGGGTGATCGTCCAAAGTTTCTCCTGATATTCGGGGTGTTTCTTGATCAGTTCCAACCGTTTGAAGGCTCCCATTACCATCGGCATCGGCAGCGATTTTGCATAGGTCTGCGACCGCATGTTGTAGCGCAGGTAGTCGATGATATATTTGTGCGAAGAGACGAACGCTCCGATACCGGCCATCGATTTGGCGAAGGTATTGAAGAGTACGTCTACTCCATCCGTTACGCCGAAGTGCGAAGCCGTACCGCGTCCGCCCTGACCCATCGTACCGAATCCGTGTGCGTCGTCTACCAACAAGCGGAAATTGAACTCTTTCTTCATCGCTACGATCTCGTCCAACTTACCCAGATCGCCTTTCATGCCGAATACACCCTCGGTAATCACCAGAATACCGCCTTTGGTTTCGGCTGCCACCTTTTCGGCATGGCCCAACTGTTTGCGAAGGCTCTCCATGTCGTTGTGGGCGAATACGAAACGTTTCCCTCTGTGCAGACGGAGACCGTCGATAATGCAAGCATGTGCTTCGGCGTCATAAACGGCGACATCTGCGGGGGAGAGCAGACAGTCGATGATCGAAATCATTCCCTGATAACCGTAGTTCAGCAGAAAAGCATCTTCCTTGCCGACGAATTCGGCCAATTGACGTTCCAATTCCTCGTGGTATTTGGTTTGCCCGCTCATCATACGGGCTCCCATCGGGGCTGCCATGCCGAATTTGGCTGCGCCTTCGGCATCTGCCTTACGCACTTCGGGATGGTTGGCCAAGCCGAGATAGTTGTTGAGACTCCAGTTGAGCACCTCGCGTCCACGGAATATCATTCGAGGACCTATTTCGCCCTCCAGTTTGGGAAATGAAAAATAACCGTGGCTCTTTTTCTGATACATACCGATCGGGCCTCCGGCATTTTTCTCTATTCTTTCAAAAATATCCACAACAGTAAGTTTTTATAAAGATTAATTTTTCAATCTGTTTTTCATGGGAAAAAACCATACAAATTTACAAACATTTTTTTCTCTTCGATCTGTTTTCTTCCGGAAAGAGACTATAAACCACGCAAATAAGTATTAATACCTATTCCGTTTCGGGATTTTTTCTCCTCGAAATGGCGTTCGTTAGTTTTTCTTTAGTATTCACCGATATACCTTCATCATAAAAAAAACAATAATATTTTTTTCTATCCGTTAAAAATACATAACTTTGCACGGATTATCCCCTTACGTGTGCAAGCAAACGCAGTCAAATGATAAACGGAAGATTTTTGAAGGCCCTCGGAATTGTTGCATCGACCATCGTGTTGCTCGGTTGCAGCGGGTATAACAAGCTGATAAAGAGCGGTGACCATGAATTAATGTACAAAAAGGCGCTGGAATATTACGATGCCCAGAAGTACCAACGTACGCTGCAATTGCTGGAAGAAATCTCTCCCTTTTACAGCAGCACTACTCGTGAAGATACCATTCTTTATTACACGGGGGCTTCTCATTATAAAATGGGCGATTTCGAATCGAGCGGAATGATCTTCGATGATTTTCGCCGTCGGTTCGGGCGGAGTCCTTATATTGAGGATGTGGAGTATATGTACGCCAAAGGGTTCTATTTCTCTTCGCCCTCGCCGGAACGGGATCAGACCACGACCCAACAGGCTCTGATCGCCATTAACGAGTATTTGGACCGATATCCTAACAGCGTGAAAAAAGAGGCTCTGTTGAAAAATATCGAGGAGTTGAAACTCAAACTCTACGATAAGTCATTCATTAATGCCCGATCTTATTACACGACCGGCCGATACAAATCCGCAGTGACGGCTCTCAAAAATGCGCTGAACAAATATCCGGAGACACCGCATCGCGAAGATCTCCTCTATTTGACCGCCAAGTCGAGTTATTTGTTGGCTAGGAACTCGTTGCCCCAGTTGCAGCGTGACCGCTATCTCGACATGATGGATGCTTATTACAATTTTGCATCGGAGTTCCCCGACAGCAAATACAGAAAAGAGTTGGATCGGATGCAGGCCGAAGCAAAAGACTTTCTGGCCCGTCACAATCCGGACGATAAGACTGTTCAAAACCAGGAGAATAAAGACAATATACAGGATAATGGAAACGAAAAAAAGTAACATTCCGAACAACACTATTACACGTAAGTTGACCGACTTGGATGCACCTACGGGAAATATTTACGAATCGGTCGTTATTATCGCCCGTCGTGCCAATCAGATCGCTGCCGATTTGAAACAGGAACTTACTCGTAAGTTGGCCGATTTTTCGAGCACTAACGATTCGTTGGAAGAGACGTTCGAAAATCGTGAACAGATTGAAATCTCCCGTTACTATGAGCGGATGCCGAAACCTACCATTATCGCAACGGAAGAGTTTTTGGAAGGTAAGGTCTATTTCCGCGAAAATAAACCGGAAGAACAGGCGATTTAGTAATAGCGGTTTAAAGAATGCTCCGCGGGAAGCACATATTATTAGGTGTGACGGGTAGTATCGCGGCCTATAAGGCGGCTGTTCTGATCCGACTGTTGGTGAAGGAAGGCGCTGAGGTTCGTGTGGTCATGACACCATTGGCGAAAGAGTTTATTACCCCTCTGACACTGGCCACTCTCTCCCGCCATCCGATTTTGGTCGACTTTTTCGATCCGGAAGACGGTCGTTGGAACAGTCATATCTCCTTGGGCGAATGGGCTGATGCCTATCTCATTGCTCCGGCTACGGCCAATACGTTGGCGAAAATGGCAGGCGGAGTTGCCGACAATCTGTTGCTTACCACCTATCTGTCTGCCCGGTGTCCGGTGTTCGTCTCTCCGGCGATGGACCTGGATATGTATGCCCATGTGGCTACTCAGGAAAATTTGGGAAAATTGCGGAGACGGAATGTTTCGATCATAGAACCGGAAGAGGGCGAACTGGCCAGCGGATTGGTCGGAAAAGGCCGTATGGCTGAACCGGAGAAAATCGTGGAGGCTCTTCAGAGGTGGTTTTCCGGTCAAAAAAAAAGGGGTCTGAGCGGTAAACGGCTGATGGTTACCGCCGGTCCGACGCGGGAAGCGATCGATCCGGTGCGATATATCTCCAATCACTCTTCGGGTAAAATGGGTTACGCACTGGCGGAGGAACTGGCCGCGCGGGGAGCCGAAGTATTCCTGGTGACGGGGCCGACTCAACTATCGGTCAAAGACGGTATTCATCGTATCGATGTCGTTTCGGCACAGGAGATGTACGAGAGAGCCTGTGAAATATTCCCCGAAACGGACGGTGCCATTATGTGTGCGGCTGTGGCCGATTATACTCCGGCCGAAGTAAGCGATCGGAAGATCAAAAAAGACGATGGATCGTGGGCACTGGAATTGCGTCCTACGCATGACATCGCGGCCGAATTGGGTAAAAATAAAGGATCGCGATTGCTGGTCGGATTTGCATTGGAAACGGACCATGAACATAGTCATGCCCATGCAAAACTCGAACGTAAACGGTTCGATTTCATCGTGCTGAATTCCTTACGCGATGCCGGAGCGGGATTCGGTGTCGATACCAACAAGATCACTATTCTGGAACGAAACGGTTCCGAAACGGCTTATCCCTTGAAGAGCAAGCGCGAAACAGCCGTGGATATCGTGGACAAAATCGAAAATTATCTGCTTTCCCCCGATTCTCGGCCGAGCGAATAGAGATAAACATTATGTTACGGAGATTATCGGTTGAAAACTACGCACTGATCGACAAACTGGATTTGGAACTGACTCCGGGATTGAATATCGTTACGGGAGAAACCGGTGCCGGAAAATCAATCCTGTTAGGGGCGATGTCTTTGTTGTTAGGTAGTCGGGGCGAAGTCAGCATGCTCGGGGAGGCCGATCGAAATTGCATAGTGGAAGGTCTCTTTCAGATCGATGGTTACGGATTGGAGCCTTTTTTCAAGGAGAATGATCTGGATTATGATTCGGAGACCGTGGTCCGGAGGGTTATTACTCCCGCAGGGAAAAGCCGGGCCTATATTAATGATCTGCCAGTACAACTCTCTTTGCTGAAAGAGTTGGGTGGGCATTTGATAGATATTCATTCCCAGCACCAGAGTCTGATGTTGGGAAACGATGATTTCCGTACCCGTATTCTGGACAGTGTCGCAGGACACGAAACGTTGACCGAGCGCTACGGAAAGGAATACGAAGCGTTGAAAAAAGCGGAAAAGGAGTTGGCCCGACTCAGGCAACAGGCCGAAGAGAGTCGGAGAGATGAAGAATATCTTCGGTTCCAAACCGAACAACTTGCAGCTGCCGCTTTACACCAAGGAGAACAGGCCGAATTGGAGTCCCAGTTAGCCGAATTGTCGCATGCCGGTCAGATTCAGGAAGCACTGGCCCGATCGGCCGATGCGTTGGATCAGGAAGAGACGGGAATCCTGATTCAATTGAAAACGATCGAACAGGAACTCCGTCGTATAGAATCGGTTTATGCTCCGGCACCCCAACTGTGTGAACGAATCCATTCGTCGTTGTTGGAACTGCGTGATCTGGAGAGCGAAATGAGTGATGAAGCGGAGCGGATCGAAGCCGATCCGGAACGTTTGGCTCAGATTGAAAGCCGTCTGAATCTGATCTACGATCTGCAACAAAAACATCGGGTGGGCAGTGTGGAAGAGTTGCTCGAACTGCAAAAGGAATACACCGATCGACTGGAAAAAATTGCCGGAAGCGATCAGGAGATTGCCGAGATGGAACAACGTATCGCGTCGCTCCGGGAGAGTGCGCTTCAAATTGCCGGTCAGATTAGTGCGGAACGAAAAAAGGCAGGTAAGGCCGTGGAGGATCATCTGAAAAGGACATTGGCCGAGTTGGGCATGCCTTCCGTTACCTTTTTGGTGGAGGTGGTCCCTGGGGAGATCTTGACTCCTTCGGGTATGGATTCGATTCGTTTCCTCTTTTCCGCCAATCGCAACATGCCCCCTCAGCCGGTCGAAAAGATCGCATCGGGAGGTGAAATCTCTCGTGTCATGTTGGCAATTAAATCATTTATGGCCAGCCGTTCGCAGTTGCCGACCATTATCTTCGACGAAATCGATACAGGAGTCTCTGGTCGTATTGCCGATGCCATGGGACATATTATCGCTGCATTGGGCGAGCATATGCAAGTGGTCAATATTACCCATTTGCCGCAGGTGGCCTCCAAGGGAGAGGCTCATTTCCTTGTCTACAAGGAGGATGCTTCGGAGGGCACCCGTACGCGTATCCGCCGTCTGAGCGAAGAGGAACGAATTGCCGAAATTGCCAAAATGCTAAGCGGAAGCATCGTTACGGATGCCGCTTTGGCTCAGGCACGACTACTACTAAAAGTTTAAATCCAGACCACGATGACGTTTATTTATCCTTTTTGTCGTCGTAGTCTTGCGCCGGCAAAACCAATTCTTGTACCCCTATGGAGAGAGATATTTTAAAAAATTTTGTTTTTGCCGTCGTATTTTATATTTTTGCATTTATGCGACTTTTTTAACAAAAAATATAAATTCGCACATTGACACAACAAGACCAAACGATAAGATTATGAGCGAAAAATTGTATGTATTCGACACCACCCTTCGCGACGGCGAACAAGTTCCGGGTTGTCAGCTGAACACGGTCGAAAAGATCGAAGTGGCCCGGATGTTGGAAAACCTGGGTGTAGACATTATCGAGGCCGGATTCCCAATCTCCAGCCCCGGCGATTTCCATTCCGTACAGGAGATTTCGAAAGCTGTATCCCTACCTACGATTTGCGCTCTAACCCGTGCCGTAAAGAAAGATATAGATGTGGCTGCCGATGCACTCTCTTTTGCCAAGCATAAACGGATCCACACAGGAATCGGTGTATCGCACTTTCATATCTACGATAAATTGAAATCGAATCCGGAGGAGATTCTCCAGCGGGCTGTCGAGGCTGTGAAGTATGCGAAAAAGTATGTGGAGGATGTGGAGTTCTATGCCGAAGACGCCGGCCGGGCTGACAATGAATATCTGGCTCGGGTGATAGAAGCCGTTATCAAGGCCGGGGCGACAGTGGTGAATATTCCTGATACGACAGGTTACTGTCTGCCGCAATTCTATGGTGAGAAGATCAAATATCTGGTGGACCATGTGGCCGGAATCGAAAGGGCGATCATCTCCACCCATTGTCACAACGATTTGGGCATGGCTACAGCCAATACACTGGCCGGTATTCTGAATGGAGCCCGTCAGGCGGAAGTGACACTGAACGGTATCGGTGAACGGGCCGGTAATACCTCCCTCGAAGAGGTGGTAATGACCCTCCGTTGCCACAAGAATATCAATGTCGATACGGGAATCAATTCAAAACTGATTACCAAAGCCAGCCACTTGGTATCGAGTCTGATGAACATGCCCGTGCAACCCAATAAGGCGATCGTGGGACGTAATGCTTTCGCCCACTCGTCGGGCATTCACCAAGACGGCGTACTCAAGAACCGTGAAAATTACGAAATCATCGACCCGAAGGATGTGGGTGTGGATGAATCGGTTATCGCCCTTACGGCTCGTAGCGGACGGGCTGCCTTGAATCACCGGCTCGAATTGTTGGGCTACCGATTGGAGCAGTCCGAACTGGACAGTGTGTATGAAAAATTCCTGAAATTGGCCGATACGAAGAAGGATATCCGTGATGACGATTTGCTCTATCTGGTGGGCGATATTGCAGCCGTTAAAGAGAATCATATCAAATTGAAATACCTGCAGGTGGTCACCGGGACACTCGTTCCGACGGCTACGGTAGTGGTGAAATTCGGCGAGCGGGAAATTATGGCCACCAGTACGGGCAACGGTCCGGTGGATGCGGCCGTAACGGCAGTCAAGAGTATGATCAATGAGAATGTGTTTATTTCCGAATTCCTGTTGCAGGCCATGACACGTGGATGCAATGATGTGGGACGGGTGCACCTTCAGATCCGCAAAGGAGAGCATATGGTACACGGCTTCGCTGCCCATACCGATATTGTTCGTGCGGCCGTGGAGGCTTTCATCGACGGTTTGCGCAAACTGAACGTAACGGATAAAAAAGAATAATGACATTCAAACACGAATAAGATGGGAAAGACACTTTTCGACAAAGTCTGGGATGCTCACGTCGTTCGTCAGCTGGACGGCGGACGCAGCGTACTCTATATTGATCGCCACTATATTCACGAGGTTACTTCGCCTGTGGCTTTTCTCGGTTTGCGTAATCGCGGAATCAAAGTTGCCCGGCCGGCACAGACTACGGCTACGGCAGACCATAATGTACCTACGATCAACCGTCATCTGCCGATCGAGGATCCTCTCTCGCGCGGTCAGCTGGAGGCAT
>CALVFY010000026.1 GCA_944326945.1 uncultured Rikenellaceae bacterium
AAAGAGTCTGTTTGTTTGGAGGAATAGAATTTATTCGTATGTTTGCATTAACAATTTTGTTAAATAAAATTGTTAACATCTTAAAAACCTATCATGGAACAGTCCAGGAGCAAGGAACAGGCGATTTTAGCGGCGGCCGAACAGGAGTTTATGACAAAAGGATTCGACGGGGCACGAACCATTTCGATTGCAAAGGCTGCGGGAGTGACTCATGCTATGTTGCACTACTATTTTCGTTCGAAGGAGAATATCTTTGAACGTATCTTCGATGAGAAGATGCGGTTGTTGAGTCAATCTGTTCTGGAGGCATTCGAACAGCAAGGTCTTTCGTTGGAGGAACGTTTGAGGAAAGGAATCGAGAGCCATTTTGATTATATAGCGAAATATCCCGGGTTGCCCCGTTTCGTTGTTAATGAGGTGATGTCTCGGCCGGAACGTCACGAGATGATGCAGCGTAGAATAGGTCCGATGTTCGAGAGTATAACGAAAGGACTTCAGCGGGAACTGGATGAGGCGGCCGATCGGGGTGAGTGTGAGCGGATGGATGTCAGGATGCTTATGCTTGATATCGTTTCTCTTAATGTCTTTTCGTTTATTGCCATGCCCATTATTGAACCTTTAGTCGGGGATTTGGCGGTCGATCGTGAGACATTTTGTCGGTTGCGAAAACAGGAAAATGTAGAGGTTATCATGCGTCGTTTGAAAAAACTGTAGTTTATGAAACGGATTTTGATTATGGGGATGTTGCTGACTGTTTCGGTCGGAGCTCGGGGACAACTTACGCTTGATGGATGCCGTCGGATGGCTCGGGAACATTATCCGGAAATAGCACGTTATGATTTGATCAGGCAGAGTGCGGAATATACCCTTTCGAATGCCCGGAGGAGTTATCTGCCGCAGTTGATATTGTCTGGACAGGCTTCTTGGCAGACCGATGTCCCGGAGTTTCCTGAGGCATTGAACGGGATGTTGGCTGGACAAGGTATCGCCATTCCCGGAATGGACAAGGATCAATATAAGGTCTCATTGGAGGTGAATCAGCTGCTTTGGGATGGAGGCAAGTCCCGGGCTGATCAACAGGTAGCCCAGGCTGAGTCGCTCGAGGCACAACGCTCTGTGGATGTCGATCTTTATGCGCTGGAGGGTCGGATAGACGATTTGTATTTTGGGGTTCTGTTGCTTGAGGCGCGGATCGAACAGACGAAACTGACCATGAATTTGTTGCGAAGCAATCTTGAGAAGGTGCGTTCGATGCAGCGTAATGGTGTGGCGATGCAGTCCGATGCCGATGCCCTGGAGGCGGAATTGCTTTCGGTGGGGCAACAACTCGGACAGGTGGAGGCTTCGTGTGAGAGCTATCGGCAGATGCTTGCGATCTTTATCGGGAAAGATACGAAAGGAGTTGAGTTGGAGCGTCCTGCGGCCGAAGAGCCTCGCGGAGACGATTCTCAGCGTCCGGAACTGGAGTGGTTCGATGCGCAGATCGGAACGTTGTCCGCTCAGGAGGCTTTGATAAAATCTTCCACCCGGCCTCGGTTCGGATTCTTTGCGCAGGGCTATTACGGTTATCCGGGATTGGACTATTTCGAGAGCATGATGTCGAACGACTGGTCGTGGAATGCATTGATCGGAGTGAAGATGTCGTGGAATTTTGGTGCTTATTATACCCGGAAAAACTCTCTGAACCGATTGCGGACGACGCAACGGCAGGTGGGGGTGCAACGTGATGTTTTTCTGTTTAATACCCGTTTGCAGAGCACCCAGGAGAGAGGTGAGGTTGTCCGGTTACGTAAGGCTTTGGCCGATGATGATCGGATTGTGGCGCTTCGTCGTTCGGTACGTGAGGCAGCCGAATCAAAACTGCGCAACGGAGTGATCGATACCGACGAGCTGTTACGGAAGATCACCGAGGAGAGTGCTGCCATGATGGCGCGTAGTGCCCGTGAGATTGAGTTGTTGAAAGCTATATATGAATGGAAACATACGATAAACGGATGATTATGAAACGAATATTGATTGGTGCGATCGTGTCGTTGAACGTTGTGGCATGCGGGCACGGTGGTGAGTTCGATGCTACGGGAACTTTCGAGGCTACAGAAGTGGTTGTGTCGGCAGAGACATCAGGGCGTATTCTCTGTTTTGATGTGACGGAGGGGGATGAACTGCAGGCAGGGGCAGTGGTGGGTGCCGTCGACACCGTACAACTCTATTTGCAACGATTGCAACTGGAACGGCAACGGGCTTCTGTGCAGAGCGGGCGTCCAGATATTTCGAAACAGGCGGCTGCTCTGCGCGAACAGATTGCCAAACAACAGACCGAACGTCGGCGTGTGGAGCGTCTGCTTAGGGATGGTGCGGCTACGGCCAAACAACTCGACGATATTGATGCACAACTGCGTGTGTTGAACGGTCAGCTGGAGGCGCAACTCTCTACGCTCGAAAACAATACGGCATCGATCGACGAGAATGCCTCTGCCCTTGAATTGCAGATTGCACAGGTCAATGACCGACTGGCCAAATGTCGTATCAGTTCGCCTGTCGAGGGGACGGTGCTCGCCAAATATGCCGAAGCAGGCGAATGGGTTTCAGTCGGTAAACCGTTGATGAAAGTGGCTGATTTGAAACGGATTTATCTGAGGGCTTATTTCACGTCGGACCAGCTGGCCGGGTTGAAAATAGGACAATCGGTTACCGTGACGGCCGATTTCGGAGGGGATCGACAGATCGACTATCCCGGCCGTATTACCTGGATCGCTTCCGAGAGCGAATTTACACCCAAGACCATTCAAACACGTGATTCCCGGGCCAATTTGGTATATGCCGTGAAGGTGGCTGTGGAGAACGACGGACGGTTGAAACTCGGTCTTTATGGGCAAGTACGATTGGATGATTGACGGATCGGAGACATGGAGATGAACGAAGCTGTCGTAGTCGAGGGATTGACCAAACGTTACGGGGCACTGACTGCACTGGACGGAATGTCGTTTTGTGTCGGCCGGGGTGAACTTTTCGGTTTGATCGGTCCGGACGGGGCGGGCAAGACGACCCTGTTCCGGTTGTTGACGACCTTGATCGATGCCGATGGTGGACGGGCTGCGGTAGACGGATTCGATATTCGTAAGGATTATCGGTTGATTCGTAAACGAGTGGGATATATGCCCGGACGTTTTTCTCTCTATCCGGATCTGTCGGTCGAGGAGAATCTCGCCTTTTTTGCCGCGCTGTTCGGGGTTTCGATTTCGGATAATTATGAATTGATCGCTCCGATCTATCGGCAGATCGAACCTTTTAGAACTCGTCGGGCAGGAAAACTCTCCGGAGGTATGAAACAGAAATTGGCTTTGTGTTGTGCGCTGATCCACCGTCCATCGGTGCTCTTCTTGGACGAACCCACTACGGGGGTGGATGCCGTTTCTCGCGGCGAATTTTGGGAGATGCTCGGCCAATTGAAAAATAGAGGCATATCGATGCTGGTTTCTACGCCTTATATGGACGAGGCAACACGTTGTGATCGGGTGGCTTTGTGCAACGAGGGACGGCTGTTGGGAGTCGATACTCCTCAGGGAATTGTCTCGCGGTTCGATGCCCCGCTTTACGCTCTTGAGGGAGAGAACATGTATGGATTGTTGCTCGAAACCCGTAAGATGCCGGGTGTGGTGGCGTGTTATCCGTTCGGAGAGAGTCATCATTTGGTGGGATGCGAGGGATTCGATCCGCACCGTCTTGTCGGGGAGCTGGAAAGGATGGGTTTCTGTGGGGTATCGGTTCGCGCTGTGGAACCCGGGATTGAGGATGTATTTATCAAATGGATGAGCCATGAGTAACGATCCGATTATCTCTGTACGTGAGTTAAGTAAATGTTTTGGAGATTTTATTGCCGTCGATCGCATCTCGTTCGATGTGGCCCGGGGAGAGATTTTCGGTTTCCTGGGAGCCAACGGAGCCGGTAAGACAACGGCGATGCGTATGTTGTGCGGACTGAGTTACCCCTCTTCGGGAAGCGGCACGGTAGCCGGGTTCGATGTGATGAGGGAGGGGGAGAGAATCAAGCGCCGTATCGGGTACATGAGCCAGCGGTTTTCGCTCTATGACGATTTGACGGTGATGGAGAATATACGGTTGTATGCCGGAATTTATGGGCTGACGCGTCGGCAGATGCTGCGTCGGGCGGTTACGGTACTCGACCGTTTGCAGTTTCGCTCGGAGGCAGACACGCTGGTGGGTGGATTGCCGCTGGGGTGGAAACAGAAATTGGCCTTTTCGGTGGCCATGCTTCATCAACCCGAGGTGGTTTTTCTGGATGAACCTACGGGAGGTGTCGATCCGGTGACGCGTCGTCAGTTCTGGGAGTTGATTTATGAGGCTGTTGCCGACGGGACTACCGTGTTTATTACGACACACTATATGGACGAGGCCGAGTATTGTTCCCGGGTGTCGATCATGGTCGACGGACAGATTAGGGCGTTGGGCGTACCGGCCGATTTGAAACGACAATTTGCCGTGCAGACGATGGATGAAGTGTTTCGGACATTGGCTCGCGGCGCAAAACGATCGGAGTGATGAGAAAAAGTTTCGGCTCGTTTGTTCGAAAGGAGACACTGCATATTCTGCGTGATGGGCGGACAATGATGATCGTGTTGCTGATGCCTGTGGTGCAGATGATTCTCTTCGGTTTTGCCATTTCGAACGAAGTGAACAACATAGATGTCGGGGTGGTAGTGCCGCATCCGACAGAGTCTGTCCGTCAGGCAATAGAGCGTATTTCGTCCAACCCCTATTTTACGTTTAAGGGATACCTTTCCGCAGACCGGATTGATCAGGCACTTCGGCAGGGAGAGGTGGATGCCGTAGTGGTTTTTGCTGATGATTACGATCGTCAAATGGATGCGTTTTCCCGCGGAGAGGGTGGAGAAAAAGCCATACAGATTGTAATTGATGCTTCGGATACCAATACGGCTTCGGCCGGAGCCGTCTATCTGAAGAGTGTACTGCTCGAGGGGCATGCGGGAGTGGTGAGTCCCGAAACACATTTGTTGTACAATCCGCAGATGAAGAGTGCTTACAGTTTTGTGCCGGGGATCATGGGGATGATTTTCATGCTGATATGCGCCATAATGACCTCCGTGTCGATCGTGAGGGAGAAAGAGACCGGAACTATGGAGGTATTGTTGGTTTCCCCCGTACGTCCGCTGTGGATCGTATCGGCCAAGATGATTCCCTATTTTACGTTGTCGTGCCTCAATCTGCTCTCTATTCTGTTGTTGGCCCGCTTCGTATTGGAGGTGCCCATGTCGGGTAATTTGATCTCGATTGTGGGTGTTTCGATGCTCTATCTGATACTGGCACTGGCCTTTGGACTCTTTATCTCTACAGTGGCCCAGAGACAGGCGACGGCATTGCTTATATCTGCCATGCTGCTGCTTTTCCCGATCATTATGCTCTCCGGTATGGCTTTCCCGGTCGAAAATATGCCTGGAATATTGCAGGTTGTTTCGTGTGTCGTCCCCACGCGCTGGTATATAGATGCCGTGCGAAAATTGATGATCGAAGGTTTGCCTTTCGTCGCGGTATTGAAAGAGTTTTTTATTCTGGTCGGGATGACTTTGATGTTGCTTACGGTGGCTCTCCGCAAATTCAATGATAAACTCGAATAGCGATGCGTATTCTCCGTTTTTTACTCGAAAAGGAACTTCGGCAGTTCATTCGGAATCCGTTTTTACCCAAGGTGGCAGTCGTGTTTCCGTTGATGGTGATGTTGGTGATTCCGTGGGTAACCACCATGGATGTGCGGCATATTAATGTGGCGGTGGTCGATCATGATCGTTCTTCGGTTTCTCGAAGATTGATCCAGAAGATCACAGCTTCGGATTATTTTACTCTGCGGGGTGTTGAAGAGCAGTATGGCATAGCGTTGGAAAGACTGGAGGATGGAGAGGTGGATGCTATTGTCGAATTGCCCGACGGATTCGAACATTCGTTTTTGGGAGGACCTGCGGAACGGGTACGTATTTCGGCTAATGGGGTCAATGCCGTGAAGGGAAGCCTTGGAATGCAATATCTCTTGCAGGTAGTGAATCAGACCGTCTTGGAATGGAGGGGAGAGTATGGCGTCGGGACGTATTCCGATCCGGTCGAGATACAGTACCGTTACAATCCCACCTTGAATTATCGTTATTATATGATTCCGGCTTTGATGATTATGCTGATCATTATGCTTTGTGGCTTTTTGCCGGCTTTGAACATGGTGGGTGAAAAAGAGACGGGTACCATCGAACAAATAAATGTGACACCCGTGAGTCGTTTGGCTTTTACACTGGCTAAACTGATTCCGTTTTGGATCATCGGGCTTGGTGTGTTGAGTCTGGCCATGTTGTTGGCATGGTTGATCTATGGTTTGGTGCCCGAGGGGAGTTTCGGAGCAATCTATTTGGCTGCAGCGCTTTTTATTCTGACGATGTCGGGGATCGGCGTAGTGGCGGCTAATTATTCTTCGAACATGCAGCAGACGATGTTTGTCATGTTTTTCTTCGTGATGATCTTCGTGTTGATGAGCGGATTGATCACCCCTGTCGAGTCTATGCCCGCCTGGGGACAATGGATCACACGATTCTTGCCGCCCTGCTACTTTGTGGAGATCATGCGTGGGATCTATTTAAAGGGGGCTTCGATCGGCGATTTGTGGAGCGACTATATCGCATTGTCACTGTTTGCCTTGCTATTCAACGGGTGGGCAGCTTTGAGCTACCGGAAACAGTCTTGAGCATCAGTAAGAGTCATTCCAGTTGTCGGTGCGGAAAGGGGCTAAAGGCAATCCTTCGGTGGTCATGACATTGGCATCGGTCCAGTTACGGAAAGCATAGCGTAGTGCAATCGGTTTCGTAACGCTGTCGCATGTCACTACGATTTCGTTTCGATTTTTGGTGTGCTGTGCCTGTGCCGGGTAGAACCGACGATCGGTGCCGGCCAGTTCGAATCCCCGAAGGTCGCCGGTGAAGTAACTGAAACTGCCCCAGGCTGCCGGTGCATAGTCCGAAATTCCGTGGAACGTGACGATTGCTTTCCCGTCAGTGAAGATTACCGTGTCGACAAGTGGCGGATCCGGAAGAGTCTTGATTCCGTATGTTTTATCCAATGCCAGAGAGGCCAGCCGTTGCCCTACCTCTTTTTTGTGGGGAGGATGAATGGCGGTCGGATGTCCCAGGTCGGTTGTGGGTACAATACCCGAATGAGGAATCAGTTTCAGCGCCCGATATTGTGCCTCGATGGTCAGCGGCAGAGAGATGCCATCCTTTCCGTCGTAGGTGTAGGGGGCCAGCTGGACATAATAGAATGGCATTTTATCGTTTTGCCATTCCGAACGCCATAACTGTACCATCGAAGCCATCAGCTTGTCGTAGTCGAAATAGTTGTGTTGGTTGGATTCGCCTTGGTACCAGATGAATCCTCGGGCAGTAAATCTTGTGATGGGGGCGATCATACCGTTGAACAGATAGGCGGCTTTGGCCGCATCGTAGTCGCCACGAGGTTTTAAAGCCAGTTCGTGGTCGATGCCTTTTGTCGCTCGGATGGACTCTTCGGTCATCCATGATTCGATAGCGATTCCTCCTACATTGGGTGTGATGAGTCCCACCGGAATGCCGAGTACTTGATGAAGATATTTGCCGAAAAAGTAGCCGACAGCACTGAAATCGCCTACATGACGGGGGGTGGAGGTCAGCCACTGTCCCGGACAATTTTCCTGCGGTTCGGCTTTTGGCGTGGGGGGAACGGTGAACAGCCGGATGTCGGGATAGCGGGAGGCTTCGAAAAGGGCTTCCGTACTTCCCTCGACAGGCTGGCCATAGAAACCGTGAACAGGCATCTCCATGTTTGACTGTCCGGAACAGATCCATACCTCTCCGACGAGAATATCGTGGAGCGTCAGCGAATCTTTTCCGCAATAGAGTTGAATAGTGTGGGGACCGCCGGCCTGAGGCGTCTCTATGCGAACATGCCAACGTCCATCGGATTCTGTGTGGACGGTATATGTTTTGTCGCTCCACGATGGAGTGACGGTCATCTTCTGTGCAGGAGAGGCCCAACCCCAGAGATTCACCTGGGTGGAGCGTTGCAGTACCATGTGGTCGCCCAGAATTGCCGGCAGACGGATTTGAGAGAATCCGTTCCAGGTGAGCAGCAGACTTGTTATGAGAAAAAGAATTTTTTTCATCTGTTTCATTTGATGTTGATCGATCCGGTGTTGATGCTGACGATTCCTTGTGGATTTTGGCTCTTTTTGTAGGTCACGTTGCGGAGTTCGGCTCTGCCTACGTTGTCGAACCAGAGGGCAGGACGTGTCTCTTTGCCTTCGAACGAGAGATTTACGTTTTCGAAAAGTAGGTTATGTACGTTACGCAGGTACCATCCCCAACAAGGCAACTGACGTGAATCGGCAGGAGGTTGTCCTACGGATAGGTCTTTCAGTGCCGTATTGTCGTGACCCATATACGTATATGAAATGTCTCGGAATGTCAGGTTCTCGAATCGTCCTCCTCGCCAGCTTTCGATTGAGGCGGCGGCATAGGTGATTCGGGTGGCTGTTACCCGCTCCACGAGAATGTTTGAGGCTTCGTTTCCCTCGTTGAGCACCATCATGATCGGGTTGGTGACACTGTCGATTTGAATGTCATGGATGTGGATATCTTCCATGTTGCCCGGAGCCCGTCCCCAACCGCCGGGTTGCAACAGAATGGCCGATTGCATGTTGGTGCGCCTCAATTCGCGGGAGGTGCGGTGCGGATGACGGCCGGGTCCTTGAAATTGACAATGGGCGATTGTCAGGTCGGTCGAAGGCATGATCATGCGGATTCCGTTGCAGGCCGTGTTGATATGACAGTCGCTGATTGCCATATTCTCCCAGTAGCCGCCGGCAATGGCATCGTCTCCCGTGTAGAATTCGCAGTCTCGGATGACGATGTTTTTCCCTCCACGAATATGAATCCCATCCCAACCTTCGTTAAAGGAAAGCCCACGAAAGGAACAATTTTCTATTTCATAAGCCATGAAGGCATAATTGGCGGCATTGTTGACCGTGATTCCGTCCATCGTGAAGTTTCGCGATTCTGCGATGATGATCGTATGAGGTCCGCGCATCTTCTCCTCTCCTTGAGGGTCGAAGAGATGACAGCCATCAATGGTCCCTTCGCCTTCGATGGCGAAATTTTTCAGACCCACGCCGAGAATCAGTGCCCGGTTCCAACGTGCATCGCGTGAATTGTTGGCATTTTGAGTGTTGCCTCCACTGTCGAAGCGGGAAATATCCTTGGTCGGAATATAGGATTCGTAGACGTTCAGATCGGTGGACGCTCGCAGTACGGCATCGGCATCGAGATAAAGACGTACGTTGTCTTTCAAGTGTATTGTGCCGGTAATAAATACTCCTTTGGGGATGAGTACCACTCCACCGCCTTGGTCACTGCACTTCTCGATAGTTGTGTTGATAGCTTGGGTATTGAGGGTTTTCCCGTCTCCTTTTGCTCCGAATTTACGGATATCGTAAACGTTGTGTTGCGGAACGAGGGCTTCGGCCTCCATGCCGAAAGTCAGGAGCAGAAGAATGAACGGAAGAAATAGGGTCTTTTTCATGGGTTGTTGAGGGTTGAAGAGATTATCGCACATAGATGGCATAACCGTTTTCGCGTAAAGGTATGCCCTGTTCGGTGAGTTGTTCGTAGGTGTTGTTCAGGTAGTTTTTGAAAGTGCCGGAGGGAACTTCTTCTGTGAAGCGGCATTGTACGGCGTAATTGCCCAAATTGAGAATCACCAGTACTTCGTCGTTGCCCCGCACTCGGGAGTAGGCAAAGACGTTTTCGTTTGAGGTAGGATAGATTTTAAGCGAGCCGCGGTTCGTGCCATCTTCCAGGGCAGGATTGGTTCGTTTGAGTTGGGTCAGTTTCTGGAAAAGATTGATGTATATCTTGTTGGCCGGTTCCCATTCCACGGGACACACTTCCGAAAAGATGAGCGATTTGTCCATACCGATCTCCTGCCCGCTGTAGATGAGCGGCATATCGAAAATCGTGAACGTAAGCACTGTGAGAGGAAGTACATTGCTCCCGAAGCGAGTGAATTCCGTCCCATTGAAAGCGCTCAAATCGTGGTTGGTGAGGTAGACCATTCGCCCTTTATCCTTGTATGTGGGGTCTTTATGCAGCGTTTTGCATGCTTCGATCAGGGCTGGGACGTTGTTGGTCTCTCCGAATTCGGTAAGGGCATCGGAAAACTCCCATGCGTAGTTGTAATCGAAAACTTCCATATAGTCGGGATTGGAGCCTTCGGCCAGCCATGTCACTTTGCGGACGGCATCGACCTGTTGGCGTACTTCTCTCCAAAAATCAAGAGGGACGTAGTCGGCCGCATCGCACCGGAATCCGTCGATATTGAACTCCCGAACCCAATACTGCATGGCGTCGATCATGGCTGCTCGCATTGCAGGATTGCTGTGGTCGAGTTGGATGGCATCGTTCCAGCCGGGAGGGGAATAGGGCCGTTCGCCTTGATCGTTGGTCGCGTAGTAGTCGATGTGGTCCTGGACCCAAACATGATCCCAGGCTGTGTGGTTGGCTACCCAATCCATCCACAGTTCCATCCCTTGGGCGTGTACGGCGTCGATCAGCGATTTGAAGTCCTCTTCTGTGCCGAAATCGGGATTGATGGCTTTGTAGTCCCGTACACCGTAGGGACTGCCCAGCGTTCCCTGCCGGTTCTCTTCTCCGATAGGATGAATCGGCATAAGCCATAGGATATCCACGCCGAGTTCTTTCAAACGAGGCAGATCTTTTTCGATTCCCTTGAAGTCGCCTCTGCCTCCATTCGAGTAACTGTACACGTTGGCTTCGTAAATCACTCTGTTTTTGTCGGTGATCGGCCGTACCTGACTGTTAGGCAGATCAGCCCAGGTATTGTTATCGTCGTTTTCGCAACCGCCGAGGGTCAGCAAGGTGACCGTGGTTGCCATCAGCCATTTTATTGTATTCATCGTTGCTGTTTTTGATCAGGTTTTCTATTGACGGAATAGCGCATATTGTCCGGTCAGGTCGTTGAAGACCACCCGCAATTGGACGGCTTCCGGTCCGAAATAGATGTTTACGTCTGTCTCTTGTCGGAAAATCATGGTGCCGTAGGGAGTAGACCAGTCTTTCCCGAGGATGTTCTGCCAGAGATTGTCGTAGCTGTCGTCTCCGATAAATTTGCCGCAGTGGTATGGTTCGGATGAGGTATTGATCGGGGCTTCCAAGGTCCAGATGTGATTATTCTCTTCAGAGAAACGGGTCATCGGTATTTGGAAGGGATCCCAATTTGAGAATGTTCCGAAGAAACAGATTTTATTCCAGACGGTAGCGCTTGTCACATCGTAGTCGGCGATGCTGTAGGTCATGTTGTAGGTGTCGAGCGTGATGGTCTTGAATCCTGCCGCTTCGTTCCAGAAGGCGATTCCCGAGGCCGAAATCTCCACGTCCGGTTCGCCGTCGGCTACCAGGCAGAAGGCATTGTCGGTACCCAGCGACATCTCGGGCATGAACTTGTAGGCTCCCCGGGGCATATATCCCGTGTAGGTATAGATGTAATTCGAGGTTTCGCTGTCGGCCTTGAACATGGGATACATGGCTTTGAAGTCCGACAGATCCCAGTTGTTGATGTTTTGTCCGTAGATATAGATCGGTTGCAGCGGATCGAATTCGGCAAAGGGAATAATGTAGAGCGTGAGTTGATTGGAGGATACGGTCTCTCCGGCGGATTCTCCCTCTCCATAGGAGATCAGCAGCCGCAGTTCTACTTGGTAAGCGTAACCTGCCGTCGCTCCGAAATCGTTCATCAGGATGGAGTTGAGCGTATTGGAGTAGACGTCGGCTGAAAGCGAGGAGGTCGTGGCCAGCGTTTTCGGATCGGCGAAATTATTATTGCTCCGGTCTATCTGAAGGGTATAGGTCACGGGAGAAATGGGAGACGGTTCAGTGGAGTCGTCCATATAGAATTCCGTAGCATCCCACGACAGGGTGAACACTTTCGGATTTTTCACGCCCTGATAAGTGAGTGTATAGGTATCGGTTTGTGGTTCGACCAGAGTACTTTCCTCGATGTCGGTGATGACGGGAGGTGCCGTATAGGGTGTGACTGTCAGTAATAACGGATCCGAAAAGACGGACATGCCACCTCCGGTCGACTTGATCCGGAAACTCAATACGACGGGATCTTCGCCTCTATCCGGAAAGAATTGGTCGTAAATATCCCGGAACGTTTGGGCATAAATGTCCAGATAGAGTCCGGTGGTCGTTGCTACCGATACCGGTGATGCAAAATTATTGTCGGAAAGATCGGCTTGGACCTCATATTCGATGTTGTCTACATAGACCGGATCTCCGTCGGAGGAGAAAAATTTGGTTTTGCTCCAGTTCAGTCGGAAATAATAGGGGTTCTGACTATCTTCGGGCAATTCGAAACTGGTCTCCTCCAGAGTTGCAATCACCGAGGGTTGTGGCTCGAAGCTCTCGTCTGTCTCTTTTTTACAGCCTGTCAGCAGGACTGACAAGCAAAATATTCCCAGTAAAATATGTATGTTTCTCATAGATTTGTAGGAATTATTTTTTCAGAATAACATATTGTCCGGTCAGGTCGTTGAAGTAGATTTCATAATCGCCGCCCTCTTCCAAAATGATATTCGGATCGGCTTCGTCACCGGTCAGATAGGTGGTTTGGCCGTAGGGAACATCATAGGGATTGATGGCTGCCCAGCGACTGTTCCAGCTTCTCGCACCGCGGAATTTGACGTTGTGGATCTCTCCTTCGCCCAGTTCGGGAAGAGTGTATTCCAAGTACCAGATGTGAGGATTCTCCGAAGATACTTGTGTCATAAGAGGTTCGTTCTCCCAATTGCAGAAACTGCCGATGAATCCGAGTATGTTCCAATCCAAGGCTTCCGATTCGTCGTAGTCTTCGATCGACCAGGCCATACTGCGGAGGTTGATGGTGACAGTTTTGTAGCCGCCTGTAGCGATATGGAGCGGAGTGCCCGTCTCGGCCAGTTCCAACAGATTGTTCCCTTGGTCGAACCATGCCTCGTTTCCGCCTAAGGATTCGCCCGGAATGAATTTGAAATTACAATTGTCGGGGAAGTAGCCGGTGAAGGTGTAGGTCTGGGTATTGGAATCGCTGTTATCTTTATACATGATGAGCATACGGGCCGTGTTTTCATTCTCCCAGTCGGTCAGATCGCCGGTGATATAGACGGGCGACAACGGATCTCGATCCTCGAAGGGAGTGACGGCAAGGGCCAGGGTGTTGTCTGAGTAGAGCGTCCGAGGAGTATTTTGTCCGTAACTTACCTTCAGTCGGAGCTCTGCGTTGAATATTTCACCGGCTTCGGCACCCAGACTGTCGAGCAGTAGCAGGTTGAAGTCTTTGAGATGGACGTTCGTAGCAAGCGAAGAGGTGATATTTACCGTTTTGGCCGACTCGAATTCATTTCCTGCCTTGTCGACTTGCAGGGTATATTCTACGGGAGCTACGGGAGTCGGGGTCGGCGAACCGTCAAGGTAAAAAAGTGTCTCGGTCCAGGTGGCGGTAAAGAGCACAGGGTCTGAATTGCCTGGGTTTTCGAGAACATATGTTTGACTCGGAAGCGGGTCGAGCGTACTCGGGACAACTCGGGTCAGGGCCGGTTCGGTATCGAAGTTGCCACTGCAGGCTGTCGTCCCGAGCAGCCCCAGCAGGGCAAGATAATATGTGATGCGTGATTTCATGTCCTTGTTCCTTTAATAACCGGGATTTTGTTTGATTCTGCTGTTAGCCGTGATCTCCGTAGCGGGAATCGGGTATATTTTGTATTTTTCGTCGATATTGGCTACACCGATGTGCACTCCGTTTTTCCACGGCCATTGGTAGTTGCGGGTGAACCGATCGTAACGGATCAGATCCGTACGTCGATGGCCTTCCCAATAGAGCTCGCGGGAACGTTCTTCGAGAATGAAATCGAGAGTCAGGTCTACCGATCCGATTTGATCCGTATGAGCTCTGTCTCGTAGTTCGTTGATATAGTTCAATGCCATTTCCCTGGTGCCGCCTGTCCCTCCGCGCAACACTGCTTCGGCATACATCAGATAGGCGTCGGCCAGTCGGAACATCGGGAAATCGGTGTCGGCATGGGATGAGTTGGATCCGGGTGATCCGTCGCTGTTCAGATTGGAGTATTTGACAACCGACCATCCGTATGTGAAATCATACCAGACGGAGGTTTCCAAGGTACGGTCTTCTTTCCAGAACATACCTCGCACATCGTTTTCTGCGAAGAGTTCGGAGAGACTTTCCTTGGCCCGGATATTGGACCATGCCTGTGTGAACCCTACGTTCGTCCCCGGGTTCATGTCGCTCTTTTGAGAGGCTGCGATCAGGAAAGTCGTACCGCCGAAAGTGGCAGCCCGGCGTCCGTCGAAAACGATCGGGAAGATGATCTCCGGCGACTTATGGTTGTCGGCGCAGAACATATCGCTGTATTCGGGATCGATCGTGAAACCTGCGCCCAATACTTTGTTCAGATAGACCAAACAGTCGTCGTAGCGATTTTGACCGATGTAGACCTCTGCATTAAGATACATTTTGGCCAATAACATCCAGACAGTCGGATCGTTTACCATGCCGTAATGTTCTTTGTCTGCGGGGGGGAGCTGACCCTCCACGGCTTTCAACTCGAATTCGATCCACGGGAAGAGAAAACTGCGGTCGCGTTGAACCACCTCATTCGAGCCGATTGGGAAATTTTCGTCGATGAAAGGAACATTTGCATAGAGATCCATCAGAAAGTAGTAGTTCATGGCACGTAGTACACGGGCCTCGTTCCGAAATCCGGCCACTTTTGTCTGAAGTTGCTCGTCGGCATTCCGTTCGGCGAGTTTTTCGGGGGTTGTTTCCCGCAGATATTCGTTGGCGTAGGCGATGTTGAGGAAGATTCGGGTATAGTTGAGCGAAACGAATTTGTTGGACGAATTCCACTGGCAGAAGTAGAGACCTCGCATTGATTCGTTGTCTTCGGCACCTATGACCTCGTCGGTACACAGTTCCTGAAGATCCCAGTATGACCGTAGAAAGGTGGCTTCTCCCTGGTCGTCTGCCGTGATGTCGGGTTCGCCGAAGGAACCGGAGTTACCTGAAAGTGCCAGTCCGGCGTAGATTTTTGCAAGAAATTCCTCGTAGGAGGCCGGATCTTCCCAGGCTTGTTCGGGAAGAAGCAGACTCTCGGTGAGCGGTTCCGTGTCCAGATCGCTCAGACAGGAGGGCAGTGTCGTACAGAGACACAGTGAAAGAAGTATGAGATATGTTTTTTTCATGACCGTCGAGTTTTAAAAGTTCAGATTGACTCCGAAAAGATAGGTGACCGGACGCGGATAGAGTGTGCCGTCGTAACCGCCGAATACCTCCGGATCGATTCCCTTATAGCCTGTGAAGACAAAAGGATTCTGTACCGTGGCATAGATGCGGCCGCTGAGCGGAAACCAATTCGATTTACGGAATGACCATCCCAATACAATGTTGTCGATGCGGAAGAACGAGGCATCCTGGACATAGTAGTCCGAGAGAGGCTGGGCAATCTGAAAATTGGTGTCGAATGCGCTTTTCACCCGATTGGAGAGGGTTTCGCTTACATAGACCGAGGTGGGACTCAGACCGGCTCCGTTGGCTGCTACGGCATTGTAGTTGTAGTTGCCGAGACTGCCGTGGCCTGCAATGGCAAAATCCCACGATTTCCAGGTCAGTTTCGTGTTTATGCCGAAAGTCCAGTCGGCCGCGGCTTTTTTGTAGGGTCGCAGATCTTCGGCACTGATTCTCCCGTCATTGTTTTGATCCTTATAGAGTCCTTCGATCGGTTTGCCTTGTTCGTCGTAGATCTGTTCGTAGACGTAATACATGTTCGAGGCATAACCTACCATATTGACCATTACACTGCTTTGAAGTCGGGTTTCCCGATCGTCTCCGTCGGTCAGTTTGGTGATTTTATTCTGGTTCCAGGCCGCATTGAATCCCATTTCCCACTGCAGATCCCGTTTGTTGAGGATGAGGCCGTTTATGCCGAATTCCACACCTTTGTTTTCGAGACTTCCGATGTTGGTGGCGACGAACTCCTTAAAATTGGTTCCGGCTGTCGTTTTGGTTTGGAGATTGATAAGATCTTCCGTCCGACGGTGGTAGAAATCGAAAGTACCTTCGATACGATTGTTCAGGAATCCGAAGTCGAGACCGATGTTTTTCGTGATGGTCGATTCCCATTTCAGATCCGGATTGTAGGATTCCGGGCGAAGGAGGGCTACCCAAATCGGTTCACCGTTATTGAATCCTCTCAGGTATCCTACCTCCGTACCGGTCGAGTGGAGATAGGCTCTCAGATGACCGTAATCGATGTTGATCTCCTGTTGTCCGGTGATTCCCCATCCGAGCCGGAGTTTCAGATCGCTCACTACATTCGAGTTTCTCAGGAAACTCTCTTCAGAGATTCGCCATGCCACTGCTACCGAAGGGAAGAGCGACCAGCGATTTGCCTTGGCAAAGCGCGAGGATCCATCACGGCGTAGAGTGGCTGTCAGAAGATAACGATTTTTGACATTGTAGTTGAGCCGGCCGAAGAATGAGATCAGATAGTGTTCGTTTTCGTAGCTGGTGTCTTCGATCAGACGCGGGTCGCCATACTCGTCGAAATCTTTGAGACGATGACCGATACTGCTTCCCTCTCGCCAATAGCGTTGCCATTCGTAACCGGCCATCAGGTCGATATGGCTGTCGAGAAAACCGAGATTTTTCTCGTATTTCGCATAGGCTGTGAGCGATGAATTACGGATACGTTGATCCCAGTTGAATTCACCGCCTCCATAGGTGTAGTCCGAGGGGATGAATTCGTCGTAGTATCTGAATCCATCGCTGTTCGAGGCATCGAGACTGAGGTTGAGATTCAGGCGCAGATCGGGCCAGAAATGGAGTTTGTAGTCGAATTGGGCATTACCTTTGAAATTGTAGGCGTGAGCTTTGTCTTGGAACATTTCAAGCATCGACAGCGGGTTTTTGGTGGCCACCTGAATGATTTTATGGTCTTCTCCGACCCAGGTGAAATAGCCGCCATAAGGACTGTCCTTGTCATAGACCGGTTGTGAAGGATCCATGGACACGGCTGCTCCGATGGCATCCCAGTTGGCGAACCGGTTTTTGACATACATGAAGTGTCCGTTGAGGGTGATGTTCAGATGGTCGTCAAAGAGTTTCGGAGTGAGCGAGAAACTGCCCGTATAACGTTCCGTGCGTGAGGTTTTGAGAATACCGTCGAGATCGGTCATTCCGAAAGAGACTCGATAGGGCATCCAGTCTCCGGCCGAGCCATAGACACTCAGATTGTGTTCGGTGTTGACGGTTGTTTGGAAGATTACATCCTGCCAATCGGTGTTTACGAGGCCTTGACGTTCTTTCATCTGGTCGTAGATCGGCAGATCGGAATAAGATTCCTTGAGAAAAACACGGAATTCATCACCGCTCATTACGTCTACCTTCTTTTTGAGTGTGCCGATGGAGAGATTCCCGTCGTAGGTGATCCGGAATTTGCCTGGAGTTCCTTTTTTCGTGGTGATGAGGATCACTCCGTTCGAAGCACGTGATCCGTAGATGGCTGTGGCCGAGGCATCTTTCAGTACGGTGAACGACTCTACGTCTGAAGGATTGAGGGTGCTGAGGATATTACCCACGCCGTTGATCTCCTGATTGTCGATATAGACTCCGTCCAGGATAATGAGCGGTTCGTTGTTGGCCGAGAGCGACGAGCCTCCTCGGATACGAATATAGGAGTGACTGCTGGGAGCTCCTCCCTGGTCGATGATCGAAACACCGGCCACCTTACCCACCAATAGATCTTGTGCATTGGGAGTGAATCCACGGACGGCGTCGTCGATCTTCACACTGGCCAGGGAGCCGGTGACATCCTGACGGCGCATTTGTCCGTAGCCGACCACTACGACCTGTTCTAAGGTTTTGTTCTCTTCGAGGACGACGACCAGTTCTGTCTGGCCTTTAAATGCGATTTGTCGAGTGACCTGCATATAAGAGAATACCAATGTATCACCGACGGTAACGTTCGGTAGTGAAAACCGTCCGTCGATATCGGTCGAAACTCCATTCGAAGTGCCTTTGACGTAGACGGCTGCGCCGACAAGCGGTTCCTTGTTTTCGTTCTGTACCACTCCTTTGGCAGTGTTGGGTTGGGCTGCCAGAGCGCTCTGGTACAGAAGTGAAAGAACCACTACGAAAATAGACGCGATCTTCATAACGTTCAATTTTTTTCTCATTGGGTTCTGGTTTTTATTTATCGTTCATGAGTTGCTTCATTAGTGATCGGAAAGGGGGCTGCTGAATGAGGAAGGACGGGCTGTCTCTGAAGTGCCTCGCGAGGACTCCGGTTGGTCGGTCATCGAGAAGTCGAGTCGGCCTCCCTGCTGTAAAATGGTGTGAGTCAGGTAGTTTTTGTCATAAGGACGACCGTTGACCGAGAGACTCTTGACATAGACGTTTTGTTCGGAATTGTTCGGAGCATGAATAGACAGTTTTTTACCGTTTGCCAGCGTGATTGTCATTTGTCTGAAAAGCGGTGATCCGAGTGCATACTCCCCGTTTACGGGGCATACGGGATAGAATCCCATGGCCGAAAGAACATACCACGCCGAGGTTTGACCGTTGTCTTCGTCGCCGCAGTAACCGTCCGGGGTGGGACGGTAGAGACGTTTCATTGCCTCCCGAACCCAGTATTGTGTTTTCCAGGGTTGACCGACCCAGTCGTACAGATAGATCATGTGTTGGATGGGCTGATTGCCATGGGCGTATTGGCCGAAATTGACCACTTGCATCTCCCGTATTTCATGGATAACGGTGCCATAAGAGCCCTCATCGAACAGGGGAGGCATCACGAAAACCGAATCGAGCATGCGAGTCATCTCTTTTTGTCCGCCCATCAGATTCATCAATCCGATCGGGTCGTGGAAGACACTCCAGGAGTAGTGCCAACTGTTGCCTTCGGTGAAGGCTCCGCCCCATGTGAGAGGATTGAAATCGCTTTGGAAGTTGCCTTTCGAATCCCGGCCGGCCATTAGTTTGTATTTCGGGTGGAAAAGATGCTGGTAGTTCAGGGCCCGTTTGGAAAAGATGTTCCGAATTTCGGGACTTTTATTCATGTATTCGGCCAGTCGCAGAATACAATAATCATCATAGGCATATTCCAGAGTCCGGGCGGCGCTCTCTTTGACTCCGATATCGGTGGGCACATAACCCAGACGGTCGTAATGGTCGATACCGGCTCTGCCGACCGAAGAGATGGACGGATGGGCGTGATAGGCGTTTTTGTAGACTGCCTCCCAGAGTATGTCCAAATTCTCTTTCACTCCGTTAAGCAAAATGGCCGAGGCTACGATCGAGGCTGAGTTGGAGCCTACCATACAATCCACATGACCTGGAGAAACCCATTCGGGCAGCCATCCGCTTTCCCGGTAGGTGTTGGCCAAACCCTCTAAAAAATGTTGGCTGAACTCCGGATAGAAGAGATTGAAAAAGGGGTGCACGGCTCGGAAAGTGTCCCAGAATCCGTTGTCGGTGTACATTCTTCCGGGGAGTATTTTCCCGTTGAACGGACTGTAATGCATGATTTTCCCGTTTGCATCGTACTCGTGCAGTTCGCGGGGATAGAGTAGCATGCGATAGAGGGACGAATAAAAGGTACACAGCCGGTCGAAATCTTCTGCAGTATTGTCTTCCACGGCAAATCGTGAAAGATGGTTGTTCCACTCCTGGTGACCCTCTTGACGGAGTTGATCGAACTCTTTGTCTCCGATTTCCCGGGCCAGATTAAGTTCGGCCTGTTCGAAACTGATGAAAGAAGTGGCTATACGGACGGTTATCTGTTCTGCTTGTTGTGTCGAAAAGGTGATTACGGCGCCTCCGCGAGAGGTGTTTGTCGATTCTTTGCCTTCGATAAAACCTCCGTCGTGCCATAGGGTTGTTTGGGTAAAAGGTTTGTCAAACAGAATGACGAAATAGTTTTTGAAGTTATCGGGTTTGCGTTGGGGGGCGAACCCATAGGTGTCGGTGGTGTAGCCGATGATTTTTTGTTGTTCGGGAATAATCTTCACATAAGACTTCCCGGCAAAAGCATCCACCACTACATTCGAACTGTCGCTGGAGGGGAAGGTAAATCGCATTATACATCCTCTCTGAGAGGGACTCATTTCTGCCTTTACATCATAATCGGCCAGATATACTCCATAATAGGAGGGTTCGATCTGTTCTGCTTTGTGCGAGAACCAACTGCCACGTTCATTTTCCAGAAAGACCCGTTTCCCGACTGTCGGCATCAAAGAGACCATTCCATAGTCACCTGCCCAAGGACTGGGTTGGTGGGTCTGTTTTAAGGCTACGATATGGGTGTCGGTATAGGAATACTGCCATCGGTCGCCATTGAGATCGGTCTGGGGGGTCCAGTGGTTCATACCCCAGGGCCGGGCAATACAAGGATAGAGATTGCCGTTAGAGAGTCCCGGATCGTTCAGCGAACCGATGATGGGTTTTACATAATGGACATAATCTTTTTGAGCGAAAAGGGGGAGGCTGCCCAGAAGGATCAGCATCGAACATAGAAATTTCTTCATAGTTCCGTCGCGTAGTTTAATAGGTAAGTATCGAAGCTTGTTACGAAGCTATGCGAAATCTGATTTTCGGAGATGCCGAAGTAAATATGAAGTAAAAAATAACCGGAATATTGTTTGTTATATTATTGTAGATTAATTGTTTATGCAGCGAAGGCATTTCGATTGAAGTAAAAAACAATCTTTCGAGAACAGGCCTTAAAAGTTCTCTGAACCGATCTGTTTGACGCGCTCTTCGAAATCTTCGTTTGAATTCAGAGCCTTGGATTTGACTTTGCTACGGTAGTTGTAGACTGTGCGTGAGGTGTAGTTCAGAAATGTCGCGATTTTGTTTGTGTCTTTGATACCCAGTCGGATCAGTGCAAAAACTCGTAATTCATGGTTCAACGATCCATCTTCATGTTCCGGATACCGTTCATCTTCGCGTAATAGTTTGTTGAATTCCTCTACGAATGTGGGATAAATATTGAGAAATGCTCGGTCGAAATTGGTATATAATTCCCGAAGTTCTTGGGGAGAACCTTCGGTGTTGGAGGTGAGTCGCAGCAAATCGGCACTTTGACCCGCCCGGATTTTTCGGTTGACCGTCACTTTGAAGGCTCGTAATTTTTCGATGTATTCTGTACAGATATCCAGAAAGTTCCCTATAAATAATTCCTTAATGTGATTGGCTTCTGCCAGATATGCATTGGTCTCCTGTTGACGCCGATTGGCATTTTGCAGGATCGTGTTCAGGTTTTTCAATCGAGAATTGGCATTTTCGATGAATTTATTGGCCCTTGACAGACGTTTCATCTGCATGGCTACCAGTAGGATGGTCACAAGTAAAATGATGGATAAAACGCTGATCAGGACCAACATCATTCTAAGTTTGTGTTGCTGGTCAATACGATCCAATTCGTAAGCTTTGTCGATGATGGGGAGAACTTGTGAGGTTTGAATATTACGTAGCCGGGCATTGTAGAAATTGGCATCATCGAGGCTCTTTTTTACGTAACGGTTGGCTCGTTGGAGGTCACCTTCCTGAAACAGTAGGACTGCCAGAGCTCTTAATGAAATATTCTCTTTGATACAGGATTTGACGTCTGCAATAGCGGAGATTGCCAGATACTCTTTCTGTTTTTCATACTCTCCTTTTTCTCCATAGATGTGAGAGAGGAGAGAGGCTAAAGAGGCCATTTCCTTGGAGCTGTCAGACACGTTGGGCAGAAACTGTGTTAATATTTTTTCAGCGCTGTCGAGTTGGGTGTGGGCAATATAACGGTGACCCGAGTAGATGACATAGTCAAAAGTGGAGTGATCTACTATTCGTAACAACGAGTCCTGATAAAGGGTCCGGTTTCGGAGTAGTGGGTCCAGATTATGGCCGTCCTGGTATTCGATTTGGTAGATGTAACACTCTATGTGAGTTTTGTAGTATTCGGATAGTTGGCTTTTTGTCAGAGTGTTGTGTCTTATTGAATTCAGAATGTCGATAGCTTCGGAAAACATACCCGCTTTGGCTTCGTTGCGGGCCCACTGGATTTTCCCGTCATTAACCCAGTGTTCATTGCCTAATTCATTGGCAATGGCGATGGAGCGACGAGAGTAGCTGACAGCCGAATCGCATTTGTAAGTTTCGTATTCGTGAGCCAGGTTCAGGCAGATGAAACATTGGGTTTCGAGAGATAATTCAGGTTCGGAAAGTTGTTTTTTGAGCTTGTCGAGATAGGCTTCTTTTGGGGAGATATATTCTTTTTCGTTTTTAATGGCATTGTCCAATTCGGAAAGCAATGTGTTGAGATTTCCGGCCAAAGAACTACCTGCCCATGACAGGAGGCTTGTTAAAATGAGAAAAAATCGCAACAGGCCGAGACTGGAGGATGCCTTGGTGATCCTATCGTGTGGTAAATATAGACGGAACATGGAAATTCTCTTTCCAACAAAGATAAAATAATTTATTTTAAATATAAATCTATAATGGGTGAAATCGGTCTTTTGCAATTACGGAAAAGTATTTCGAGGTGGAATCTTATTATTTGATAATCAGGTATTTTGTTTGAATTTTCGGAACATAATGGATGCCGTTTTCCCGATAGTACAAGAGAGAATCGTCGGGAGTGACGGGAACAAGTTCGATTTTTTCGATACCCTTGCCGATGGCCAGAATCAGAAGAGGGGTGCATTCCAAACGAAATGCTTGTTCGATTTGTGCTCTGTCGAAAGCTCCTATGCAGATTCCATTCAGACCAATTTCGACAGCCTGTAACAGCATGCTCTGGGCAGAAATCCCCAGGTCAATATCGACATACCGGCTTTCGGGTACTGTTGAACAGATGATTATAAAGGCATTAGGCTCTGTGCAGGGAAAGGGAAGATGAAGTTCCGGCAGGGCACCTCCGAGGTGGATATGTGGTAATATTTTGGAGGCCTCGTCTGAAAGGACAGGTCTGAACCGTAGGACTTGTTGGTTCCTTGCAGAGGGGATCTTTGTGTTGACATCAATGATGCGTTGCAGTTGGTCTTCCCGCACGATGAATTGGGGGTCGTACCCGCGAACACTACGGTTTTTCAGCAATAATTTATTCAAGTTCATCGAAGGGCGGCGAGTGGTCCGATCCGATGCTGACCGTGCCAAATATTCCTCCATTTTCCTGCCCAAATAATTGTCTGCCATGATCGTTAGAGATATTGAGTAAAGATAAAGGATCTGTTTTTAGATACAATGATCGGTATTTTTTTCGATTTTGGGCAGGTGAAAGTTATGTAATTTTACTCGTTTTCATAAAAAAGACAAGCCTAACAGGTCAGGCTTGTCTTTTTTATGAAAAGTTGTTTGAAATATGTTTATTCCTTCAATTGCTGCATCAACCATTCCAATTCGAATCGGTAGGTCTCCGGATAGGTCCAATGGGCGGCATCGAGAGTAAGACGAAGTTTTTTAGGGGCAGTGATTACGTTATAGGTCCCCAGGGTCGATGTCGGAGGACAGGTGGCGTCGTTGTATCCCGTGCAGAATAGAATAGGAGCTTTAAGTTTGCGGGCAAAATTGACCACATCGTAATATTCCGATACTTTTACTTTGGTTTCGAGATTGCTCTCGTTCGGATCACGGAATATGTGAGGCCAACCTCCCGTGCCGCCTCGGTAGTAACCGGCTATGTCGCAAAGGGCCGGATAGTTGGCCCACAGACATTTGATTCTCGGATCAAGGGCTGCTGTGATGATCGATAAGGCTCCTCCCTGGCTGCCTCCGCACACGGCGATACGTTGTGAATCGACTTGGGGCAGCGAACACAGAAAATCGACTGCACGAACACATCCTGCATAGACGTTGCGATAGTAGTATTTGTCACGATTGTCGATATTGTAGCTGTGATAATTGTTCAGGGCTCCGTAGCGCAGATTGTTGTAGACTTCGGCCGGCATATTGACCGGAATGCCATGGATGCCGATCTTCAGGGTGACGGCTCCGGCTTCGGCGTACTCTTTATCGGGAGCGTAGGGTCGGACTCCGGCTCCCGGAACCTGTAGGACAGCAGGGAAAGGCCCTTCGCCTTTGGGTACGGATAGAATACCATAGATGTATTGATTGTAGCCTCCGTTGCGAAATCGGATGTGATAGACATCCATGCGGGAGGTGCAATACTCGGGCAGCAAGGTCATCAGTGGCTCGAGAGGAGCCTTGCTGTTGGCTGCGAGAGTCTTTTCCCAAAATTCATCGAAATCGGCCGGCATCTGGGCGAAGGGTGTGATCTGATCGGGAGCAAAGGCCACTTTAATGTAGTTGGTATAATTCCTTCCGTCTATGCGCACCTTGGCCGAAAGAGTCATGAATCCGGGTTTATTCATTCCCTCTAACGAGAGCTTCTGATAACCGTTTTCCGTGTTCAGGCTGCCTGTTTTGGTCGCTTTGAGCATATCAGGCCCCCAGGAGTAATTGACCTCAATGTTCTTTTGTGGAAAATTGTCTTTGAGGACCGATACGGTGAATTCGGGTTTTTCTCCGAGTTTATAGTTCCAATCGGCATGATTGGGCGTAAGCAAGATTTTTACATAGGTGTGTTCTCTTGTACGCTGGGCCCAGGAATGGGGAGACGTGCAAATCCCTATTAACAGGAGGAGCGTTAGCCTGATCAGATTTTTCATGGTTCGTTTTTTGATTTATTTGGAAAGTCAGTGTGCGAAATTGAGCCGGATTTGGGGCGAGAGTTTGAAACGGAAGGTGTAATCTTTGTAAGGCACTTGATATTCGGGCAGAGGTTTATGTCTCCAGGAAGTGACACATCCCAGACCGTATTGCAATTTGTCGATACACAGGGTTACATAGGATTGTTTTTCCACTTCGGGCGAGTGACGTTGAGCCGGAACCATCCCCTCGTCGAGAGACTCCTGTGTGTACCAAAGCGCGGAGGCCTGGAACGGCGATTCTGCCGTGAGAGTCACTCCTCTGCCGGCAATGTCGCATTGATGCCACCAACGTATGTCGCTTTTGGTGCCGGTCTCCTGCGGCCGGATGTAGGGATAGAACTGTTCGTCTACGGTCTGGTTGTAAATTCCGATAAACGTAGCCGATTTGCGGTCGACGTAATTTTCTCCGGGGCCACGGCCGTAGTAGTGGATCCGATCGAGTCCCGAAGGCATCTCCATGCGCATTCCGAAACGGAACATGCCCGGGATATCGGCACCGGGAGTGGTCTTGAGTGCCTGTTCGACGGCTATTTCACCTGTATTGCCTATGGTATAAGTGAGGGTGAGCGTAGCCTTGACTTGTGGCATATCGTATCGGGCATTGACGCGAACGATTCCATTCTTCTGATCGAATTTCAGCGATTCGAGTTGCAGCGTGGGGTTTTTCCATACGAGTTGTTCTTTGTGGATCTTAGGCCGGAAATCGTTGTCGGTCGGGGCACGCCAGAAGTTGGGCCGAAGCGAATGACCTTTCTCCAGCAGAGCGCGTCCGTCCACTTCGTAACGGGTGAGGAATCCCGTTTTACGATTGAAGTCGAGACGTACACGATCGCCTTCGACGATCAGGAAGTTACGATCGTTATCCCGGACGGTGATCTTCCCGGCGGGGGTGTAGCGATCGACCATTTGGACGGAGATCTCCGGTACGGAAAATTCGTAGGCGCGTAACGAGTGTTGCTGACGAGCAACAATATGCGAGGCCTGGAGCAATCCTTCCGCCTCTTTAAGACGGTATTCGACGTTCAGAAGCAGTTCGCCTTCCGAGGGGAACTCCTGTAGGGTGTAGGGAAGCGTTTTGCGGATCCGTTGTCCGGGAGCCGCTTTCAGATCGGCGATTATGCCCTCCCGGATCACTTTCCCATCGCATAATACGTTCCAATGCATCGTATAGTTGGAAAGATCGCGGAAGAAATTCTCGTTGTAGATTTCGAACGTGTTGCCCGTCTCGCCGACCGGTTCGGTCCAGATGGATTGATAGTAATAGCACACTTCGCTCATGTGGGGATTGGGGCGACGATCCGGACTGATCAAACCGTTGTCGCAGAAATTCTCGTCCGAGGCGTCGTAGGGATTCCAGTCGCCTCCGTAACCGTAGATCTGGATGCCGTTTTTACCTTTTTTATGGAGCGATTGGTCCACGAAATCCCATATGAATCCTCCCTGATACATGGGATATTTCCGGATCATGTCCCAATACTCTTTGAATCCTCCCATCGAATTTCCCATGGCATGTGCATATTCGCACTGTATCAAAGGTTTCTTGGGTTGTCCGGTCAGATATTTTTCACATGTTTCGTAACTCCAGTACATGGGGCAGACAATGTCGCTGTAACCGAGCTTTGCCTGTTCGTATTGTACGGGACGAGTCGGATCGTACTCCTTGAGCCAACGGTAGCATGCTTCGAAATTGGGACCGTCTCCGGCTTCGTTGCCCAGCGACCAGATGATGACCGATGGATGATTGAAACTTCGTTTCACATTGCGCTCATTGCGTTCCATGTGTGCCTTGGCATAGCCGGGGTTTTTGGCCAGTGTCTTCTCTTTGTATCCCATTCCGTGCGATTCGAGGTTGGCCTCGGCCACGACATACAGTCCATAACGGTCGCACAACTGGTACCACAGCGCATTGTCCGGATAGTGACAGGTCCGAACGGCATTGATATTGTTCTCTTTCATGATCCGGATATCCTGCAACATCCTCTCTTCGGAGATATAATAGCCATAGTCCGGATCCATTTCGTGGCGATTGGCGCCTTTTATCAGGATGGGTTGCCCGTTGACAAGAAGCTGACCGTCCTTAATTTCCACGCGGCGGAACCCCACCTCCAGGGGAATCACCTCGATGGTCTCTCCTGCAGGGGATTTCAGTGTGGCTTTCAGCGCGTAGAGGTTGGGTATCTCTGCGCTCCACAGTTGAACTTTTCCGACATTTAAACGGAATTTTTCTTCCTTGCCCGACACTGTGATGCTTTTTTCAATCCAGGGTTTTCCCGAGAGATCGGCAAGCTCTACTTCCAGTAGACAACCTGCGGCTTCTTTGGAGAAAAGCGCTTTGATGTCGATGGTTCCCGATTTGAAATCGGCCGAGGGTAGTGCGGTGACGTTAAAATCCTCAATGTGTTGTTTTTCGCGGGCGTAGAGATAGCAATCGCGTCCCACGCCGCTCAGCCGGAAGAAATCCTGGTCTTCCAGATAGGTCCCGTCACACCAGCGGAAGGTTTGGAATGCGAACAGGTTGTCGCCACTCTTGAGATAGGGGGTGATGTCGAATTCGGCCTCCAGTTTGCTGTCTTCGCTGTACCCTACGAACTGACCGTTGATCCACAGGTAGATATTCGAAGTGACCGATCCGAAATGGGCGATCACCTGTTTGCCTTCCCATTGCCGGGGGATTCGGATCATTCGCCGGTAGGATCCTACGTGATTTTCGGCAATAGGAACTTCGGGCGGATTGTTTTTGAATTGATTGTACCAGGCATAACCGGTGTTTCGATAGAGCGGATCTCCATATCCGTTCAGCTCCCACAGACCGGGGACGGGCATCGTATTCCAGCCTCCGTCGTTGAAGTCGGGACGGAAGAAATCGGTCGGACGTTGATCTGCATTACGAACCCAAAAGAATTTCCAGGGACCGTTCAATGACAAATACCGTTCGGAACGAGTCAATCCTGCGGAGACGGCAGTTTCCGATTCGTAAGCGAAATAGTCTGCATGCATGGGCAGACGGTTTACTTGGTTTACTTCCGAATCCATCCATTCGTTCTGCTGAGCGCTGCCATAACCATAGATCAGCAGCATTCCGATCGATAATAAGATTTTTTTCATGGGGTGAATGGGTTTTGTGGTTATTCGTATAATTTGGGATGGGGCAATGTGACGAAATCTCGATCCTGGATCATTCGATAGGTTAAAGCCAGGATTAGTTCTCGTTGAATTTCCGCATATTCCGGGCGGTCAATCAAATTTTGTTGTTCTCGAGGATCATTTTTCAGATCGAACAGTTCGAACATGGGTCTCTTTTCAGCAAAATAGAGTTTACTGAAGATGGGTGCCAATGTTTTCTCTTTGTGCATTTTCTTAAGTTCCTGAAACATAGGCGTACGGGCAAAATCCACCGGGACATATCGCAATCCGGGGAGCAGGGTGTAAATCAGTTTGTATTGATCCCCAACGACACATCTCATCTGATCGAAAACAGCGGTTGTATGAGGAAGTGAATTAGTGGCGTGACAACTACGGACAGAAAATACATATTCTCGGTCGAGTTTCCCCTGTCCCAGTAACACCGGAGAAAGATCCTCTCCGCTCATTTCCCGGGGAATGGGAATACCTGCTATGGAGAGAAATGTCGGAGCTAAATCTTCGTTGGAGACAATCTGGTCGATGGTTTTACCTTTCGAATAATGATCTGGCCAGCGAAAAATTAGCGGGATTCGTATTCCGTATTCATAGAGCGTGCCTTTCCCCATGAATTGGGCGGCTCCGTTGTCTCCTGTAAACACGACGATTGTGTTTCGCTCAAGCCCGTTTTCTTCCAGATAACGGAGTATTTCTCCGAAATCGGTGTCCATACGGTGTATTTCATCGTAATATGCTGCCAGATCTTCTCGTACTAATCGAGTATCCGGATAGTGAATGGGCAAGGTTAGCGTAGCGGGATCATGTACTTTTGGGGCATCGTACGGTCGGTGTGGATCAGAGTAGGAGAGTTGCAGAAAGAAGGGTTTGTGTTTGTCTCTCCGCTCCATGAATTCGAGAAATTGCTTGTTTATCAACACATGATTTTCCCCCTTACGCGAGTTGGGGATGACCATGCAGGTGTCGAGTCGCTCGGGGAATGTTTTGTAATGGTTGAGCTGGTAGTATTCTTCTACTTCTTTGATCTTGCCCGGAACTCCGTCTACTGTGCCATCAAGGTGATAGCCTCGTCCTGCTACACCGACATAATAACCGATTTTACGTAGATATTCGGGGAAAGTTTTGAATTCTCGGTCCAATGTTACATTGAATCGAGTCATGTCCACCGCGACGGGAGAGCGTCCTGTCATGATAGCTGCTCGGGAGGGTACGCTTTGGGGTGATGCACAGTAAGCACGGGTAAACTTGACTCCCTGCTGGGCGAAATGATCCAGATTGGGGGTTTGCACATCCGGATTGCCGTAGCAACCCAGATGTGCGGCGCTATGATCGTCGCTGATTACGAGTAGGATATTCGGCCTCTGTGCAGAGGAATTTAATGCTCCGGCCAATCCTATCCCCAGGAGGAGTGCTTTTTTCATGCGTTTATTTTGCTTCGAGAGTGAGTTTGTGTTTTATGTCGGCCGACGAAGTGCCTATGTAGAGATCGAACATGCCCGGGTTCACTTTCCAGTCGTGGATTTTGTCGTCCCAGTATGCCAGATCGGAATAGTTCACTTCAAATTCGACCGAAGTCTTTTCTCCCGGAGTCAGATGAACTTTCCGGAAACCTTTCAGCTCTTTGACCGGACGCACTACCGACGGAGTACGTTCGCCGATGTAGAGTTGGACCACCTCGGCACCTTTCATTTTACCCGTATTGGTCAGTGTCGCGGTGACTTTTATCGAACCGTCGGGGACTATCTTGCTGGCCGAGAGTTTGGGTTGGGAGATTTCGAAAGTCGTATAGGAGAGTCCGTGTCCGAACGGATACAGCGGTGCGATTTTTTTCGTGTCGTACCAGCGGTATCCTACCAGTACGCTCTCTTTATAGGGGATGTCGTACACCTGGATGAGACGCTCGTTACGGAGTTCGGTGTAGAATTGGGCGTCTCGGGGCATATAGCCGTATGCCGGAGAGTCGCTGAATTCTCGTTCGATAGACATGGGCAATTTGCCGCAGGGATTGAGCTCTCCGGCCATGATTTTGGCGATTGCCCTGAAACCGTTCTGGCCGGGATACCATCCGTAGATGACTGCTGCAGCATCGTTGGTCCAGTCTGTCATGCGGATGCCGGATCCGGAGGTTACCAATACAATGGTGTTGGAATTACTCTTGACGGCCGTTTTTATTCCGTTTTCGATCTGTTTGGGCAGTGCGAACGGGCGTTCGACTCCTTCGACATCGATCGTACCCACGTTGTAGATCACCACGTCTGCTCCTTTCAGATCGGCTTCGGTGGGTTGGGCTATTACGGTTATGTCATTGCCGAACTGTTGTTGCATGGCCTGTTTCAGGGAGACGTTATCGTATCCTTTCACGGCAGCGGCTCCGCGTCCTCTCGGGATTTCATCGAGGAACTGGCCGGTCAACAATATTCTTTTACCTTTAGCGGTCAGCGGCAGGATTCCGTTGTTTTTCAGCAGTACGGTCCCTTCGGCCGCCACCCGATAGGCCGTTTTTTCGTGGTCGGCGAATTTGGCAAGTAGTTCGGGTTTGTATTTTTCTCGGTCGTAGAATCCGAAGGCAATACAGGTGGCCAGAGTCGGGCGTATCATCTGTTCGATATCTTTCTCCGTGATTTTGCCTTGAGAGAGTAACTCCTGGGTGGTGATTCCCAAATCTCTGCTGCCGGGCATCTCTATGTTTTGGCCCGATTTGATGGTTTTTTCCCAGTCGGTCACTGAATTCCAGTCGGTCATGACAACGCCCTGAAAACCGAGCTTGTCTCTGAGCAGCCCTTTGATGACCTTTTCGCTTTGGCCGGTCCACTCTCCGTCAAGTTGATTGTAGGAGGTCATGACGGCGGCTACTCCGGCATCGATTCCGGCCTTGAAACCGGGCAGATAGATCTCGTTGAGGGCCCGTTCGTCGACAATCGAGTTTTGACGGCGGCGATAGAATTCGGTGTTGTTGGCTACGAAATGTTTCAGACAAGCCGCGGTTCCGGTACTTTGCATCGCTTTGACATAGGACTCGATCATACGTGCGGTGAGAAATGGGTCTTCACCGAAATATTCGAAGTTGCGGGCGCATTGTGATTGACGGTAGATGTTCAGTCCCGGTCCCAACAGAACTTCGATTCCTCCTGCACGACACTCTTCGCCGACTGCTTTTCCGTATTCTGCCGAAAGCGACGGATCGAATGTGGCGGCCAGCATGATCGGTGCCGGAAATGCCACCGAGCGTTCGAGCTGTTTGACCATGGTAGGGTCGGGCAGATTGTTACGCATATTCACTCCCTGAGTCGCGTCGGAGAGATAGATGTATTTGATGCCTTTTTCGGGGATGCCGTTGAAAAAGAAATTGCTATACCCGCGCATCAGAGAGATTTTCTCATCGAGGGAAAGAGTTTTGATGAGTTTGTCGGCCTGCATATAAGCCTTTTCCCAGGAGATTTGTTGTTGAGCGGTTACGGACAGCAGACAGCTTGTCGCGATGAGTGAAAATAGGATTTTTTTCATAGTAGTTTTAGGGAATTTTACCAACTTAATTCACTTCTTTCCAGCAGATAGAAACGACCTCGTTCATCGCCTACCAATAGATTGGGCAAGCCATTGGTGATGGGGCCGATCATGGCTGCATCTACCCCCACGGAATGTTGGCCGAGTTTGATTCGTTCCCCTTTGTAATACATTTGAGTAGGAAATTCGTAGACAGGTTTCGAGTCGTTTCCTACGTTTCGCATGAAGAGGATCGTGGCTGCCGCATTGTACTCGGGCGAACTGTCCATATAGGGAGGGGCTTGCAGTTTAATGTCTTCCAAAGAGTAAGGCTTGTATGTATCCCGCGGACTCTTTTCGGTGCGACGTTGCGCGCTGTGCAGACAACCCGGAAGTCCGTTTTTGTTGTCGGGAATATAGTGGTGCTTGCAGGTTCCCAGAATCAGGTCTTTTTTCCCGTCCCCATCCCAGTCCACGATGTCGATTTTCAGACGGCCTGTTCCTCCCGAAGCGGCCGCCGAGGCTGAAATGTAGGAACCATCTTTCAGTGTCAGTTTTCCCAGATCTTCGATATTATAGTCATCGATTCGGGCATACAAATGAAGTTGGTTTTGGTCGTCGAGGGTGATATAGACGATTCGATCGCCCATTTTCTCCACTCCCGGTCTGCAACGCCATGTGCCATGCATATTCAGGTCATAGAGATAGAGCGGATGTTCCGGTTCCAATTTGTTCAGAGGAGTTCCTTCGGTTCCTTTTAGTATCATGTGTTTGCCCCGGGAGTCGCTGAATAAAATATCCGGTTTCCCGTCGCCGTTCCAGTCGAATACAGTGGGGCAGGTGTATCCCCAACGTGCTTCGAGGGGACCCTGGATATCTTCCCGATAGCCTGGTTGTACATGAATGGTTTGTCCTCCGGCCTGTAATGATACGGGAGTCGTGAATTTGGGTTCGGAATCGGTCCCTGTATTCTTGAAAAACAGAATATGTCCTTGAGAGTTTCCGGAGACGATATCTTGTACTCCGTCGCCATCCCAATCCACTACAGTAGGTACTGGCAATGATCCTCCGAAAAGCATGGGTTTGTTCTCCTGGAGGGGAACAGGATAGTCGTAGATTGGATTGCCGTTTTCGGTGAATTTTCCCGTATAGTGGTAGAAATAGATGCCTCCTTCACAAGTGGCAATCAGATCGGATGATTCGCCATCTGCCGAGGGGTAGGAGAGGGGGGAAGCCCAGACTCCGGGATGACGCAGCGCGTTGCCGGAAGTATCCACGAGGTATTTTTTCGCTTCGGCCCGTAATCCTCCTCCTTTTTGTTTGTAGAAGTAGAGTCCGCCTAGATACGAACCTGTTACGATACCATTGCCTTGTTTGCCGTAGGATACGTCGGAAAGCCTGCAATAACTTTGTAATACTTCGTTCGGGTTTTCGGAGATTCGTTCCGGTTCTGTCACTGCATGGAACAGATCGTCCAGTTCGATACAATACAGTCCCATATAGGAAAACTTACCTCGCCAGATACCGGCTCCGTCATATGGAAAATAGTCTCCCTTACGCCAGTTCCCCGGTACGGGGGAGGCCCAGCGATCCTGTGCACCATACCAGAGCAGATATCCTTGTTTGCCCAGTGGTTCGACGAACATTGCTTTGGGCTTGAATCTCATTTTTGGAAACGGCACGGAAGTTTCATGGATGAATACCCGTCGTTCGGCGTTGTATGAGGCAACATTTAACGTGTCGATCGTGTACCAGAATAATTTTATGTCTTTCCCGTTCTGTACGATACAGGTAGTGCTGCCTCCTTCGTTCGAACTTTGGAATGGAAGTTCCACTTCACCTGCCATTTCGAATACCGGGACTCCTTTTTCGTCGTGACGTACATATTTATAGTAGCGGGCACCCGGATACCATTTGTCGAGCTTGAGAATCAGATCGGGAAATTTGGAGTTGTCTGTATATATTTTGCCCAACACCTCGGCCGAGATGGCGTTCAAAGAGAAGTTGCCGGAATGGTTCGGAGTATAACACTTTAATGCACGGGCATCCATTTGCCAGTTGGCGTGGAGTGAAGAACCGCATGAAAGGAGCAGGGCGAACAGTATGAATAGGTTTTTCTTCATTATTTTTTTGTTTTAATGACGGGTCATCTCTTTATTCAGCACGGGTTGAGGCAAGTATGCTCCTTGCTTGCGTAGCGTGGTGACCAGTTGCTTTGTGTCCAGTGTTCGGGCTGTGGTGCCGGTACGGATGGCCTGCATGGCGGCTGCACCGGCTGCTTCTCCCATCATGATGCATACGGGTTGGACCCGTATCGAACCGTTGGCCAAAATGTCGGAAGATACGCTTCGTCCGGCCACCCAGAGATTGTCCCAACCTTTGGGCACGAGAATCGAGTAGGGTACTCCGAAATGTTCTCCGTCGAGAAATTTCTTCAGTGTCTTGCTCCGCGTAGTATTGTGTACGTTCGGATCGGCTTTGTAGGGGTGAATATCTATGTGATAACGGAATACGCCGATCTGGTCGGGAAAGACACGCAGTGTTCGCAGATCTTCGTAGCAGAGTTCATATTCTCCTACGATACGGCGAGACTCACGTACTCCCATTAAGGCCGATGTGGCAATCTGTTCCGCATTTTCATAGCCAGGTACATATTTCTTATAGAATTCGAAGAATTCCCGTGCGACTTTCCGGCCCCACATCATACCTTCGGAGAGATTCTTATTCCGAAGAGCGTCCAGATTGAAAACATGACCGGCATTGAGCGCTCCAAAGCTTTTGCCTGCCTTGTAGAGTCCCGTGAGACTGTATTCGGGTTGAGTGAAGAAGCCGTCCTCTACGGCCTGTTTTAGATAGCCGGATCCGCCCTTGATGCGTTTGAAGTCGATGTTGCAGACATATTGGAAGAGCGAGGCAGGCATGATATTCGGGGTATCTCGTCCGGCTTCGCGACATTCCACTCCCGCCAGATGAGCTAACGTAGCATCGCCCGTACAGTCGATGTAGGCTTTGGCTCGTACGAAACGATATCCTTCGTCGTTGTGCAGAATGGCTCCGGCCACTTTCCCTTCGCTGGCGGATGCTTCTACGTCGATCAGTTTAGTGAAAAAGCGGACTTCAATGCCGGCTTCTTTCACTAAATCGTCCAGTAACAGTTTGTATCCTTCGGCATTGAAGGGAATCCAGCAATAGGGCGGCTTGGCATATTTTTCGGGTACCATTCCTGGGCCTAAATAACCGCGTTCACGCATTTTTTCGATAAGTTCCCACAGGATTCCTCCTGCCATCAGATCTTTTCCGTCACCTATGCGGGGGAATGCTGAGACTAATCCGGAGGTGGCCATGCCACCCAGACATCCGGTGCCTTCTACCAATAATACTTTTCCACCCAAACGAGCGGCGCTGAGGGCTGCGGCCAGGCCGGATGGACCTCCTCCGGCGACCAACAGATCATATCCCTCTTCTATGGGGATGTGTCGGGTCAATGTATATTCCGATTTTTGGGTTGTGCTGGCTTCGGATTCTTGTGACGGAAGTAGGGACAGACCCAATCCAAGTCCTACTCCTCCCAGGAGTGACTGTCCGATAAAATTACGGCGGGTTATTTTCTTCATTTCGGTTAGTTTGAAAATGTTTTTTGTTCGATGATAATTTATCGGATTCCCGAAGATACATTTATTTCGGTATATTTCCGATGAGTCATTGTTGATTTTTGACTTTTTATTTGGTAGCAAGAGTAATTTTTTTCGGAATATCTTCGCGAAAATGATCTCTCGCTTTTGCTAAAACGTTTATATAGTACTGCTCAGTAATGATGCTTTAAATTCAATTTTGAGTACAAATAAACATTCAAATTTTCAGTGTCATTGGGCAATACAGTTGATAGAATCTCTGTGGGGACTATCAAAGTCAATGTCGAGAAAAGTTTGTTTTGTGATGTATATTTCATATTTACAGTTGTTTATGTTTTATGGCGGCTGTGGGATATTGTTTGATGTTTGTGGCACTGGGGAGAGAGGATAGGGTGTGTGTTAATAATGTTGATTCTATATCTGATTGTGATACTTTTTTATCATTTAATATGGAGGGTCGTGAGTTGAAATGCCTTTCTTTTTGAATAATTCGATTTTGAGTTCTTTTCTGCATGCAGAAAAGAACTTGTTGTGACGATATATAATTATTTGATTATTAATCATTTTTGTTTTATATGATTGTTTTGTGAGGAAAAAACTTGTTAATTAAATCAATTTAGCTACTTTTGCAAAAGTATATAAATATATATTTAAAGCAAATTTATTTTAACAAAAAAATGGCAGTTCATAAAACAACGATAAAAGATATAGCGAATAAGGCGGGGGTTTCTATAGCCTTGGTCTCTTTTGTGATGAATAATAAGATAGGCAGAAATTATCGGGTGAACGCAGAGACGGCTAAAAAGATTCTTGCTGTGGCAGAGGAACTTAATTATCAACCTAATAATGCTGCTCGGAGTCTTCGTAGCGGCCGATCCCGTACGATCGGGGTGATCGTATCCGACATATCGAACCCGTTTTTTGCCGACATTGCCCGTCGTATCGAAGATAATGCCTATAAATATAATTATACGGTGTTTTTCGGCAGTTCGGACGAAAATACCTCCAAATTGGAAAATTTGATTGATGTTATGGTCAATAAAGGGGTCGATGGATTGGTCGTTGTACCCTGCCATGGTTCGGAAGAAGTGATCCGCAAATTGGCGGAGACGTCACTGCCATTGGTGTTGCTGGACCGTACGATTTCGGACTTGGATGTGAGTAATGTGTTGCTTAATAATAAGAAAGCAGCCTTGTTGGCCATGGATTGTCTGATACGTCAGGGGTGTCGTCGCATTGAATTGATCTCTTATTCCATGAGTTTGTCCAATATAGCAGATCGGGAGTACGGATATCAAATCAGTATGAAGGCACATGGTTTTGGGGAGTATGGCCATATTCATCGGTTACGATTTAAGGATATTTCAGACCAGATGATAAGAGTATTAGGAGAAGGGCTGTCTCGTGAGGCAGAAGCATTTGTTTTTGCAACTAACACTTTGGCTGTGGAGGGGTTAAAAGCATTGAATAAGATGAATGTGATAGTTCCGCGTGATGTAGCGGTAGTCGGATTTGATGATAGTGAGGCGTTTGATCTTTATTATACGACATTGACGCACATCAAGCAGCCTATCGAACAGTTTGGGTATGAGGTGGTGGAATTGATAGTGAAGGCGATCAATCAAAAGGATCGGTCTCAGTGTACGACTATTGTGTTGAATCCTGAACTGGTGGAGGGAAATTCTTCTTGTCGACATGTAAAGAGATTGTTTTAGTGATGATTATCTGTTGAAAGAGCTGTTTGAGATCGTTTTTTGTGATAGCAAATTACATTTTGATAGGGTGAAATGATTATACACTCGAGAGAATTTTAATAGAAAGATTTGGAATGAACTTGAAAGATTGTTAAAACGATATAAATAAATAAGAAAGATGGATAATAGGAAACGATTACGCGGGATAGTTCCCCCGATGATCACCCCGATGAGGGACAACAACAGGCTGGATGAGGATGGTTCACGTCGGTTGGTGGAACATATGCTATCAGG
>CALVFY010000027.1 GCA_944326945.1 uncultured Rikenellaceae bacterium
TAATATAATAAACAATTCTATTTGTACGCTGTTTGAGTACATTTCAATCGGATATATTATAAGTTTAAATCACTTCGTTATTTGCAAAGTAATACTAAACCGACTTAATTAAATATGACTATCGTTCAGAGAAAAGGTCAAATCGTACAAAATTGCAAAAATCCGTTTTCGTACGGTAGACCGTGAATCCGATGATTTTTCCAGAAAAATCTTTTTAATAGGCGTCGCAGATGCTTTTGCACCGTAGTTGGCTCCGGAAATCCGCTTCTTCGAGTGAGGTTTCTACCCGGACAGTCTTGGATTCTCCCGGAAGCAGGTCGAAATAGTTGTCGGAAAAGAAATTATCCGAGTCTTCCGTACTCAGGAACACACCCCGTGCCACGACATTGCTGGCGATTGTCACCAGAAATCCACCTTCGCATGCGGTTATATCCGTCGTAAGGGTTGCACGGGGAAAGTCGATCTCTTTGAAACGGGTCAGATAGTAATTGTTGTCGAATGTCTCTCCGTTCCGGGAGGTGAAAACGGCATTTACCACTACTTCGTTCCGTTTTTTACCGTGAAGCGCTTCGGCGAGCGGTACGGAGAGATGGCATTTGCTGGTGTTGGCAGGGAGTGTGACGGTCCGTCTGTATGTGTGGACCGGCCGGCCGTACAGGTCCAGTATTCGGACGTTCAGTTTCCCTTTCACCGACTGGAGTCTGTCCGAGACAATATATATGTGCAGATCGTTGTCCTCCGCGATCGGCGAGACGAGGATATCCGCGAAGGCTTTCCGGGCGAAATAGTGTTGTGCTTTCCATCGTCCGTAATAGTCTCGGCTCGACCAGGAGGCTACCGGCCAGCAGTCGTTGTGTTGCCAGAAGAGCGAGCCCATGCAGTAAGGCATGTCGCGCCGATGGGCTTCGATCGCCGTCCGTACGGCGTCACCCTGCAATAGAAGGCCCAGGTAGAGAAAATTGCGGAAATCTTTGGGCTTCCGGTACTCGTTGAGCAGATACCATTCGATCCGGGCGTTGGCATGGCTGCCGCCCCGCTGATGGGCCATCATTACTTCGGAGAAAATGTGGTGGTCGGCGGTGTCGGGGGCATATTTCAATACCGATTCGTATTCCGGAAATGACTGAAAACCGTATTCGGAGAAGAAACGGGCCCGGTAATGGTTATAGCTGCCGATCGAATCTCTGCGGTGCCATACGCCCCAGTAGTGTGCATCCCCTTCGGGATTCCAGTTTGGTTTTCCCGATTCACAGCCTGCGTCGGGATTCCCTCCGTAGGGAGAAGAGGGCCAGTAGAAAGCCGTCGGATCATACTCGGCGACCACTTCCGGCAATATCTTATGAAAAACGGTTTTGTAGTCGTTTCGCATCTCGTCCAGGACCCCCATGCGTTTGTATTTTTTCATCCATCCCCAACCGAACCAGGCCGTGTGCATCTCGTTGTTTCCGCACCACAGGGCAATGCAGGGGTGGTTCCGCAGTCGTTTGACATTGTCCGTAGCTTCCTGACGGATGTTGTCGGCCGTACCCGGAAGCAGCGGGTAGGTGTTGCAGGCGAACATGAAATCCTGCCATACCAGAATGCCGTATCGGTCGCACAGGTCGTAGAAGATATCGTTCTCGTAGATACCTCCGCCCCAGATGCGCAGCATGTTCATGTTGGCGTTCACGGCATCGAGTATGGTGCGTTCGTACTGCCGATCGGTAACACGTGGAAGGAAATTGTCCTGCGGGATGTAATTGGCTCCTTTGGCGAAGAGACGGACTCCATTAAGTTGGAAGCAGAACGACCGTCCCGCTTCGTCTTTCTCCCGAATCACTTTCAGTTCTCGCAATCCGATCCTGTCCGTACGGGAGGCCGTTTCTCCTCCTTCGGCAGTGACCGATGCGGTGAAATCGTACAGATGGGGCTCTCCCAGGCCATTCGTCCACCACAGTCGCGGATGTTCGATCGCCATTTCCTGCTCGATCGTGTTCCGGCCTTTTCTGACGGTCACGGTTTTCGTCCAGCTTTCGTCCGGATTTTCCGTCCGGATGTGCAGTGTAGCTTTCCCGTCGCGTTCGGACAAAATTTCGACCCGTGCCGTGATCCGTGCTTCTTCGGCCGTGATCCGGTCTTGCCGGTAGTGTACCGATTCAATGCGGAGGTCGTTCCAACCCTCCAGCCAGACGGGCCGCCAGATGCCGCTGGTCACGAGCCTCGGACCCCAGTCCCATCCGTAATGGTAACCGGCCTTCCGGGCGAAAACGCTGACTTGTTTGTCGAAGATGCCCCCGTTCTGAGACTGGTCGTTGCCCGCGTCGTTTCTGTAATGCAGTGCGTCGAACTTCGGAATATCCGTTTTGATGGGGGAATGGAAATAGATGCGGAGCCGGTTACCGCTCTTTTTCAGCAGGCCCTTCACGTCAACTCTCCATTCCCGGAACATGTTGTTGGCCTGCAGGATCAGCGAGTCGTTGAGATAGACGTCGGCATAGGTGTCCAGTCCTTCGAAATAGAGTTGAATACGCTCTTTGGTGAAGATTTCAGGTAGCGGATCTATTTCCGTACGGTATTCCCAGTCCTCTTTGTCCACCCACTGTACGCCACGTTCGTTGAGTCGGAAAAACGGGTCTTCGATGATGCCGTGGTCCATCAGGTCGGTGTGGACCACACCGGGGACAGTGGCGGTGTAACTGTTGTATCCGCGGACCTGTTTGAAGAGCCAGTTCTCGTCGATTTTCTGTTTTACGGGATGGGCCGAGAGGGTTGTGCACAGGCCGAGCGCACCGGTCAAAAGCATCTTTGTATATTCGCGGGCGAATTTATTCTCCATGGGGCGAAAATTTGGGTGATCGTAAGTCTTGCGTCGGTATTTCGGTGGCAAAATAGGAAAAAAAATTGAATTTGCAATAATTTAAACCGATTTAATTAATCGAGGCACTATCAGGGAGGACCGGCAGATACAGGTGGAGAGGGGCGGTCGTGGTATATTTTTCGTGGAATATACTGGATTTTTTAGCTGGGAGGAATTCAGTGCGACAGTGAAAATTTATCTTTGCAGGGCGTGAGGCCGGATTCCGTACGATGGCGAGTGAAAGAAGGCTGAAGGGAAGATATTCTGCGTGTTTTTTTGTTTCCGTAGGGAGGGATCGGTTGGAATTTCTCCGGGAAATGCTTATCTTTATACACTCTCCGGGCGACTCGTTGCCGTATGTCCGGATAAACCCTGAATAAACTGATTACAAGATGATTGAAACTAAGACGAACCAGGGGAACGGTTGTGTTCCTTTCTCTCCGGCTATCGCTCCAGATGCGGAGATCGAAGCCCGTGTGCACGCATGGCTGGACCGGATGACGCTGGCCGAAAAGGTCGGTCAGATGACACAGTTGAGTATAGACCTGCTGGGGAAGGGTCCCGATATGTATTCGAGTTACCTCCCTTTTGAATTCGACGAGGAGATGCTCCGTAAGGTGATTTGTGACTACAAGGTCGGGTCGATCCTGAACACCCCGTCGGTGACGGCCGTTCCGGTCCGGAAATGAAATGAAATCGTCGCCCGGATTCAGGAACTTTCGATGGAGGCGATCGGTATTCCCACCGTTTACGGGATCGACGCCATGCACGGGCGGACCTATACGGCCGAATCGTCCCTTTTTCCGCAGGCCGTGGCCATGGCGGCCACTTTCGACCGTCGGCTGGTACGTCGCGGAGCCGAACATGCGGCCTGCGAGGTACGGGCCAGCAACATCCCCTGGACGTTCGCTCCGGTGCTCGACCTGGGACGTGAACCCCGCTGGTCACGTATGTGGGAGACACTGGGCGAAGACTGTTTCCTCGCTTCCGAGCTGGGGCGCGAACTGGTGCTCGGTTTCCAGGGCGACGATCCGAACCATATCGACTCCCGACACGTGGCTGCCTGCCTGAAGCATTACATGGGATACAGCGTGCCCGATTCGGGTAAGGACCGTACGCCGGCCTCGATCAGCCCGTTGGAGCTGAGAGAGAAGCATTTCGCGCCCTACGTGGCGGCCATCCGGGCCGGGGCGCTCTCCGTGATGGTCAATTCGGCCAGCGTGAACGGTATTCCTCTGCATGCCCACTACGAACTGCTGACAGAGTGGCTCAAGGAGGGGCTTTCTTGGGATGGAGTGGTCGTGACCGACTGGAATGACGTCAATAACCTCTGGCAGAGGGAGAAGATTGCGCACGACCGCAAGGAGGCGATCGAAATGGCAATCAATGCCGGTATCGATATGATGATGGTCCCTTACGAGGTGGAGTACTGCACGTTGCTTTCGGAACTGGCCGAGGAGGGGCGTGTACCGATGGAGCGGATCGACGATGCCGTTGCCCGCGTACTGCGTATGAAGTTGCGGCTGGGCCTGTTCGAAAAGCCGGATACGCTGCTGGAGGAGTATCCCGAATACGACGGAAGTGCCATTCACGATGCGATCCGGGAGGCGGCCTGCGAGTGCATGACCCTGCTCAAAAACCGGGACGGAATCCTTCCGTTGAACAAGGATGCCCGGATTCTGGTCACGGGGCCCAATGCCGATTCGATGCGTCCGCTCTGCGGCGGGTGGAGCTACTCCTGGCAGGGAGAGAAGGTGGATGAATTCCTCCCCGGGGGCGTGACCATTCTCAAGGCGATGCAGGCACGCGGCGGTGCGCGGGTGACATATGCGGCCGGTGTCGAGTACGATATGTCCGGCCGGTACGACGAGGAACTGCCTCCCCGGATCGAGGAGGCTGTGGCTGCGGCGGCCGACGTCGACTGTATTGTGCTCTGTCTGGGCGAGAATTCCTACTGCGAGACGCCCGGCAACCTGGACGATCTGGCTCTCTCGGCCGGACAGCGGGAGTTGGCCCGCGCCATGGTCGCTACCGGGAAACCGGTCGTACTGGTATTGAGCGAAGGCCGTCCCCGTCTGATCTCGGAGATAGAGCCCGGCATGAGCGCCGTTCTGCAGAGCTATCTGCCCGGCAACGAGGGAGGGAATGCCGTCGCCGCCGTCCTGTACGGCGAGGTGAATCCCGGCGGCAAGCTGCCTTACACCTATCCGCGGTACAGTGCGGCCCTCACCACGTATGACCATAAACATTCCGAGAGCGTCGGCCAGATGGAGGGTGTCTATGATTACGATGCCCAGGTATCCGTGCAGTGGCCGTTCGGTTATGGGTTGAGCTACACCACATTCGAATATTCCGACCTGAAACTGGAGACTCCGGAGTTCGGCCCGGACGACCGGATCGAGATCGGGGTGACCGTGACCAATACGGGAGAGAGAAAAGGCAAGGAGAGCGTGCTGCTCTTCATCAACGACGACGTGGCCGGTGTGATTCCCGATGCAAAGCGTCTGCGCGACTTTACCCGTGTGGAGTTGGAACCGGGCGAAAGCCGTGAGGTGTGTTTCGGAATTCCTGCCTCGCGATTGGCTTTCGTGGGCCGCGACGGAAAGTGGGTGCTCGAAAAGGGTACGTTTACCGTACAGGTGGGACCTCTTTCCGGAAGGATCGTCTGCGGCGAGGGTCGCAAATACGGATTCAACATTTTGTAGATCGTTCCCCGATCCGCTCCGGGGGAGTACGGCCGGTTGCCGTATCCTGTTCCGGAGCGGCCGGAATGTAACCTCTCCGGAACGATAAACCATTAACCCTGTCTGAAATGAAAGACCTGCACGTAAGTTTTCGGGAAAAGTGCGGATACGGTCTGGGCGATGCCGCCTCGAATATCTTCTGGAAACTTTTCAGCATGTATCTGCTCTTTTTCTATACCGATATTTTCGGCCTTCCCGCGGCGGCGGTGGGGACCATGTTTCTCGTCACCCGCATCTGGGATGCGCTGATCGATCCCGTCGTCGGAGTGATGGCCGACCGCACGCAGACCCGCTGGGGCAAGTTCCGCCCCTATCTTCTCTGGTTCCTTGTTCCGTTCGGTGTGCTGGGGGTACTGACCTTTACTACGCCCGATTTCGGCCCGATCGGCAAACTGGTGTACGCCTACATTACCTACAGTTTGATGATGATGGTCTATTCGCTGGTCAATGTGCCTTATGCCTCGCTGCTCGGAGTCATCTCTCCCGATACGAAGGTGCGTACCACGCTCTCCTCTTTCCGGATGGTTTTCGCATTCGGCGGGGGTATCCTGTCGCTCGTCCTGATCGAACCGCTTGTTCGGACGTTCGGTTCGTTGCGCGAAGTGGCGACGGCGGAGGGTCCCGTTCCCGATCAGCAGTTGGGTTGGAGCGCAGGGGTTGCCGTGTTGGCTCTGGTCGCTATGCTGTTTCTGCTGTGTACGTTTCTCTGGACACGGGAACGGGTTCGGCCTGTGGGCGAACAGAAGAATGCCCTGAGGGACGACATCCGCGATCTGTTCCGTAACTCGCCGTGGTGGATTCTGCTCGGTTCGGGTATTTTTGTGTTGATTTTCAATTCAGTACGAGACGGAGCGGCCGTCTATTACTTCAAGTATTTCGTGGATGCCCCCTCGCAGCTCGACCTGGGATGGATCGGCGGTTCGGTGACGCTCGTGACGCTTTATCTGGTGCTGGGGCAGATCGCCAATATCGCGGGCATTCTGCTCATGGCTCCCGTTGCCAACCGTATAGGAAAGAAACGCACCTATTTGGGAGCCATGTTGCTGGCCGGAGTGCTCAGCGTGGTGTTCTATTTTATGGGGAACGACGACATCGTGCCGATCCTTGTGCTGCAGGTGCTCATCAGTGTTTGTGCCGGGAGCGTGATGCCCTTGTTGTGGAGTATGTATGCCGATACGGCCGATTATTCCGAGGTGCGTACGGGGCGTCGGGCTACGGGGCTGATCTTCTCTTCCTCGTCGATGTCCCAGAAATTCGGCTGGACGTTGGGAGGGGCACTGACCGGTTGGCTGCTGTCGTGGTTCGGTTTTGAAGCCAATCAGGTGCAGTCCGAAGGGGCTCTGACGGGTATCCGGATGATGCTCAGCATCCTGCCTGCCGCAGGAGCTTTGTTTTCCGTGCTGTTTCTGTTGTTCTATCCCCTGAACGAAAGGCGGGTGGAGGAGATCGGTCGGAAACTGGAGGCTGCACGGGCGGACGCGGCCCGGTTCGGAAACTGACACATGATCAGGTCGGTGTTAAGTCAAATGAATTGAAGTTGGTTTATTTGCAGTGTTTTGGTGCGTGTGCGACAATTATCTTTCCTGCCGTTTTTGGATGGCCGTTTCCCGGGAAGAAGGGGTGAGATATTTGTCTTTGAAAATGTGAACGCAGAGAATGAAAATCTCCAGTAGGACCGGACCGAAGATTACTCCCATGAATCCGAACAGGGAGAGTCCGATGACCACACCGAAAATGGTGACCAGAGGATGGGTGTCGGCCATCTTTTTTTGCAGGATGAATCGACCCAGGTTGTCTGTTTGAGCGATTACGATCACGGCATAAAGTGTCAGTCCGATCGCAAACCCCCATTTCCCGACAATGGCCAGATAGGCTGCCAGCGGCAGCCAGACGAGAGTTGTCCCGAGCAGAGGAATGACCGTGGCAAAACAGGTTATCATGCCCCAGAACAGAGCACTGGGTATTCCGAAAAGCAGATATCCGATATAGGCTACGGTGCCTTGTAATACAGCCAGAAGCGGGATGCCGATGGCGTTCGACCGGACGATCATGTGGATTTCCCGCAGCACTTGGTTGATATGGGCGTGGTCGAAAGGCAGGATTTCGCGGAGATAGAGTTCCATGTTCCGGCCGCCGATCAACATGAAATAGAGTACAAAAAGCAGTACCAGTACATTGACGATGAAACTTCCGATACTTTCCATCAACCATTGTCCCACCTTGGGCAGCAAGGAGATGAATGAGGTGAGATTGTCCCGATCCAGCAGATTGTAGCCTGTTTTCTGGTGAATCAACGAGGCCAGGTGTTCGGCCGGTTTGATGAAAGATTGGGGATCGAGCGTGAGGTGCTGGATTTTCCCGATCATCATCCACACGATCAGTGAGAGTGGAATCAGAAAACAGAGAATCGCCTCGCCCAATAGCAGGGTGGCGGCCCAGGAGCGTTGCCACTGTTTATGTTCCGTGAGCCATACCATCTGATTGCGAAGAAGGACATAGATGGTTACGGCACCCAGTATGCCTCCCAGAAAGGGAATCAATTCGATAAAAACGGTTGTCCCTAATCCCAGGATCAGTACGAAAAGCGAATATTTCCGGTATTGTTCTCTGACGGTCATGTTTTTGCGAGAAAAAGTTTTTTCTCTATCGAGGACAAGTAATGTGCCGGATTCATCGGATTTTTTCTCTTGCCGTCCGCTTTTGTTTGTATTTGCGCGTCAAAAAAGTTACTTTTGGAGGTTTGTTAACCTAAATGTGTCTCTATTGTAAAGTTATGGAAGAAACCCAGAATAAACCTGCTTCGTTGCCGGAAAATGCCTATCGGGAGTTGGCTCCGGGCGAAACCTACGAGCCGGTGATGCGTGAGGGGAGCCGACCTCGCGAAGTGACACCCTATTCGGTGATTTTCGGTATCGTGATGGCTGTTATTTTTTCGGCCGCTGCCGCTTACCTCGGTCTGCGGGTGGGACAGGTGTTCGAAGCGGCCATCCCGATCGCCATTATCGCCGTCGGGGTAGGCAATCTGCTCGGCAAGAAGAACATGCTGGGGCAGAATGTCATCATCCAGTCGATCGGTGCCAGTTCGGGGGTGATCGTTGCTGGGGCTATTTTTACGTTGCCGGCCCTTTATATCCTCGGTCTGGAGGCCCATTTCTATCAGATATTCCTCTCTTCGCTGCTGGGAGGATTGTTGGGAATTCTGCTGTTGATTCCCTTCCGGAAATATTTCGTGAAGGATATGCACGGCAAATATCCCTTCCCGGAGGCTACGGCCACGACCGAAGTGCTCGTCTCGGCGGAAAAGAAGGGGAATCAAGCCAAATTGTTGGCTGTGAGCGGTCTGATCGGCGGATTGTATGATTTCATTATCAGTACGTTCGGATGGTGGACCGAGGAGATTTCGACCCGGATTGCCGATTGGGGTGTGGTGCTGGCCGACAAGATGAAAGTTGTGTTTAAGGTCAATACCGGTGCTGCCGTATTGGGGCTCGGCTATATCGTGGGACTCAAATATGCTGCCATCATCTGCGCCGGTTCCTTTACCGTGTGGTTCGTGCTGATTCCGTTTTTGAGCCATTTCGGGGCCGGCATGACTGTTCCCGTGGGTGAGGGAGTGACTTCGGTGCTCGGACAGATGTCGCCCGAGGAGATTTTCCGCAACTATGCCCGCCATATCGGTATCGGAGGTATCGCCATGGCGGGAGTGATCGGTATCATCCGTTCATCGAAAATCATTCGGCAGGCGCTCGGACTGGCCGTTACGGAGTTGCGGGGAAAGAAGGATACGGGAGAACAGACGCGTACTCAACGTGACCTGCCGATGAAGTCGATTCTGGCGGGATTGATCGCCGTTCTTTTTACGACGTTCTTTTTCTTCCAGTTCGGGGTGCTGCACAACTGGTTCTTCACGGTGATCGCCCTGTTGATCGTTCTGATCATTTCGTTCCTGTTTACGACGGTGGCGGCCAATGCCATTGCGATTGTGGGAACGAATCCCGTGTCGGGTATGACCTTGATGACGCTGATTCTCAGTTCACTGGTGCTGGTGAGTGCCGGTTTGAGTGGGACGGGTGGCATGACGGCAGCCATGATCATCGGCGGAGTGGTCTGTACGGCGCTCTCCATGGCCGGAGGTTTCATCACCGATCTGAAGATCGGATACTGGTTGGGTACTACGCCTGCCCGTCAGGAGGGTTGGAAGTTTCTTGGTACGGCGGTGGCGGCAGCTACGGTGGCCGGTGTGATGATCATTCTCAATAAAACATACGGATTCGTGGGCGAGGGGGCTCTTGTGGCTCCGCAGGCCAATGCGATGGCGGCCGTCATCAAACCCCTGATGGAAGGTGGCTCCACGCCTTGGATGCTCTATTTTGCTGGTGCGGCACTGGCTTTGATTCTTACCATGATTGGGGTCCCGGCACTGGCATTTGCCCTGGGAATGTTCATCCCGCTTGAACTCAATACGCCGTTGTTGGTGGGCGGTCTGATCAGCTGGTATGTTTCGACCCGTAGCGGAGACCAGGCGAAAAACAAGGCTCGTCGTGAACGGGGCACGTTGATTGCGTCGGGATTCATTGCAGGCGGAGCCCTGATGGGAGTGGTGAGTGCGCTGCTCAAGTATTTCGGGGCCGACTGGTTTGCTGCTTCGTGGAACGGGGGGATCGGCGCCGAGTGGCTTTCGGTGGTGATGTATGTGGCTATTATTGTCTATTTTATATGGGATTCGATGCGTCCCGTCAAAGAGTAAAGATATGGAACTGAAAGAACGATTTTTGAAATATGTCGCTTTCGATACGCAGAGCGATCCCGAAAGCGAGACTTTTCCCTCGACGGCCAAACAGTTGGCATTGCTGAATCATCTGATGGAGGAGATGATCGGATTGGGGTTGACGGAGGTGGAGATCGATCCCAACGGATATGTGATGGGAACTATTCCCCCCTCGCCGGGTTGCGAAGACAAACCCGTGATCGGATTTATCTCCCATGTGGATACGAGTCCCGACATGAAGGGATCGGATATTCGTCCGCAGGTGATCGAGAACTATAACGGAGGGGATATTGCCCTGAATGAGGGGTTGACGATGCGGGTGGCCGAATTTCCGGAACTCGCCTTTTTCAAGGGACATACGTTGGTCACCACAGACGGGACTACGTTGCTGGGTGCCGACGACAAGGCCGGTGTGGCGGAAATCATGACTGCTGCCGAATATCTGATGACCCATCCCGAATGGAAACACGGTAAGATCCGGATCGGTTTTACGCCCGATGAGGAGATTGGCCGAGGGGTGGATTTCTTCGATGTGGAGCATTTCGGAGCACAGTTTGCTTACACGATGGACGGAGGGTTCGAAGGTGAATTGGAGTATGAGAATTTTAATGCTGCGGGAGTGAAGATCGCCATCCAGGGTCGCAATATCCATCCAGGCTATGCCAAGGATAAGATGATCAATGCCTTGCAGGTGGCCTGTGATTTGCATGCGCTGCTGCCGGCCGTGCAGCGTCCGGAACATACCGAGGGATATGAGGGTTTTTATCACCTGACGGCGCTTTCCGGAACGGTCGAGAGTGCACGGATGGAGTATATCGTGCGCGATCATTTCCGGGAGCGTTTCGAGGCGAAAAAGAAATTCTTGGCCGATGCGGTGGCGTTGTTGACCGAACGGTATGGCGAAGGAGTCATCTCGCTCGATATCCGGGATCAGTACTACAATATGCGTGAGATGGTCGAACCCTATCCCGAGGTGATCGCTCGGGCAGAACAGGCCATGGAGATGGCCGGAGTGACCCCGATCATTCGTCCCATTCGGGGGGGGACGGATGGTGCCCGTCTCTCCTATATGGGTCTTCCGTGTCCCAACCTCTTTACGGGCGGAATGAATTTTCACGGCAAGTATGAGTATTGTTCGCTCGATACCATGCACAAGGCAATGCAAACCATCCTCAATCTGGCGAAACTTTGGAGCGAGTGATACGGTAATGTGATGAACGAAAATCCCGGGCTGTATACAGCCCGGGATTTTTTTGGGGGGGGGAGCATGGTGTGCGGAAATTCTTTTGAAATGGAGCGATTGTCCATTTTCTCGTGTCGAGGCAGGAAAGGTGCAAAGTTTTTTTAGCTTTGTGTCTAAATTAAATTTGGAGGAGCGTATGGAAAGAAAATTGCCGGATCTGGATATTCCCGAAAATTTCGTGACGGGATTGGTGGGTGAGGATTTTCCGGAAGCAATCTTGGGATTGTATCGGTATCCCTGTCGCCTGAAAGCGGGCATTTTTGCCTTTTGTTCGGAGGGTGTATTGGATGCGACGATCAATCTGAACCGTTATCGGATCGAACCGGACAGTTTTATTACGCTTTCGCCCGGGAGCGTGATTCAGTTTCATGGCTCGGAAGGTCCCTTACGGGTCTATTTTGTGGGGTTTTCCTCGGAGTTTATGGTGAATGTCAACTTGATTCGTTCGGCCAGCGATTTTTTTCCCGTAGTGATCGAGGAACCGGTGTTGAAACTGTCTCCTGAGGAGGCGGAGCTCTATGTGGACTATTATAAATTGTTGCGTAAAAGTTTCCTGATGCAACATATGCAGAATCCCGAAATGTTGAAATGTGTACTCAATTTGTTTGTTCTGGGAATTGGGCAGATGTATCGGGAGTATGAGGGAAATGGTAAGATATTGACCCGTGGCGAAGAGCTGTGTAAGAAATTCGTGCAGTTGGCCATGAAGCATTATGTCGCCGAACGCAGCATTTCATTCTATGCGGAAAAGTTGCGTATAACTCCGCAACATTTGAGCGTGACGGTGAAAAAAGTAACTCGCCGGAAGGCTACCGATATCATTGCCCGGATCGTGGTGATGGATGCCAAAGCTCAACTTAAATCGACCGATCTGACTATTCAGGAGATCTCCTATTCGCTTAATTTCCCCAATGTCTCTTTCTTCGGCAAATATTTCAAACGATATGTGGGGATGTCGCCCAATGAGTATCGGAAAAGTTGATTGGTAAAGGGGAAGGAGCCCGTATGTCCGGCCGGAAGTTTCCTTGGGGAAATGGCCGGGAAAATATGCGGTTTTTAGGCGTACGGACAACCGGAAATCCGCCGGGATTGATTATATTTGTCTTGTCGGTGAGAGTGTATGGAGTCGAATGGGCGATAAGTGGGATAACTCCCATCGCGTGTGATGAGAATTGGCCGAAAAGAGTATTCGGTCGGTAGGGGGGAATGTTCCGAAATGGGGTATTTTCATCTGATGTGGTTCTGTCTGCGATTTGGTATGCCGATTGCGGAGATGGGAACGATTCCCGGAGAAAGTCTGAGAGAATTCGTGTTCGTCTGAAAGAGGGATGGGTAGAAAGATTGTAAAATATCTGTTACGGACGGTGGGTGTCCTGCTCGGGGGCTTGATATTGCTCCTGGGATTGCTCTATGTGCCATTCGTCCAGGAATTCATCAGAAACAAGGGGACTCAAATCGCTTCTGAGAAGACGGGAATGGATATTTCCGTGGGTTCGTTGCGTCTCTCTTTCCCGTTGAAACTTTCATTGGAAGGGATCAGTGTCGTGCAACCTCCCCAGGATACTTTGTTGCGGGCAGGGGCTGTTCGACTCGATGCGGCTCTGTGGCCGTTGGTACATAGTCGGGTAGTGGTTCGTCAGTTGCGGCTGGAAGAGGCTTTCGTCCATTATGCCGATACAACCACCGGATCCGGTATGAAGATCGGTTTTGGGAATGTGGCCTTACGGGTCGACGGAGCCGATTTGAAAAGTCGGCAGGCCGAGATACCTTTCGTTACGCTCGATTCCGCCCGGATCGAATTGCTGACAGGTGCCGCCACTCCCGATACGACCGCAGCCTCTCCGATGCCCGATTGGGAAGTGGATGTGGCGCGGATTCGGTTACGGAAGGTCGATTTTGTGATGGATGATGCCTCGGGAAGTACTCATATTGCAGCTCGTGTGCCGGATGCCTCGATTCGTTGGTGTGAGGTCGATTTGGGAGATCAGTCGCTCAATGTCAAGAAAGTCGAAATTCAGCAGGGCGACTATGTCTATCTGACCGATACGTTGGTTGCGAAAGAGACGGTTCCTCCTGTGGCAGATACGGGAATCCTCGTATCGGATGCGATCCAACAGCCCGATACGGCGGCCGTGATACCTTGGACGATCCGTGTCGGACATTTGGCGCTGAAAGATAATGCCGCCTCTTATGGAGTGGTGAATGGTGTGCCGAAGGCCGGATTCGATCCCTCTCATATTCGGATTACGAATCTCGATCTGACGGTGGATTCGCTCTATAATCGGAGTAGTGAAACGAGTGCCCGATTGACCGCTCTCTCATTCCGGGAACGATGCGGATTGAATGTAGTGTCGCTCACGGGAGCTGTTTCGATGGATACGCTTCGCTACCGACTCTCCGGGCTGCGGCTTCGACTGCCCGATTCGGAACTCTCTGCTGATGCGGAAGTGGGGGCTTCGGTGGCAACAATGGCTCCCTCTACTCCGGTCACTCTTTCGATGGAGGCTCGGGTGGCAACGGCCGATCTGAAACCGTTTTTACCGGCCGACAGTACTTTTCGTCGGGTGTTGGCCGGGAAAACCCTCTCTTTACAAGGTGCTGTGACGGGAAGTTTGGGCTCGCTGACGATCGATCGTTTGGGGGCGGCTCTGCCCGGTTATCTGTCGCTGTCCGTGTCGGGCGATCTGCGTTCGGTCCTGCAACCCGATGAACTTTCGGGACAATTGCATCTGTCGGGGAATTTCCCTCGTTTGGGCTTTCTGAAACCGTTGTTGCCCGATACCGCGCTGCGGAAACGGATCGCTTTGCCGCCGATGCGTCTCAGAGGAGAGGTGAACGCCGAGCGCGGAAGTTATTCTCCCAGATTGACTCTTTCGGTGGATAAATTCAAAAGAGAGGTTCCTCGGATTGCAGACGATACGCTCTCCCGATCGGTGATTCGGGCCGATTCCGTGTCGGATACCGTCAGACGGATTGCAGTTCCGGTGTTGGCCATCGCTCCCGATAGCGGATCGTCGTATCGGGCAGCTCCCTTGTTGTCCGATACCCTGTCACGAAGGAGGCATATTGTTCTGCAGTCGGAATCCTTGTCCATTCGGGGAATGTTTTCTCCCCGGTCCGAACGTTATGTGGCCCGAGTGGAGGCCGATCAGTTCCCTTTGAATCGTTTTTTGCCGGCCGATTCGCTCGGTCTGTTGTCGATGACCCTCGAAGCCTCCGGAGAACGATTTGACCCCTTCGATTCACTGATGAAAACTCAGGTCGGTTTGGAAGTGGAACAGCTCGATTTCCGCGGAAACAACTATGCGCCGTTAACGGTTGAGGTGCAGCTCGAAAAAGGGGTTTTGACCGGGAAGTTGTGCAGCGAACAGCCTTCTCTTGCATTTGCTTTCGATGTGGACGGACGTGTGACGAGGGATCGGCAGCAGGCAACGTTGAAGGGGGCTCTCTCGAATCTCGATCTGCAACGACTCGGGTTTGTCGATCAGCTGATCGGAGGGTCGTTCTCGTTGAATGTCGATGCCTCGTCGTCTGTTCAGGAGGGATATGCGGCTCGGGTGGCATTCGATGATATTGTCATTCGGAATCAACAGGGCGATAATCCGATTCGTCCTACGGCTGTCTCCCTGGCTGCGCGACCCGATGAAGTGTTGGCGGAGTTCTCTTCGGGTGATTTGCGGCTGGAATTTTATTCTCCTGTGCCGCTCGACACGTTGACGGCAGATTTCGGGCGTGTGGGAACCTTGCTTTCTTCTCAGTTGGAACAGGGGAATATACGGATGGATACACTCAATAGTGTGCTTCCAATTTATAATTTGACGCTTTCGGCCGGAGCAAATAATATTCTGAATAATTTCCTGCGGACGAAAAGCATGGGATTTCGGACTCTGTCTATGGCCTCATCTTCCTCTCCGGCCACTCCTGTCCGACTCGATATGGTGGCCAATGGATGGAATACGGCCTCTATCGTGCTCGATACGGTTAGTTTCGGATTCGATCGGGTGGGGAAGAGGCTCGATTATCGCGCACTCTTTTCCGCACTTACCGATCGCGATCATCGGGCAGCAAGAATCTCTTTGGATGGTTGTGTAGAGGGAAACAGAGCTTATCTGCATGCTCTTCAGCGAAACAAGGCCGGACAGACAGGGTTCGATATCGGATTGAGAAGCAGTTATGCCGACAGTACGATCCGTCTCTCGATCCGTCCCGATACGTTGGTTTTGGGTTATGAATTCTGGTCGGCCAACGAAGATAATTTTCTGGATTATGGTTTCAATGGAGCCATGGAGGCCAATTTGCGTTTGACCAATCAGGCCGATTCCGCCCAACATTTCTATCTGCTCTCGGCCGGACAGGGTTTTGTGCCGGGTGGCGTACGGATTGATATGGCAAAATTGAATCTGCAGACGGTTATGGGAATGTTTCCCGGAGCACCTCCTCTTTCCGGAACACTCGATATGAATATGTTGCTTGGATTGGTCCATAATACTGTGGCGGCGCAGGGACGAATCGGAGTCTCCGAATTGGGTTACGATGGGAATCGAATCGGTTCGTTGTTGCTCGAGGCCGGTTATAAGATGCTTCCTGGTGGCCAACAATTCGGAACAAGACTGTCGGTTGATGGAGCAGAGGCTCTTTCGGCTGCCGGGCGTTATATTACGGAGGCTTCGGATGAGTATCCGGAGGGGGTGGCTGCAAAGGTTGTCATTGCCGGTCTGCCGTTTTCGATGGTTAATGCTTTTCTGCCAGCCGATATGGCCCATATGACCGGTAAATTAAAGGGAAATCTTCAGATCGAAGGAGGTGCGGGATTGCCGTTGGTGGATGGTTCTCTTCAGTTCGACAGTACTCGGGTGGAGGTGCCGATGATCGGGACCACGTTCGGTATTTCGGATGCTCCGGTGACAATCGAGCAGAACAGGATCGTATTGAAGGATTTTGCACTGATAGCCCCCAACAAGAGCCGATTGCGTTTGGACGGTAGTGTGGATGCCCGGGATATGGCCCGGGTGACAACCGATCTTCGGGTATCGGCTGCCGATTTTCAGGCACTTAATGTGGCGAAAAAGAAGGGCTCGATTGTCTTTGGAACCGCTTCTATGGATTTGAGGACGACGATTAGGGGGCCGCTCGATGCTTTGGATATACAGGGCAACCTGAATCTGTTGGCCGGGACGCAGGTCACTTATGTCATGCAGGCGTCGCCTCTGGAGGTGAAGACTCAGAATCAGAATGTGGTGGAATTTGTCGATTTCGCTGACACGACAGCCGTATTGCGTGCCGATACTGCGAATCGTATCCGGATCGGAGGCATGAATCTGATGATGAATGTCGGAATTGCTCCGAGTGTACAGGTCGCCGTGTATTTGTCCGACGACGGCCAGAATCGTATCAATCTGAAAGGTGGCGGTAATCTGACCTATGCGGTCAATCCTCTGGGCGATAGCAGGTTCTCCGGAAAATATGAACTGACGGGAGGAACCGTGCGTTACAATCCTCCGGTTATCTCCGAGAAGGTGTTCGATATCACTCAGGGAAGTTTTGTGGAGTGGACGGGCGAAATGGCTGATCCGAGATTCAATATCACGGCCATAGAGACGGTTCGTACGACGGTTACCTCGGAAGACGGTACGAGCCGGCCGGTGAATTTCAATATCAGCATCAATATCCGCAATACATTGAAAGATATGGCGATTACATTCGATCTGGCGGCCCCGGACGATCTGACCATACAGAATCAGCTGACCTCTCTCACCGGGGAACAACGTTCCACACAGGCGATGAGTCTGTTGGTCTACAATACTTATAATGGTCCCGGAACGACCGCCAAGGCCGACAGTGCCAATCCTCTCAACTCCTTTATCGAGAAGGAACTCAACCAATGGGCGCGTAATAATCTCAAGGGGGTAGATTTGAGTTTCGGTATCGATACCTACAATCAGGTGACAGCCGAGGGTGAGTCGCAACGGACGGATTATTCCTACAAACTCAGCAAGAGTCTTTTCAATAATCGGGTGCGTACGGTGATCGGCGGAAAGATCAGTACCGATGCCGATCCGGGTGAGGGTACCACCGATAATCTGATCGACGATATTTCGTTGGAGTATATGCTCACCAAACGAGACAATATGTTTCTCAAGGTGTTCCGTCACACGGGATTCGAGAGTATTCTGGAGGGTGAGATCACCCAGACCGGATTCGGTTTCGTGGTGCGTAAGAAGATGCTGAAGCTGGGCGATCTGTTCCGCATCACCCGTCCGCGGAAGAGACGGGTACATAAGACGGAGGAGCAGCCTTCGTCGACAGTGTTGCCGGCTTCCTCGGAAAAGAGTCCGGAATCCCCCAAGACGGAGGTACGGAGTGACAAGTCTTCGCAGGACAATACCCGAAATAAGACTACCGACCATGAATAGATGTTCGAAATATACGTTGTTGATCGTATCGGCCGTCTTCCTGGCGGCTTGTTCCACTACGCGTCGATTGGGCGAGGGGGAGATGCTCTACACCGGAGTACGGAAAATGCAGATTACCGAAGCGGTCGATTCCACCGGTCGGGACGGAGCGGTTCCCGAAGATGTGATTTCGGTAGTGAAGGAACCTCTCTCCGTAGCCCCGAACAATACACTCTATTCTCCGTGGGTGCGTACACCTTTCCCGATGGGCCTTTGGGCCTATAACCATCTCTACACACCCAAGGAGAAGGGGATAAAACACTGGTTGTATGGTAAACTGGCCAAGGAACCCGTGCTGATTTCCCGGGTACAGCCCGAATTACGTTTGAAAGTGGTGGAGGAGTTGCTCGGAAATCATGGCTATTTCGGTGCTGCGACCCGTTATGAAGCCTATCCCCGCAAACGTAATCCAAAGGCCGGACGAGTTGGCTATTGGGTTCATATTCCTTTGCCGTATCATATAGATTCCATTTCGTATCTGAAAGTCGATGGATCGGCCGGTATGCTGATCGATAGTTTGAAGGCTTCGTCGTTGATCCGTAAGGGTATGCGTTACGATTTGGACACTCTTGTCGCGGAACGTACCCGTCTTACGAACATCTTACGTAACAGGGGGTATTACTATTTTCGTCCGGAATACATAGAATATCAGGCCGACACCACTCAAGGGGATCGACAGCTGGCCTTGCGGATGCGTCTGCGGCCAGGTGTACCTCCGGAGGTGTTGAACGCCTATCGAGTGGGGCAGGTGACTTTTTCTTTACGGAATGCCACTCCCGGACCTTGGGACACGATGCATCTTCGGCGGATGGAGGTCGATTATCAGAAACCGTTGCGTATCCGGCCTCGGGTGTTGATGCGTGCCATAGAAGCCGAACCGGGTGATCTGCTTACGGTCGAGGCTCAGAATAAAGCTCAGACCAACCTCAATAAATTGGGCATTTTCCGTTATGTGAATCTGAATGTCCCATCGGTAGATTCCCTGAAAGGAGCCGATTCGTTGAATGTGATGATCGATGCCGCTCTCGATAAACCTCTCGAAGCCGAACTGGAGGTGGATGTGTCTTCCAAATCGAATAGTTTTATCGGTCCGGGGGTGATATTTTCGTTGCGGCATAACAATCTTTTCCGGGGAGGCGAGGTGCTTACTCTCAAACTCAACGGAAACTACGAATGGCAAACCGGTAGCCGCAGGCAGATAGACGGTACGAAGAGTTCGCTGCTTAATTCCTATGAGTTCGGATTGAACATGAGCCTGGGATTTCCTCGTTTGGCGCCTCGTTTCCTGGGACGGAGAACCCCCTATTCGAACCGGACAACTTTCCAGATGGGTGCCGACCTGATGAATCGTCCCGATTTCTTTCATATGGTCTCTTTCAACGTGTCGGCTGGGTATGATTTCCAGACTTCTCCCTATAGCTTCCATTCGCTCAGTGTGCTGAAACTGGTCTACAACAGATTGTTGCATACGACGGCCTCTTTCGATCAGACCATGGATGAAAATCCGGCGATCGCTCTGAGTTTCCGCAATCAATTTATCCCTTCGGCATCGTATGTCTATACGTTTGATCGCTCTTATGGGGTTCGTCAGAAAGACCGTCTCTTTCTGCAGGTGTCGGCTACTTCGGCCGGTAACCTGCTCTGGGCTGCCATGGAGGCATTCGGGAAGAAGGGAAACAAGTATCTGTTCGGCAACCAGTTTTCGCAATTTCTCAAAGGAGTGGTGGAACTCAAGGAGTATCATCGTGTCGGACAGTTCAATACGCTGGCTTCCCGTCTGTTGGTCGGTGCCGGATGGGCTTATGGCAATGCGAGCGTGATGCCCTATAGCGAACAGTTCTATATTGGAGGAGCCAACAGTATTCGAGCCTTTACGATCCGGTCGTTGGGCCCCGGCAGTTACCGTCCGCCCGAAAGCTCCACCAATCGTTATCTGGATCAGACGGGAAACTTCAAACTTGAAGCCAATGTCGAATTCCGTTTCCGCATGATGGGACGTCTGAACGGAGCGATTTTTGTCGATGCAGGTAATATATGGTTGCTGGAGAACGATCCTCAGCGTCCGGGAGGGGTGCTTACGGCTAAAGGTTTCTTTAACGACATTGCTTTGGGAACGGGATTCGGCTTGCGCTATGACATCAGCTATCTGGTGCTTCGGGCCGATCTGGGAATTGGCATACATACCCCTTACCCGAATCCCGACAAGAGAGGTTATTACAACATTCCCAGTTTCAAGGATGGCCTTGGTTTTCATTTGGCGATCGGCTATCCCTTCTGAGAAAAAATGTATAATATTCTGTTATCGGATATATGTTTTTTCGATTTGCAGAAACGGATTCCATTCGATAATTTTGTTTACAATAAAATACAAACAGAGATGGAAAAGAAATTTCTTACACACGAAAAACTGACCATTGTCGGGGCAGCTGGCATGATCGGTTCGAACATGGTGCAAACAGCTCTGATGATGCGTCTTACACCTAACATCTGTGCCTATGATCCTTATGCTCCCGCCCTGGAAGGTGTTGCCGAGGAGATGCATCATTGCAGTTTCGAGGGTGTGAATCTTACCTATACCAGTGATGTGGGAGAGGCACTTTCCGGTGCTAAATATATTATTTCATCGGGTGGTGCGGCTCGCAAGGCGGGAATGACCCGCGAAGATCTGCTTAAAGGCAATGCCGAGATCGCCGCTCAGTTCGGTAAGGATATTCGTGCGTATTGTCCCGATGTAAAACATGTGGTGGTGGTCTTCAATCCGGCCGATATTACGGGATTGATCGCCTTGATTCATGCCGGTATCGAACCTTCGCGACTCTCTACGTTGGCAGCTCTCGACAGTACGCGGTTGCAGACCGAGTTGGCTCGCTTTTTCGGAGTGACTCAGGATTCGGTGACCCATGCTCGTACCTACGGCGGGCATGGCGAACAGATGGCCGTTTTCGCTTCCGGAACGCAGATCGACGGTACGAACCTCGATTCGCTGATTGGTTCTTCGGTGCTCAGCGAGGCGCAGTGGGCCGAATTGCAGCAGCGTGTCATCCAGGGAGGTAAGCGTATCATCGAATTGCGTGGACGCTCTTCGTTCCAGAGTCCGGCCTATCTTTCCGTAGAGATGATTCGTGCTGCGATGGGCGGTGAGCCTTTCCGTTGGCCGGCCGGCGTGTATGTTTCGTGCGGCAAGTTCGATCATATTCTGATGGCGATGGATACTGCGATTACGGCAAACGGTGTGGAATATCAGGTTCCGCAGGGAACGGCTCCGGAAATGGAGTCATTGGTTGCCAGCTATCATCATTTGTGTACCTTGCGCGATGAGGTGATCGAAATGGGGGTTATCCCTCCCGTAGAAAAGTGGACCGAATTGAACCCGTATTTGAAATAGTGGTTGAATAGGCTGTCTGTCAATAAAAAAGAGAGGTCTCAGCGACGAGACCTCTCTTTTTTATATTTTGATGGTGAATTTTCGTAGTCGTTCGTCCAGCATTTCTTGGGGAATGATGCTTTTTACAGTATCAGCCACGGCATTGAGCATCCGTTCGCGGATGAAATCGTGGCGGATGACGATCGAGATCTCTCTTACGGCCGGGGGATCGGTGATCGGGCGGACATTCCGGCGTTGTTCTTCACTCAGAAGACCGATGTGGAGTTCCGGAATCACGGTGTAGCCTCCGTTGCGGTCGACGATCTTCACCAGTGTGTCGATGCTTCCGGCCTCGTAGGCTTGTTGCGTGAGGGCTTTTTCGTGACAGAAATTGAATACCTGATTACGGATACAGTGTCCCTCTTGCAGTACCCACAGATGCTCCAATGGCATATCGGAGGCAGACAAGGATTCTTTCTTGTATATGGCTTCCTGGGGGGAGACGTATGCGGCGAATTTTTCGTAATAGAGCGGAATGGTGAGAAAATCGGTTTCGGGCAGGGGGGTGGCCAGAATGGCCAGATCGGTCTCCGCGCGGCGGAGTTGGCCGATGATCACCGGAGTCCTCATTTCGTGTACATGGAGTTGTACGGCCGGATAGCGTGTCCGGAAGTGGTGTAGAAAATCGGGGACCAGATAGGGGGATATTGTGGGAATGATGGCCAGGCGGAGTTCTCCGCTCAACGACTCTTTCTCCTGGGAGATGATCTCGTGCAGTCCGGCGATGTTGTTCAGAATGACTTGGGCTTGTCCGATCACGGCCTGTCCGATCGGAGAAGGTTCTACGGGATGTTTCGAACGGTCGAACAGCGTCACGCCTAATTCCTCCTCCAGTTTGAGAATCATGGCACTCAGGGTGGGCTGGGTGACGTTGCATTGTTCGGCCGCCTTGACAAAATGACGTTGGTGGGCCAGGGCTACGATATATTCCAGTTGTTGCAGAGTCATTCTTATAGATTTTAGTAATACAAATGTATGAATTATATTTTGAATAAATCGTTGTTGTGGAACTACTTTTGCATTCTTTCGAGACGTTGGAAATTTTGTCAATGCGTTGAATGAGGGGGCGGTTGTTCTCAAAAGGGGAAGCCGCTCTTTTTTGTGAAAAATCGACGGTTTTTGTGTCGGATTTCCGCGAATCAGCTATCTTTACAAGAATTTAAAAACGGATTGTATGGAATCTCTTCGTGAATTATACAAAATCGGGCACGGGCCCTCGAGCAGTCATACTGTCGGACCGCAACGGGCCGCCGAACAGTTTTTGACCCGTTGTCCGGAAGCCGACTCGTTTCGTGTGACGCTTTACGGATCGTTGGCTGCTACCGGGAAAGGTCACATGACCGATGTGGCTATTCTTTCCGTATTGCAGCCCGTGGCACCGGTAGAGATTGTGTGGAAACCGTCCGAATTTTTGCCTTTTCATCCCAATGGCATGAAATTCGAGGGACTGAAATCCGGAAAAACCGTGCAGGATTGGTTGATTTATAGTGTGGGAGGCGGTTCGTTGGCCAACGAGCAGACTCCTCCGCTCGATAATTCGGTCTATCCCATGAGCCGGATCGCTGATATTCAGCATTGGTGTGAGGAAGGGGGACGGACCTATTGGGAATATGTGGAGGAGTGCGAGGGTTCTCAGATATGGGATTGGCTGAAAACCGTCTGGGAAGTGATGAAACGTTCCATTTCTGACGGTCTCAATAATGAAGGGGTGTTGCCCGGAGGATTGGGTGTACGGCGTAAGGCGGCCACCTATATGGTCAAGGCTCGTGGCTATGCCGATGCGCTTCAGAGCCGGGGAAAGATTTATGCCTATGCCCTGGCCGTTTCGGAGGAGAATGCGGCCGGAGGGGAGATTGTGACTGCTCCCACCTGCGGGTCGAGCGGAGTGCTTCCTGCGGTGTTGTATCATCTGGCTACTTCGCGGGATTTCCTGGAGATACGCATCCTGCGGGCTTTGGCTACGGCCGGATTGTTCGGTAACGTGGTCAAGACCAATGCCTCCATTTCGGGAGCTGAGGTGGGATGTCAAGGTGAGGTCGGCGTGGCATGTGCCATGGCGGCCGCAGCGGCCTGTCAGTTGTTCGGAGGTACTCCTGCACAGATAGAATATGCCGCTGAGATGGCTCTCGAACATCATTTGGGGCTGACATGCGATCCCGTATGCGGATTGGTGCAGATACCTTGTATCGAACGGAATGCGATTGCGGCCGCCCGGGCTTTCGATGCCAATATTTTCGCAACTTTTTCCGACGGACGCCATAGGGTGAGCTTCGACAAGGTGGTGGAGGTGATGAAGGAGACGGGGCACGATATTCCCAGTCTCTATAAGGAGACCGCCGAGGGTGGATTGGCCCGTGAGTATTCCAAGAAGTAACGCTCGGAGAGTAGCATAATGGTATGGTCGCTAAAGAGAGTATTTTGGCAACGTTGAGACTCTTTCGGAGTCTCTATCCGGAGCAGGAGGCGAGGTATCGTGAATTTTCGGAGTATGTGGAACATTGTCGTGGCGGGGCCTACTGTGATCGGAAAAATTGCCGGGGACATCTGACTGTCAGTGGATTTGTTTTTTCTCCCGACGGCGATCGGGTGCTGATGTTGCGACATCGGACATTGGGACGATGGCTGCAGCCGGGTGGTCACCTCGAACCGGATGATCGTTCGCTCACGGCCGCAGTCTATCGGGAAATCCGCGAGGAGACGGGACTTTCGACGGCCGATCTGGAGGCTTTATTCCCATGGCCGTCAGAAGGGACAGACCAGGCCGTGGTCTCGACCGGTGAGGAGTTGATCCCGATCGGACTGAACAGTCATCCTATTCCTGCCAATCCGATCAAGAATGAAGCGGAACATATCCATTACGATTTTCGATTCGCTTTTCGATATACGGGTGAACCCGATACGATTCATTACAGTGAGAGAGAGTCGGAAGGTTTTCGTTGGGTGGCACTCGATGAGTTGAGAAACAGTACCGATTTCGGAGAGGTGGTGTGTTGGATCGAGAAGCGAAATCGGATGTGGAAACGATGAAAAGAGAGTGTATTTACCCTCTTTTGGGACATATTTTTCTGCCCGATCGTATTTTGTTTTTCTATTCCTGCGTTTATTTTTGCAGAGTATCAAAAAATGCCTGTATGAAAAGAATCCTTCTGCTTTTTGCCGCTGTGATGATGTTGTACTCTCCGACAGATGCTGCACGTAAAAAGGTGGGTGTCGTACTCAGCGGAGGTGGGGCGAAAGGTGTGGCACATATCGGTGTGCTGAAGGTGTTGGAAGAGGCCGGTATCCCGATCGACTATATCGTCGGAACCAGTATGGGAGCCATTGTGGGGGGATTGTATGCCATAGGATATAGTGTGGATGAACTCGACAGCATGGTGCGTACTCAGAACTGGACAGCATTGTTGTCTGACAAGGTGGCTCGTTCGGATCGGCTCTTCCCCGAACGCGAGATGGCCGATAGGTATGTCGTGTCGGTACCTCTGTCGAAGGATCATAAGATTAAGGTTCCGGCAGGTTTTCTGGCTGGGCAGAATGTCTATAATCTGTTGTCGGAATTGACAGTGGGGTATCATGACTCTATATCGTTCGATAAATTGCCCATTCCGTTTGCCTGTGTGACCTATGATATGGTGAAAGGAAGAGAAGTGGTGGTACGAGAAGGAAATTTGCCTTTGGCAATTCGGGCCAGTATGTCGATCCCGGGGGCGTTCGCTCCGGTGGAAGTCAACGGAATGGTATTGGTCGACGGAGGGGTGATCAACAATTTTCCGGTAGATGTGGTCCGCCAGATGGGTGCCGAAGTGGTGATCGGAGTCGATTTGGCTTCGGGTATGAAAAAAGCGGGCGAACTTAAATCGGTCATGGATATTATTGACCAGTTTACTTCGATTATCGGTGAGACCGCTTACGAAAAAAACAAAAAGAATACCGATCTGTATATTCATCCAGATATTCATCCTTATACGGCTGCCAGTTTCAATACGGCTGCCATCGACACGTTGATCCGGAGGGGAAAAGAGCGTGCCCAGGATCAATGGGAACAGATCGTGGCATTGAGAGACAAGATCGGTTTGAAGGAGAAGGATTGGTATGAGCATGAAACCGTGGATTATGCCCAACGATCCGACAGTATTCATATCGGGACGATTCGTATTGAAGGAGTTAGCCCTCAGGATGAGAAGATTATACGCCGGACACTCTCCCTGCAGGAAAACAGTCTGGTGAGTACGAGGCATATTCAGGAAAATATCAATACGATACAAGGCTCCGGCGCTTTTTCTAACATCACGTATCAGTTGAGTGGAAAACCTCCCTATGATTTTACGCTTTTCTTGAGTGAGAAATCCCGCAATTCGCTCAACCTGGGTTTCCGGTTCGATACGGAGGAGATGGCAGCGATTCTGCTTAACACCACTCTCGGGCCTCGTACGCTGAAGGGGACCACTTTCGAATTGACTGGGCGATTGAGCAAGAATCCCTATATCAAGGTCGATTACAGTATCGGAAGCACGTTCATGGGCCAACTCGGACTCTCTTATATGTTCAAGTACAATAATCTGGATATTTATGAGAGAGGAAACAAACGGAATAACGTCACTTTCGGACAACATCAGGTCGATCTGGGTATTACCGGAATTCGGCTCCGGAACATGAAGTTTACGGCGGGATTGCGGTTCGATTATTTCGATTATCATAACTTCCTGTTTTCGACCGCAGGTACTCAGATGACCGTCAAACCGGAGGGACTGGTCAGTTATTATGTGTCGGGCCTGTTGGAGACGCTCAATAACTACTATTATCCGTCCAAAGGCCTTTCGTTGCGTATGAGGTGGGGACTCTTTACCGATAATTTTGCCACTTATAACGAGGGGACTCCCTTCAGTTCGGTGGATTTAGGGTTCCGCTGGGCACTTTCGCCCTCGAAACGGGTTACCTTTATCCCGGCGGTGTATGGACGGGTATTGATCGGGCCTCAGGTCGCTTATTCCATGTGGAACTGTATCGGAGGTGATGTGGCAGGACGCTATCTCTCCCAACAACTACCCTTCGTCGGAGTGCAGCATTTCGAGATGATCGATAACTCGATCGTGGTCATGCGGCTCGATTTTCGGGTACGCCTTTGGAAGCGACATTATGTCTCCCTGCTGGGTAACTATGGGAAACAGAGTCATAATTTCGGCGATATTGTCTCGGGCGAAGATCTGATCGGAGGAGGATTCGCCTATTCATTCGACAGCCCGATCGGTCCGATCGGATTTATGGTCGACTATTCGAATCTCGACAAAAAAGCCGGATTTTATTTTAATATGGGGCGTTATTTCTGATCGGGTTCGTCTCGGATTCTATTCGACAGGGGTCGCTTTGAAACCGGCAGCTGTTACTGCCTGGACAATGGTTTCCGTTGGCAGATCTGCTGATACGGTGAGTGTTTTGTCGGCCGAGGCGAGGTCTATCGACCATTGATCGGCCTGCATGATTTGGTTCAGCTGCTCGCCGATCCGGGCGACACAACCGTTGCATTTGGCGTTGGTTTTGAATTTTTTCGGATTCATGGTGATCGAGTCGTTTAGAATTTGCTCCATTTGAGGCGCAGGCTGTTCATGACCACGGAGACGGAACTGAAGGCCATGGCGGCACTGGCCAGCATCGGATTGAGGGATATGCCCCACAACGGGAAAAGTACACCCGCAGCCACGGGAATCCCTATGATATTATAGATAAAGGCCCAGAAGAGATTCTGGCGAATTAGTCTTACGGTATTTTTCGAAAGCGTGTAGGCTTTGGGCAGCAGCATCAGATCGGAATTCATCAGTGTAACCATGGCGACTTCCATGGCTATGTCGGTACCTTTTCCCATCGCTACGCTTACATCGGCTCGGGCCAGCGCCTGCGAATCATTGATGCCGTCGCCCACCATGGCCACTACTTTGCCTTCCTGTTGCAAACGACGGATGTATTCCTCCTTGTCCGAGGGGAGCACTTCCGCCTGATAGTGGTCGATACCCACTTCGCCGACAATCCAGGCTGCGGCATATTTGTTGTCGCCCGTGAGCATATGTACTTCGATATGAAGTTTGCGCAAGGCTGCAATGGCTTCGAAAGAGGTGGGTTTTACCTGATCGCTCACGGCACCCAGGGCGATCAGTTTGTCATCTGTCCCGAAAAAGAATGTACTGGCTCCCTGCATCTGGAATCGTTCGATATGGGTTTCGGTTTCGGGAGTGGTTTTTACCTGGTATGTTTCCAGCATGCGATGGTTCCCGATCCAGTAACGTGTCGTTTCGTGTCCGAATACGATACCTTCGCCGGTGACGCTCTCGAATGAATGGATACCGATGTTTTGGGCTCCGTTTTCGAGCAGATATTCGGCTATGGCACTTCCCAACGGATGTTCAGATTTGAGTTCGGCCGTGTAGATCAGATCACGGTAATGGGCGATGAGCTCCTGATTCTCTTCCATCCAGATCCAGCGGGTCACGGAAGGGTGCCCTTCGGTCAATGTTCCCGTTTTGTCGAGGACAACAGTGTTTACGTTACATAATTGTTCGAGTGCGGCGGCATCCTTGATCAGTATCTGATGTTCGGCACCTTTGCCGATTCCCACCATCAGCGCGGTGGGAGTGGCCAGTCCCAAGGCACAGGGGCAGGCGATGACCAGTACCGATACCGCCGACAACACGGCATAGGAGATGTCTTCCCAGCCGCCGATAGCGATCCAGAGAATCAGCGTAAGCAGGGACAGACCCAGTACGGAGGGAACGAATACCGAGGCAATACGATCGGCGATGCGTTGTACGGGAGCTTTACTTCCCTGGGCCTGCTGTACAAGAGTGATGATCCGGGCCAGAACCGTGTCGGCTCCTACTTTGACCGCTTCCATGACGAACGAGCCCCGTTGGTTGATGGTCCCTGCCAGTACGGTAGCACCCGGTTTTTTGCTTACGGGCATCGGTTCACCGCTGATCATGCTTTCGTCTACGAATGAATAGCCTTCCTGCAGGATGCCGTCTACAGGAATTTTTTCGCCCGGACGCACACTTATCTTGTCTCCCGGACGAAGGGCTCCGATCGGTAATTCTGTCTCTTTTCCCTCCCGGATCACCCGTGCCGTAGGTGGTTGCAGGCCCATCAGTTTACGGATAGCCGAAGAGGTGTTCCCTTTGGCCCGTTCCTCGAGCAGCTTTCCCAGCAGAACGAATGCAATGATGACACAGGCTGCCTCGTAATAGACATGAGGTTCGAGACCGCGGTGGTGCCAGAATTGAGGAAACAGAGTATTGAACAGGCTGAACAGGAAGGCTATGGCGGTACTTAGGGCCACCAAGGTATCCATATTGGCATGTCCGTGCAGGGCTTGTCGCCAGCCATTCAGGTAGAAAGTGCGCCCGAACAGGAATATGACCGGCAGCGAGAGAACGAGCATGATCCATTTCCCTCCGGGAAGGTCCGGGAAAAACATGGCCAGAATCAGAACGGGCAGCGAGAACAGCCAGGCTCCCAGGGTGGAACGCTTCAGAGCCAGATAGTGTCTCTTTTGAGCCTCTTCCTGCCGGCGGACGGGATCGTCCGTTTCGATAATCAGATCGTATCCGATTTCCTGTACGGCTTGACGTATTTTGTCGGGCGAGATTCGGTCCGGATCGAAGCACACTTGGAGGGTAGCGGAGGCGAAATTGACCGAAGCCGAATGGATGCCAGGCAGGGTGCGGACCAGAGTTTCCACGTTCATGGCGCAGACGGCGCAGCTCATTTCCAGTACCGGGTAAATCTTTGTAACTTGTTGTGCCATAGTAGTCAACTCTCTTTTGCCGGTTGATTCCGGCGGCATAATCGGTACTAAAGGTAGGTAATTTTGAGTGAAAATAAAAGACAAAAAGCGACATTCCGTACAGAATGTCGCTTCCGATGAATTCAGTAAAAGTTTCGGGATAGTCCGATTATTCCTTGACGGAGAATTTATAGATACACCGGCTGGTGAACTTTTCGCCCGGTTTGAGAACCGACGAGGGCCATTGGGGTTTGTTGGCGCTGTCGGGGAATTTTTGCGATTCGAGACACACGGCACAATACCGGTTGTAGACGATGCCTTTTTTACCGGTTACGGTTCCGTTGAGGGAGCCTCCGGCATAGAATTGCAGAGCCGGTTCAGTGGTGTAGACCTCCATTATAATACCGCTGTGCGGAGAATACATGACGGCTTGTCGATGGTTTATGTCGCCTGGAGTATTCAGCGCCCAGGTCTGGTCGTAACCGCCGCCGTAACGCAACTGATCGAAATCATCTCCTATACGGACTCCGATAGCTGTCGGTGTACGGAAGTCCATCGGCGTATTTTCCACCGGAAGCAGTTCGCCTGTGGTCAGACAGGTGCTGTCGATGGGTGCGAACCGGTCGGCATCGATCCATACCACATATTCCGTGTTGAGACGGTTCGGATCGCCGTCCAGATTGAAGAAGGAGTGGTTGGTCATATTGACGATGGTTGTTTTGTCGGTAGTCCCCTCGTAGAGAATGTCCACGGCATTGTCATCGGTGAGCGTGTAGGTGACCGTAACGTCGAAATTGCCCGGGTAGCCGCATTCACCATCCACTGCCCGGTAGCTGAAAGCCACTTGTGATGGGCTTTTTTGTTCGGCATTGAAAATGCGGGTATGGAAACCGTCCGGACCGGAGTGCATACTGTGGCCGTTGTTGTTGATCGGAAAATTATATTCTACCCCGTCGATGGTGGCTTTGCCGTGGGCGATGCGGCCGGCATAGCGACCGATGGCGGAACCCATATTATTGCGGGCAGCCAGGTAGGCGCCGATCGAATCGAATCCGAGAACTACGTCCTTCATTTCGCCCTGTCGATCGGGAACCCATATCGAGACGATTCGGGCACCGTAGTTGCTCAGGCATACTTCCATGCCGTTTGCATTTTTGAGGATGTAAAGGTCGGTGGGTTTACCGTCTACTACGGTTTGGAATTTGGCTCGTTCGAGACCTGATGCGGAGATCTCCGCCTGTTTGTTTCCCGAACAGGAGATCGAAAGGGCCGCACAGAAAACGAGGGCCGTCGATAGGATGTGTTTCATCTGTTGCAATGTTTAGGGTTGATTTATCAAATGTACGCATATTTCGTGTAAAAACAATATTCGATTGCTTTTCGGTGAAAAAATAGTACCTTTGCAGTCCTTTTTCGAAAACATTCTTATACGACGGATAGATATGAAATTCAGTTACCGGCAAATATGGCAGATTACCTATCCCATTTTGTTCAGTTTGCTCATGGAGAACATGATCAATCTGACCGATACCATATTTTTGGGACATGTGGGAGAGGTAGAACTCGGGGCATCGGCTCTGGCCGGAGTCTACTATCTGGCTATTTTCATGCTGGCTTTCGGATTCAGCGTGGGGGTACAGATTCTGATCGGACGACGCAACGGGGAGAAACGTTATGAGGAGATCGGATCTATTTTCAGACAGGGGACTGTTTTTCTCCTGGCATTGGCTGCGGTACTCTTTTTCGTTTCGCAGTGGGCGACCCCCGTGGTGCTTCGACTCTTCATTCAGTCGGATGCCGTCTATGCGGCCACGGAACAGTATATGGAATGGCGTGTTTATGGCTTCTTCTTTTCGTTCGTGGCGGTCATGTACCGGGCTTTTTTCGTGGGAATTACCCGTACAAGGGTGCTGACGATCAATTCGATCGTGATGGTGCTCTCGAATGTAGTGCTCAACTATATGCTGATTTTCGGAAAGTGTGGTTTCCCTGAGCTCGGGATTGCCGGAGCGGCAATCGCCTCGTCGGTGGCCGAAGCGGTTTCGGTGATCTTCTTCATGATTTACGTTCATGTGAAGGTGGATCGTGTCAAATACGGTTTTTCGTTGCGCGGCAAGTTCGATTTCGGGTTATTAAGGCATATTTTGGGAATCTCCGTCTGGACGATGATTCAGTCGTTCATTTCGATCAGTACGTGGTTTCTCTTCTTTTTGGCGGTGGAACATCTGGGCGAACGGCCACTGGCTATTACCAACATGGTGAGGAGTATCTCTTCACTGATGTTCATTGTGGTCAATGCATTCGGTTCGACGACCAGTTCTCTGGTGAGCAATCTGATGGGGGCGGGACAGGCTCGGTATGTGCTCGGCACGTGCGGACGTACCGTTCGCATGTGTTATGCGGTCGTGGTGCCCATCATGTTATTGATGATGATTTTTCCACAGACGATCCTGCGTCTCTATACGGATAATGTCTCTTTGATCGAGGCGTCTGTCCCGGCGCTTTGGGTGATGGTGTCCTCTTATTTGGTAAATATTCCCTGTTTTATTATCTTCAATACGGTGTCGGGAACCGGAAATACCCGTTCGGCATTGGCTATGGAGTTGGGGGCCCTGGTGGTCTATGCCCTGTATGTGGTGTGGATTATTTTGAAACTCAGGGTCGATGTGGCTCTCTGTTGGACTGCCGAACATGTCTATGCCATTGTTATGATGACTCTTTGTTGGTTCTATCTGAAGAGAGGGCACTGGCGTAGCAAGCGTATCTGAGAGAGGATTATTGCCCGCGATCTTTTCTGAGGGTTTCGAAATAGAGGTCGATCAACCGTGGAACGGCTCTTTCTCCGGGATCTCCTTCTCCGGTAAGGACAAACCGACTCAGTGAATCGGGAAGTGTGTCTGAGGAGAGGTTTAGTCTCCAAACACGTGCATGGATCGTACGATGCGACAATCGGTGTGGACGCATCTGTTTCATGCCACACAATTGGGGTTGCTCCTGACGGGGAAACCACTCTTTGAATCGTGTGGTTCGTGTTATCTCCTCCCATTGGACTTCGGAGTCGGTTTCGATCAGGGGAAATTCATAGAGTCCCTGCCAGATGTCGCCCTTCTCACGTCGGGAGAGCAGGGTGTGTCCGTGCCATACGATATGCAGGTAATTGAAGTAGCGCGGGATGGGAGGCGTTTTTGTGCGTTTGACAGGACGTTCTCCGACATTGCCGGCAATGTGTGACAGGCAGCGGTCCGACAGGGGACAGGTCAGACAGTCGGGAGTGGAGGGAACACAATGCAGGGCACCGAACTCCATGAGAGCCTGATTGTGTAGTCCAGGACGGTGTGGGTCGAGCATTGAGGCCGCCAGTTCTGCGAAGGCTTGTTTGCCTCGGTTGGTGTCGATGGGAAGGGCCAGATCGAACACTCGGGAGAGTACCCGATAGACATTCCCGTCGATGGTGGCATAGGGAAGGTCGAGCGCGATGGAACAGATGGCCGCCGCCGTATAGTCACCCACGCCTTTCAGAGTGCGAACCGCCTTGTAGGTGCGGGGAAAGGCTCCTCCGTGATCCTGAACGATCTGTTGGGCAGCGGTGTGCAGATTCCGTGCCCGGGAATAGTAGCCGAGTCCCTGCCAGAGCTTGAGCACTTCGTCTTCGGGGGCGGTGGCCAGTGAGACAGGGTCTGGAAATCGTTCGATGAATCGTCGGTAGTAATCGATGCCCTGAGCCACGCGGGTCTGTTGGAGGATCACCTCCGAAATCCAAATACAATACGGATCGCGGGTCTCTCTCCAGGGGAGCTCTCTTCGGTGGAGCTGATACCATTGGATTAGGGTGGTGCCGATCTCTCGCAGGGAGGCGATATCTGACAGTGGGATCATGGACCGAATCAGGCTAATTTCAGGCCGATAATGCCTGCAATGATGAGAAAAGCCGAGAAGAGTCGCCAGAACCCGGCCGGATCATTGAATGCCAATATGCCGATAAGCAGGGTTCCTACGGCACCTATTCCGGTCCACACGGCATAAGCCGTACCGATGGGAATGGTGCGTTGGGCCATGTATAGAAAAAGTCCGCTCAAGGCCATCGAGATGACAGATAGAATGATGAATATCAATCGTCCTTGCGGAAACGTGTCGGCCAGCTTGAAACCCAAGGGCCATCCGATCTCGAATACTCCGCCTAAAATGAGATAAATCCACGCCATGTTTTTGTCGAAAATGGGTAATCCCCGCAAAGATAAGCAAAACATCAGGAATCGACGATGGTATGTTAGGTTGAAATCTTTTTTAATTTTGGGTTCGAGGGGAATTTATGTGCAGATATTTTGTTAACTTCGTATGACAAAGAGCGGGGATGCCGAAAACCGTATTTTTAGAGTAGGTGTAAAAATAATCTTGGTCTTATGAAATACTTTATCGACGCGGTGAAGAACAATTATGTGAATTTTTCGGGCCGTTTAGGGGTCAAGGGGTATTGGATGTTCGTCCTGTTTTATGTGATTTTTGCTATTGTGGCACAGATTATCTCTCTGATTCCCCATTTGGGATTTGTCTATGGCTTGTATAGCCTGGCACTGCTTTTACCGTCTCTGGCCGCTTGCGTACGTCGTTTGCAGGATACGGGAAAGTCTTGGCCGTGGATCTTTATCGGTTTGATCCCTCTGATCGGTTGGATCTGGATGATCGTTCTGCTTTGCAAATCCAGTCAGGAAGGTGACAACCAATACGGACCGATGCCGGTTGATAAATGATCGTATAGCTGACATGTATAAAACAGGTTCGTGCATATGCACGAACCTGTTTTTGTTTTATCCTGTTCGGAGAATTATTCCAAACCGAGCAACGCAGCCATTTTCTTGGGTAGATCGGTATTCTCCATAATGGTGCTGAAATTTTGAGCTCCGGTTCCGTAAGCGTAAATCGGGACCATGATTCCGGTGTGTCCGCCCGTGCTGAAAAGATATTTGATACCCGATTCTCCCTGAGTGAAATCGGCTTTATTCGAAGGAATCGTCAGGCCTCCGGTCTCATGGTCGGCCGTTACGACGACCAAAGTTCCCGGATTGCGATCGGCAAAATCGAATGCCACGGCGATTGCCTTGTTGAAATCGAGCGTTTCGGCGATCACTACTTCGGCATCGTTGTCGTGACCTCCCGAGTCGATTTGAGATCCTTCCACCATGAGGAAAAATCCTTTCGGGCTGTTGTTCTGGAGAATGGTGAGGGCCTGTGCAGTGGCTTGGGGAAGATAATCGCCTCGGCCTTCGGTCATTTTTTTCAGATTGCCCGAGGCCATAAGACCTGCCAGTTTGCCCGATTTTACGTTTTTGATTTCGTCGAGCGTGTAAGCAATGGCATAACCCTGTTTGCGAAGCTGATCGGTCAGATTCACTCCGTCCTGGCGTTTTTCGAAACGATTACGCCCTCCTCCGATAAAGAGATCCACATTGCTGCCAGCTATATCTGATGCGATCTCTTCGGCCATCTTGCGGCTCGGTTGATGGGCCATGAAGGCGGCTGGAGTGGCGTCGGTGATGTCTTTTGTGACGACGATGCCGGTTGCAAGACCTTTTTTCTGGGCACGTTCCACGATATTTTCCACGGGTTTTCGGGCGGTGTCTACCCCGATGGCGCCGTTGTAGGTTTTGTGGCCGGTAGCCATAGCGGTACCGGATGCGGCCGAATCGGTCACTCGATTA